>JAWOID010000089.1:0-53834 GCA_046484865.1 Candidatus Krumholzibacteriia bacterium
GTCCCGGACCGTCGACCTTGCCTCTCTCCTCCGATCAAAGAAGTAGAGCCCCGGCAGGGCCGGGGCTCAGGAACAGATCTGTGCCTACTTGACTAGCCGTTCCAAATCACTTGATCATCACGATCTTCGCGGCTGATTCCTCCGCGCCGGCTCGGAAGTGGACGAAGTAGACGCCGGCCATGGCCCGCCCACCCAGCCGGTCCCGCCCGTCCCAGGAGACCTGGTGACGACCGGACGTCATCAACTCATCCGCCAGCACCCGCACCAGATGACCCCGAGCGTCGAAGATCCGCACCAGGACGCGCTCGTCCCGGGCCAGGCCCAGCTCGACGGTCGTGGTGGGGTTGAAGGGATTCGGGTAGACGGCCAGCAGGCCCGTCCGGACCGCCGGCAGCTCGCGCCCCTTGTCGCCCGGACCTTCCCCGCGGTGCGGGTCCTTGCCGAGCGGCGGCGACTCGAGGCGCTCGAGCGTGAAGATGTCCTCCACCAGGTAGTCGGTTCCGTCGGCGCCCCGATAGTGGAGACCGACCGGTTCGCTCCCATCGTCGAGCGAGATGGCGTCGTCGTCGCCCGCTAGGGGCGTGCCGATGATCCGCTCGACTTCCCGGACCGAGTAGGTCACGGCCAGATCCTCGCGGCCGTCGCCGGTCGCGTCCATGGCCGAGCTCTCCAGCGGGCGCGCCACACCGGAGGTGTTGCCGACGTAGACCCGCGCGGCGTCGACCCTCGTCGCGTCGAAGGCTTCGCGCAGGACGATCCGGTTGCCTTCGGCGTCGTAGGTGATGTCCGGCGGCTGCGACGGCACGATGAGCATGAACTGCCGTCGGGTCGGTTCGAAGCCGCCGTGGGCCGGGTCGAGGCCGGTCGAGGCGAGAGCCCAGCCCTCCTGGTCGTGGGGTACGCGGACCTCGGCCGAACTCTGGTTCGTGTTGTTGGAGTCGTCGGTGACCATGTAGGTGATCGTGTAGATGCGTCCATCGCCTCCTCCGGAGCGCTCGGAGCGCAGCAGGAAGTTCCCGCCGGGCAGGATGACGATGTCTTCGGTGGTGTCTCCGTCACCGCCGTCGTTGTCGGGTTCGTTGCAGGTGACGCTGACCAGCTGGATCACCGGGTCGGGATCGCAGCTGTCCTCGACCGTCACCGTGGCCGTGATCGGCACCATCTTGTGATTGGGCGGCCAGAGGACGTCGCGGTCGACCTCGACCAGGATCGAGGGCGGCGTGACGTCGATCACCTCGACCGGCGCTTCGCAGGAGTCCATCAAGCCGCAGATGTCGGTGATGGTGATCCTCACCTCGTGCGAGCCCACACCGCAGACCTCCACGGTCTCGCCGGGAACGACCGGCATTCCGTCGACGGCCGTGATCTGTGTGGTGACGATGTCCGAAGCGCCGTCGGGATCGTAGGAGCCACCGTCGATGTCGGCTAGATCGACCACGATGCAGCAATGTTCGTCTGCCTCGGCCGCGAAGGGCTGGCTCACGGCAACCGGGGCCTGGTCCAGGAGTTCGACGGCGGCGTCCTCGCTGCTCGTCTCGCCGCACTGGTCGGTGATCGTCAGGGTGAAGATGTAAGTGCCCAGCCCGCAGACCTCGTACTGCTGCACGCAGCCGACGTCCGCGCCGTCGACGGCGGTGATGCAGATCGAGGCGATGTCGCCGGCACCATCTGGATCGGTGGAGCCGCCGTCGATGTCGGCGACGTCGACGGCCAGGCAGCAGCCCTGGTCGGGATGCGCCGCATAGCCCCGCGTCACGGCCAGGGGCGGGCTGTTGAAGGTGGGCCCGTAGCGGGCGGCCATGCCGGCCATGTCGGCGGCGCTGAGGTGATTGCGCTGACCGATCGCGTTCTGCCAGGCGACGTCCCAGGGGGAATTGACCTCGATGGTGCGGCAGTTGTCCGGGTCGGCGCCGCAGTCGGCGCAGGTGGAGAAGCCGCACTGGCCGTAGTGCATGACGGAATCGAAGTCGTAATCGCCGTAGTTCTCGCTGGCGCGCTCCTCGAAGTTGTGGTTGCAGGAACCGCCGCTGCAGCAGTCCTGACAGACCCGGTCCAGGCGCATCGTGACCCAGGTATCGCGGCCGGCGCGCGAGTGCTCGTGGATCTGCCCGAGGGCGTGGGCGATCTCGTGGGCGATGGTGAAGATGGCGTTCCAGCTGACGATGCTCAGGTTCTGGGGCCCGCCCTGCATGCCGACGAAGGACCAGTTGCCGTCGCCGGTGAAGACGTGGATGAAGTCGCTCTGGTCGGTGCGCTCGACGAAGTTCAGGCCCGCCACGCAGGCCCAATGCTGGGCGGCCGCAAGCCAGTTGTCGCGCTGCCACTGCTCCAGGGCGCCGTCGAACTCGTAGAAGACGTTGCCGTCGGTCCAGCGGGTGCCGGTGAAGCCGCTCTTGGTCAGTTTGTCCACCCGGAAGGCCATGTCGTCCAGCAGGATGTAGTCCTTGCCGGGCTCGGCCTTGGCGAGCAGGTCCAGGACCGCCGGTGTGACACCGGTGCCGTCCTCGGGGAAGAAGGTCGACGCGAGAGTCGGGCCGGACAGGCCCAGCAAGCAGAGGATGGAGATCAGTGCGATTTTCACGGTCGCTCCCTTCGTGAGGGCATGGGAACGGGCGATTCCCTGGTCAGCGGGAATCGGCGATGGCGTCGGAGATGGTCTTTCGAGCGGCTCCGAGGCGGGCCCTGTCTCGTGTCGTGATTGGATGTGCGTCCGCGTTCCCCCGCATCGCGCCGGACGGCATCCGCCCCCCCCGAGCGGACGCATAGCCTATTTGAAGATGAATTCCTAAGTCAAGAACCGAAGCGGCAAACCGGGAATGGCGGCGGTGGCATCCTGCATCCGTGCGACCGAATGCGACCTGCGCGCCCCCGGGAAGGAGGGCTGCCCGGCCGCAATGGCCGCGACGGAGTTCGTGCGCGAGGCGAACGTTTCGGCCCCCGGCTCGTGCGAACCGGGGGCCTGGACGGAGTGACGCCGGCCGAGGCTCAGTCGGCCCGCTTCGCGGTGCCGACCACATCGAACTCGATCGTCGGGTCGAAGGGCGGCATGGGCGGAGCCACGTCGAAGCGGCCGTTCACCGCGTACAGTCGGTCGCCGAACCCGGTGATCGTCGTCGGGATCCGGAACAGCGGACTCGTGATGCTGCCGGCGAGACGACCGGACGCGAGGTCGGGAGCGAGTTCGACCACGGCGATCTGGTTCAGGAGATTCTGCACGACATAGAGCGTGTGGCCGTCGAGCAGGATGCCGTCGCCGAAGGGAAGGCTCTCGCCGCCGAGGTCGATCGAGGTCGCCATCCCGGTGGACGGGTCCACCCGGTAGAGCGTGCCCAGGCACATGTTCACCACGACCAGCGAGGCGCCGTCCGCCGTCGCGTCGATACCGTTGGCGTTGATCGGAAAGGGGAAGCCCGGACAGTCGCTCGTCATCGTGAAGTCGCCCCCGAGCGGGACCACCTCGAAGCCGGCCGGCTGCGGCAGACCGCCAGCGGCGTCCAGCGGGACGCGGTACAGCACCGGACGGGACGAATCGGTGAACCAGGCCGCGGTGCGGGTCACCGCCACGTCGTTGATAAAGACGTCCCCGCTGGCGAACTGGAAGTCGGCGAGGCAGACCCCGGTCTTGGTGTCGTAGACATGCCCGGATCCGAGCGGACCGCCCGCGACGAAGAGGCACGCGCTCCGCTGATCGAAGGACAGACCGACCGCGACGCGATCGGGACGAGGGGCCACCAGGAGTTCGCCCTCGCCGGTCCTCAGGTCGCCGCGGTAGATCGCGCCGCCGGCGATCGAGCCCACGTAGAAGGTCGTGCCGCGGCCGCCGGCGATCCCCTCGGGATGGAATCCGTCGGGCAGAGGGACCACCGCGGGAAAGACGCTGGCTGGCTCCTGCCCGTCGGCGGTCGCCACCCTCGACTTGATGTCGGCGTCGGTGAGGGCGGTCTGCAGGCCCGGCGACGCGGGCTCATCCCCGCAGCCGGGCAAAAGGGCCGCCGACAGAAGCACGGCGACCAGAACGACCAGATTGCTCCATGGCATGGTATGCCTCCGTATCGGTTCAGGTATCCGCAACTCGGCCGCCCATCGACCGAATCGCCGCTGTCAACGGACCAAAACGGCCGCGATCGACGACGACACCCCCGCACTCCCGGTCAGCCGCAGGTAGTAGATCCCCGAGGCCAGGTTCCGGCCCTGGGCGTCGCGGCCATCCCAGCGCACCCGGTGTTCACCGGCGAGCAATGAGCCGAGCGGCTGCTGCACGAGCCGCCGGCCGCGCAGGTCGTGGACCTCCAGCGAAACCTCGCCCGGCCGCAGGACGTCGAACCGGAACTCGGTGGTGGGGTTGAACGGGTTGGGCGCCAGGCCGAGGCCAACGAACGCCGGGGCCCACGGCCCGGCTCCCGCCGGCGGGGGCTCGACCGCCGATGGCGAAGCCGGTCCGCGGATCGCGGCGGTATGGTACAGTCCGGCGGAGAGCGCCAGAAATCCCGAGTTGGGTTCCGGCACGTCGCCCTGCCCCCTGTTGGTCCAGCCCCAGCAGACGATCGATCCGTCCTCCTTCAGGCCCAGGCTGTGGTACTGGCTGGCGCTGACGGCGACGAACCCGCTGTTGGGAGCCGGCGGGTCGCACTGCCCGACATTGTTGTATCCCCAGCCGACGATCGAACCGTCCGACTTCAAGCCGAGGCTGTGGTTGCTGCCGGCGGCGATCGCCACGAAGTCCGTGTTCGGCACCGGCAGCACGCACTGACCGTAGTAGTTGTCGCCCCAGGCGACGACCGAGCCCTCGGCCCTCAGCGCCACGTTGTGCCCACCGCCGCAGGCGATCGACACGAAATCGGCGTTGGGCTCCGGCACCACCGCCAGGCCGGAGGTGGTGTCGCCCCAGGCGACCAGCGTTCCGTCGGACTTCATGCCCAGGCTGCGGCCCAGAGCCGCGGCCACCTGGATGAAGTCGGCGTTCGGCTCGGGGACGTCGCACGGCTCGCGATAGTTGTCGCCCCAGGCGACGATCGACCCGTCGGCCTTCAGCCCCAGGACGTGATGGCTGCTGCCGTCGACGCGGACGAAGCCCGCGTTCGGCTCCGGCACCACGGTTCGCCCGAACAGGTCGTGGCCCCAGGCGACCAGGGAACCGCCCGCGCTCACCGCGATCGCGTAGCTCTCGTCCGCGACGACCGAGAGAAATCCCTCGTTCGGGGCGCCGATGTAGCACTGGCCGCTGAAGTTCTGGCCCCACATGGCGACCGTGCCGTCAGGGCGCAGAGCGACGGTGTGGCCGTATCCTCCGTCCGCGCTCGTGAAGGTCGTCTCAGACGGCGGGATCTGGCAGGCCCCGTACTGGTCCCAGCCCCAGACCTCGAGGGTGCCGTCCAATCGCCAGGCCATGCTGTGCTTGTAGCCGGCTCCGACGGCGACGAAGCCGGAGTTCGGTACCGGCGCCGTGCACTGCCCCTCCAGATCGAAGCCCCAGAGCCGGACGCTGCCGTCCTCCTTCAGGGCGATGTTGTGCAGGTCGCCGGCGGCGATCGCGACGAAGCCGGCATTGATGTCCGGCCCCTGGCACTGGTCATAGGTGTTGTCCCCCCACAACGCGATCGTGCCGTCGGCTCTCAGCGCCATGCTGTGGCGTTCTCCGGCCGAGATTGCGACGAACCCCCCGTTGGGGCTCGGGATGTCGCACTGTCCCCAGGTGTTCGCGCCCCAGGCGACGAGCGAGCTGTCCGGACGCAGCGCCAGGGCATGGTTGGTGCCGGCGGCGATCGCGACGAAGCCCCCGACGGGGTCCGGCACCGTGCACTGGCCGCTGGTGTTGCGTCCCCAGGCGGCGACCGAGCCGTCGGCCCTCAAGGCGAGGCTGAACAGGTGGCCGGCGTCGATCGCGACGAAACCGGCGTTCGGCGAGGGCAGGACGCACTGCCCCTCCTCGTCCCGACCCCAGGCCGCGACCGTGCCGTCGTTCTTCAGGACGAGCGTGTGGAAGCCGCCCGCGGCGACGGCCTGGAGATCCTGGAGCGCGTCCTGCTCGACGATCCGCTGGCTGCCCCAGGTGACGACCGGGCCGGTCGTCTGCCCGGAGGCGATGGCGGGCCAGGTCAAGGCGATGCAGAGCAGGCCCAGGACTGCTGATTTCGCGACCATGAGGACCTCCGTCGGTTTCGATGTCGTCAGCGGCGCGGCCCGTGCCGGCGGAGGCCTGTCCACTGGTGCCGGCGTGGGACCTGTCCATCGGTGATGACGAACCAGGGGGCGGGAAATCACAGGAGGCCGCGCTGGACCGTCTCTTCCTACCACCACGACCACCGGGGCGAGTGGCAGCACCCGCGTCTGATGGCGCTTCTGCGCGATCTCGGCTACCGGGTCAGGGAAGCCGAGCCCCGTCCGGGTGCCTGGCGGATCTACGCCTGGTAGGCCAGTCGGATCTCCCTGCGGACAGACCTTGCACCGGGCGCACCCGTGAACGATCCTGCCTGGGCATCCCGGAATCCGGGATTCCGGACCGATACGGAGCAGGACGCGCACGCGACGAGTGGGAGGGCAGGCCGCAGATGATCGACCGTTACGCCACCCCGGAGATGACGGCTATCTGGTCCGACACCGCCCGGCTCGAGCTGTGGCAGGAGATCGAGGTCACGGTCTGCGAGGTGCGCGCGGAACGCGGCGAGATCCCGCAGGACGCGGCGCGGGAGATCCGGGCGCGGGCGCGTTTCGAGACCGAGCGGGTGCTCGAGATCGAGCGGACCGTGCAGCACGACGTGATCGCGTTTCTCACCAACCTGGCCGAGCACGTGGGGCCCGCCAGCCGGTACGTCCACCAGGGGATGACGAGCAGCGATCTGCTGGACACGGCGTTCGCCCTGCAGATCGTCCGCGCGGGCGAGGTGCTGCGCGCCGCCACGGTGGAACTGCTGCAGGCGGTGGAGGATCGCGCGCGGGAGCACCGCGACACGGTGATGGTGGGGCGCAGCCACGGCATCCACGCGCAACCCACCACGTTCGGGCTCAAGCTGCTGGTCTACTGGTCGGCGCTGCGGCGGGGGCTGGCGCGGCTCGACGCCGGCATCGGCGAGTGTCGCCACGGGCAGATCTCCGGTGCGGTGGGCACTCACGCGCAGCTCGACCCGGCGGTGGAAGTGGAGACGTGCCGGCGGCTGGGTCTCGAGCACGCTGCGGTCTCCACCCAGGTCCTCCAGCGTGACCGGCATGCGGCCTTCCTGTGCGCCGTGTCGCTCCTGGGCGCCACGCTCGAGCAGATGGCCGTGGAGTTCCGCAACCTCCAGCGCACCGACGTGCACGAGGTGGAGGAGCCGTTCGGCAAGGGTCAGAAGGGCTCCAGCGCCATGCCGCACAAGAAGAACCCGATCGTCTGCGAGAAGATCACGGGGATGGCCCGCCTGCTGCGCGGCTATGCGCATACCGCCACCGAGAACGTGGCGCTCTGGCATGAGCGCGACATCAGCCACAGCTCGGTCGAGCGCATCATCTTCCCCGACGCCTGCCACACGCTGCACCACATGCTGCAGCAGATGACGCGGGTTGTTCGCGGACTCGTGGTTTTTCCGGACCACATGCAGCGCAACCTGGAGAAGGTGCGCGGCATGGTCTTCAGCGAGGGTGTGCTGCTGGCGCTGACCGAGGCGGGTCTGAGTCGCGAGGAGGCCTACGGCTGGGTGCAGCGCGCGGCCATGCGCGTGTGGGCAGAGGACGTTCCGTTCCGCCGGGCGCTGGGCGAAGACCCCGATATCGCCCGGCACCTCGACGCCGACACCCTCGACCGCTGCTTCGATCTGGCTCACCAGCTGCGGCACGTTCCGCACCTGTTCGAGCGGACGCTCGGCCCGGCATGAACGAGCCGGATCAACGGATCAACCGTCGACCGGATCGGGGAACGTGGCCGTGCCGCCGGGCCAGCAACTCCTGGTGGCGCTCGAAGACCTCGGTGGCGGCGCGGTAGCCCGCGTCGACGGCCTCGTCCAGCCGTTCGAACTGTTCGGTGGTGAACTCCGCGCTCAGGTGCGGGCGCACCAGGAGGTCGGGAGGCTCGAGGGCCAAGCGAACTCGCCCCAGCGCGGCCGTGGGGATCTGGTACGACTTCAGCAGCAGCTCCACGATGAGCGGTCGCGCTTTCCCCCGCATGGTGGCCGCCAGACGCCCCAGGAAGCTCTCTTCGATCTGCACGTGCCGGTCGGCGGGCGGCGCCACCTCCGCGGCCAGCACGGGCAGGTTCGTCATGGCCCGCGCCACTCCCACCGGCAGGGGGTCGAGGACGGCGCCGTCCACCAGGACGCGGCCGGCACGCTCGGTCGGCTTCATGATGCCGGGAAGCGCGATGGTCGCCCGCAAGGCGCTGATCAGATCGCCCTCCCGGATCACCACCCGTATGCCCTCCTGCAGATCCACCGCCACCACGGCCAGCGGCAGGTCGAGGTCGGCGAAGGCGGCGGGTACCCGTCCAGCGAGGATCTCGGTGAGCTTGTTTTCGCGCAGCAGCCAGTTGCGGCTGCGCTGCAAGAGGCCGCCGGTGGTGAAGTCGGCGAAGACGTCATGAATGGACCGCCAGTCGTGACCGGCGGCGTGCAGCGCGCCGATCACCCCTCCGGTCGAACAGCCGACCACGACTTCCGCCTCGATACCACGCTCCTCCATCGCCTGCAGGACCCCGATCTGGGTCAGACTGCGCGCGCCGCCTCCGCCGAGCACGAGCCCGATCTTCATGCGTCGCCCTCTCGCGTCCAGTCGAGCTGGTGATCTCCGAAGTGATCGTCTTCAACTCCCAGAGTCAACATACGACGCTCCGGCATGCTCGTCGCCCCGGCCCACCTTGCGTGGTCGACCGGCTGGAGCGAACGTCCCTGTGGCCCACAGGCGCCGGACGCCCGCCCGGAAGGAGCACCATGGCCACGCGCATGGATCCGCAGCTCTACCGCATTCTGATGACCGCGCAGCGCGACGAACTCACCGGCTACCGGGTCTACTCCCGGTTGGCCCGGCGCGCGCGCACGGAGGAGAACCGGCGGATCCTCGGGCGGATCGCCGCCACCGAGCTCGAGCACTACCGGACCTGGGAGGGGGTCACCGGACGCAAGCTGCGTGTTTCCCACTGGAAGGTGGTCTTGTTCACGGCGCTGGCGCGGGTGTTCGGGCTGACGTTCGGCCTGCGGCTGATGGAGAAGGCGGAGCGCGAGGTGCAGGACATCTACCGGGGGCTGGCGCCCACCCATCCCGAGGCCGAGAAGATGCTGCGCGACGAGGAGGAGCACGAGCACGAACTGCTGGGCATGCTGCAGGATCCGCTGCTCGACAACATCGGCTCGGTGGTGCTCGGACTCAATGATGCCCTCGTGGAGTTGACCGGCGTCCTGGCCGGGCTCTCGTTCGCGTTCCAGGACACCCGCCTGATCGGCGTGACGGGATTGATCACAGGCGTGGCGGCGTCGCTCTCGATGGCCGCCAGCGAGTATCTCTCCACCCGTGCGGAGGGCAGCGAGAGCGCCGGCCGCGCGGCGCTCTTCACCGGCATCGCCTACATCGTGACGGTGGCGCTGCTGGTGATGCCCTACTTCATCTTCGATCACTACCTGGTCTGCCTCGCCGTGACGCTCTGCATCGCGATGCTGATCATCGTCGTCTACAACTTCTACCTCTCGGTCGCCAAGGATTACAGCTTCCGCAAGCGATTCCTGGAGATGGCGGGCATCAGCCTCGGGGTGGCGACGCTCAGCTTCGGCATCGGCGTGCTGGTGCGGCAGGTCTTCGGGGTGGACGTGTAGCATGGCCGCATGATGGCTTGCAAGCGCGCCGCATGGCCCGCAGGCGCGACGCACGTGCCAGGGCGCGGGACTGGCACGGCTTCATGACGCCTCCGCCGTCCACCGGCCGGCGCCACCGCCAGCGAGGGCGCTCTCCCCAGGGCCCCCCCGGGGGATCCTGCCGGCGCGTGGGAGGCCTCCCGATGGCGACCGCCTCCCGCACCCGACTTTCTTGGTGATGGCCGGGCATGGCCCCGTGTCATCGCGATTGGCCAGGCGGACCAGGCGACCGCGGCCGCGGCCGCTGCCGCTGACCGCAGGCGGCGACTGGTCTGCAGGCGGAGAACGCAGGGAGGATCGACATGGGCGAGCACAGCGACAAGGCGAAGGGCAAGGCCAAGGAGAGCCTGGGCAAGGCGACGGGCGACAAGGAAATGGAGCGTGAAGGCAAGTCCGACCGCGCCGCAGGCAAGGCGAAGGAAGGCATCAACAAGGCCAACGAGAAGGCCAAGGAGACGTTCGGCCGGAAGCGCGATCACGAGTAGCGCCGCCGTTGACCGGCGCCGGCCCCGCGCAGCGCGCGACGCCGCGATCGGTCCCGCGGCCGACGATCCCCGCGAAGGAGACGCCCATGCCCGACGGCGACGCCACCCTGTGGCCGGGTCATGACGCGACCAGTCCTCGCCGGATCCCCCGGGACGGCTGGAAGCAGATCGGCAAGCGCATCTGGAAGGAAGTGGGCGACGATCACGTGCCGCTGCTCGCCGCGGGACTCGCATTCTACGGCCTGCTCGCCATCTTTCCCACGCTCATCGCAGCCGTCACGATCTACGGCCTGCTGGCCGATCCGGCCACCGTCCGCGAGCAGATCCAGTCGGTGTTCGGCAGCGTCTCGGGCGGAACCGCCCAGGTGGTGAACGAGCAGCTCACGTCGATCGTCACCTCATCCTCGCGGGCGCTCACCTGGGGTCTGGTGCTCTCGCTGCTGGCCGCCCTCTGGACCGCATCGACCGGGGTGCTGAACCTGATCAAGTCGATCAACATCGTGTACGACGAGCAGGAGACGCGCAACTTCTTCAAGCAGCGCGCTCTGGCGTTCGTGTTCGCCCTGGGTGCGATCGTCTTCTTCCTGCTCGCCGTGACCCTGGTGGCCGTGCTGCCGTCGGTCATGGGCCTGGTCGGCCTCGAGGGCACCACGCGTGTGCTCATCGACATCTTGCGCTGGCCGGTGCTGGTGCTGCTGCTGATGGCGGCGCTCGGCGTGGTGTACCGGATGGGACCGGACCGCCGCAGCCCGCGAGCGAGGTGGGTGAGCTGGGGTTCGGCGGTGGCGATCGTGATCTGGCTGCTGGCGAGCTGGGGCTTCTCCTACTACGTGCAGAACTTCGGCAGCTACAACGAGACCTACGGCAGCCTGGGCGGCGTCATCATCCTGCTGATGTGGTTCTACCTGACCGGTTTCAGCATCCTGCTCGGCGCGGAGATCAACTCCGAGATCGAGTTGCAGACCGGCGTCGACAGCACCGTGGGCGAGCCGCGGCCGCGCGGCGAACGAGGCGCCGTCAAGGCTGACGAGATCCCGTGACCGTGCTCCTGGGCGTGGCGCTCCTGCTCGTCGTGCTCTACGACGCGCTGAAGACCACGCTGGGCACGATGGGCGGTCCGCTGACGCGCCGCCTCGCGGGCGGACTCTGGCGTCTCGGACTCGGTCTGCACCGCCGCCGTTCCAGTCACGGCCTGCTGTCGACCATGGGCGTGATCACCGTGCTCGCCACGATCGGGATGTGGGTGACCCTGCTGTGGACGGCCTGGTACCTGATCTTCACCGGGGGCACGAACGCCGTGGTGGCCGACCGGACCTCGCTGCCGGCGGACGTGTCGGACCGCATCTACTTCACCGGTTTCACCATCTTCACGCTCGGCGTGGGCGATTACGTGCCGGAAGGAGCGGTCTGGCAGGTGGTCACGCCGGCCGCCTCCCTCTGCGGCCTGTTCCTGGTGACGCTCGCCATCACCTACCTGACGCCGTTGATGGAAGCGGTGGCGCGCAAGCGGCGGGTGGCCGCGCACATCCACGCCCTCGGTTCCAGCCCGGCCGAGATCGTGACCGGCGCCTGGGACGGCCGGAGTTGCCGGGCGCTGACCGCACATCTCGACATGTTGCTCCCGGACCTGGGCAAGCTCCAGCAGGACCACCTGGCATACCCCGTGCTTGGCTACTTCCATGCCGGCGACCGCCGGCAGTCGGTCGCGCTGGGTCTGGCCAGCCTGGACGAGGCCCTCAGTGTCCTGGAGTTCGGGGTGGAACCGGGCGTCTGCCTCTCGCCGCAGGACTGTCGTCCCATCCGCCGGACCATGGGCCACCTGCTGGGCACGCTGGAATCGGCGTACTTCCGGCCTGCGGAGCATCCGCCCCCGGTTCCCGACCTGGAACTGCTGCGGGAACAGGGCATTCCGGTGGTGGCAGCGGCGAGGTTCGAGGCGCGTCTCGAGCGTATCGCCGAGCGGCGGCGCCTGCTGCGCGCCCTGGTCGAGCACGACGGCTGGGACTGGGGGACACCGGCCGAACCCCGCATCGCCGCTGAGTGATTCGCCCCGAACTCCGCGACCCGGGGCCGGGAACCCCCGCTTCGACCTTTCGTTCAACCACCGCACCTGTTATTTTGCCTCCTTTCCCGACGGTCCCGTGGCGAGGCCGGTCGGTCCGGCGGCGCCGCCGCAGCGGTCCGGCCGCGTCTTGCTTTTCCGTCTTTTCCCGGTTCTGGGGGTTCCATGGCCTTGCGCGACGAGAGCTTCGATCCGGTGCCGGTGGGCGCGCTGGGTGACGACGCCCTGCGCCAGCATCTGCGCCGCCGGGGGCTCACCCTGGGACCCGACGAGGCGCGGCGGGTGGCGGAATTGCTCGGCCGCGATCCCAACCTGACCGAGATGACCCTCTTCGACACCATGTGGAGCGAGCACTGCTCGTACAAGAGCAGCCGCACCCACCTCAAGCGGCACCTCCCGGCGAACGCCTCGAACGTGGTCGTCGGACCGGTGGAGGACGCCGGCGTGGTGGACTTCGGCGAGGTGGGCGGGAGGCGTTACGGGATCGTGATCGCCCACGAGAGCCACAACCACCCCAGCCAGGTGATGCCCGTCGAGGGCGCGGCCACGGGAATCGGCGGCATCGTGCGCGACGTGTACTGCATGGGCGCCGAGGTGATCGGATGTCTCGACCCCCTGCGCTTCGGCTGGCCGCTGCCCTGCGAGGGGGAGCAGGACGGATCGCCCGCGGAGCACCGGCGCGAGATCGCCCGCGAGGTGGTGACCGGCATCTGGCAGTACGCCAACGCCATCGGCGTGCCGAACCTGGGCGGCGACGTGGTCTTCCATCCGTCGTTCAACGAGAACTGCCTCGTGAACGTGGTCGCCCTCGGCATCGTCGAGACGGACCGGATCACCCACTCCGCGGTGCCGCCCGAGGCGGCGAGCGAACCGTACGAGCTGATCCTCGTCGGCAAGCCCACCGACTGGAGCGGTATGGGTGGAGCAGCCTTCGCCTCCGCGACGCTGGACGCCGCCGCCGCCACCGAGAACCGTGGCAGCGTGCAGACGCCCGATCCGTTCCTGAAGCGCATCCTGACCGTGGCCAACCGGGCGGTCCTGGATCTCGCCCGCGGCGAGGGAGCGCGGATCGGGTTCAAGGATCTGGGCGCGGGCGGCGTGTCCTGCGTGACCAGCGAGCTGTGCGACGCCGGCGGTTTCGGCTGCGACGTGGACCTGGCGCTGGTGCACGCGGCGGGCGACGACATTCCCGCCCGCGTGGTGGCCTGCAGCGAGACCCAGGAGCGTTACGGGCTGGCGGTACCGGCTCGCCTCGTGGATCGGGTGCTGCGCATCTACAACGAGGACTTCGCGCTGCCCAGCCTCTACGAGGGGGCCTGCGCGCGTCGCATCGGCCGGGTGACCACCGACCGGCGCTACGTCTTGCGTCACGGTGAGCGCGTGCTGGCCGATGCCCCGGTGGAAACCATCACCGAGGGCATCCGGTACGAACGACCGGCCGAGGCCCCGGAGCGGACGGAGGTGCCCGCCGCCGCGCGCCTGCAGGAGGCCGCGCCGGCGGCCGTGGCCGGCGAGTGGCTGGCCCTGATGGCGCATCCGAACGTGGCCTCGCGGGAGTGGATCTACCGGCACTACGACTCGGAGGTGCAGGGCAACACCATCCTCCGCCCGGGCGAGGCGGACGCCGGGGTCCTGGCGCCGCTGCCGAACAGTCGCCGCGCGGTGGCGGTGAGCGCCGACGGAAACCCGTTGCTGGGGCTGGCCGACCCGTACGCCGCGGGGGTCATGGCCGTGGTGGAGGCGTGCCGCAACGTAGCCTGCGTGGGCGGGGAACCGGCGGCCATCACCGACTGCCTGAACTTCGGCAACCCCGAGGTGCCGCGGCAGTTCTGGCAGTTCACCGAGGCGGTGCGCGGCATCGGCGACGCCTGTCGCGGCCTGGGCCGGGTATCGGCTCCGGACGAGCCGCTGCCGGTGATCTCGGGCAACGTCTCGTTCTACAACCAGAGCGCCAGCGGCCGCGCGGTGGCGCCGTCGCCCATCGTGGCCTGCGTGGGGGTGGTGGACGATCACGCTCGGTGTCGCAGCCAGCGCTTCAAGGCCGCCGGCGACGCCATCTACCTGGTGGGCGTACCCACGGCCGATCTGGAGGGAAGCCTCTACCGCTCGGCCGGGTTCCAGGCCGGTCGGCCGGCGGTGCCGCCGCTCGACCTGGCCGCGGCCCGGGCGGAGATCGGCGCCGTGCTCTCGCTGGTGCGCGCGGGTCTGGCGACGGCGGTGCACGACATCAGCGACGGCGGTCTGGCCATCTGCTTGACCGAGATGGCCGTGGGCCTGGAGGGACAGGCGCTACTTGGGGCGGCGGTGGAACTGCCGCGGGATCTGGCCGCGCTGAGCCTGCGCGAGGCGCTGTTCAGCGAGCGGGGTGGATTCGTGCTCACCTGCGCGCCGGAGCATCGCGACGAGGTGGAGAAGCTGCTGAGCTTTGCCGGCTGCGCCTGGTGGCCGGTGGGCGAGGTGACGGCCGAACTCCGGCTCCGGGTGAGCCATCCGGGACGGGATGACGCCGTGACCATGGCGGTGGCCGACCTGGCGCGGGCGTGGCAGGCGGGCGTGCCCCGGCTGCTCGGAGGCGAGGAGGCCGCCGGCGCGGTGGCGGCGCCGGCCGCCGGGAGCCTCGCCGGCGAAGAGCGCGCGGAGCTGCCGTCGTCCGCGGGCGCTCCGACGGTCCGCCGCGAGGCCGGACCGCGGGTGGCGGTGGTCCAGTTGCCGGGGGTGAACTGCGAGGACGAGTCGCAACGCTATCTGGAGCGGCTGGGGGCGCGGGCGGAGATCTTCCGGTGGACGCGGCCGGCGGCCGAGCTGGCCCGCTTCGACGGCTACCTGGTGCCCGGGGGCTTCAGCTACCAGGACCGGGTCCGCGCGGGCGCGGTGGCGGCCAAGGATCCGCTGCTCGACGTGCTGCAGGAGGCCGCCTCGGCAGGCAAGCCGATCCTCGGCATCTGCAACGGATGCCAGGTGCTGGTGGAGGCGGGGCTGGTCCCCGGTCGCGAGCAGGGAGCGGTGGAGGTGGCGCTCGCGGCCAACCGGTTCCCGGGCAGGCGCGGCTATCACGCCCGCTGGGTGAACCTGGCGCCGGTACCCGGGGCCCGGACGCCGTTCCTCGAGGGCTGGGCCGGGACCGTGCCGATGCCGATGGCCCACGCCGAAGGTCGCTTCACGCACGAGGACCCGGAGGTCTTCCGGCGCCTCCTCGTGGCCGGTCATGTCGCCCTGCGTTACGTGGCGATGGATGGCGGCTCCGGCGGCAATCCCAACGGCTCGCTGCTGGACTGCGCCGCCCTGGCGAGCGCCCAGGGCAACGTGCTGGCGATGATGCCCCACCCCGAGCGGGCGGCGCTGCTCAGGATGGTGCCCGAGGATCTGCCCCACCCGTGGGGTGCGTTGCGGCGGGCGGCGGTGGGCGACCGGGAGCGTCTGGAGCAGCCCGGCCCGGGAGCCTTCCTGCTGCGGCGCCTGATCGCGATGTGTTAGCCGGACGCCTGATGTGCTAGCCGTGGGGCATCGAGCGACGGCGTCGCTGCGCACGCGCGCGGGCTGCGCGCTGGAGGACGGATGAACGAGCAGATCACCTTGCTGACCAGCCACAAGGGCGTCGACCTGCACGCGGCCACCGCGGTGCGGGTCATGCGCGAGCGTCTGGACGGCGGCGAAGCCCTCGTGCGTCTGTCCCGCGCCGAGTGCCACACGTTCTGGCGGTCGCCCGGCGACGGCGACAACGATGGGCCGGAGGTGGCTCGTCTGCTGGAGAGCACGCGCTACTACAATCCGAACAAGCATCACTTCGGCCACTTCGCGCTCGCGGGCGCAGCGCCCTGGACGGATGCCGACAGCCGCGGCGCGGCTCTGCCGGCGGGCTGGCCCGGCACGCCGACGGCCAGCGATCTGCCGGACCTCGGCGGCCTGTACGCGCGGCTGCTGGGCGGGGAGCCCGCGGACGGGGCGATGGCCGTGGACGTCTGCGCCTGGCATCTGGGCCGGCAGGAGCGGATGCTGTCGGGCGTGGTGTGGCGTCTGGTCCTGCGACCGGGACAGCACGACCCCGCGCAGCTGGCGGAGCGCCTGGCGGTGGCGCGCAGCCGCGAGCTGGGGCTGCTGGTGAACCCGCACATGGAAGCCTGGCGGTCGGTGGTCCGGCCGGCCTGATGCGGCTGCGGACGCGCGGCTGCTTACGCGCGGCAACGGACGCAAGGCAACAAATGAAGAGAGCGATCATGGGACGCGAGAGACACTGGCACGAGGAGTGCGGCATCGTCGGCATCGCGGGGGTGAAGGCCGCCGCCGAGCTGGCGAGCCTCGCTCTGCATGCGCTGCAGCACCGCGGCCAGGAGAGTGCCGGCATCTCGGTGGCCGACGGACACCGGGTGGCCACCCACAAGCGCATGGGGCTGGTGGCGGACGTGTTCGACGAGGCCACCATCCGCGCCCTCGGCGGGAACTTCGCGATCGGACATGTGCGCTACTCCACGTCCGGATCCAGCAACATCCTCAACGCCCAGCCGATCCAGGTGACGTCGCACCACGGCACCATGAGTCTGGCCCACAACGGCAACCTCGTGAACGCGCCGGAGCTGCGCCGGGAGATGGAGCAGGAGGGTTCCATCTTCTCCACCACCAGCGACACCGAGGTGATGCTCCACCTGGTGGCGCGCAGCCAGGCACCCACCGTGCGCGACGCCCTGCTGGAGATCCTGCCGCGCGTGCGCGGTGCGTACAGCCTGGTGGTGCTCACCCGCGACCAGCTGATCGCAGCCCGCGACCCCCTGGGCTTCCGTCCGCTCTGTCTCGGCCGGTACGAGGATCGTTACGTGGTGGCCTCGGAGAGCTGCGCGTTCGACATGATCGGCGCCACCTACATGCGCGACATCGAGCCGGGCGAACTGGTGGTCATCGGCGAGGGCGAGCTGGCGAGCCGCCGCACGGCGCGGGCCGGCGCGGAGAGGCGCTGCGTGTTCGAGCACGTCTACTTCTCGCGACCGGACAGCGTGGTCTTCGGCCGCTCGGTGGCGGCGGCGCGACGGCGCATGGGCGAGATCCTGGGCCGCGAGGCGCCGGCGGACGCCGACATCGTGGCTGCGGTCCCGGACAGCAGCAACACGGCGGCCCTGGGCTACGCCAACGCCACCGGCATTCCCTTCGAACTGGCGCTCATCCGCAACCACTACGTGGGTCGCACCTTCATCTCGCCCGCGCAGAAGGTGCGCGACATGTCCGTGCGCATCAAGTTCAACCCGGTGGACCGGCTGGTGCGCGACCGGCGAGTGGTGCTGGTTGACGACTCGATCGTGCGCGGCACCACGATGCGCAAGCTGGTGAAGATCCTGCGGCAGGCGGGAGCCCGCGAGGTCCACCTGCGGATCGCGTCGCCGCCGGTGACGAATCCGTGCTACTACGGGATCGACACCCCCGTTCGCAAGGAGCTGATCGCCTCGTCCCACACGGTCGACGAGATCGCCACCTACCTGCGGGTGGACTCGCTGCGCTACCTGTCCCTGGCCGGCATGCTCGAGGCCACGGGCGAGGGCGACCGCTACTGCGCCGCCTGCTTCACCGGCGACTACCCGGTGCCGTTCGGCGATCTGGAGAAGGACGTCTTCGACCGCCACGTTAACGGCGAGGAACTGCCGGTGGGCGAGCGCGCACCGGACGACTCCGACGAGCCGAGCTGAGGGGCGGCGCCACGACGTGATCCCCGATCCTGCCCACGACGACCCCCGTCATCTGAGCGAGGTGCTCACCGGCCGCGTGCTGCCGCTGGTCTCGCGGCCGGCGCGCTCCGTGGGCGGCGAGCTGGGCGCCAGGCGCGATCCGTGGTCCGTGGACCGGGTGAACGTGTTGCTCGCCTTCCCCGACGTGTACGAGGTGGGGATGTCGCACCTGGGTGTGCGGCTCCTCTACCAGCTGGTGAACGATCGCGCGGGCGCGTTCTGCGACCTGGCGTTCGCACCCTGGCCCGACCTCGAGGAACAGCTGCGTCGCTTCCGGCTGCCGCTCTTCGGGCTGGAGAGCCGCCGGCCGGCGCGGGCTTTCGATCTGGTGGGATTCTCGCTGGGCTACGAGCTGGGCTTCACCAACGTGCTCACGATGCTCGATCTGGCGGGCCTGCCGCTGCGGGCGGCCGAGCGGGGCGAGGACGATCCGCTGGTGGTGGCCGGCGGTGCGGCCACTCTCAATCCGGTGGTGATGGGCCCATTCTGCGACCTGCTGCTGCTGGGCGACGGAGAGGAGTCGCTGCTGGAACTGGTGGATGCGCTCGAGGCGGCGCGCCGCGAGCGCGCCCCGCGGGCGGAACGGCTGCGCCGGGCGCGCGCCCTGCCCGGGGCATGGTATCCCGGGGTGGATCGGCCGGTGCGTCCCCGGTTCGTGGCCGACCTGTCGGCGCCGCCGCCGCCGGAGCTGGTGCCGGTGATCGAGCCGGTCCACGACCGCGTCACCGTGGAGGTGATGCGCGGCTGCGCCCGGGGCTGCCGCTTCTGCCAGGCCGGCATGGTGCACCGCCCGGTTCGCGAACGCGACCCGGGCGCGGTGGTGGCCGCGGCGCACGCCGAGGTGTTGCGCAGCGGGCAGCCGGAGGTCTCGGTGCAGGCGCTGTCCGCCTCGGACTACACCGGTCTGGCCGCCACGGTGACCGGTCTGGGGGCGGCGCTGGCCGGGACGCGCACCAACCTCGTGCTGCCCAGCCTGCGCGCCGGCGCCCTGGAGGCCGGTCTGGCCGAGCAGATCGGCCGGGAGCGCCCTGGCGGCTTCACCCTGGCGCCCGAGGCAGGGACGCAGCGGCTGCGTGACGTGATCAACAAGCAGCTCACCGAGGAGCAGATCGTCGCGTCGGTGGAGCATGCGTTCGCGGCCGGGGCGCAGCGCGTGAAGCTCTACTTCATGATCGGCCTGCCCACCGAGACCGACGCCGACCTGGACGGCATCGTGGCGCTCGTGAGCTGGGCGGTGGGGACGAGTCCGCTGGGCGCCAAGCAGGTGAACGTCTCCATCTCGCCGTTCGCGCCCAAGCCCCACACGCCGTTCCAGTGGGCCGGGCAGATCGCGCGCGACGAGATCGCCCGGCGCAACCGCTACCTGGATCAGCGGCTGAGCCGGCTGCGGGTGAAGGCCGCTCTGCGAGATCCGGACGTGAGCTTCCTGGAGGCGGTGCTGGGACTCGGTCACGGGGCGGTGGCCGACGTGGTGGAGGATGCCTGGCGGCGGGGAGCGCGCTTCGACGCCTGGACCGAGGTCTTCCGCATGTCGCGCTGGGAGGAGGCGTTCGCGGCCGCCGGGGTGGACCCGCTGGAAATCGTGGCTCCCCGCGCCGTGGCCGAACCCCTGCCCTGGGACGGGGTGGCGGGACCGGTGAGCCGGGAGTTCCTGGCCGCCGACTGGGAGCGCGCCCGTCGGGGGCGGACGCTGCCCGACTGCCGTCTGTCCCGGACCTGTTTCCACTGCGGGGCCTGCCCCGAGGGCCAGGAGCACGTCTTCGCGCAGGCGACGGGAGCCGCTGCGGGCACGGAGGGATCCGCGTCGCCGGCCGCCGCCGCGGAGCCCGTGGCCGTGGCCGCCCCTGACTCTGCGGCAGCGGTCGCGACGATCGACGCATCGACCACCGGAGGGGCGGGAACCCCGCCGGATACGGACGATCCGCGCTGGCGTTCATGGCGCAGCCAGGCGGCGGATCGCTGCTGGCACCGGGTCGCCTACGCCAAGGAGGGTGATCTGATCTTCCTGGGACATCTGGACTTCCAGCGGCAACTCCAGCTGGCCCTGCGACGTTCCGGCTTGCCGCTTGCCTACAGCAAGGGCTATCATCCCCATCCGTTGATGAAGTTCGGGGCGCCACTCCCCGTGGGCGTGGCCGGCGCGCAGGAAACGTTCGACGTGGCCCTCGAATGGGCGCGGTCCGACGCGGGGGCGTTTCTGGACGCAGCCCTGCCGCCGGGGCTGCGAGTCCGGGGCGTGGTCGTGGTGGGGGCGCAGTCGCCGCCCTCGATCGACCGGTTCGTGGAGCGCTGCTCGTACCGGGTGGCGCTGCCGCCCGTCTCCGCGGGAGGGCCCACGTCGGAGCAGCTCCGCGGGCGCCGGGACGCTTTCCTGGCCAGCGCGCGGTGGCTGCACGTGCGCGAACGCCCGCGGGGCGACCTGGAGATCGACGTCCGTCCGCTCGTTCCCGAGGGCGGTCTGACGCTGGATGAAGACGACGGCGAAGAAGGCCGGCCGTGGCTCTCCTGCACGCTGCTGCGGGACGAGCGCGCCGCCCATCTGCCGATCTACGACTTCCTGGCCAGTCTGCTCGGCCCGACCCTGGCCGAGCCGCGCTGGTGCCGGTGCGAACGCACCGTGTGCCAGGGCCGGGACGAAGCTGGACGCTGGCTCACGCCCCTCGAGGACGTGGCCGCCACTGGCCGGCGCTTCTGGCTGAGGACGAGGATCCTCGGCTAGAGCGCGCGGCGACAGGATTGCATGCGCAAAGAAATCATCGTCAACTCGTCGCCTCACGAGGTCCGCGTCGCCATCCTGGAGGATGGCGAACTGGTGGAGATGCTCGTGGAGCGTGCCGACGCCAGACGGATCGTCGGCAACGTCTACAAGGGCCGCGTCAGCAGCGTCAAGCCGGGGCTGCAGGCCGCCTTCGTGGAACTCGGCCTGGACAAGGCGGGCTTCCTGCACGCCTCCGACCTGCAACACTCCGGTGCCGACGAGGAGAACGGCGCGCCGCCGACCGCCGGCCCGCGCGGGCGCGGACGGACGCGCAACGAGCGGGCGCCGGAGATCGACAAGGTGCTGAAGGTGGGCGACGAGGTGATCGTGCAGGTCACCAAGGAGCCGATTAGCACCAAGGGTCCGCGGCTCACCGCCGACGTCAGCCTGCCCGGCCGCTATCTCGTGATGATGCCCATGGGCAAGCACGTGGGCGTCTCGCGCAAGATCGAGGACCGGCGCGAGCGCGTCCGTCTGAAGCAGCTCCTGCAGAAGAACCGTCCCGACACCGGTGCCTACATCATCCGCACCGCCGCCACCAACGTGGAGGAGGAGGCGATCAAGCAGGACGTCCGCTACCTGGCCGACCTGGCGGGCGAGATCAAGGCCAAGGCCGAGGCGTCGCAGGCGCCGGCGCTCGTCCACGAGGACGTGGGGATGGTCGTGGGCCTCATCCGCGACATCTTCAAGGACGACGTGGACGAACTGGTGATCGACGACCGTGACGACTACGAGCGGTTGCTCACCTACGTCCGCTCGTTCGCGCCGGAGCTCAAGGGGCGTATCCGCCTGTACAAGGGCGACCTGCCCATCTTCGACAGCTACGAGATCGAGCCGGAGATCAGGAAGAGCCTGGAGCGCCGCGTCTGGATGAAGAAGGGCGGCTACCTGATCATCGAGCCCACCGAGGCGCTCGTCTCGATCGACGTGAACACCGGCCGCTTCACCGGCAAGCGCAACCAGGAGGAGACCATCCTCCAGACCAACATGCTCGCCGCCAAGGAAGTGGCGCGGCAGCTGCGGTTGCGGGACGTGGGCGGGATCATCGTCATCGACTTCATCGACATGGAGAGCGAGCAGAACCGCAAGCGGGTGTTCAACGAGGTGCGGCAGCACCTCAAGCGCGACCGCGCCCGCACCAAGGTCTTCCAGGTGAGCGGACTGGGCCTGGTGGAGATGAGCCGGCAGCGGGTGCGCCCCTCGCTGCTCAGCCAGCTCAGCGACCAGTGCCCGTACTGCAACGGCATGGGCAAGGTGCTGAGCATGGAAACCGTCTGCAACAGCATCGAGCGGCTGGTGCAGCGGATCGCCGTCGTCACCAAGGAGAAGCGGATCCAGATCCAGGGCAATCCCATCCTCGCCCTCTACATGCTGGAGGAGCGGCCGGAGCATTTCCGCGAGCTGTGCCGCAACTTCGACCTGGAGATCAACGTGCTGGACGATCCCGCCCTGCACGTGGAGGACTTCCGCATCGTCAGCCTGAGCTCGGAGAAGGACCTGATCGCCGAGTTCGAGAAGAAAGCGCGCACCGACGGCGGCGCGCGCCGCGGCGGGCGCGGGCGGTGATCCGGATCAGACCGTGGCGCGCGACGGCTCCGAGGCGCCCGCGGGCGGCGTGATCGGGATCTCGCGGGCCGTCTGCAGGCGCGCCACGTAGAGGTGCCTGGCCGCCAGCCGGCGATCGCGGGCGCTCCGCCACGCCAGCGCACTCCGCAGCATGCCCTTGATCCCGTACTCCAGAAACTGGACCGCCCGGAAGAGCGCGACCCGGCGGGCGCCGTGGTGTTTGGCCACCCACAGCCGGTAGCTGCGCTGGAACTGGGCCAGGCTGAACCGCGACACCTGCTCCGCCGCGCGACCTTCCAGGTGCTGCACCGTCACGTCCGGGCACAGGAAGGTGCGCCGGCCGGCGGCGCGGGCGCGCCGGCACCAGTCGCTCTCCTCGAAGTAGAGGAAGAATCGCTCGTCCAGCGGTCCGATGGCGTCCCACACCTCGGTGCGCAGCAGCAGACACGCGCCCTTCGCGTAGTCCACGGTGAAGGGGGCGCCGGGACGCGGCACGCGGCCGAGCCCTCGGCGCCAGCCGGGCGGAAGCCACGCGCCCGCCGGATCGAGCGCCGCGAGCAGGTGGTGCCAGGGGCGGGGGAAGTCGCCGTAGCTGGCGGTGGGGCGCCCGGCCGCGTCCACGAGCAGCGGAGCCACGGCGGCGGCATCGGGCAGGCGCTGCAGGTGCTCCCAGAGCCGGGAGAGCGAACCGAGCGGGCAGGTGGTATCGGGGTTCAGCAGCAGGTAGGCGTGGGCGCGCTCGCCGCTCTCCAGCAGGGCGCGCACGCCCAGGTTGCAGCCGCCTGCGAACCCGAGGTTGGCGCCGCTCTCCACCAGCCGGACCGCCGGGAAATCGCGTCTCACCAGCTCCGCGGAGCCGTCCCGGGAGGCATTGTCCACCACCACGGCGCGCCAGCGCGTGCCCGCCAGCGCGCCGGGCAGCGAGGCCAGGCAACCCTGCAGGGTGGTGCGGGTGTTCCAGCTGACGACGATGACCGCGACGTCGGCGGTGACAGCCATGGGTCACCGCTTCCGGCTGGCGCGGCGCAGGATGTTCTTCTCCTCGTCGGTGAGGCTCTCGAGGCCCTCCCGCGAGATCTTGTCGAGGATGGCGTCGATGCGGTCGCCGCTCACGCCGTCGGTTCCGCCGTTGCCGCCGCGACCGCCGGCGCCCCGCCGGCGTGGGGTGGGACCCGCCGAGTTCCGGGGCGTGACGACGCGGAACCGCGCGCGACCGCGCCAGCGGCGCCACGACCGCACGACATCGTGGAGGCTGCGGCCGCGGCCGCGGCCGAGGCCCCCGAAGAACCACAGGAAGGCGAGGCCGAACACCATGCCGCCCAGGTGCGCCCAGTGGGCGATGTTGCCGCCGCGGGGCATGGACAGCAACTCGATCAGCGCGAACAGCACCACCAGGTACTTGGCCTTGATGGGGAGCACGAGGAACAGCATGATCACCGCGTTGGGGAACGTCACCCCGTACGCCAGCAGGATCGCGTACACGGCGCCGGACGCGCCGAGCATGAGCGCCATCGGCTCGTTCACGAGCGAGAACAGGCCGTAGGTGACGGCCCCGCCCACGCCGCCCACGAAGTAGTAGATCACGAACGAGCGGCTGCCCCACACCCCCTCGAGCTGGGTGCCGAACATCCAGAGGACGAACATGTTCAGGCCCACGTGCCAGAGCCCGTCGTGGATGAACATGTAGGTGACGAACCGCCAGAGCTCGAACTGCTGGAAGGCGAGCCTCGGTGTGAAGGCGAAGGTCTGGACGAGCGCGTCGCTGCGGGTGATGACCTGGAGTACGAACACGGCGAAGTTGGCGATCAACAGGCCCTTGACCGCCGGCCCGAGCGTCAGGCCCGGCCCGAACGTGACGCCTCCGCCGGAAAAACGCCTGCGGTGCACGCAGTCAACCTCTCGCGCGGGTTGCAGGGGCGGCCGCGAGCGGTCGCGGCTGGTCGAGTCTGTCTAAATCTACACCAGATCGGGCGCGGCGACAGCCCGGGGTGCGCACGGACGCCGATCGCGCCGCTCGACGCCCCGACCGGGTGGTGCTTACAATTCCCCGCCCCGCTGCGACGGCAAGTTCGGCGCCGCCGTGGCGGTCCAGTGGAGCAGCGGCGAGCATCGGCTCGAGTCGCCGGGAATCGGAGGACCAGCAGTCGTGATCATTCTCGCCGACGCGCTCCAGACGCTTCTCGATCTCTCTCCCGTGCCGCTACCGGCCGCCGTGGCGCCGGAGGCCACGCCGGTGGCGGCGCTGACCCCCGCCGAGCGTCGCCTCTGGTCGGCCGCGGGCCGGGGCGGGCGACCGCTGCGCGTCGAGGTCGCGGCGCCCGCGCCGCTCGCCTTCTGGTCGCATGCCGTGCTGGTGGGCGAGGCCGAGCGCTCGCAGTACGATGCGCTGCGCGGGCTGGGCGATCTGGTGGGGGATCTGGGCGGCGGCGTGGCCTGCCTGGCCGGTCACGGCCGCGGTTTCCACGGCCACCGCGGCCGCACCTGGCAGGCGGTCCGGGGCAACCTGCACCTGAGCGCCGCCTGCGCTCCCGGCCTCGACGCCCGTGCCTGTGGACTGGCGTTGACGGCCCTGCCTGCCGTCGCCACGATCGAGTCGTTGCTCGCGGTCGCGCGCTGGCGGGAAAGGCCCGCCCTGAAGTGGGTGAACGACGTGATCGCGTCGGGACGCAAGGTGGCGGGCGTCCTCACGGCCACGCAGTCGGCGCGGGGGCGGGTCACGGCCCTCGTGGTCGGCGTGGGCCTGAACGTGGCCCGCGCGCCCGCCGTCCCGCCCGGTCTCTTCGTGCCCGCCGTGGGCGCTCTGCCCGAGCTGGTGCAGCCGCCCGCGCCGCCGTTGCCGCAGTGCCTGGCCGCACTCCTGGAGCGTCTCGCCGGCTGGATCCGCAGGACCGGCGTCGACGGGCCGGCGCCGCTGCTCGACGCGTACCGGCGCCACAGCCTCGTGGTCGGGCGCGAGGTCCTGGTCTGGGAGGAAGGTCTGCCCGAAGACGCGACGCGGGAAGCGCTGCCCGAGCCGGTTCGACGCGGCCGGGTGATCGGGATCGACGACGACCTGGCCCTGCGCCTGGAGGGGCAGGCCGAGCCGGTGAGGCGGGGACGG
Organism: Candidatus Krumholzibacteriia bacterium; assembly: GCA_046484865.1. GTDB lineage: Bacteria > Krumholzibacteriota > Krumholzibacteriia > LZORAL124-64-63 > LZORAL124-64-63 > JAWOID01. The sequence goes on from JAWOID010000089.1 coordinate 25,489, forward strand.
CTCGTGCTCGTCGCGACGGGGGAGCGGGATGCCGCCGGGCCGGCACCGGACGAGAGCCACGCCTGAAAACCCGTCGTCGGCCGGCGGATGTTCAAAGCTGTTCTTGAAACATCGTGCCTCGGGTGAGACATTTCGGTTTCAGCAGCCTCGACTGCCACGGATTCACAATCAAGGCTCCGCGGAAGGTGGCACCCAGTGAACCTCGTGTCCGCCTGTGGCATTGCGTTCAGCGCGGTGTTCCTGTTGCTGGCCGTACTCGCGGCACTGATGCAGGTGATGACCGTCGTCTTTCCCGAGCGCAAGCCCAAGACCGATTCCGCCCTGGTGGCGGCGATCTCAAGCACGGTCGCGTCCCTGCTCCCGGGTGCTCGCGTCACCCGCATCGAGGAGGAATCATGATCTCCACCGAGCAGCCCAAGAAGATCCGGGTCATGTTCACGCCGTTCCGGGACGGACTGCAGAGTTCCTTCGGCGGCAAGGTCCGGCTCAAGGATATCCTTCCGGCGATGGAATATTCCGCCAAGGAGGCGGGCATCCGGCACTTCGAGTTCGGCGGCGGCGCCCGTTACCAGGCGCCGTACTTCTACGTGGGCGAGGATCCGTTCGAGTGCCAGGACAAGATGCGCGAGGTGATCGGCCCCGACGCGGACACGCAGATCCTGACCCGCTCGGTCTCCGGCGTGACCCTCACCACCCAGCGCCTGGATGCCTTGCGTCTGCAGGCCAAGCTGATGGCGAAGCACGCCACCACCTGGGACCGCAACTTCGACTACATGAACGACGTGGACAACCTGGTGAAGACCGGCAAGCCGATCGTGGAGGCCGGCATGCACCACCAGGTGTGCGTGGCCATGATGGGCCTGCCGTTCCATGACCCGAAGGTCCACACCCCCGAGTTCTACATCGACATCGTGCGCAAGCTGCTCGAGAAGGGGATCCACTTCGACTCGGTCTGCATGAAGGACGCGTCGGGCACAACCGACCCGAAGACCTGCTACGAGACCGCCAAGGGGCTGAAGAAGATCCTGCCCCCCGAGGTCATCCTCTGGCAGCATACCCACGACACCGCCAGCCTCGCCGTGGCGCAGTACATGGCCGGCATCGAGGCGGGAGTGGACGGCATCGACCTCTCCTGCCGTCCCATGGCCAGCGGCACCGTGCAGCCGGACGTGCGCTCCATGGCCCACGCCCTCAAGGGCACCGGCTACACGCTGGACCTGGACGCGTCGCGGATCCAGGAGATCGAGAATCTGCTCGTGGAGAGCATGTCCGAGTACGAGTTCGACCCGGTGACCACCTCCGCCGACGCCCGCGTGGTGGGCTTCCCGATGCCCGGCGGCGCGATCGGACCCAACGTGCACATGATGAAGGAGGCGGGGATCCTCGACCGGTACAGCGACGTGCTGGCGGAATTCCCGGTGGTGGTGAAGGCGGGCGGCGCCTGGACCAGCGTGACGCCCGGCAGCCAGCAGTACTGGCTGCAGGCCTTCAACAACGTGTTGCACGGCCGCTGGAAGAAGATCAACGACGGTTATGGCAAGGCCGTGCTCGGCTACTTCGGCCGCACGCCGCTGCCGCCCGATCCGGAGGTGGTGAAGGTCGCCTCCGAGCAGCTCGGCAAGCCGCCGTTCACCGGCGACCCGCTCGACGCGGCGCCCGACAGTCTCGAACCCGCGCGCAAGGCGCTGGAGGAGCGGGGCCTGCCGGTCACCGACGAGAACGTCTTCCTGGTGGCCGCGGCCATCATCCCGGGCAAGAACATGGATCTCAACGAGGGGATCCGCCTGCTGACCGGCAAGGGCAAGATCGTCCTGCCGTTCAAGAAGAAGCCGGAAGCGGCCGCGAAGCCGGCCGCCGCTGCCGCACCGGCCGCCGCGCCGGCGGCCACGGCGGGGCCGGCCACCTTCAGCGGTCCGATGACCACCACCTGCACCGTGCTCGAGGGGACCACCTCGCGGAAGTTCCGGATCACGATCGAGCCGCCGGCCGGCGCCGCCGCGCAGGCGGGACCCGCCGTGCCGGACCCGCGCACCACGGCCACGGTGCCGGCGGCGAGCCAGGCGGGCACGGCCGTCTACTCGCCGTTCGAGGGCAAGACCGAGCTGGTGGAGATCAACGTGAAGGTCGGCGACACGGTCGCCGAGGGTCAGGTGGTCGCCGCCGTGGAGGCCATGAAGGCCAAGCACGACGTGAAAGCTCCCGTGGGGGGGAAGGTGCTGAGCATCGATGCCGAGCTGGGTACGGACGTCGAGGCGGGACAGCCCATCCTGACCATCGGGGGTTGAGCGCATGGAAGCACTTTCGACGCTGCTGTCGGGATCGGGTTTCGCGGGGCTCACCTGGCAGAACCTGGTGATGTACGGCATCGGCGGTCTCCTGATCTTCCTGGCCATCAGGAAGGGCTACGAGCCGCTGCTGCTGATCCCCATCGGGTTCGGCGCCATCCTGGCGAACATGCCTTTCGCCAACATGGCCGCCTCGCATGCTCCGGAAACCCACGGTCATTTCCTGCTGCAGATGGTCTACGACGCGGGGATCCGGACGGAATTTCTGCCGCCGGTGATCTTCCTCGGCGTGGGCGCGTTGACCGACTTCCGGCCGCTGCTCAGCCGGCCGGTGACCTTCCTCCTCGGAGCCGCGGCGCAGTTCGGCATCTTCGCCGCGGCTCTCGCGGCCTTCTACCTGTTCGGATTCAGTCTGCAGGAGTCGGCGGCCATCGGCATCATCGGCGGTGCCGACGGACCGACCTCCATCTTCCTGGCCACCAAGCTGGCTCCGCACCTGCTGGGCGCCATCGCCGTGGCGGCGTACAGCTACATGTCCCTGGTGCCGGTGATCCAGCCGCCGATCATGCGGCTGCTCACGACCCGCAAGGAACGCGCCATCGCCATGCGGCAGACCAAGCCGGTCTCGCACACGGCCGTGGTGCTGTTCCCGATCCTCACCGCGACGGTGGCCATCCTGGCCGTTCCCACCTGCGCACCCCTGCTGGGAATGCTCATGTTCGGGAACCTGCTGCGCGAGAGCGGCGTCACCGAGCGGCTCTTCAAGACCGCCGGCGGACCGCTGGTGAACATCGTCACCATCTTCCTGGGGATCACCGTGGGCGCCACCATGCAGGGGGCCACGTTCCTCAGTCCGCAGACGCTCTTCGTGCTGGTGATCGGCGCGGTCGCGTTCTCGCTCTCAACGTTCGGCGGCGTGCTCTTCGCCAAGCTGCTCAACGTCTTCATGCCGGAGGGCAAGAAGATCAATCCGTGCATCGGCGCCGCCGGAGTGTCGGCGGTGCCGATGGCGGCGCGCGTGGTGCAGCAGGTGGTCTCGAGCGAGACCGGCGGCCGCGTGAACCCGCTGATGGCCGCCATGGGGCCCAACGTGGCCGGCGTGGTGGGGTCGGCGGTGGCCGCGGGCGTGTTCCTGGCGCTGTTCGGCTGATCCCGGGGCGGCCGGACGGCCTCTGGTGACGGTCGGCGCCGATCAGGGTGACGGCCGACGGAACGACGGCGGGGCCGCTGGCGTCATGCGAGCGGTCCTGTCTGTCAAGGCTTCCTGCAGCCGGGAACTCGTCTCGCGCCTCGTCGTAATCATCGCATGCCAGGGCGCCCGGATCCCCGCCGCTGGGCGGTCTGCTCGTTGCTGGCCGTCGCGTTGCTGACGGCGAGCGTCTTCCTGATCCCGGCTGCCTGGATCCAGCGCGTCTTCTTTCCGGGTGTGCGCCGGCACGATCGCGCGGTGGACGCGCCATCGCCGGCCCTTGAACTGCTGCCTGCGGTCCAGGTGACCAGGCCGACGCTGCTGGTGGTCGCGGACCCGCCGGTCGGCAACGCGGGAGACGATGCCGCGGCGGCCTTCCCCCCGGACGACCTGTGGTGGGACACCGCGTGGCGGACGCGCTGGCGCGATGAGACCGCCGCAGCCATGGGCATCGCGCGGCGCGATACCTCGGCCGCCCTGCGTCGCAGGCTGCTCGGCGGAGTCACAGACATCGTGCGTCGTGCCGAGCCCGACAGCGCCACCGCTTCGCATCTCGCCCGTCTCTTCCTCACCGCCGGCCACCAGCTCGGCGAACTCAGGCCGTTCCTGCTGGCCCGCGGCTACGCCCTGGACTTCGCCGACCTCGCCTCGCGGGAGGCCGAGCTGTTCGACGAGCATCTCTTCCGGCAGATCATGGTGACCGACTCCCCCGCCGACAAGCTGCGGGACGAGCAGTCACGGCCGCCGGGAGAATGAGCGGGCCGCCGCCGGATCACTCCGCCCAGTACTTCTCGGTGAAGATGTTTCCGGGATCGCGCCGCTTGTGCTCCTTGAAGCCGCGGGCGGCGAGGAACGCCATCATGCCCTCGATCATCAGCGGGTTCCCGCACAGGAAGATCGAGGTGCGCGCAGGGTCGATGTCGTGGCCGAGCTTCTCGGCCACCGTTCCCTCGTCGAAGAAGCGGGTCACGTAGCCCACCGGACCGCGCCACAGCGGGTCGCGGTCGGACTCGTCGATGATCGGCAGGTAGTGCAGATTCTCGTGGCGCATGGAGAGGCCCTCGAGCTCGCTGCGGTAGCCCAGGTCCCAGGAGACGCGCGCGGCATGGCAGACGACGGTGCGGCGCTCGGTGTCGAACCGGTAGGCGGAGCGCAGCATGCTCAGGTAGGGCGCGAGCCCGGTGCCGGTGGCCACGAAGATGACGTCATTGCCGGCCGGGACATCATCCAGGGTGAACATGCCGGAGATGCGTCGGCTGAGCCAGATGCGGTCGCCCATCTGGGCGGCGAAGAGCCGGGGTGTCAGCGCACCGGTGCGCACCAGCGCCACGAAGAACTCCAGGTACTTACCCTGGAGGCTGGACGACGCCACGGAGTAGGCGCGCTTGATCAGCTTGTCCGGCGGCGGCGCGGCCTCCTCGGGTTCGGCGAGCGGAGTCCGCGGCGCCGAACCGGGCAAGGCCAGCACCGTGTACTGGCCAGCCCGGAAGGGGGGCAGTTCCTCGTCGGGGGTCACCTGCAGGACCAGCAGGCCGTGGTTGATCTCGTAGCGCATGGTGATCGTGGCGTTCAACTCGACGGCCATGGTGCAGGTGCTCCTTTTCCGCAGGGATCCCCGCTCCAGGCGGCGGCGGCCCGCCGTCGGATCGAAACCCGAGAATCGCTGCCCATTCGCGACCGGGCAAGAACCGGCCCCGGGAGTGCCGCTCCGCGGCGCCTCCATCCCGCCCGCGTGGCGGCCTCGCCCGCCGGTCTTGGGCTATCTAAGTCTATATATATCAACGCAGAAAAAAAGGATCTCAATAGTATGGAATAATAATTGACAATTCTGGTTCTGTTATTAAGTTGATTGCACGGAACCAGTCTCGCCCGGCCCCGGGCGTGGGGCGGTTTCGCCGGAACCAGAAGGAGCCAGCATGCTCAGGATCACCAAGGCGGAGGAGCAGGCGGTACGGCTGGTCATGCGACTGGCCACCTCCGGCTACCAGATGACTCTCGCCGAACTCGCGCGGCACGAGCGCTTGCCCGAGCCCACCGTGGCCAAGCTGCTAGGTCTGCTGCGGCGGGGAGAGGTGGTGGATGCGGTGCGTGGGCGGAACGGCGGCTACACGCTCGGAGGTGACCCGGCGGAGATCTCGGTGGCGCAGATCGTCCGTGCGGTGGGGAGCGAACCTGCTCCCGAGCACGGATGCGTGACCGATCCCTCGGGTGAGGATTGTCCGCGGGTGGAGGACTGCGGGCTGCGATCGGTCTGGCGCCACCTGCAGTATCAGGTCACGGACGTGATGGAAAAGACGACGGTGGCCGACCTGCTCTCCCTCGAGGAAGTGGTCACCCGGCACGTGCGTCGGGTGTGGCCGGTGGACATGCGCCAGCCGGGCGCCGACGAGGATCGCGCCGACCGCGCGGTCGGAGGAGAACGATGACCGTGAATGGCAGCACCCGCTTCGCGTGCCGTGACGTGCGCGTGTTCGTCGACGACAAGGAGATCGTCAAGGGCGCGAGTCTCGAGGTGAAGGCCGGCGAGAAGCACGCCTTGATGGGCCCCAACGGTTCGGGCAAGAGCACGCTGGCGGCCGCCCTCATGGGCCATCCGGCGTACCGCGTCGAGGGCGAGATCCTGCTGGACGGAGAGCCCGTCCACGGACTGGAGCCGCACCTGCGAGCGCGGCTCGGCATGTTCCTTGGCTTCCAGTACCCCGTGGCGGTGCCCGGCGTGAGCGTGGCGAACTTCCTGCGCGCCGCTGTGAACGCCCGGCGCGGGCAGGAGGTCCCCATCCGGGAGTTCCGCAAGGAGATGATGGCGGCCTTCGAGAGCCTGGACGTGAAGCGCGACTTCGCCGCCCGCTATCTCAACGAGGGGTTCAGCGGCGGCGAGAAGAAGCGGCTCGAGATCCTGCAGATGTTGTTGCTGAGGCCGAGCTTCGCATTGCTGGACGAGACGGACAGCGGTCTCGACATCGACGCGTTGAAGACCGTCGCGGACGGCGTGAACCGGGCCGCGGGCGACGACACCGCCGTGCTGCTGGTGACGCACTACCAGCGCATCCTGCAGTACATCCGACCCGACGTGGTGCACGTGTTCATGGACGGCCGCATCGTGCGCACGGGCGGACCGGAGCTGGCCCACGAGCTGGAGAGCCGAGGTTACGACTGGCTGCAGGCGCCCGCAGGCGCGTCGGCCTGACCGGACCCGGCCTGACCGGACCCGGCGTGGCCGCGTCCGGTGGGGCCCGCCTCGGTTGCGAGAGCCGGTTGACTGCGATCGACCTGACCGCGATCCGGAAGGATGGAGCGACCCGATGAAGACCGATCCCATTCTCGACCTGAACGCCGGGTACCGGGAGAAGTACGGCTTCAGCGATCCCGAGGACTACCTGCACAAGGCGCCGAAGGGGCTGCACCACGAGGTCGTCGACGTGATCTCGCGGTACAAGGACGAGCCCGTGTGGATGCGCGAGTTCCGGCACCGGGCGCTGGACATCTTCCTGTCCAAGCCGATGCCGGGCTGGGGCAACACGGAGCTGCTCGGCAGCATCGACTTCGAGGACATCCACTACTACATCAAGCCACGCGGCGACCAGGCGCGCAACTGGGACGACGTGCCGGAGAACATCAAGAAGACCTTCGACCGACTGGGTATCCCCGCGGCGGAGCAGAAGTTCCTGGCCGGCGTCACCGCGCAGTACGAGTCGGAGGTGGTGTACCACTCCATCCGCGAGGACCTGGAGAAGCTGGGCGTCATCTTCACGGACATGGATACCGGCCTGCGCGAGCACCCGGAGATCGTCAAGAAGTTCTGGGGGACGGTGATCCCGCCGGAGGACAACAAGTTCGCCGCGCTCAACAGCGCGGTCTGGTCGGGGGGCTCGTTCATCTACGTGCCGCCCCACACCAAGGTGGAGATCCCGCTGCAGGCGTATTTCCGGATCAACGCCGAGAACATGGGGCAGTTCGAGCGCACGCTGATCATCTGCGACGAGGGTGCCAGCGTGCACTACATCGAGGGGTGCACGGCGCCGGTGTACAGCACCAACAGCCTGCACTCGGCGGTGGTGGAACTGATCGCCATGGAGGGTGCGCACATCCGCTACACCACGATCCAGAACTGGTCCAACAACATCTTCAACCTGGTGACCAAGCGGGCCCACGCCCACAAGAACGCGGTGGTGGAGTGGGTGGACGGCAACATCGGCTCCAAGCTCACCATGAAGTATCCGTCGGTCTACCTGCTGGGCGAGGGGGCCCACGGCGAGGTCCTGTCCATCGCGTATGCGGGCGACGGCCAGCACCAGGACGCGGGCGCCAAGATGATCCACGCCGCGCCCCGCACCACCAGCCGCATCATCAGCAAGTCCATCTCCAGGGGCGAAGGACGCAGCAGCTATCGCGGGATGGTGAAGATGGCCAAGGGTGCGCACGGCTGCAAGACGAGCGTGGAGTGCGACGCCCTGCTCATCGGCGAGAAGGCGCGCTCGGACACCTTCCCGACCATGGAGATCGCCGAGAACGACGTGCGGGTGGAGCACGAGGCACGGGTCTCCAAGCTGGCCGACGAGCAGCTCTTCTACCTGCAGAGCCGCGGCATCGACCCCGAGCAGGCGCGCCTGATGATCGTCAACGGCTTCATCGAGCCGTTCGTACGCGAGTTGCCCATGGAGTACGCCGTGGAGCTGAATCGACTCATCGCGCTCGAGATGGAGGGGTCCGTTGGTTGAGCTGGGATTGCTTCTGTCGGTGGGCAAGCCCGCCGTGGCCAAGGAGGACGCGCGCCGGCTCTCCCGCCTGCTGGGCGAGGCGCCGGAAGGCGCCGCGTGGCGGCTGCGCGCGCTCGAGACGTACCGCGACCTGCCCGTGCCCGACCGGGTGCAGCATCTGTGGCGCTACACCGACCCGCGCGATCTGCTGCCGGAGCAGCCGCTGTCCGGCGACCTGGCGGCGGTGGGACGCGGGCCGGAGTTGCCGGCCGACGGGCCGGCCGTGCTGCTGGTGCCCGGCCGCGAACCGCAGCTGAACGCCGCGGCCGCCGATCTGGACGTGACCGTATCGCCCCTCCTGCACACGGCCGGCGACGTCGCCCTGGCGGGTGGGGCCGTGCCGCCGCAGCACGGGCTCTTCGAGGCGCTCAACGCGGCCGTGTTCAACACCGGCGCGCTCGTGCGGATCGGGCCCGGCGTGCGTCTGGGTGAGCCGCTGCGCGTGATCGTCGCGGCGGTGGCCGCGGCCACGCTGCCGCGGCTGCTGATCGTCGCCGAGGGCGGCAGCGAGGCCACGATCGTCGAGGAGCACGTCGGCGGTGGCGAGGGCGTTTACGTGGTGGGCGTCTCGGAGGCGCTGGTGCGCCCGAATGCGCAGCTGCGGCACGTCCTGGTGCAGAACTGGAGCGACGGTACCGCCGGACACCTGACGCAGCGCGGCCTGGCCGAGCGCGACGGGCGCTACCTGGCGGTCACCGCCACCTTCGGCGGCCGGCGCGCCAAGCTCGACGTGGGCGGAATTCTGGACGGACCCGGCGCGCGTAGCGAGCTGGTGGGCGTCACCCTGGGCGAGAAGCGACAGCATTTCGACCATCACACCTTGCACCAGCACCGCAGCGGTCGTACCTGGTCCAACATCGACTACAAGGTGGCGCTCACCGGCCGATCCCGGTCGGTCTACACGGGGCTCATCCGGATCGAGGAGGGTGCGCCGCAGAGCGAGGCGTACCAGGAGAACCGCAATCTGCTGCTGTCGGACCGTTGCCGGGCCGACGCCATCCCGGAACTGGAGATCCTCACCGACGACGTGTCCTGCAGCCATGGCGCCACGGCGACGCCGGTGGATCCGGAGCAGCTGTTCTACCTCGAGAGCCGGGGGATCGACCCGGACACGGCACTGCGGCTGGTGGTGCGCGGCTTCCTGGAGACCACCCTGGCCGCGCTTCCGGAGACCTTGCGGTCGTCGCTCGAAGACATGGTGGAGCGTCGTCTCGACGGGCTCGTGGGAGGTCGCTGATGCCGTGGATCCGGACCGTGGCCCTGGCGGATCTGCCGGTCGGCGAGCTGGTGCAGGTGGACGCGGGCGAGGAGGACCTGATCGTGTGCCGCCCCACGGCGGCGGAGATCTTCGCCCTGGAGAACTGCTGCAGTCACGACGACGCGCCCCTGGACGAGGGCGAACTGGACGGGCGCGAGGTGGTCTGCCCGCGACACGGGGCGCGCTTCGACGTCGCCACCGGCGCGGTGCTGAAGATGCCGGCGCCCACCGGCATCGCGGCGTACCCGGTGCGCATCTCGCCCGAGGGCTGGGTGGAGATCGAGGTGGAGGACTAGATGCACCGGTCGGCAACCCACAGGACCGCCGCCGCCGAGCGGGCCCTCAGCGAGGGGCTGCTGCGGGATCGTTTCCCGATCCTGCGCCGCGAGGTGAACGGACATCCCCTGGTCTACCTCGACAGCGCCGCCACCAGCCAGAAGCCGGAGGCCGTGATCGCGGCCGAGGCCGACCACTACCGCTTCCACAATGCGAACGTGCACCGCGGCTTGCACACCCTGGGCGACGAGGCCACCCGCGCCTACGAGGGCTGCCGCGAGACGGTGGCTCGCTGGCTGGGCGTCCCCACGGCGGCCGGCGTCGTCATCCAGCGCGGCGCCACCGGCGCGCTGAACCTCGCCGCGCGCGGCTGGCAGCGCCACCTGCACGCGGGCGACGAGATCCTCCTCACGGAGATGGAGCACCACGCGAACCTGGTGCCATGGCAGCTCGTGGCGCACAGCACCGGAGCCCGTCTGCGCTTCCTGCCGGTCACCGCCGGCGGCGAACTGGACCTCGCGCGCTTGCCGGAACTGCTGACCGCGCGCACCCGGGTGGTGGCGGTCACCCACGTGAGCAACGTCCTGGGGACCATCAACCCGGTGGCCGAGATCGCCGCCGCCGCCCACCGCCACGACGCGCTCGTGGTGGTCGACGCCGCTCAGTCGGTGGGCCACCTGCCGGTCTCGTTCGCGGACACCGGCGCCGACCTGCTCGTCTTCTCGGCCCACAAGTGCTACGGCCCGATGGGGCTGGGTTTCCTGGTGGGCCGTCCCGAGATCCTGGCCGAGCTGGACCCCGCGGAGGGCGGCGGCGAAATGATCGAGTTGGTGGACTGGGAGAGCAGCACCTGGGCCGAGGTTCCCCAGCGCTTCGAGGCGGGCACCCCGAACGTGGCTGCCGCCAGCGGCTTTCCGCCCGCGGTGGCGATGCTCGAGGAGATCGGCCTCGAGGCGGTGCGGGAGCACGAGCGCGACCTCACGGCGTATGCCCTGGAGCGCCTGCGGAACCTCGGCGGCCTGACCATCTACGGGCCGGCCGACGCCGACCGGCGCGGCGGGCTGGTCAGCTTCCACGATCCGGACGTGCACCCGCACGATCTGAGCACGATCCTCGACCAGCTCGGCGTCGCGGTGCGGGCGGGACACCACTGCGCCCAGCCGCTGCACCGGCGGCTCGGGGTGATGGCCACCACGCGTGCGTCGTTCGGCATCTACTCGAACCGCGCCGACCTGGACGCGCTCGTCGAGGGCATCCGCGAGGCGCGAAAGGTCTTCCGCCCATGAACCCCGGACCCATCGACGATCTCTATCGCGAGGTGATCCTCGATCACCACCGCCATCCGCGCGGCGACCGGCCGCTCGAGGCGCCCGACGTGGAGGCGTCCGGCGTGAACCCCGCCTGCGGCGACGAGGTGAAGCTCCAGATGGCGTTCGACGGCGACCGCATCGCCGGCGTGGGCGTGCTGTCGCGCGGCTGCGCCATCTCCACCAGCAGCGGCTCGATGCTCGCAGAGCTGGTGGAGGGCATGACGGTGGCGGAGGCGGAACAGGCGGCCGCCGCCTTCCGGAAGGTGCTGCACGGCGACGAGTTCCCCACCGAGGTGGACCTGGGCGACCTCGAGGCGCTCGCGGGGGTGCAGAAGTTCCCCGTCAGGATCAAGTGCGCCCTGCTGCCGTGGGTGACGCTGCTGGACGCCTTGCTGGCGAAGAAGCAGGGGCGCGAGCCGCGGCCGGTGTCCACCGAGGGCACCGGCGGCGAGGGCTCGTCCATGGACGTCAGCTACAAGGAGGCCGGCGAGCGATGAACGAAGAGCCCCGCATCGTCGAGCCCACCGAGGTCCTGGACGCGCTGCGTCCGGTCAAGGACCCCGAGCTGGACATCTCGATCGTGGACCTCGGCCTGATCCGCGGCATCGCCGTGGAGGACGACACCGGCCAGGTGCGCATCGACCTCACCCTGACCAGCCCGATGTGTCCCCTGGGCCCCGAGATCATGGCCGCCGCCAAGGGCGCCGCCGAGAAGGTCGAGGGCGTCAACGGCGCCGAGGTGCAACTCGTGTGGAGCCCGCCCTGGGACCCGCGCGTGGACTGCTCCGAGGACGCCAGGGCCGAGCTGGGGATCTGGGACTGACACCCCATCGCCGGTTGCCACCGAGGCGGCGTTGCGGGCGCTTGTGTCCGGGCGCGGTGCGTGCGAATTTCGGCAGACGACGACCTCTCGCCCGCTCGTGCCGCCTGGCCACGCGATCCTGTCGGGTGCGGGCGCGGGGAGACCCCCTCGAGCTCCGATCGCGAGGAGACCTGCCGTGGAGAGCCGCATCGCCCGGACCCTGAACCTGCGTCATCAGCCGGTGGCCGTGCTCTGGACCGACGAACGACCCTCGGACGCCCTCCAGTTCACACCCGGACGCTGGGGATGCGTCATGGCGAGCTTCGCGGCGGTGGCCGCTCGGGGGAAGGTGGCCGCGTTCGATCGCGAGTCCTACGGCTGCTGGGGTGGCGGCGTGGGCCTGGGCTTCGGCAACTGCTACGAGCAATTCCCCGGCGGCACCGAGGGGTTCTGCGGGTTCCTCGCCCACGGCAACGAGCACAGCGAGCAGGGACGTGCCGTCGCCGAGGCGTGCTCGGCCTGGATGCGCGGTTCGCTGCGCGAGCACTTCCTCCATGGCGAGCGCTATCGGCAGTCCGCCGACATGGTGCGGCAGTGGCTCGCCGACCTGCCCGTGCGCGAGGTGCCCAGTCGCTACGTCGTCTTCAAGCGCCTCGATCAGGTCGAACCGCACGAGGAGCCGGTGGTGGTGGTCATGCTGGCCGATGCCGACCAGATGTCCGGTCTCGTCGTGCTCGCCAACTACCGGCGGGGCGACTCCGCGGGGGCGATCATCCCGCACGCAGCGGGCTGCCAGACCATCGGCATCTTCGCGTACGGCGGGACAGAGGCCGCGGACCTGCGGGCGGTGGTCGGCTTGAACGATCCGTCCGCGCGGAAGGTCGTCCGGCGCCTGGGCAAGGACCTCGTGACGGTGGCGCTGCCGTACGCGCTCTACCGGCAGATGGAGGACGACGTCGCGGGCAGCTTCCTGGAGCGGGACACCTGGACGTCGCTGAACGCAGGCCAGGCATCGCCCGCCCCGGTGGCGGGGCCGCCTTGATGTGGGCGCACCCGTAGCGGCCGCCCCGCCCGGGGACAGCCGTTGGAGAGCGGCCTTCGCTACTCGTCCGCGCCGCCGCCGCCGCCGGTGTTGATGGCCCCGAAGAGATCGACGGCCGCTCCGATCGTCTTCGTGTCGGCGAGCGTGACGACATCGCTGTCGCCGGCGCCGCCGGCCTTCTGCAGCCCTGCGTCCAGGCTCTCGACCAGGATGGCCTCACCCCAGGCGATGAGCACGCCCTGCAACCCGGCGTCGTCGATCAGGCCGCGCCCGCTCACCTCGTTGAATTCGGTGGCCAGCAACTCCTGCGTCAGCTCCTCGACCTGGGTGCGCGGCCGTGACCGCAGGATGTCGTAGGCCTCCTGCAGCTCGTTTCCCGGGGTGAACCGGAACACCTCCTCCAGGTAGAGCTCCTGGATCCGGGCCAGGAAGCTCTCGATCGTGGCGCGATCGTACGTCGTGTTGCCGCCTCCGTTCTTCAGGGCGCTGCGCAGCTCGCGCGTCCAGAACTTCACCGACTCCCCGTCGGTGAGCAGGACGCCGGTCTCGATTTCGTGGATGAGTTCCGTCGTCCGGGGGGAGAAGCCGAAGTCGTTGCCCGGCGAGTCGGGTCCGATGGTCACGGCGGTCTCCACCGGCGTGGTGGCGTCGAAGGACGCGAACAGGGCGCCGTTGAAGGCGCCGGGGTACGCCGTCGGGTCGACGCGCACCGTGTACGCGCCCGGGATGCGGGCGAGGCTGTACCGTCCCAGGGCGTCGGTGCGCAGGGTGTCGACGGTCGCATCCGAGTGGACCACGCCGACGACCACGCCGGCGATGCCCGACTCCTCGGGGTCGCGTGCGCCGTCGGCGTTGGCATCGACGAAGACGGTGCCCGAGATCAGGTACCCGGCGCAGGGACCGAAGACCTGGCCCACGACGATGGTATCGCCAGCCTTCACGGCGCAGCGGATCGCGCCCTCGGGCACATCGCCGGGGAACGTGATCGAGTAGGTTCGCGACTCGAAGCCGTCGCTCGACACGTTCAGATGCCAGTCGATGCCGTCGATGCCTGTCGCGGGGTCGTAGTTGATGCTCACCGAGTTCGTGGGCGAGTAGGCGGCCAGCGCGGGGGCGCAGTCCGGCAGCTCGAGCGTGAAGTGGCTGAGCGCCGGTTGCACGCCGGTCCCGCGGACGGTGTAGGTGAACGACGTGGTGCTCCCGTCGTGGGTCCGCCCGTCGTAGCGTACGATGTAGTTGTTGATGACGGGCGCGGTGGGTGACTGGAGCGTCGTCGAGACGGCCGCGTCGGCGGCCTTTCCGGCCGGCGCGACCTGGGTCGGCGCGTCGGAGGAACAGCTGGCGAGGACCAGGAGGCTCCCGGCCAGCAGAACGACCTTGAGCGTGGGGTACATGGGTCTGCTTCCTTTTCCCTGGGCGTGTGGCGAAGTTCCACCGCCGGGGGATCCCGCCCCGGCGGGAAACGAGCGCGACGATGATCACCGCCAGAGCTTAAGTAGGATGAAAACCCTCCGCAATGGCTTTGGGGCGTCCGGGAGCCGCGGGCACCCAGGTTCCCGGAGTCCGCGGAAGGCCGATCAGTCGCCGAGGGCTTCGATTCGCGCGGCCTCTGCCGCTGCTCGGGCGGCCTCCTCGCGGCGCCCGAGCCGATCCAGGGTGGCGCCGTAGTCGCTCAGGATGCCGGCCAGTTCGGGGTGGTCCGGGCCGCGCGCCGTGCGGAAGATCTCCAGCGCCTGCTCGAACAGCGGCAGCGCCGCTGCCGGGTCACCCCGCTCGCTGACGAGCACGCCGAGATCGCGCGTGCTCCAGGCGACGTCCTGGTGGTCGGGGCCGAGAGTCGCCTCTCGGATCGCGAGGGCGCGCCGCAGGAGAGGCTCGGCCCGGTCGAACTCGCCCAGCTCGCGGTGCAGGTTGGCGAGATTGTTCAGCGTCTGGGCGACGTCGGGATGCTCGTTGCCCAGGACCCGCTCCCGGACGGACAGCGCCCGCTCGTACAGCGGAGCCGCCAGATCGAACCGTCCCGCGAACTGGTGCAGCAGCCCCAGGTTGTTCACCGCGGTCGCGAGCCGCGGATGACTGTCGCCGAGGACGCGCTCGTAGATGGATATAGCCTGCCGGTATTCCCGCTCGGCCTCGTCCACGCGCTCGAGCTGATGGTAGAGCAGTCCGAGATTGTTGTGACCTTTCGCGACGTCGGCATGGTCCTTCCCGTACGCACCTTCCCAGATGCGGATCGCTCGCTTGTATAGCTCCTCGGCGGCATCGTAATCGCCCTCGTTCCAGGCGAGGATCGCCATCCCGTTGAGGCTGCCGGCCACCTCCGGATGGTCGGGTCCGAGCACCTCGCGACGGATGTCGCGGGCGCGCTCGTAGAGCGGTCCGGCCTCTCCGTAGCGTCCCTGCCGGCGGTAGACGCTCGCCAGCTCGCTCAGGCTCTGCGCCAGGGCGAGCTGGTTGCCGTCGCGGCGCCGCTCCATGACGCCCGTGGCCTCGTCGAGGAGCGCCTCGGCTTCGTCGTAACGCGCGAGCAGGATGTACAGGTCCGCCAGCTCGATCTGGCTGGTGGCCACCGCCAGCGCGTCCCCTGCGTCGCGCCGTCTCAGCTCGACCGCCTGCTGGAGCTGCGGTTCGGCTTCCTCGTAGAGGCCCAGATTGCGGTACACCGCGCCGATCGTGGTCATCAGCCGGGCACGGGTGCCGGGCTGGTCGGCCAGCTCGGTGTCGATGCGGGCGGCGCCCAGGTCGAGGATCTCGCGGGCGGTGATCGTGCTGCCCCGGGAGCGGTCCGGGTCCGAGACCTCGAAGAGGTCCACGAGGAAGTCGGTGACGCTGGTGGCGGTGACGGCCTCGCGGGTGGCCGCGCGCTCGGCATGCACCGCGCGGATGAGGCCGATCGTGGTACCGGCGACGCCGAGGACGACCGCGGCGAGCACGAAGGCGCCGGCCACGACTCCGGTGCGGTGGCGCCGGACGAACTTGCGCAGCCGGTAGCGCTTGCTCGGCGGCCCGGCCTCGACCGGCATGTCATCGAGGTAGCGCCGGACGTCGGTCGCCAGGCTGCCGGCCGAGTCGTAGCGCCGCTCGCGGTCCTTCTCCAGCGCCTTCATCGTGATCCAGTCGAGATCGCCTCGCAGGCGCTTGCGGAGTGCCGTCGGTTCGCAACCGCGCGCGCGGGCGGCCGCGTCGGCCGAGGTGGCCATCGTGGTCAAGCGCGCGCTCGGACGCGGCGGCTCGTCCTCGCGGATCTTCCTCAGCACCTCGTGGAAGCCGGCGGCCTCGAACTCCTCTCTCGTGAACGGTCGCTCGCTCACCAGCAGCTCGTAGAGCAGGACGCCCAGCGCGTACACGTCGGTGCGGGTGTCCACGCCTTGCCCGCTCAGGTCGGCCTGTTCCGGGCTCATGTAGGCCGGCGTTCCGAGCAGCTGGCCGGCGGTCGTCTGCATCGTCAGCTCGGTGAGGGCCTGATCCATCGCCTTCGCGACGCCGAAGTCGATGATCTTGGGAACCGGCCGGCCGTCCACCTCGGTGACGAGGACGTTGCTCGGCTTGAGGTCGCGGTGGATGATCGCCTTCTGGTGCGCGTGCTGCACGCCCTCGCAGATCCGGATGAAGAGGTCCAGCCGCTCGTCGATCCCGAGCTGGCGCGCGTCGCAGTACTCGGTGACCGGGATGCCTTCGACGTACTCCATGACGAAGTACGGTCGTCCCCGCTCGGAGGCGCCGGCGTCGAACACCCGTGCGATGCTCGGGTGGTCCATCCGCGCGAGGGCCTGGCGCTCCGATTCGAAGCGGGCCAGCAACTCGTGGGTGTCCATGCCGCGCTTGACGATCTTCAGCGCGACGCGGCGCCGGATGGGCTCGAGCTGCTCGGCCTCGTAGACCTCGCCCATGCCGCCCTCGCCGATGCGCCGGCGCAGTCGGTAGGGGCCGATGCGCGCGGGGGTGTCGGCCTTGGTATCGGCCGGCGGATCGGGCGCAGGTCCGCGGGAGGAAGCCGGCGTCGCAGCGGGGGAGGCGCCGCCGCCGGTCCCGGACGACGTCGTCTGGCACGGCGCCGAGGCTGCCGAGGCCGCGGAGGCCGCCGAGGCCGCCGCCGGGCCGCCATCGACGGTCTCGTCCGGCGCGAGGGCTCGTGTCCGGTCCTGGTCCACGCGATCCGCTCCTGCCAGGTCGGGGAGTCCACGGAAGTCCCGTAAACGCGGGACGAAAGGTCCAAAGAAACAGGATATGTAAACTCTAGATTAAGTCGAGGGCTTTCGCGTGGGTCCGCCGACTCGCCTCCGGCGGCGGTGGTCTACGTCGACCTGAGGACGTGCGTCCCGCCGGGGATGCTCGATTCGTCGATGTCGGCGCCGGTCTGCACGCTGCCGCCCGGGAACAGGTAGAGCGTGGTGGGCAGGCGGAAGCTCGGCCCGCAGAGCTGGTAGGCGGTGCGGGCTGGGGTGACGGTACCGGCGTACTCGAATCCGACGAACACCTTCGTGCCGCGCGGCAAACGCCGGAAATCGCGCTCGTGCAACTCGCTGCCGGGCCGGACGCGGCCGTTCGGGAACACGTAGACGGTGGTGGGGGATCGGTAGGCGGCGCCGGCCACCTCGCCGGCCGTGTGGCCGTCGCGGCCCAGCACGCGCCAGGCGGGGGCGCGCGCCAGCAGTCGCGGTTCGGGATCCTGGTCCAGCAGCACGCGCGTACCGGCGGGGATCCGCGACCAGTCCTGCACCTGGTCACCCGGCAGGCGCGTTCCGCCGGGGAGCACGTAGACCGTGCGCGGCGAGTCGTACTCGTCGCGCGCGATGAACCAGGCCGTGCGCTCGGCGGTGATCACGTTCGCGTCGGGTGCCTCGAAGCGTCGCTGGACCGTCATCTGCGCCTGGTCGGCAGCCCCGTAGAGCACGGTGGCCAGAAAAGGGTCGGCGACCATCAAGCGCCCGGCGGCAACGTCCGGGTCGCTCTTCGCGCGGGCGTGCAGGCCGAGGCGCGCGCGCAGCTCCGGCTGGGCGAACTGCATGCCGCAGCGCTTGCGGCCGCGATGGTCGCCCTGGTGCCAGCGGTTGGTGCGCCCGTAGGCCACCATCGAGTGCGTCACCACGCGCTCGTCGGGGATCCGGTAGAGCGCCTGGAGCTGGCGCAGCAGCTCGCGCAGGGCGCGCACCTGCGCGTCCGTGAGCGGCTGGTTGTGGTGGCCGACCACCTCGATGCCGATCGAGATCGCGTCCACGTCGCGCTTGCCGTTCCACATGCTCAGCCCTGCGTGGCGCCCCTCGCGGTGCTTCTCGATCGTGCGATAGACGGGGCCGTCCCGCGCCACGACGTAGTGGGCGAGACCGCCCGCGCGGATGCGCCGCAGGGAGGAGCGGTCGCCGCCCTCGGAGGTATGCAGGACGATCAGCTCGGTGCTGCGGCGGATTGGTCTACCGTCGTTGAGGGGACTGTAGAGGTCGCTGATGCGCAGCTTCGCGGCGCCGGCAGCCGGCGCGGCGGCCGAGTGGAGGACCGCGGCGGCCAGCATGGCCACGGCCGCCGTGGCGGCGCGACGCGACCGGCGGGCGGTGGATCCTTCCATGGGGCCCCGGGTCCTCGGCTTGGAGTTCTTCCTGGCGACCCATGCATTCTACGTCATCGGGCCGCTCGGATCCAGGGGCAACGGACATGCGCAACGGACACGTGCGGCGCGCTCGCGTCCGGACCGATGCCCCGGGGTGGGATACCCCGGGGAGGACGGAGATCCTGTCGTCGCCTCGAGGACGAACGAGACGAGGCCGCCACTTCGGCGGCCTCGCTGTCTCCTCGCCGGGCTCGACGGATCGCGCGCGGAGCACGGCCCGCCGCGGGCTCACCTCACCTGAGGCTCCCCTGGTACACGGTCGTGAGCTGCTTCTTCTTCACCTCGGCGCTGGTGTAGTCCGGCAGCAGCAGGGGCGCGATCCGCGAGCGGTCGATCCCCAGCTCCTCTACCTGGGCGTTGTACGCGGCGACATGATCGAGCGTGAGCTTCCCGTCCTGGGCCGCGTTCACGGCGTAGGTGCCCGCGGTGCGACCGGCGATGCGCCCGTACACCATGATGTCCAGCAGGCTGTTGCCCATCAGACGGTTCTCGCCGTGGATGCCGCCGCCCACCTCGCCGGCCACGAAGAGGCCGGGCACGCGCGTCTCGCCCGTGTTCTTGAACTCCAGGCCGCCGTTCTGGTAGTGCAGGGTGGGGTAGATGAGCATCGGCTCCTTGCTGATGTCGATCTCGAAGCGCTTGAACATGATGTACTTGCCGGGGAACTCCTTCTGCACGTAACCCTCGCCGTACATCACGTCGAGCATGGGGCTGTCCAGCCACACGCCGTGCTTGCCGGTGGGCGTGGGCACCCCCTTGGCGGTCTGCGTGCATTCCTTGATGATGCAGGCCGCCTCCACGTCGCGCGGCTCGCGCTCGAAGACGAACTGGTTCCCCTCCACGTTCACCAGGTTGGACCCGGCGCCGCGGAACTTCTCGGTGATCAGGATCCCCTCGGCCTGCTCGGGGAAGACGATGCCGGTGGGATGGTACTGGATGGTGTGCAGGTAGCAGACCGGCACGCCCGCGCGGTAGGCCATGACGATGCCGTCGGCGGTGGCCCCGTAATGGTTGGTGGTCATGAAGCCCTGCACGTGCAGGCGGCCGCTGCCGCCGGTGCACATGACCACGGCCTTCGCCTTGACCACCTGGTACTCCTCGGTGTCCAGGTTGTAGAGCACGGCGCCGGCGCAGTGTCCCTTGTCGTTGAGGATCAGCTCCACGGCGGGGGAGAACTCGATCACGGTGATCTGATCGGCGCGGTTGCGGGCCTCGTCGCGGACGGTACGCATCATCTCGGCGCCCGTGATGTCGGCCGCGAAGTGCATGCGCTTGCGGCAGGTGCCGCCGCCGTGCATGGTCTTCAGCGTGCCGTCCTCTTCCTTCGAGAAATTGCAGCCCAGCCTCAGCAGCCACTGGATCGCGCTCGGCGCATCGTTGGCCAGGGTGGCGGCCAGCTCGGGCACGTTCGTGAAGTGCCCGCCTCCCATGATGTCCAGGTAGTGGTAGTAGGGCGAGTCCTTCCAGCCCTTGGTGGCGGCCTGGATGCCGCCCTCGGCCATCATCGTGTTGGCGTCGCCGTGGCGCAGCTTGGTGGCCAGGATCACCCGCGCACCCTGTTCCGCGGCCAGCAGTGCCGCCGCCGTCCCGCTGCCGCCGCCGCCGATCACCAGCACGTCCGTCTCGTAGTCGGGCTGCGACAGGTCCACCTTGTCGGGGTCCACGCGGCTGTAGGCTTCCAGCAGATCCACCATCTCGTGGCAGACGCCGTAGCCGCGGCTGGGTCCCACCTTGATCTCGCGCCGGCCCTCCTCGTTCACGTCAGGATGGAACTTCTTCAGCACTCCGTCGCGCTGGTCCATGCTGAGGGCCGGGAATTCCTCGCCGGCCTGCTTCCTGGCCACGCGCTCGGGGCGGGTCTGCTCCACGACCTTGATCAGGTTCTTCAGTCCCTCGGGGTATCCCACGGCAGTTCTCCCGGTCTCAGGCGTTGAGGGTGGCGTACGTGTTCTCGGGCTTCCAGTCGTCGGGCGCATTGTGCGGCTCGGACTGGCGCGAGACGTAGAGCTCCTTGAGTTGCTCCGTCTCCGGCGTCATCGCGTGCGTGGCGGGGTCCACGTGGCCCAGCGCCATCAGGCCGCTCACGGCCTCCTCGTAACGGCCCGCAGCGATGGCCTCCACCTGCTCGTCGCAGTGCACGCTGGGCGGCGTCAGGAACCGGCCGCGGATGCGGCGGGCCATCTGCGCCACGTGGTACTGGGACGTCTCCGCCATGCAGCGAGAGGTGCACAGGCCGCACTGGATGCAGTCGAAGGAGATCTCGCACGCCCGCTCGAGGTCGCCCTGCTTGATGGCGGCGATGTAGTCCATCACCTGCACGTCCATGGGGCAGACCTTGGTGCAGGCGTTGCAGGCGATGCACCGGAACACCTCGGGATAGAGCTTCCACACCTCCTCGGCCTTGCCCTCGAGACGCTCGATGTCGTACACGGCGCGCGTGGAGGGATAGAAGGGGAGCTGGGTGAGGTACATGCCGGGCTCCACCACCGTCTGGCAGGCCAGGCCCACCTTCAGCCGGTAGTCGCCTTCCTTGCGGTACACCGTGGCGCAGGCGCCGCAGATGCCGCCGCGGCAGCCGGCGCCCCGGATGTACTTGTAGCCGGCGTACTCCATCGCCTTCATGATGGTGAGGGAGTCGGGGACGTCGTACTTCTTCCCCATGATGTACACGGGGATGATGGCCGCCTCGACGGCCTCGGCCACGCTCGTGGTGTTCTCTTCAGCGCACATGCGAACCTCGCTCGGCAGGACGGTGTCCTCGGTTCAGGCAGAGACCAGCAGGCCCTGCTCTTGCAAAAAGCGTCGCGACGCTTCCGGACTCAGATCCAGGCGTACGGCGGCCGGGGGCAGCCCCAGCGCCAGCGCCAGCAACTGGGTGAAGTAGAAGACCGGCAACGGCCCCGGTGCTTCCGTGTCGCCCTCGGCGGCAGCCGCCTGCTGGGCCAGCGCTTCCGGCTGGCGTCGGCCCAGGTTGTACTCGCAGAGCGGGCAGCTCAGCGCCAGCACGTGGGCGCCGCCGGCCCCGGCGTCGGCCACGATGCCCGCCACCTTGTCCAGCGCCGCCTCGGGCGCCGAGATGATGTTGTAGGAGCCGCAGCAGGTCTCCGCCTGGGCGAACGGCACCGGCGTGGCGCCGAGCGCGGCGATGAATTCCTCGAACACCTGCGGCGAGAGTCCTGGCTCGACGCCGTCGATCGAGACCTCTCGCGGCCGGGTGAGCGTGCAGCCGTAGTAGGGGGCCACGTTCATGCCGGTGAGGGGGCGCTTCACGGCCTCTCGCAGCCGGTCCCAGCCCACCTCGTCGCGCAGGAACGGGAGCAGGTGGACCACCTCCACCTCGCCGGCGTAGTCGGGCTCCTCGTCCATGAAGTCGTTCAGAGTCTTGCGCTTGACCTCGTCCTGCCGTACGAGCTGATTCGCGCGGGCCAGGGTGTTGTAGCACATCGAGCAGAGCGTCAGCAGACGGTCGTATCCCTGCTGCCGCGCGCGGATCAGGTCGCGCACCGGGGCGAGGAAGTGGACGAGGTCGTCGTCGGCCAGGTTGTAGACGGCGCCGCAGCAGTTCCACCGCTCCAGCTCCACCGCCTCCACCCCCAGCGCGTTCAGCGACTGCAGGGCCGACTCGTCCAGGTTCCGCGCCTTGGACTTCAGGGTGCATCCCGGGTAGTAACCGATCTTCATCAGCGACGTCCTCAGGCGGTGTGTTTGCGGAATGCGCTCACCATGGCCACCTGCGGCGCTTCCGCGAGCGTCTCCTGGGGCACGGCGAAGGGCTGGATGTGGTTCCGGTTCGTGCGCAGGGTGAGCAGCCGCAGGGCTTCCATGACGCGCGGGATGTCGATGCCGCGCGGACAGCGCACCTCGCAGCTGTGGCACGACGCACACACCCACGGGGTGTTCGCAGCCAGCGCGAACTCGACCTGACCCCACTGGATCAGGTGCATGACCTGGCGGGTGGTCAGCTGCATGTTCTCGGTCATGGGGCAGACGACGGAGCAGGTCCCGCACTGCATGCACGTCTTGAACGGCTCGCCGCTGATGGCGGTCATGCGGTCCAGGAAGCGCTGGTCGGCGTCGGGAAGGGGCACAGGGGAATCCATGAGCACCTCGGCGGAACTGGTCCGACCGCCGAGCGCGTGAACGAGGGCAGGTCCCTGGGGGACGGGGGGCGCACGACTGTCGGATCGACGTTGTTAGAATATAATCAGGCGCGAGGAGCCAGAAATCAACGTCAGATGTGGGTTCTGGCTCAACGGACCGCAGGTGGCCGGTGGCTCGTAAAGAGAAGGAGGCCACGCACCGCCGGCGGGGCTCGATGAGTGTTATTCCACGGAAATTGTTTCCGCTTTCTGGTCATGATGCCGAACTGGCCGGTCACACCGCGTACTTCAATTCGTGGCGCCAGCTTACGTTCAGCGCCCGCCTCCTGACCTCCCACGGTAGTACTGACGCCCAACAACCTCCCAATCCGATCTGCGCCGCGAACAGACACCGGCCCACGATCCCTGTCACCGTCAACCGCCGGCGACGAGCGATCGTCTGCCGTTTGTGACCCGCCTGCGCCTGTCGGATCGAGACAGTAGTCCTGGCGATCGATGGTCGCGGGGGGGAAACGCACCGATCGGTCGCGATCTGGCTGTTGAACATCCCGCCGGTGACCTTGGTCATCCGCTGGGCGTGGATCTCGGGTTTCTTCAGCCAGCTGGTGGTGGCGAAGGTCTGTGAACTGAAGGTGACGCCCCAGTGCAGGCGGCGAAACCTGCGGATACGGGTGGGATCGCCGAGGCGGAGATACGAGTCCATGCACATGTACCGCCAGCGTGTATGCAAGTGGTTGTGTTACTTTCATATAACCGAAGGGCAGCGGGGCGGTGTCCGGCGGGGATCGTCGAGTTCGTGGTTGTCCATGCCGGCCGGATTGCATGTCCGGGGCCGGAAACATTCTTCGTGGAATAACTTTCAGCGAGGCAGTGCGCGCGGTTGGGAGCGGCCCACCTCCCGGCCGTCCGCCGTGGCGATCACCCGGGCGAAGAGCGGCGGCCTCGAGCCGGCGGCATCAGGGAGGCCTGCGGTATCGACCACGAGCGTGGTGTCGGTCCCGGCCTCGAGGGTGGCGACCACCTCGCGCCGCGCATCGATGATCACGATGCGGTAGGCGGGAGAGTCCTGCGCGAGGCCGGGTGCGCTCCAGGTCAGCCGGACGCCGTCGGGGACGGGCTCCGGCGGCTGCAGCCGCAGGAGGGAGTCGGCCGCAGCTTCGCCGCGCGGAATCACGGCCGGCGGCGTGCCGTCCCGCACCGTGGTGAGAACGGCCAGCCCGACGGTCAGCACCAGGGCGGCGGCCACGCCCAGCGGCAGGACCGGCGCGAGATGGCGGCGGCGCGGACGTTCATCGCCCACCTCGCGGGTGATGAACGTGGCCAGGCGCTCCCGGGCGTCGGGCAGGTCCGCCTGCGGCGGCAGGTCGCGGAGTTCGAGGAAGAGCGCATGCGCACGCGACAGGGCCTGGCAGGAGGCGCAAGCCTGCAGGTGCTGCCGGTCCGCGTCATCCGACCCGCGGCTCTGCGCGCGCAGGATCTCCTCGAGCGTGAGGCAGCGTCCGGTCAATCGACTTCCTCCTCGCGTCGCCGCAGCGCGGCTCGCAGCTTGCGCCGGGCGCGCTGCAGGACCGCACGTGCACCCGAACGCTCGGTGACACCCAGCACGGCCGTGATGGCGTCCACCGGCATCCGCTCGAAGCAGCGCAGCCGCAGAGCCTGCTGCTCCAGCGGGTCGAGGGTCTCGCGGATCAGGAGCAACAGTGCCTCCTCGTCGAGACGTTCCTCGAGCAGGCGGTCCGGGGTGCGGTCGTCGGGCACCCTGTCCGCGAGTTCCAGCGGGTCCTCCCTCAGCAGCGGCGGCCGGCGCAACTCGTCGAAGCAACGGTTGCGGGTGACCGCGAACAACCAGCAGTGGAACGGCGCCGGTCCCCGGTAACTGTCCAGGCGCTGGTGGGCCTTCAGCAGCACGTCCTGCGCCAGCTCGAGAGCGCGCTCGTGGTCGTGCACGTACCGCAGGCACCAGACGTACACATGCTCACGGTAGCGGCCGAGGAGCTCGGCCTCGGCGCGTCGTGCCTCGCGCGGCCGGCTCTGGTCGCGGGCCTGCTCCAGCAGGTTCCGGTCGGTGCCGGGGTCCAGGTCGCGATCGGCCCTCATGGATAGAGACGGGTGGCGGTCGCCCGTGTCACAGGGGGTCCTCGCCGGCGCAGAGAAACCAGCAGCAGCACCGCCGCGCCGACCGCGAGCAGAGCCGCGCCGGCCCTGGCGCCGGAGCCGGCCACGGCGACTCGTCGCTGCAGCGGCACCCGGACCTCGCCGTCGCCGACCAGCACGAAGCCCGCCCAGTAGAACGGGTGGCGCGTCGACGGATGCGCTCGCACGAGGAACTGCGCCCGCCGCAGGGCCTCGGCCGCGGTCATCCCCTCGGCGAGGCCGGCATAGAGATGGCCCACCAGGTCGGAGGTGGTGGCATCGTCCACCGGCCACAGGGCCGCGATCACCGCCCGGGAGCCGGCGCTCAGGAAGGCGCTGGTGAGCCCGAGCACGCCCTCGCCTGGCAGCACGTGCCCGGAGGCCGATTCGCAGCCCGCCAGCACGGTCAAGATGGGATCCAGCCGGGTCGCCGCGATCGCCGCCGCCGGCAGCTCGGTCGCACCCCGCCCGCCGCCCGCGTCGGCGCCGTCCGGCAGCACCAGCGCCGCCTGCCAGGGGGCGCGGTCGCGCAGGCGGACATGGGTTGCGAAGTGGAGGACGTCCCAGCCGCTCAGCGGGCCGACCTCGGTCCGGGAGATGGATGCGGGATCGCCGACCGTCACTCCATGATACCTGCGGCCCAGGACGGCGACCTCGTGGCGCGTGCCGGCGATGTCGGGTTCGTCATCCGTGGCGGCGCCCGCCACGGCGAGCACCCGCGGCGGCAGCGACATCGTCCGGCGGTCGTCTTCCGCGGCTGCCTCGCGCAGGATGCAGAAGACCGAGGCCGATGGCACGGTGCTCCAGTGGCTCGTCGCCTCCGCGGCGGCCGTCGTGCCCGTTGCCCGCAAGGGCAGCGCCGCCAGCGGCAGCAGGTTCGCGGCGCCGTCGGGGGCGAGGATGACGTGGCGAGCGTCTCGCACCAGCGGGGTGACGCCACCGAAGAGATCCTCGGCGGTGCGGTCGAGCACCGCGACCAGGGCGGCCTCGTCGCTGGCCGTGGGCGGTCCGGCCAGCGGTAGCAGAAGCAGCTCCTGGAGGAAGGCGAGATCCGCGGCGACCTCGGCTTCAGGCGGCAGTCTGCGCACCTCCTGGGTGTCCGGTCCGACCGCGAACAGGAGCGAGAGTTCCGGTCCCAGGTAGAGGTCGAGCAGGAGTTCGCCGGGTTGCAGGAGCGACTGAACCCTGGCGAGCGTCGCCTCCTGTGCTCCGTTGCGGACGTCCAGCCCCGGTGACGATTCGTGTCCGGGGCCGTGCATGCGCTCGAGGAGGGTGCGGGCCTTGAACGCCTGCAGCCGGTCGAAGGCCGCGCGGACGCGCTCGCCGGCCGGGTGCTCGTCTTCGGTGAGGAGGAGGTTCGCCAGCGCGATGTGGATCGACCAGCCGGCGGCGCCCCGCTGCTCTCGCCAGTGGGGGTCCAGCGGCAGCCCCCGGCTTCGTTCCCAGTGATCGGCGGCCTCCTCCAGCGCTGTCCGGGCGCTGTCCGGACGGCCGAGTTCGAGCCAGCAGCGTCCGGCGGCCGCGAGCGCGCGCATCCGTACGCCATTCAGATCCCGGGCGCGGTCATCGTCCCGCACCGGCAGCAGAACCGCCAGCGCGGCCGCCGGCCGGCCGTCTCGCAGGAGGATCTCGCCGCGTTGCACCGCGATCTCGAACACCAGGCCCCCCGATACGTCGTCGCCCAGGCGCTGCGCGCAGGTGGCCAGCAGGTCGAGTGCCGCGGCGCTACTGTCCCGGTCGGCGAGCAGCCGCGCCAGCCCGATCTCCGCCTGCGCGCGGTCGCTCACGCGCGGCGCCACGGGCGACGCGAGGGCGCGACGGTATGTCGTCACCGCCCGGTCGAACTCTCCGCGCCTGGCGTGCATGGCGGCGGTCTTCACCATCGCGGTGAACAGCAGGTCGTCGTGGCCGTTCTCCAGGCAGATGTTCCGCGCCCGGCTCAGCGTCGACTCGGCGGCGGCGAAGCGGGCGAGATCCAGCTCGCAGAGGGCGACGTTCAGCAGCGGCGGCACCATCTCCGCCTGGTGGCCGAGGCGTTCCTGCAGGTCCAGCGCCCGCTGGAAGCTCGCCAGGGCCGCACCGGGGTCCCCGAGCGAGTACTCGAGTCCCGCCAGGTTGTTCACCGCCCACGCCTCGACCATCGTGTAGCCGGTGGATTCCGCCAGTGCGCCGGCCAGCCGGAAGCTGCGCTGCGCGGCTGCGTGA
Organism: Candidatus Krumholzibacteriia bacterium; assembly: GCA_046484865.1. Lineage (GTDB taxonomy): Bacteria > Krumholzibacteriota > Krumholzibacteriia > LZORAL124-64-63 > LZORAL124-64-63 > JAWOID01. The sequence continues at coordinate 52,451 of JAWOID010000089.1, forward strand.
TCGCCGGTGGAGGACTGCGCGATCCCGAGCCCGTTGGTGGCCCACGCCTCGCCCCGGGGATCGCCGGCCAGGCGGAAGAGGCGACGCGCCGCCGCGTGCTGGTCCAGCGACTCCTGCACCAAGCCCTCGCCCTGGGCATGCCAGCCGAGCCACAGCCTCGCCCAGGCCTCCAGCCGGGGCTCGCCCAGGCGCTGCGCCAGGTCCCGTTGACGGATCGAAAGGGCGTACGCCTCCTGGTCGCGCCCGCAGCCGGCGACGGCCACCGCCAGCCAGCGCAGGGCCACGCAGGCCCGGTGACTGTCCGCGCGTGCCTCGGCCAGGACCAGCGCCTCGCGCAGGGGGGGCTCGGCGGCGACCGGCGCTCCGAAGGAGACCAGCGGCGCCCCGCGCCGGATGAGCAGGTCGGTCAGCAGCGCGGTGTCGCGCGCAGCCCGCGCCGGCGGTAGCCACTGCGACACCAGCGCCGCCGCGCTGTCTCGCGCTCCCGCTGCATAGAGGGAGTCGATGTGGCCGACCAGGGCCGCGGGAGGGACGGATTCGCGCATGCTGGTCGGCGGCGCGGCCGCAGCGACGGTCCCGCAGAAGGCGGCCACGACCAGCACGCCCACTTGGGGGCAAGCAGGCGCACTCCCGCGCCGGTGGCGGGCGGCGGAGTGGGGGAACAGGTGGCGAAACGCGGACATCGGCGATACCTCTCGAGACGGACGATTGTAGCATATGTCCGTGGTCATCCCCCAGGGAAGCAGCGGAGGTTCAGCCGAGCCGTCTGCCGAACTGCAGGGCCGCGGCGAGGAATCCTGACCTCCCCCGAATCCACGTCGATCATCAACGACGACACATCCACTGCTTCAAAAGCCGCGCCGGTAATCTGGCGCAATTCGCGCAGCACATCGTTGTCCCAACGCTCATCCGGTACGCCAGAAATGAACCACGCCGATCCGTTATCGGCGAGCATCATCCCGTATTGTTTCAGCGCCCGCAGAATTACCTGGACGTTGGGCGAGAAGCCACTGAGGTCGAAATCGGCCTTCAGCCGGAAGCGCTGTCCCATCGGCGGATACTGCGCCCCGGTGAGGCTGGAGGCGTAGTGGCGCGCCGGCCAGACGTAGGCGCGGCGCGTCTGGGGCGCGGTGAAACGCAGCGCGTGGCGGATTTCCCCGGCAGCCACTTCCTCGTAGCGCACCGGCCCCGGCAGGATGGGCAACCCGGCGGCATCGGCAGAAGTCCACGTTTCAGGACGCAACGCGTGGCTGGAAAGGTCGAAAATCGCGCCGGAACCGGCCGTCCATGCGCTGCCGCCATCCACCGGAAAAGCGTAGTACAACTCGTACAATACGCAGTCGTCACGATCCACCACCAAAACGTGCCGGTCTCCGTCGCTGTC
>JAWOID010000020.1:0-33462 GCA_046484865.1 Candidatus Krumholzibacteriia bacterium
TGCTGCCGAGGGCGTGAAGGAGACGGCGAAATCGGCGGCCCAGGACCTCGGTGAAAGCGCTCGGCGGGTGGCCAATGACACCGTCGAAGCGGCCAAGCAGGAAGCCGATCGGCAGGGCGTCGCCGGGAACCTGAAGGAGTCGGCGCACAGTGTTGCCCAGGAGGCGAAACAGACCGCTCGCACACGCGCCGAACAGGAAGACCTCGACCGAGAGGGCCTGAAGTCCCGGGCAGCCGAGGCAGGCGAGGGCGCACAGAAGAAGCCGCGCGAGTGACGTTCCCGTCAAGCGGGGCGTGAGGCGACCTCGCTGTCCGCCTGGCTCGGGGCCGGCATCTCGCTGGCGGTGCCGATCCAGCACGACGGGGCCGCGCCGCCGTTGGCGGCCGGCGCCGTGCGGGCACGGAACCAGAGGTAGCCGCCGTCGCGGCTGCGCAGGGGGAAGCTGTCCTCCCACGGCTCGGAGGCGGCGAAGGCTCGCGCCAGCCCGCGCACCACGCGTCCCAGATGATGCGGGTGGTGCAGCTTCTGCCATCCCCACCCCATGATGTCCTCGGGCGCGGTCCCCGTCACCTCGTGCCAGCGCCGGTTCACCCAGGTGGTGCGGCCTTCCCGGTCGGCGACCCAGACCAGGTGCGGCAGCGCCTGCGCGAGGACGCGGAAGCGCTCCTCGCTCACCCGCAGCGTCTCGACGGCGCGCCGGGCGACGAGCGCCACCTGGTAGAGGACCGCCAGGCCGACGACCTTCCCGAGCCGTCCGGTCAGGGGCGTGAACGACACGCGGACTGGACGGACGGCGCCGCTGCAGGTGAGCAGTTCGCCGGGCATTCCGCGCAAGCTCCGTCCGGCGATGCCGTGCTGGCGCTGCTCGAGCGTCTGGCCGTGGCACCGCGGCGAGACCAGGCTATACGCCGGCCGGCCCAGCAGTTGGTCGCGCGACCAGCCGGTCACGCGCAGGGCTGCGTCGTTGACCGCGACGATGTCGCCGCCGAGATCTTCCACCACGACCGGATCGGGAACCATCGCGTAGAGGGACGCCAGACGGAGCAGTTCGTTGCGGGCGGCTTCAGCCGGCCCGGCATCCTGCCGGGGGCGGGCAGAAAGCATGTGTGTCCTCCAGGGGCTCTGTCCGCAGGAGATGTGCGAGAAATATCGCGGCCTGCACCGGCCCGGGCAAGCTGCCCCGACGAACCGGCCGTCGCAACGATGGTTAGACCGGCGGCCGCGAACGGGAGGGCCGTGCGGGCGGTCGCTCGGCGAAAGACGGTACAGCGGAGACCCGGACCGTCGGCCCGATCGACGGACCGGACGGGGCCCCGGCCGCGGCCGCGCAAACTGGTCGCGACAGCGCCCGCCGGGGGGTAGAATCGACCCCCCGATGCGAGGAGGCATCGTGGCATCGCGAGGAGACGTCAGGTATCGATGGCGTCGCCCGGCGAGCCCGGCCTTCTGCGGTGCGGCGAGCCGGTCGTCGCGCCGGTTCGCAACCATGTCGCTGCCGAGGAGGCCCGCCTTGTCCCTTCGTCGCTACCTGCGCCGCGGTACAGCGATCGAACGTCTTGCGCCGCTGCCCACCGTCGTCCTGATGGCGACCCTGGTCCTGGCCGTCGCGTCAGGGTCGCTCCCGTCATCCAGTCGCGCGCAGTCGCACGAGCGGCCGGGTCGGTTGCTCGATGCCCATGCGGGCGCCTGGTGGGTGCCCCAGACGCCCGGCATCGCGCCGGGCGCTCCGGCCGGGCTCCTGAATCCCGCCGCCTGGGCGGTGCCGGTGGGCGGCGAGGCCGCGTTCTGGTGGAACGATCGCAGCCTGCGCGACAACGCACTGGACAACTGGGGCTTCGCCGTGGCCCGTCGGCTGGGCTTCGCGGTAAACTCGCAAGTCTTCCCCACTCCCGACGGCGACGAGCGGATGACCGACTATCAGCTCGGAATCTCCGGCGGCGATCGTGCCGGCTACTGGGGTCTGGCCTACCGGTGGGCCGGGGGCGGCGGTGCGCGCGAACCATCGCTCGCGCTCGGCTTCCTGGACCGGCCCGTGCGCCAGATCTCCGTGGGTGTGGCCGGACAGACCGCCCTGCGATCCTCGGCGCGGCAACTCGCGATGGATCTGGGCCTGCGGCCCCTGGGCTCGGACGCGATCACGGTCTACGGCGGTTACGTCCTCGACGAGAAGGACCGGCTCTCGGATGGGCGCTGGAGCGCGGGGTTGCTGGTGCGTCCGGTGCGCGGCCTGCATCTGGGCGCCAAGGTCCTCGATGCGGGCGGCTTCGCCGACCGTGACCCGGGCGACGACGTGGGCTTCGTCCTCGATGTCGGCGTCACGCTGAACGATCTCGGCCTGCATGCGATGCCCGCACTGGCCGAGGGCGGAGACCACGCCAGCACCGGGTACCTGGCGCGTTTCGACCCGCCCTGGCGCGGACTGGCCGCGGCTGAGGATCTGCTGCCGTTGGGAACATCGCGGCCGCGGTTCGTGGCGGTGAATCTCGAGCACAAGAGGCTCGGCTATCGCAAGTACCGCTGGTTCGACGAGCAGCGGGTGGCCTGGATCGATCTGGCGCGGTATCTCGATGCCGCCGCCGCCGACCCCGCCGTGGAGGGAGTGGCGGTCAACCTGGTCGACCTGGAGACGTCGCGGGTGCTGGCCTGGGAACTGCGTCGCAAGCTGGCGGAGCTGCGCGCAGCGGGCAAGGAGGTGGTGGTCGCGGTCGGCAACCTGGACATGACGACCTACGCTCTGGCGTCCGTGGCCGATCGCATCGTCCTCGATCCCGAGGCGGTCATCATGCTGCCCGGCGTGGCCCTCACCCGCACCTACATGGCCGACATGATGGCGGGACTGGGGCTCGGCGTGCAGGAACTGCGTTACTTCGCCTACAAGTCGGCGGTGGAGGTCTATGCGCGCACCGGACCCACCCAGGCCGATCGCGAGCAACGTCTGCGGGTGGCCGAGGTCCTGTACGACGTCATGCGCGACCTGGCCGCCGAGCGCCCGGCGGTCACCACCGCCGACTACGATGCCGCGGTGGACGACGTCGTCATGGTGCTGGCGCAGGACGCGGTCGAGCGCGGGCTGGTGGACGAGATCGGTCGCTGGTCCGACCTCCAGCAATGGGTGAGCCGGCAGCGTGGCGGAACCTTCGTCGCCGTCGGCCGGAACCAGCGACCGAACCGGTTTCCCGAGGAGCAGTGGGGCCCGACGCCGCGGGTGGCGGTCGTCTATGCACTCGGACCGACGCTCACCGATCAGGGGATCCGGGGCCGGGCGACCAGCGCCTACCTGCGCGGGTTGAAGCGTGACCCGCAGGTGAAAGCGGTGGTGCTGAGGGTCGATTCGCCCGGGGGCGACGGGCTGGCCAGCGAACTGGTGGCCGGCGCGGTGCGCGAGCTGAAGGAGGCCGGCAAGCCCGTCGTGGTGAGCCAGGGCAACGTGGCCGCTTCCGGGGGCTACTGGCTGAGCATGGACGCTTCGCGCATCCTCACCACGCCGGTGACCCTCACCGGCAGCATCGGCGTCATCGCCCTGTGGGTGTACGACGACGGCTTCGGCGACAAGCTGGGCCTGAACGCCGAGAGCGTGCAGGTCGGCGAACACGCCGATCTCTTCGCCACCCTCCGGCTGCCGGTGCTCGGTACCGGACCGCCGGTTCGCGCCCTGGACCAGGACGAACTGCAACTCGTGCGCGACCGGATCGTCTCCATGTACGACCGGTTCGTCGGCCGGGTGGCGACCGGCCGCTCGCTGAGCGAGGACCAGGTGCGCGAGATCGCGCAGGGACGGGTGTGGATGGGAGGCGATGCGATCGAGCTGGGACTGTGCGACGCCTTCGGCACGCTCACCGATGCCATCGCCGTCGCGCGCGAACTGGCGGACATTCCCGCCGGGCGTCAGGTGGAACTCGTGGAATTCCCGCCCCGGCCGCTGTTCGAGCTGCCGCGTCTGGGCCCGGAGCTGCCGTCGCTGTACGGTCTGGCCGCGCCGGCGCTGGCGCTGCTCGGGCTGGCGGACGGCTCCGCGCATGCCCTGCCGGGCGAGGGTGACGACGCCGACCTGCGGTCCGCGTACCTGAAGCTGGCCGCCTCGTCGCGCGGCCGGCCGCTGGTGCTGCTGCCCGCGGAATACCTGGAGTTGCCGTGATCGACCCCGTCAGGAGTCCAGGTAGTCGTGCAGGATGCGACGGGTCGCCCACAGGGCGGCTCCGGCGAGCAGGCTGGCCCCGAACAGCGCCGTGAACGGCCCGAAGTGCTGTCCCAGCCGCCAGCCGAAGGCGCTGGCGATCATGGCGGCCAGGTAGGAGATCATGCGGTTCATGCCGGCCTCCGGGAGCGGAGCCCCGGCCGCCGCACCCGCGCGACATGCCCGGGGGGCGACTCTGGCGCCGGCTTGCAGGATCGGTGCCCGCCGGGCATCGGTGCCGCGGTTTTCCCCCTCCGGAACCTGCCGTCAGGTCACGGCGTCGGTTTCGAGCGCGATCGGGGCAGCGGATGTTCCGGCGCGTTCGAGCTGGAATGGCAGTCGGGACAGAGACCGCGGAACTCCAGATCGTAGCTGTCGACGCGGTAGCCGGGCAGCTCCGCCCGGGCCCTGTCCAGCAGGTCGCCGACGACCGCGGCCATGTCGTCGACGCGTCCACAGCCGGAGCAGCGCAGGTGGTCGTGGGCGCTCAGGTCCGCGTCGAAGCGGGTCTCCTGGCCGGCCAGTTCCAGGCGGCGGACGAGCCCCTCGCCGGACAGGCGATCGAGATTGCGATACACGGTGCCCAGGCTGATCCGCGGCAGCCGCAGCCGCACGCGGTCGTACAGCTGCGACGCCGTGGGATGGTCCTTGGCGTGCTGCAACTCGTCGAGGATGACCCGGCGCTGCCGGGTGATGCGAAAGCTCCTGGGTTTCATGTCCACCACCTTATCAGCAACGATAACCGATGTCGCGGCCAGGATCGATGTCCAGGCTCCGGCGATCGCGATTTTTTGCTGCAGGTGTATTTCCCTTCCAACCCTCCGCGGGATGGCGCGCGTCTAGGAGGCGTCGTGATGAGCCGAGAACCACCCCGGCCGGGGACGAGACCGATGCTGGCGCCCTCACGGGAGACCGGAGCGAGCGATCAGGCCGCCCGGGCGGAGCCCGACCTGCTGCCCCTGGTGCGCCGGAGTCAGCAGGGCGACGACAGCGCCTTCGAGGAACTGTATCGCGCCTGCGTCGGGATGGTGCACGGACTGAGCCTGCGGCTGTGCGGCGATCCGGTCGAGGCCGAGATCAGGACCCAGGACGTGTTCGTGCGGGCATGGGAGCGACTCGGCACTTACGACGCACGTGGCTCCTTCCGGGGGTGGTTGCGTCGGCTGGCGATCCACGTGGTCTACGACCAGCGGCGAGCCGTGAGACGGCGCCGAGGGCTCGTGGAACCCTTCCCCGCCCACGTGGCCGAGGACGCGGACCCCGCGGCCGCACTCGGGGCGAGGGTCGCCACGGAGACGCCGCTCGAGGCCATCGATCTCGAGCGCGCCGTCGCCCGCCTTCCGGAGGGAGCCCGGATGGTGTTCGTCCTCCACGACGTGGAGGGCTACAAGCACCGCGAGATCGGTACGTTGCTCGGGGTGGACCCGGGCACGAGCAAGGCCCAGCTCCACCGCGCGCGACGGTTGCTGCGCGTGATGCTGGCTCGAGAACGGGGACGAGAGTCATGAATCACCACCCGGTGCGCGAGCTGCTGGACGAGTACCTGGACGGAGAACTGTCCCGGGCCGAGCAGATGGCGGTCGAGGAGCACCTGGCGGTCTGCGCCCACTGCCGGGCGGTGTGCGAGGAGACCGAGCAGCTGCTGGCGAGGGCGCGAGACCTGCGGGTCGAGGTGGCCCCGGGGCGCGATCTCTGGCCCGGCATCGCCGCACGCATCGCAGGCGCCGCCGCCGGCAGTGCGGCCGCCCCGGAGGGCGACGATCGCGAGGTCGCGGAGCCGGCTCCGGACCTTGTCCCGGCACCCGCTCTCGCCCCGGATCGGGTTGTGAATGCCCCGGACCGGGCCGTGATTCCCGCTCGCGAGATCGGCGGTCGCGGTGTTCGCCCCGCATGGACGGGACTGCTGGCGGCGACGATGGCGCTGCTGGTGGTGATGGCGGGCGTCCTCTCGCCCGCGGGCGATCCGGCCGACGTGGCCAGGACCCCGGGCGAGTGGCGACCGGTGCCCGCGCGCGGGCCGGGAGCCTCGCCGGTCTGGACGGCCACCGCCGTGGTGACCGCGCTGGAGGCGGAAACCCGCCGTCCGCCCCGCGCCGCCACGCTGCTGACCCTCGCGGCGGAGCCCGCGGACGAGGTCTGGATGGGGGAGATGGAGCGCGGGCGCGCAGAGGTCGACGAGGCGGTGGCCGAGCTGCGCGCCGCTTATCTGGAACATTCGGAAGACGCACAGCTGGCGGGGCGACTGGCCCGCGCCAGCGCGCTGCGGGCCCGGCTGGAGGCCCGGGCCGCCGAGCTGGTCATGACCATGTAGATGCGATGGTCCGCAGGGAGGCGCCGGTTCCGGCGCACGAACGAAAGGACGATACGATGACGATCCTGCACGATCACAGACGATGCCCGCTTCCGGTCGTTCTCGCGGGCGTTCTCCTGATTGCGGCGACCGCCGCCGCCCAGGAGAAGGTGGACCGTACCCTGGCGGCCGCAGCCGACGGTACGGTCATCATCGAGAATCTCGGCGGCGAGGTCATGGTCACCGGCTGGGATAGGGACGAGGTCCACCTCACCGGTACCCTGGACGATCAGGTCGAGGAGCTGGTCTTCGAGCGCGATGGCGACCGCGTGCGCATCAAGGTGGAGTATCCGCGGCGCAGCACCCGCATCGAGGGCTCATACCTGCAGGTGCAGGTGCCCCGGGGCAGCCGGCTGGACGTCCGCACCGTCAGCGCCGAGGTCGGCGTCCGCGACGTGCGCGGGCGGATCGAGGCCCAGACGGTCAGCGGCGACGTCGAGGTGGCCGGAGAGCCGGCGGAGGTCGAGGTGCAGACCGTCAGCGGCGACGTCGACGTCACCGCCAGGAGTCCGCGTGTCCGCGTGCAGAGCGTCAGTGGCGACCTGCACCTGGACGGCGCCCGCGGCGACGTGTCCGCGGAGACGGTGAGCGGCGAGATCACGCTCGTCGGCGGCGGCTTCGATCGCCTCGAGACCAGCAGCGTCTCGGGCGACCTGGAGTTCCGCGGGGAGTTGAATCGCGGCGGGACCTTCATCTTCGACAGTCACAGCGGCGACGTGGTCCTGGTTCTGGGCGGCGACCTGAACGCGGAGTTCCAGGTGGAGACGTTCAGCGGCGATATCGAGAACGTCTTCGGAGCGAAGACCCAGCGCCGGAGCAAGTTCGCGCCCGGGCGGGAGCTGGAGTTCACGGTGGGCGACGGCGACGCCCGGGTGCGGGTGAAGAGCTTCAGCGGGGACGTTCACCTGAAGCGACGCTGACCCCCCGCCAGCCGCGGCCTCGATGACGTGTATCCGGCCCCCAGTCGACGCAAGCCGGGGGCCGGACGCGTCCGTGCCGGCGTGGCCGCGGAAGGCGGCGATCATCCCGGGCGTGGGGGCGATCAGCACGCGTCTCGGCCATGGCGGACGATGCGCCCCTCCACCATGTAGATGGCGTCCTCGGCGATGTTCGTCGCCAGGTCGGCCACCCGTTCCACCTGCTTGGCCACCACCATCGCCTGCAGCAATTCGTCCACGTTCACCGCATGGTTCGAGAGCCGCTCCCTCACCTGCCGGGTGATGCCATGATAGATGGCGTCCACCTCGTCGTCGTCGGCCAGGACCTCCCGCGCCAGGCTCAGATCCAGATTCACGACCGAGTCGAGGCTGCGCCTGAGCATGGATCTCGCGCAGGCAGCCATCCTGGTCAATTCCGACATCAGATCCATCGGCTTCTCCGCCGAGAACCGTCCGGCGCGCTCGGCCACGTTCACCGCGAGGTCGCCGATGCGCTCGAGATCGTTGTTCATCTTGAGGACCGCGATGATGAAACGCAGGTCGGTGGCCACCGGCTGGTGAAGGGCGAGGATCTTGAGACAGTCCTCCTCGATCTCCACCTCCATCGCGTCGACTTCCCGGTCGCGTGCGCAGATCATCTCGGCCAGGTAGATATCGGCCTTCTCCACGCTCTTGACGGCGAGCCTCAGGTTCTCCTCCACCAGGGCGCTGAGAGCGACGATGCGCTGCTTGAGCTGGGTCATCTCCTTCTGCAGATGGACCTGCACGGCTTCACCTCATGCGGCCGCAGGGGGCGAGTTTCCGCCCCAGCGCCCGCCGCTGGAGAACACGGCCGCCCTTTGCGGCCGCGAATCGACTCGACGTCAACCCGGTTTGCGATCGCCGCCGAGGCCCGAGTGGGGCAGGACGATGGTGAAGGTGGAGCCGCGGCCAGGCTCGCTGATCACCTTCACCTCCCCGGCATGGGCCTGGACGATGTGCTTGACGATCGCCAGGCCGAGCCCCGTGCCGCCGAGCTTGCGGCTGCGGGCCTTGTCCACCCGGTAGAAGCGTTCGAACAGACGGGGGAGGTGCCTGGCCTCGATCCCCCGCCCCTGGTCGGCGACACCGATGCGGATCTCGCCGTCTTCTTGCTCGGCCGAGACCTGCACGGTGGCGTCGGGCTCGCTGAACTTGAGTGCGTTCTCCACCAGGTTCACGATCGCCTGCTCCAGCAGCGGCGCGTTCACCAGCGCCGTCAGTTCCGGTGGGCAGGCCACGGCCACGCGCGCGGGCCTTCCCTCGGTCTCGGCCGTGCACGCGGCCACTGCCGACGCCAGCACGTCCCGCACGCGGGCCTCGGTGAAGTTGATGGCGGCCTGGTCCGCTTCCTGCTCGATGCGGGAGAGGGTCAGCAGGTCCGAGATGATGGCGTTGAGCCGATCGGCCTGCTTGTGGACGATCGTGAGGAAGCGATGCGCGTCTTCGGCATCCTCCGGCGGGTTCTCGAGCAGCGTTTCCACGAAACCCGCGATGCTCGTGATGGGAGTGCGCAGCTCGTGTGAGACGTTGGCGACGAAGTCTCGCCGCATGTTCTCGAGGCGGCGCAGGCGCGTCACGTCGTTGAGCACGAGCAGCGCCCCCAGTTGACCGCCGTCGGGGCTTTGCAGGCCGGTGGCGTGCACCTGCAGGTAGGTCTCGTCCTCGCGGCTGATGATGATGTCGCTCTCCACCGGGCCCTCGCCACGCAGTGCCTCCCGCGCGAGTCCCAGCAGGTCGGGGTTACGGATCACCTCCTGAACGCTGCGTCCGAGGGCCCGCTCCGGCGCGAGGCCCAGCAGGCGGGCGCCGGCGCGGTTGAGCCGGATGACGGTCTCGTCGGTATCGACCGCCAGCACGCCCTCGACCATGGAGCCGAGGACCGCCTCCAACTCGTTGCGCTGCTTCTCGATCGTGGCGATGCGGTCATGGAGCTGGGCCGCCATCTGGTTCATGGCGTCGGCCAGAGCGCCGATCTCTTCGCTGTCCGGTGCGGTGAGGCGCACGTCCAGCCGGCCGCCGGCAAAGCGCTCCGCGCCTCGTTGCAGACGCCGCAACGGGATGCTGAGGCGGCGGGAGACCAGGAAGCTGACGCCCGCGGCCAGGAGGGCGAGCACCGCCCCGCCGGCGGCCATTTGCCAGTAGACGCGACGCAGTGCGGCGTCGATCTCCTCGAGCGAAAGGCTGGCGCGCATCACGTAGAGGGGCTCGTCATCCGGCCCGCGGAGCCCCCCGGGGACGGCCACGTAGAGACGGCTGTGCTGGAGGGTGCGGCTGTAGCGCTCCGAGCGGCCGGCCATCCACGTGAGGGCTGCCTGGACCTCGGGCCGGTCGGCGTGGTTGTCCATGGTTCCCGGCCGCTCGTGGGAGTCGGCAGCCACCCGGCCGTCGGACAGGATCACCGTGAAGCGCGTGTCGGTGACCTGGCCCAGCCGGCGGGTGACCTGCTGGAGGTCCGCGAACCGCTCGCGCAGGACGAGCGTGTCCACCTGCGCGGCGAGCAGACGCGCACGGCCGTCCAGATCGTCCGCCGCCTCTGCGATCTGATGGTGGCGCAACGCGCGGGACGAGTATCCCGTCACGAGCAGCAGCGTGAGGACGATGATGACGAGGAACGGCGGAAAGATGTGCCAGAGCAGGCTTCGGCGGTGCATGGCCTCAATCACCCAGCTTGTATCCGACCCCCCGCACGGTCTCGATATGGCGTCCTGCCGGTCCGAGCTTCTTGCGCAGCGCGGCCATCTGCACGTCCACCGACCGGCCGGTCACCGGGTAGTCTTCGCCGTGAACCGCCCGCACGATCTGGTTGCGCGTGAACACCCATCCCGGGCGCGAGGCCAGGAAGTGCAGGATGCGGAACTCCGTGTTCGTGAGTCTTACCTCCTGCTCGTCCACCATCACCTCGTGGCGGCCGGGGTGGATCACGATGTCGAACACGCGGAGCACGCCGTCGACGTCCCGGCCGGCGCTCTGCTGGCGCCGGAGCATAGCGCTCACCCGGGCACGGAGGATGCGCGGGCTGAACGGCTTGGTGACGTAATCGTCGGCTCCGGCCTCGAACCCCGCCACGACGTCTTCTTCCTCTCCCCTGGCGGTGAGGATGATGATGGGCAACGCGGCGGTCGCCGGCTCCGACTTCAGACGCCGGCACACCTCGAGCCCGCTCAGACCGGGCAGCATCAGATCGAGCACCACCAGATCGGGAGCGTGCTCGCGGGCCGCCACCAGGCCTTGTTCGCCGGTCTCCGCGCAATCCACCCGGTAGCCGGACTTCACGAGAGTGTACTCCAGGAGTTCCAGGATGTCGGCCTCGTCCTCGACCACCAGGATCAACTCGTCGGCCATGGACTGACCACCTTCCCGCGATGTCCGGAGCCGGCCGGCCGGCACACAGGTGGGGCGCGACCATGTCGGCCGGCAGTGCTCGCGTGGGCATATGGGATATGACCAAAGCCCCGTCCATGCAAGTTAGGATTCGGTTAGGAGGTGACCCGCGCTGCTCCAGGGTGCATCTTTGGCGACGAGGAGGAGCATCATGGAACGACGTCGTTCGCGCGACTCGATCGGCCCCGTTGCGGCTGCGGTCTGGGTGCTGGCACTCGCGGCCACGGCCGGCGGGGGGCCGCCCGCAGCAGCCGGCCTGGCAGGGGAGGCGGCACCGGTCGCGGCGCCATCAGTCACCGTGCCCGACTCCCTGATCACGACCTTCGAGGCGTCGGCCGGCCGGCGGACGCCCACTCACGAGCAGACGGTGGCCTACGCACGGCGGCTCGCGGCGGCCTTCCCCGAACTCACCTACACGACGTTCGGCACCAGCCCGCACGGGCGCGAATTGCCGCTGATCGTGGCCGATCCTGCGGGGCGGATCGACCCGGCCGCCGTTCGCCGCGACCCGGGACGCGCGGTCGTCCTGATCCAGGCCTGCATCCATCCCGGCGAGAGCTGCGGCAAGGACGCCGGCTTCCTCCTGCTGCGCGACCTCGCCCTCGCCGGATGGCCCGGCGGCCTGCTCGAGAGCACCACCCTGCTCTTCGTCCCCATCGTCAACGCCGACGGGCACGAACGCTTCGGCCCCTACCATCGCGCGAACCAGGACGGGCCGGAGGAGATGGGCTGGCGGGTGAACGCGCGCAACCTGAACCTCAACCGCGACTTCCTCAAGGCAGACGCCGCCGAGACGCGCGACTGGCTGCGCCTCTGGACCGCCTGGTTGCCCGACTTCTTCGTCGACATCCATTCCACCGACGGTGCCGACTACCAGTACCCGGTCACCTGGCAGATGGAACTCGAGGGCAACCTCGACGCCGACCTCGCCGCCTGGAGCGGAGACCTGCTGACCGGCGTGGCGGCGGATCTGGCGGCCGAGGGCATTCCGGTCGGACCGTACATCACCTTCCGTCGCTGGGACGATCCCACCAGCGGCCTCGTGAGCTGGGTGGCGGGGCCCCGCTTCTCGCAGGGCTATGCGGCCGTGCAGAACCGGCCGGGTCTGCTGCTGGAAGCCCACATGATCAAGCCCTACCCCGAACGAGTCCACGCGGTCCGGCGCCTGCTCGAACACGCCTGGCAGCGCACGGCGGCGGTCGCGGCCGACCTGCGTGCCCGGAACCTGGCCGCCGACGAACGCACGGCCGCGGAGGCTTTCCGCACGGCCGCGTTCCCGCTGACGTTCGCGCTCAGGGAGGAATCGGAGCCGTTCGAGTACCTCGGGTTCGAGCACGAGCACGTCGAGAGCGACGTCACCGGCGGCAGCTACTACCGCTATGATCCGAGCCGCCCGCGCACGTTCGAGGTGCCGTTCTTCCGTCGCCATGCTCCCGAGACCACCGTCTCGTTGCCGGCAGCCTACCTGGTGCCGCCGGAGTGGGACGACGTGATCGCACGGCTCGAGGCGCACGGACTGGAACTGGTGCGCCTGGCCGGGCCGGCCGAGGTGCGGGTCCGTAGCTACCGCTTCGTCTCCCCCCGCTGGCGCGAGCAGCCGTACGAGGGCCGTCATCCCGTGAGGTTCGAGGTGGAGCCCGTCGAGGAGACGCGGACGTTTCCCGCCGGCACGGTGATCGTGGACGTGCGGCAGCGTGCCGCCCGCGTCATCGCTCACGCCCTCGAGCCGCAGGGGCCCGACTCCTTCGCCGCGTGGGGCTTCTTCGACTCCGTCTTCCTGCCGGTCGAGTACATCGAGCCGCGCGTGATCGAGGCCATGATCCCGTCGCTGCTCGAGGACGCGGATCTCGCCCGCCGCTTCCACGAGCGTCGCGCAGCCGATCCGGAGTTCGCCGCCGACCCGCGCGCCATCCGCGAGTGGTTCTACCGCCAGACACCCTACGCCGACCAGCGCGCCGGACTCTACCCGGTGGGCCTGGTCGACGACCCCGAGGTCGTGCGCGCGCTGGCGGCCGCGCCGCGCCAGTAGGGCCGCGCCGGCGCCGGCCCGGGGGCCTTCCGGGGTGGCGTCGGCTCCGGGCCGCCATCCCGAGCAACTCCCTGCGCAGCCTTTCGTTCGAGAGCTTTCACCAACATTTAACGATCGATTGACCTGGCGCTAACAGAGCGCGGCTACCGTGTGTGCGGCCGCGGTTCCGAGCGGCGGTCTCACTCCAGCCAAAGGATTCGGTGCGATGCGCAAGAACAACCTGATGGTGAAGGTCCTGGCGGTGGTCTCGACCCTCGCGATCATGACGGGCTCCGTCATCGGTGCCGTTCAGGTCGATCCGGCTCTCCCCGTGTACGCCAAGGTCTCGGGCGTGTCCGGCTCCATCAAGAGCATCGGCTCGGACACCATGAACAACATGATGGCGCTCTGGTCCGAGGGCTTCAAGTCCATGTACCCGAACGTACGGGTCGAGATCGAGGGCAAGGGCTCCTCGACGGCGCCCCCGGCGTTGATCAGCGGCACCGCGAACTTCGGCCCGATGAGCCGCGCGATGAAGAGCAAGGAGAAGGACGCCTTCGGCGAGAAGTTCGGCTACGAGCCGACGGAGCTGCGCACGGCCATCGACATGCTCGCGGTCTACGTCCACAAGGACAACCCGCTCGAGGGGCTCACGCTGCAGCAGGTGGATGCCATCTTCAGCAAGACCCGCAAGGGCGGCGCCGAGCGGGACATCCGCACCTGGGGCGCCCTGGGTCTGACCGGCGAGTGGGCGAACAAGCCGATCAGCCTCTACGGGCGCAACGCGGCGTCCGGCACCTACGGCTACTTCAAGGAGCACGCGCTGTTCAATGGCGACTACAAGGACGAGGTCAAGGAGCAGCCCGGCAGTTCGTCCGTGGTCCAGGGCGTGGCCAGCGACAAGTACGGCATCGGCTACAGCGGCATCGGCTACAAGACGGCCGACGTCCGCGTGGTGTCCCTGTCGGCGGAGACGGGCGCGGGGAGCTTCGTCGCGGCTGCCCCCGAGAACGCATACAGCGGCGAGTACCCGCTGGCCCGGTTCCTCTACCTGGCCGTCAATTCGAAGCCGGGCAGCGAGCTGGACCCGCTGCGCCGCGAGTTCGTCAAGTACGTCTACAGCCAGCAGGGGCAGCAGGACGTCGTCAAGGACGGTTACCTGCCGGTGACCGCGACGATCGCCCGCGAGGAGATGCAGAAGGTCGGCATCCACTAGCCGGCTTCCCGTCTCGAGGGGATGGGGTGGGGCCGACCGGTCCCGCCCCGATCTCCGCTCCTGCCAGGGGGATGTTTCCCGCATGCCGACGGGCCCGCAAAGACCTCACGGCGATTCCGGCGGCAGGCTCTTCACCGGGCGCAAGCGGCAGCGTCGCCCCCGGCGGACGGTCCTGGTCGTCGACAAGCTTGCCCGGTGGATGATCACGCTGGGCGGCATCGGCAGCATCGTGGCCGTGTCGCTCGTCGGCCTGTTCCTCGTCTACGTCGCCGTGCCGCTGTTCATCCCCCCCTCGGCGCCGCCGGCCGGCGAGCTGGCCCGCTCCGGCCTCGATCGCGGCGATCCGATGCACCTCGCCGCCAACGAGCACCTCACGATGTTCTGGAGCTACTACGGCGACGGCACGGTCGTGCTGCGGCGGCTCGATAGCGGCGAGGTGATCACGGCGCGCGCCGTGAGCGACAGCCTGGTTCCCACCGCCTGGAGCTTCTCCATCGAGGGCAGCGAGGTCATCTTCGGGTTCGTCGACGGCACGGTGCGTCTGGCGCGCATCGACTTCGCCACCGAGTTCCTCCCGCCGGAGGAGGCTCCCCCCGAGCTGCTCGAGCTGCCCGCGGGCACCATGGCGCCGCTCGGCGACGGCATGGTGGAGCGCACCGGCGCCGATCAGTATCGGCTGCAGCGGCTCGAGATCGAACTGGACGAGGCGCGGCGCCTGAGCGACCTGCCCATCGTGGCGGTGGACCGCAGCCAGGGGACCGGTGGTCCACGGTTCGTGGCGCTGGACGCCGGTGGCACGCTCCACGTCCGCGAGGTACGCGAGCGGCGGAACCTGCTCACGGGCGAGGTCGCCGCGCAGCTCTCGGGCGGCGAGCTGCCGCTGGCGGACCAGGGCATGCTGCGGGTCGATCCCGAAGGCGAGCTGATCCTGCCCACCCACCTTTTGCTGACCGGTATCGGCGACAGCGCCGTGCTCGGGTGGCCGAGCGGGCGCGCCGTGCGCGTGCTCACCCGCGACGTCACCGCCCCCCTCGTGGCCGAGGAGCTGGACCTGGTCCCGGAGAAGGGTGTCCGGCTCACCGCCCTCGCCTTCCAGCTCGGCGAGGCCTCGCTCGTCTCCGGAGACGAGCTGGGACGCGTCCGCGTCTGGTTCCGGACGAACCCGGAGGGCGTCGACACACCGGATGGCACGATGCTGGCGCTGGCGCACGAGCTGCCTCCCGGCCCGGCGCGGGTCACCAGCCTGAACGCTTCTGCGCGCACCCGCATGATCGTGGCCGGCTTCGCGGATGGACGGGTGGATCTCAGCTACATCACCAGCGATCGGCGCCTGGCGCAGGTCACGGTGGCGGAGGACCAGCCAGTGGCGGCGGTCGCGCTCGCACCGCGGGACGATCACCTGCTGGCCGCGAGCGGCGAGGTGGTGGCGCTCTGGAAGGTGGACGCCCCGCACCCGGAGACGAACTTGCAGGCG
This sequence comes from Candidatus Krumholzibacteriia bacterium, assembly GCA_046484865.1. GTDB lineage: Bacteria > Krumholzibacteriota > Krumholzibacteriia > LZORAL124-64-63 > LZORAL124-64-63 > JAWOID01. The sequence continues at coordinate 15,563 of JAWOID010000020.1, forward strand.
CTCCTGGGACGGGTCTGGTACGAGGGCTACAACGAGCCTGCATTCGTCTGGCAGTCGAGCGCCGGCACCGACAGCTTCGAGCCGAAGTACAGCCTCGTGCCGCTGATCTTCGGCACGCTCAAGGCCACGTTCTACTCCATGCTGTTCGGCCTGCCGCTGGCGCTGGCGGCCGCGATCTACACGAGCGAGTTCCTCCACCCGCGCACGAAGTCGCGTGTGAAGCCCTCGATCGAGATGATGGCCAGCCTGCCGAGCGTCGTGCTGGGGTTCCTCGCCGCGCTGGTCTTCGCCCCGTTCGTGGAGGGGGTGGTGCCCGAGACGCTGTTGGCGTTCGCCACGGTGCCGTTCGCGTTCCTGCTCGGTGCGCACCTCTGGCAACTGGTCCCGCGCGAACGCCAGCTGCGCCTGGGCCGCTGGAAGCTGGTCTTCATGTTCCTGATGCTGCCGGTGGGGATCTGGCTGGCCGACGTGCTCGGCCCGGCGGTGGAGAAGGCGCTCTTCGCCGGCGACATCATGGCCTGGCTCGACGGACAGGTCGGCAGCGGGACCGGCGGCTGGATGTTCCTGCTGCTGCCCGCGAGCGCGCTGGCGGTGGGCATGGCGAACGCGCGATTCGTCAACCAGTGGATGCGGTCGAACCGCAACGACTGGTCCCGCCAGCAGTTCGCCCTCTTCGACGTGGCCCGGTTTCTCGCCTCCGCCATCGCCGTGATCGTGGCGGCCCTGGCGGTCTCGTGGCTGCTGGACTCGGCCGGTTGGGACCCACGCGGTTCCTACGTCGGCACCTACGTGCAGCGTAACGCGCTGATCGTGGGGTTCGTGATGGGCTTCGCGATCATCCCGATCATCTACACGATCAGCGAGGATGCCCTCACCGCCGTCCCTGACCACCTGCGGGCGGCGTCGCTCGGCGCGGGCGCCACGCCGTGGCAGACAGCCGTGCGGGTGATCATCCCCCCGGCGATGAGCGGCCTGTTCTCCGCCACCATGATCGGGCTCGGCCGGGCGGTGGGCGAAACGATGATCGTGCTCATGGCCGCCGGCAACACGCCGGTCCTGGACTGGAACGTGTTCAACGGGTTCCGGACCCTGTCGGCCAACATCGCGGTGGAGCTGCCGGAAGCGGTGCAGAACAGCACCCACTACCGCACCCTCTTCCTGGCCGCGCTCACGCTGTTCCTGATGACCTTCGCCCTGAACACCGTGGCGGAGGCGATCCGCATCCGGTTCCGTAAGAAGGCGTTCGAGCTATGAACGCGGAGGCCCGCACACCGCTGCCGCCCAGGCATGCCGCTTTGCCGGGGCAGACGCTCACGCGCCGCGGCTTCGTGGGGCTGCGCGGCCGCACGTCGCGAACGGCCACGTCGCTGCTCGCCAACGGTGAACCGATGCTGTGGCTGGCCGGCGGCGGCCTCGTCGTGTGCGTCGTCATGATCGTCGGCTTGCTGGGCCTGGTCTTCGCCCGGGGGTTCTCGACGTTCTGGCCGCAGCCGCTCGTGCGGATCGAGACGCACGACGGCCGGATCTCGCTGGGCGAGGTGACCCGCACCAGCGATTACCGGCCGGAGCCCGGGTTCATCGAGGCCCTACCGCCCGCCGCCGCGGCCGCCGCGAGAGCGAAGCTCGCCGACAGCGATGAGGATGAACTGCACCGGCGGTTGCTCCGGACGGGCAACTTCGAGCTCACCGGCGAACACTTCCAGTGGATCAGCGAGTACGAGGTGGCTCCAGGCGGCCGCAGCGAACCCGAGTGGGCGCTGCTGCTCGAGCGGCTCGCCTGGGGCCGGTTCTACGGCTTCCCCTCCGCCTTCCTCGTGGATGGCGAGGTCGCCGCCACCGAGCCGGAGGCCGTGTGGAACGAGTTCCGCCGCTTCCATGCCGAGGTCCGGGAGCGCTTCGAGCGCCGGCGCGAACTCGAGACCCACGACATCGGCCGTATCAACCACCGGCTCGAGGAGGCGCGGCTCGAGCTGCGGTCGGTCGCTCTCGCGCACGGCGAGGACAGCCCCGTGTACGCGGCCGAGCTCCGCGAGTACGAGCAGGTGGCGGCGCAGGCGGAGGAGCAGTTCGCCGCCGTGGGCGAGCGCATCGACGAGCTGAACCGGCAGAACGCCCGCTACGTGCTGCGGATGCAGACCGCCGACGGACAGGAGAAGGACATCCAGCTGGGCGACGTGGTCCGCGCCTTCCCGGCCAACCAGCTCTCGCCGGTCGGGAAGGCGGGCGTCTATTTGTCGCGCTGGTGGGAGTTCCTCAGCGACGAGCCCCGCGAGGCGAACAGCGAGGGCGGGGTCTTCCCGGCCATCTTCGGCACCGTCGTCATGACGCTGATCATGTCCTTGCTGGTGGTCCCCTTCGGCGTGCTGGCCGCGCTGTACCTGCGCGAGTACGCCAGGGCCGGGCCGATGGTGAGCGCGGTGCGCATCTCCATCAACAACCTCGCGGGAGTACCCAGCATCGTCTTCGGCGTGTTCGGCCTCGGGTTCTTCTCCTACATCATCGGGGGAAGCATCGACCGGGCATTCTTCGAGGCCAAGCTGCCGAGCCCGACCTTCGGCACCGGCGGCCTGCTCTGGGCGTCGCTGACCCTGGCGCTGCTCACGCTGCCGGTGGTGATCGTCGCCACCGAGGAGGCCCTGGCGGCGGTGCCGGGATCGATGCGGGAGGGCAGCTACGCCTGCGGCGCGAGCAAGTGGCAGACCATCCGCCGCATCGTGCTGCCGCGGGCGATGCCCGGCATCATGACGGGGGCCATCCTGGCGATGGCCCGCGGTGCGGGCGAGGTGGCGCCCCTGATGCTGGTGGGGGCCGTGAAGCTGGCGCCGGAACTGCCGGTGGACGGGATCTTCCCCTACGTCCACCCCGAGCGCAGCTTCATGCACCTGGGCTTCCACATCTTCGATCTGGGTTTCCAGAGCCAGAACAGCGAGGCGGCGAAGCCGATGGTCTTCACCACCACCTTGCTGCTCATCCTGATCATCATGTTCTTGAACCTCGCGGCGGTGTGGTTGCGCACCCGGCTGCGGCGGAAGTTCGTCGCCTCGCAGTTCTGAGGCGGCGGGGAGCTGGCAATGCAACCGAGCGGAATGCGCGCGGAGGTCGCGACCGGCGGACGGAAGGCCGACCCGGGTGCCGGCGCCGGCGTCGAGAAGCGGAGCAGCGTGGCGGTGAGCAATCGACTCGAGGCGATCTCGCGCGGCGAGGTCGTTCCCCCCGACATCCACCCGGAGGTCTTCGAGGAGGAGGCCGTCCTCGAGATCCGGAAGTTCAACCTCTGGTATGGCGAGAAGCAGGCCCTCTTCGACATTTCCATGCCCGTGCCGCGGGGGAAGGTCACGGCGCTCATCGGGCCTTCCGGCTGCGGCAAGAGCACGCTGCTGAGGTCGGTGAATCGGCTGAACGACCTCATCGACATCGTGCGCATCGAGGGAGACATGCTGCTCGAGGGCGACAGCATCTACGGGGCGGGAGTGGACGTCATCGAGCTGCGCCGGCGCATGGGCATGGTCTTCCAGAAGCCGAATCCGTTCCCGATGAGCGTCGAGGAGAACGTGATCTATGCCCTGAAGATCGACGGCGAGCGCAACCGCAACGTGCTGCGCGAGGTCTGTCAGGCGGCCCTGAAGGGAGCGGCGCTCTGGGACGAGGTCCGCGAGCGGTTGCGCGACAGCGCGCTGGGGCTCTCGGGCGGCCAGCAACAGCGGCTGTGCATCGCCCGCGCCATCGCCGCCGAGCCGGAGGTGCTGCTGATGGACGAGCCTGCCAGCGCGCTCGACCCCATCGCGACCAGCAAGATCGAGGATCTCATCCGGGAACTGCGTGGCGCCTACTCGATCCTGATCGTGACCCACAACATGCAGCAGGCGTCGCGGGTGAGCGATTACACGGCCCTGATGTACCTGGGGCAGCTGGTGGAGTATGGGCCCACCGCCAGGATGTTCACCAATCCGCACCTGCGCGAGACCGAGGACTACATCACCGGCCGTTTCGGCTGATTTGCGCTCGGCGCCTGTTAAGAAGAATTCGCAATATTGTTAAAATTTCTCCACCCCGGTCCGGGATTCGTGCTAGACTGCCGTCGCTGGTGTCACCCGTGCCCAGGCTCGATCCCGAATTCAAGCATCCGGTCCCGAGACGACACGTGACCAGGCAGGGAGGATTGACCCGATTCCAAAAATTTGAAGGGGGGACGATCATGAAGCGCTTGATCTCGATTTCCGTTCTTGTCACGATCTTGTTCGCAGCGGGAAGCGTCTGGGCCTACTGCCCGGACGTGATCGGGACCTGGGGGACGCAGTACGGCACCCTGCTCGAGGGCCGCGTCAGCGAGGCGTGGTGCGGTGCGGACGGGTCGCCGGTGGCGCCCGGACAGCCGGGCAACGTCGAGAACGCCTACTCGTGGGACGGCGTCACGCTCGGCACCCAGTGGCGGGTGTGGGGTATGGCCGTCGACGCGAGCGGGCCGCAGCTGTCGAGCGACACCGTCGACGCCAATGGCAACGGTTCGCGCACCTACGTCACCAACTATGTCGGCGGCGAGTACTGGCTCTCCGGCGCCTACGACTGGACGAACGGGAGTGAAGATCTCACCGGCGTGCTCGAGAGCTACCTGGTGGTCACCACTCTCACGTTCATCGGCGGCAACGTGGTGGGCCAGACCTCGAACGTCACCCTGACCGGCCGTTTCACCGAGTGCCCGGAAGCCAACAACTGCGTCCTGGAGTTCGCCATCGCCAACGCCATCCTGGACTGGCGCAGCGACTTCGGCATGCCGATGCCGGCCGGCTATCCGGCCTTCCTCTGTGGGGCCACGCAGGGCGAACTCTTCTCGTCCTGCTGCATCACGATGCGCGTGAACTGTGCGGTGGGGGCGGAAGGCACGACCTGGGGCGCGCTGAAGCAGCTCTACCGCTGATATGGTGTGACCGCCGGATCGCCGGCGAGGCGACGGCAGGTGATCACGAGAGCCCGGGTCGATCGCGGCCCGGGGCTCTCGACGTTCAGCGGCCGGGGCGTTGGAGGTCCGCCACGTAGATGCACCGGTAGGTGGCGCCCGTCGCTTCGTGAGGGAACCCGCCCTCCTGGAGGTGCTCGCGCAGACGCTGTCGCGTGGGTACGGGCATGGCGATCTGCTCCAGCAGGTTGGCCAGCAGCCACGAGGCCGCCTGGTGATTGCCCAGTCGCCGGAAGCGCACGCCACGGGCCGCGAACTGCTCCTCGACCCAGCGCGGCGGCGGCAGCACGCCGGCCCGGTGCTCGCGGAACCGTCCGGGCGCGGCGGCGCGCAGCCGGCGTTCGAGCGCCGGCGCCGCCGGACCGGGGAACGACAGCACGAGGCGGCGCCGCGCAACGCGCAGCAGCGATTCGAGGAAGAAGATGCGCTCGCCCAGCGCCACGTGCTCCAGCACGTCGGGCGCGACCACCAGGTCAACGCGCGGTCCGCGAACGGCGCCCGGGAGATCGCCGTGAAGGGCTCCGAGTGGTGCTCGTAGCGGCCGCCGGCGAAGATCGCAGCCAGCAGCGGCTCCGCCGTACCCACTTCGAGAACCGAGTCGACCGGCACCTCGAGTCCCTCGAGCGCCGCCTCGGCGATACCCAGGCGCAGGACGTAGTCCGGATAGGCCAGGTCGGGCAGGACGGGCCGCGGGCGGACCGGAACGTCGAGGTGTTCGGCGAAGACCTCCGCAGCCGGCCACACGCGCCGCTCCTCGATCATCGCCTGCGCCAGGTCCGCGACCCGGGCGGCGCTGCGCCCGTCGAACGCTCCCGCGTACCGGCGGACGAAGTTCGCGTCGAGGCCGGCCCCGGCCCCGGCCCCGGCGCCGTTGCCGGGTGCCAGGTCGTTGCCGGGGCCGGGTGCGGTCAGGTGGTTGCGCAGGGCGCGCGCCGACTCCAGAGGCGTGGTGCGCAGCAGGGCGCCGCCGGCGCGTTCGATGTCGGCGGTCAGTTCCGGCCCGCGGCCGCGGTAGTCGAAGAACACGGCCGGCCGCCGGAGCAGCAACGACTCCATCATCACGCTGGACGAGAAGGTCACCACGAGGGCGGCGTCCAGGATGGCGGCGGCGTTGTCGTGGCTCGTGGCGAGCACCTCCACGCGATCGGCGATGCCGCCGGCCGTCGCGGCGGAGGCGTAGAGGGCATCGGTCCCGAAGAACGGCTCGGCCGGGTGGGGTTTCACGCGCAGGCGGGCGGTCGGGAACGCCGCGGCCAGGTCTGCCAGCAACCGGGCCAGCAAGTCCAGCCAGACCTCCGGCGCATGGCCGTGGGCCGAATCGGGCCCGGTGAAGTTGTGGTTCTGGCCGAAGAGCAGCACGTCGCCGCGCGGCGAGAACCCGGCGCGATGTGCGCGCGCGGCGTGCAGCGCATCGTACTGCGGGCAGCCGGTCACGACCAGACGCTCGGACGCCACCCCCAGGCCCAGGTACAGGTCGCGGTCGCGCTCGCCGATCACCGCCATCCGGTCGGCCGCGAACACCAGGTTCGGCGGGTAAGGAGGGTCGTACGCCACCGCGAACGGCGAGTGCTCGAGCGTCAGGGTGGGGATGCCGGCGGCGCGACAGGCCTGGTCGATGTCGATGCCGAGCCGGTGCTCCGGGATCAGGTCGGCGCCGTTGATGAAGATGCCGCCCGGACCGGCCGCCACGAACCCGTCCAGCGCGTCGGCGTCGGCGGTGGTCGGCAGTCCCATGGCCTCGAGCCGATCGCGCCGGCCGGCCTCGGCCACCACGACGGTGACGTCCACCCGACGGCGGGCCAGTTCGACGACCACCGGGCCCAGGAGCAGGTCCAGGTTGGGGTGGTTCACCAGCACCAGCGCGCGGCTCATGCCGGGGCCTCCGCGAGAGCGGGAGTCGCGTCCCGCGCGATCGTCGGTTCCCGCTGCGGGGCCGGCACCGACGCGATCTCCAGCCGGGAACGGATGACGCACGGGCGCGGGTCCTCGCGGAAGGTCTCGTCCATCTCCTGCGCGGCGTAATGAAGGCGTAGGAACACGCCGCCGTCGCTGGCCCGCCGGTGCACGATTCCGGGCACCAGCGCCGAAACGGCCGGGTCGTGGCTGAATCGCAGGGTGCCGTGGGCATCGCCCACCAGCATTTCGCCTTCGGTGGCGCCGAGGCCGTGCAGCGCCGACACGAGACAGCTGTACGGACGGCCGTGATCCACCTCGCGTCCCGCCAGCGGAAACACCTCCAGGTCGCCGCCCTGGTGGGTGGCGAAGAAGAGCGTTTCCGGATCGAACGCCGCCGGCAGCAGGGTGAACGTCAAGGGGTGGACCAGGGCGAACCGGCGCGACGGGAGCAGCAGTTCCTGACGGATCTCCAGCCGCGCCGGCTCCGCACGGAACCGGTACGTGCGCCGCAGGACATGGCCGCGACACCGGACCTCGGTGGCGACGGTCAGGCTCCCGTCCGTTCGGGTCTCCACGCTGGGAACCACCGGCACCAGGTCGGTGAGCTTGGGCTCGCCCGGGTACTGGATCACGGCGTGACCGGAGTAGAAGTCGGCGCTGAGGCCGATGTCGTCGTACGTGCCGTGGGGAAGGGTGCCCAGCCGCGGCTCGCCGCCGCGCCCGTCGAGCGCCAGGGAGGTGATGGCCGCCCCCCGCGCGAGGTCGAGCACGCACGCCAGGCCCGATCCCGACACCCGTAGCTCGCGCGCCGTCCGGTCCAGGCGCCAGGGGATCATGTCCCGCGGGCCCGCAGGCGCCGCGCTCTCCTCCGGCGGACCCGTCGGCGGGGACGCTCCTGTCGCCGCCTCCAGCCGGGCGAGTTCCGCCTGCAGAGCGTCCCAGCGATCGGCGGTGAGGTGCGTGCGGTGGTCGCTGGACCAGAGCCGGCAGAGGGTGCGCCACTCGACCGGCGGCACCCGCCGCAGCAGCGCATGGCAGCGCGTGTTGAGGGCCAGATCGTCGCGCCCGGTGAGAGCCCAGCGGTTGAGCGTGTACTTCTCCTGCTTCTTCACCACCACCGGCTGCGCCGCCGTCTCGAGGCGCAGGACCGGGGTCGCGCCGGCGGGCTCCGCTGCGGGCGGAGATGACGGCGAGGGCAGCGGCGACGGCGAGGGCAGCGGCGACGGCAATCTCGTCAGGCGCATGTCCGGCGCGTCCGCCAGAGCGGCGTAGGCGGCGCGGACGCGGTCCCAGTCGCTCACGCCGGTGGCGGGCGCCTCGGTGGCATAGCGGCCCGGGCGATGATCGAAGATCTCGGCGTCGTTGCCGTAGACGGCCAGCCGGCGCACCGCGTGCTCGCAGCCGTGCCGGCACCGGAGGTACTCCACCAGGTCGTTCGGCTCCAGCTCGCCGTGCGCCACGCGCTGGAACTTCTGGAAGACGACCGTGTCGATCCAGATCACCGGCAGCCGCACACCGTCGGGTCCGGCCAGCAGCTGCGATCCGTAACGCCACCCGGGCGACCACTCGGGATGGGCGCGGGCGGCGTTGTTCCACTCCATGATCACGGCCTGGTAGCCGGCGTCCGCGTAGTGCCGCAGCAGCCCGCCGGAGTATGCCATCTCGTTGACGAGCGCCACCGTGGGCGCCGTCCCCAGCAGCTCGCGATAGACCTCGTTGCCCAGCCGCAGGTTCTCCGCGTTGACGCGGGCGGGCACCAGGGGTCCGATGATCTGGCTGTAGCCGCTGCCGACCAGCTCGACCCGTCCCGCCGTCACCAGCGCGCGCAGACGCGCCACCCAGCCGGGTTCGAGAGCTGCGGCGATCTCGAGCGTGAGTCCGGTGGCCTCCAGCGCCAGCGGCACCCCGTCCTCCGCGAGATCGAGCAGCGGCCGGTAGCAGCGCCGGATCACCTCCGGCCGGCGCTCCTCCGGCAGCGACGAGTACATGAGGTTCAGGTGGTAGAGCGAGTACAGCTCGAGCATCACGATTCCGATGGCTGCGGGCCGGCGCCGCCGTTGCGGGCCAGATCCAGCACGAGGTGGGCGATGCGTTCGGCGCCCCGGCCGTCCACCAGGTCCTGGCCATGGGCGGACATCGCCTCGCGGCGAGCGGAGTCGAGCCACAGCCGGCGGGCGCTCTCGGTCAGGGCCGACGTGGTGACCTCCTGGTGGTGCCCCAGCGCCAGGGCGCAGCCGCGGGCTTCCACGGCGGTCGCGGCCTCCGCGTCGGCGGGATAGTTCCAGACCAGCAGCGGCGGCACGCCCAGGCAGAGCAACTCGTGGACGGTGATCCCGAAGGCGGTCACCGCCATGCCGCAGCGACGCATGATGGGCGCCAGCCCGGCCGGCGACTCGTGCACCAGAACGTTGCCGGTGCGCCGGACGTCCGCCGCGCGTCGCCTCACCTCGCCTGCGTGCGCGAACTGCGGTCCGATCACCAGGTGTAACGGCACCATGCTCGCCAGCGGCGCCACGGCCGCGAGAGCCTTGAAGGTGATGCCGGCCGGATCGAGGCCGCCGAAGGTGATGAGGATGCCGTGCCGCTCGGCCAGCGGCGGCAGTTCCGGACGTGCATGGCAGACGGCCTCGTCCACGACGAGGAAGTCGGCCCCTGCGCGGACGCCGGCGGCGGGTCGGTCCGGATGGCCTATGGCCGGGATCACCGTCAGGTCGGCGCCGGGCAGGTCGGGCACGTCGAGCACCAGCACGCGCGCGCCGCGAGCCTGCAGGCGCGGGACGAGTTCCGGCGCGGGCGGCCGGGTATCGAGTACGACCACCGGCTGCCGCACCGCCCCTGACGCCGTGGTGGCGCCGGCGGCTGCCGCGCGAACCATCCCCTCCGGGCTGGCCACGGTCGCGACCCGGTGCCCCGCCGCGGTCACGAGCGCCGTCTTCTCCTGATCCTCGCCCATGACGAAGACCGGCGCCACGCCCTGGTCGCGCAGCCGCGCCGCCACGGCCAGCATGCGGCGCACGTGCCCGAAGCCGGGACCGGACGGGTGGAGGAAGACGGCCGCCTCCGGCGCGTCGGCCCGCGCCCGCGCTCCGGCGGTCACGGTGCGAACTCCGCGCGGATCGAGCGCAGCGGGCGCAGCCCGTCCTCGGGATCGGCGCGCCACAGGCGCTCCTGCTCCTCGCAGGCCGCCGGCTGCTTGCGGCCGTCACCGTCGGCGACGGCGCCGTCGCCCGCCGTCTCGACCAGCGAGCGCAGCGCCCCGGGCAGCCAGCAGTGACCCGTGGCGTACTCGGCTCCCCGGCCGTCCAGATCCAGGTGCAGTTCCACCATCTCCGCTCCCCAGCGGTGCACGGCCCGCAGCACCACCGCGGGCGAGACCGAGTGGTCCGACCAGCCGCAGCGCAGCCGGGCCGGGGCCGCCGCCGCCGCCAGCTCGTGCCGGAGGGTGGCGATGGCCGCCAGGTTGCAGCTCTGCGGCCGGCAGGGATAGTGGCTGACGCAGTGCAGCACGGTGACGTCGCGGGCACCGGCGGCCACGGCCCAGGTCACCGCTTCGCGCACCTCGCCCAGGGTGGCCATGCCGGTGGAGAGCACCAGCGGCAGCCCGGTGGCGCCGCAGCGCTCGAGCAGCGGACGCCAGAGGATCTCGTAGGAGGCCACCTTCAGGAAGTCGACGTGCGGCGCCAGCTCGTCGACTCCCCGCAGGTCGAACGGCGTGCAGCCGAACCCGAGGCCACGCTCGCGCGCGACGGCGGCCAGCTCCGGCACGAAGCCCGGCGGCAGCTCCCACTCGCGCCGGCGCCGGTGCTCGGCGCTGCGTGCGAGGATCTCGGGCGCGAAGAGCCCGTCGAGCCGGAACAGCTGGAACTTCACCGCCTGGCACCCGGCGTCGGCGGCGGCGGCGATGAAGGCGCGGCAGCGGGCGAGGTCCACGGCGTGATTCGACGAGACCTCGGCCACGAACACCGGCCGGCCGGTGGCCGGTCGCCACGGGGTGGGTGCGGAACGGGCGGCGAGAGCGGCCTCAGCTGGCATGGTGGAACTCCCGGATCAGAGCGATCACCCGGTCCTGGTCGGCCTCGGTGAGCGTCGGGTAGAGCGGCAGGGAGAGCGCTTCCGCATGGTAGGCCTCGGCCGCGGGGTGGTCGCCCGGGCGTGTGCCGAGCCGGCGGCGGTAGTAGGGATGCAGGTGCACGGGCAGGTAGTGGACCTGCGCGTGGACGTCGTGGGCGCGCAGGTGGTCGTACAGCTCGCGCCGGCGGGCGGTGCGAACCGTGTACAGGTGCCAGGCCAGCGGCGCCGGCGCATGGCGGGCGGCTCCTGCCGCCGCGGGCACCTGCTGCGCCCGCCTGATCCCCGGCAGGTCGGCCAGGGCCGCGTCGTAGCGGGCCGCCAGCTCGGCCCGGCGTTCGCGCCAGGCGTCGGCGCGGCCGAGCTGCGCGGTGCCGAGGGCCGCCTGGAGGTCGGTGAGCCGCGCGTTGAACCCGAGTTCGTGCATCTCCTGGTACCAGCCGCCGTGCTCGTCTCGTTGCCGGGCGGATCCGGGCGAGATCCCGTGGCTGCGCAGTTGCCGCAGGCGCCGGGCGACGCCGGCGTCGTTGGTGGTGACGGCTCCGCCCTCGCCGCAGGTCACGTGCTTGACCGGGTGGAAGCTGAAGACGGTGGCGTCGGAGTGGCGGGAGCACCCCACCGGCCAGGCCCGGCCATGCTCGTCGCGGTACCAGCTGCCGAGGGCGTGGCAGGCGTCCTCCAGCACGAACAGGCCGCGCTCGCGGGCCCGGCGGCCGAGGTCCGCGATGTCCGCCGGCAGACCCGCGAAGTGCACCGGCAGGATGCCGACGGCGTCGGGGTCGGTCGCGGCCCGTTTCAGGGCCGTGTCGGGGGACAGGTTCAGCGTCCGGGGATCCACGTCCGCGAGCAAGGGTTCGCCGCCGGCGAGCAGCACCGCGTTGGCCGTGGCCACGAAGGTGAGCGCCGGCACGACCACTCGCCGGCCGGGCGTCACCCCCAGGGCGATGCATGCCAGGTGCAGCGCTGCGGTGCCGTGGGAGACCGCCACCGCGTGGCGGACGCCGCAGTACTCGGCCAGAGCGGCCTCGAAGCGTTCCACCGCGGGCCCCTGGGTGAGCCGGTCCGAGCGCAGGACGGTCGCCACGGCGGCCACGTCCGTGCCGTCGATCGTCTGCCGGCCGTAGGGGATGGTCGCGGTCGTGATCAAACTCCGACCACCTGCGGTTCGGGAATGCCCGTGAGCAGCCGGCGCAGATCGTCCACGTCCAGCCACTGCTCGTTGCTGTCGGAGGCGTAGCGGAAATCGGGAGGCACGCGCCGGCCGTTCGGCGCCACCAGCCGCGGCGTGACGCTGGCGTAGGCGGCCGGGTAGATCACGTAGAGGCCGTCGTGGGCGAATGTGGTGCGCGCGTCTTCCTCGGTGATGAGCACCTCGTGCAGCTTCTCGCCCGGACGGATGCCCACCGTCTCGAGCTCGGCGTCGGGATGGATGGCCCGCGCCAGATCCGTGACGCGGCAGGAGGGGATGCGCCCCACGAACACCTCGCCGCCGTGGCCCAGCTCGATGGCGGTGAGCACCATCTCCACCGCCTGCTCCAGGGTGATCCAGAAGCGGGTCATGCCCGGATCGGTGATCGGCAGCGTGCGGGCGCCCTGGGCGCGCAGCTTGCGGAAGAACGGCACCACCGAGCCGCGGCTGCCCACGACGTTGCCGTAGCGGACGACGGTGAACGCCGGACCGCCGGCGGAGTATGCCTGCGCAGATCGGAAGAGCTTGTCCGACACCAGCTTGGTGGCCCCGTAGAGGTTCACCGGGTTGACGGCTTTGTCGGTGGAGAGGGCCACGACCTTCGTCACCTGGCGGTCGATGGCGGCGTCGATGATGTTGCGCGCACCCAGGATGTTGGTGTTGACCGCCTCGATGGGGTTGTACTCCATCAACGGCACGTGCTTCAGCGCCGCGGCGTGGATGACGTGGTCCACGCCGTGGAAGGCGCGGTACAGCCGTTCGCGGTCGCGCACGTCGCCGATGAAGAAGCGCAGGCGCGCGGCGTCGGCGGCCAGTTCCTGCTGCATCTCGTACTGCTTGTGCTCGTCCCGCGAGTAGATGATGATGCGCCGGTACGGCAGATGTGCCAGCGCATGGCGGACGAAGGCCCGGCCGAACGAGCCGGTCCCGCCCGTGACGAGCACCGTCTTGCCCCGGTAGATCTCCGCGGGACCCTCGTGCCTGAGGAACATGCTCCACTCCTTCCGGCGAGCCGGGCCCGTGAGGCCGGTGCCGCCGGCGGCGGGAATGCAAGAATCGCCCCAGATCTCGAAGCCGCGACCGGTGAAGGAGATACCCGCTTGAGCCACCCCAGCAATGCTCCGTCGCCGCCGCGAGTGGCAGTCGTCGTGCAGTCGCGGATGGGATCGAGCCGCTACCCCGGCAAGATGATGGCCGACCTCGCCGGCCGGCCACTCATCGACCACATCCTGGAGCGGGCGCAGGCGGTGCGCTCGGCCGGCTCGGTGATGCTGGCCACCACCGATCACCCGCGGGACGACGTCCTGGCCGCGCGGGCGCTCGCACTCGGCGTGGCGGTGGTGCGCGGTCCCGAGGACGACGTCATGCAGCGGTTCCTGCTGGCCCTGGAGCAGCATCCGGCGGAGTACGTGGCGCGCGTGTGCGGCGACTCGCCCCTGTTCGAGCCCGCGTTCCTGGACCGCTGCGCCGCCGCCTTGATCGCCGCCGACGGCGACGTGGCCCTCCTGCGCGGCCGTCCGGCCAGCGCGTTGCAGGGGGCGGAGGTGGTGTCGGCCCGGGCCCTGCGTCGCAGCCATGAACTGGCGCCCGACGACCCACTGGTGCGCGAGCATGTCACGGCATTCGCGCTCCGCCACGCCGGCGAGCACTTCCGGGTGGTGGAGCTGGAGCCCGATCCGGCGTACCTGGGCGACTTCGACCTCTCGGTGGACACGCCGGCCGACCTGGAGCGCCTGCGCGCCATCTACGCGTGCTGCTACCGGCCGGGCTCGATCGTCGACCTGCGCGAGGTGGTGGCGGAGATCGGTGCGGGGCGGCTCCCGGCGCGGTGATGGCGTTGCCGCCTCCGGCCGCGAGGTGGGCCGGCCACGAGGTGGGCCGGCCGCGAGGTGGGCCGGCCAAAAAGCGGCCACGAAGCGGTCCGGCCCCCGGGCGGGACGGAGGACCGGATCGCCCCCTCCGGGCAGGCACCCCATTGCCAAACCACCCACGGTTCTGATAGGATCGCAGTGGCCGTCGCGCCATGTGCAGCGACCGAGCACACGCGCCCAGCCCCCGAGCGGGGTCTCGAACGGCTCTCACCATTCAGGACGGCGGTTGGCTGGTGCGCGGTCTTGTGCGCCCGCGAACCAGTCCCCGGCGGCAGCGGGCATGCGTCCACGGAGCCCGGACGGGAGATCGAAGCACCATGCTGTTCAACTCCGGCGCTTTCGCCCTCTTCCTGCCGCTGGTGTTCGCGCTGTACTGGACCCTGTCACGGGCCCCGCTCAGGATGCAGAACGCGTTGCTCGTGGTCGCCAGCTACGTGTTCTACGGCTGGTGGGACTGGCGATTCCTGTCCCTGATCGCATTCAGTTCGACCGTCGACTACGTGGTCGGTCTGGGGCTGGCAGGCACGGCGGATGAGCGCCGCCGCCGGGTGCTGCTGCTGGTCAGCCTGGCGACGAATCTCGGCCTGCTGGGCGTCTTCAAGTACTACGACTTCTTCATCGAGTCGGCCGCCGAGCTGCTGACCGGGATCGGCGTCCAGCCGAACGTGTCGACCTTGCGGATCATCCTGCCGGTGGGCATCAGCTTCTACACCTTCCAGACGCTCAGCTACACGATCGATATCTACCGGCGGAAACTCGAGCCCACGCGCGATGCGGTCGCGTTCTTCGCCTTCGTCAGCTTCTTCCCTCAGCTCGTCGCCGGTCCGATCGAGCGCGCGTCCAACCTGCTGCCCCAGTTCCTGCGTCCTCGCCGCTTCGACGAGGACGCCGCGCGCGACGGCGTCCGCCAGATGGTGAATGGTTTTCTGAAGAAGGTGGTGGTTGCCGACAACCTGGCCCCCCACGTCGACACGATCTTCGGCGGCGCCCAGACCGCGGACGGGTTGACGCTCTGGATCGGCGTCTTCTTCTTCGCGATCCAGATCTACTGCGATTTCTCGGGGTACTCGGACATCGCGCTCGGCACGGCGCGGCTCTTCGGTTTCGAGTTGATGCGCAACTTCCGCTTTCCGTATTTCGCGCGCGACATCGCCGAGTTCTGGCGCCGCTGGCACATCTCGCTCTCGACCTGGTTCCGGGACTACGTGTTCATTCCCCTCGGCGGCAGCCGGGCGTCGACCAGCCGGCGCATCCTGAACACCATGATCACCTTCACCGTGAGCGGTCTCTGGCATGGGGCGAACTGGACCTTCGTCATCTGGGGATTCCTGAACGGACTCTACTACGTGCCGCTCGCGCTGATCGGCCGGCACCGCCAGAACCGGGGCGAGCCGGCCGAGGGTCGCCTGATCCCCTCGGCGGCCGAGGCCGCCAGCATGCTGCTGACGTTCGTCGCCACGCTGGTCGCCTGGGTCTTCTTCCGCGCGGACTCGCTCCGGCACGCGCTGACCTACCTGGGCGGCATGTTCGGCAGGGGCTGGGAACCGAGCGCGCTGCAGACTTACGCGCCGCTGTTGATGATGTGCGGCTTGCTGCTCGGGATCGAGTGGTTGCAGCGCTACCGGCGGTATGCGCTCGACATCGGCGGTTTGCCGCTCACCGTGCGGTGGGGCATCTACCAGGCCGCGATCCTGGTGTTCCTCGTGTTCGGTAGCTTCCGCGAGCAGGCCTTCATCTACTTCCAGTTCTGAGAGGTCGCCATGCTCAGGTTCCTGATCCGCGCCGGAGTCCTCGCAATGCTGACCCTCGTGGTGCTCGAGTCGTTCTTCACCTGGGTCCTGCCGGCGAGCTGTCAGCCGCGGAACCGGCAGGACGCCTCCACCGGGCTGGTATCGTTCGACCGGAGCTGGCGGAAGTCCGGCGTGATATCGCACGGACCCCTGTGCAAGCAACCCTCGCGCTGGCAGATCAACAAGGCCGGCTACAACAGCATCTACGATTACGTCGACGCGGGGGCTCGTGCCCGGCCTCTCGTCGCGCTGCTCGGAGACAGTTTCGTGCAGGGCTTCTACTCGGACGTCCAGGAGCACATGGAGGTGCATCTGAACGAACTCTTCCAGGGAGACGTCGATGTCTACGCCTTCGGACATGCGGGCGCCCACCTCGCCCAGTACATGGCGATGACGGAGCATTTCGAGCGGGTCTACGATCCCGATGTCTACGTGTACGTGGTCCACGGCGCCGTCGAGCGGGCCGTCGACACGCCGGTGCGGACCTATTTCTCGATCGCCGCCACCGACAGCGGTTTCGAGCTGATCCCGCCGCGGGTCACTTACCAGCAGCGCGGGATCGGCCGCACGATCTTCCGCAGCTCGCTGCTGCGCTACCTGTACCTGAACAATCGTCTCATCCCGGCACAGAACGCGATAGCCGTCCCGGATATGGGCTGGCTCGACACGTGGACGGAGGCGGACGTCGCGAGGTACCGGCGCGCCGGCCGTTTCGCTCTCGCCTGGCTGGACAGCGTCGCGCCCGGCAAGCCCAAGGTCTTCGTGGTCGATGCGCCTCGCGACCAGATCTACGAGAGTACCGAGGATCTCGTCCGCGACATGGACTACCAGGTCCTCAGCGTCGTGTGCGACGAGTTCCCGGATTCCTACTGCCTGGACCTCGCCCCCGTGTTCCGCGAGAACTGGCAGCGTGAGCAGCGAGCCTTCAACCCGGACTTCGACCCGCACTGGAATGCTCACGGTGATCGGGTGGTGGCCGCGGCCATCTGGAGCTTCCTGCGGGCGAACGATCTCGTCCGGACGACTGGATCCGTGGTGCCGGTCCGCGCCGTCGAGACCGCATCCTCGGCGGCCGGCACGGCGCCCTGAGAGTCGCTCCGAGCTACGCCGCCCCCGCCGACATCGACTGGATGCGGTCGGTGAGCGATGCGGGCGAATCGCCGGCGAAATACAGGCTGTGCCACAGTTCGAGGTTCAGCAGGATCCAGAGCCGGTAGCTGTGATCGGCCCGGCCGGACGTGTGCTCCTGCAGCAGCCGGCGCACCTCGGCGCCGTCGAACACGCCGCTCGCCACCAGCTGCGACCGACCGAGCAGTCCTTCGAGGCACGGCCGCAGGTCGCCGCGCATCCAGCTGCCGATCGGAAAGGAGAACCCCTGCTTCGGGCGGTCGATCAGCTCGGGCGGCAGATAGCGGGACGCCACGCTCCTGAGGATGTGCTTCAGGCGCCGTCCCTTCAGCTTCAGGCGGGCCGGGATGGCGGCCGCGAACTCCACCACCCGGTGATCCACCAGCGGCGAGCGGTTCTCCAGCGAGTGCGCCATCGACATGCGGTCGACGATCGTGAGCAGGTGGTCGGGCATGCGTGTCATGAGGTCGGTGAAGAGCATGCGGTCGACCAGGTCCTCGGCGTTGTCGGCGTCGAAGTGACGGAGGATCTTGGCCACCGAGTCGCCGTCCGACACCTGGCGCGCCGCGCCGGCGCTGAACAGCCGCTCCCGCGCCGCGGGAGTGAATCGCAGGAAGCTGAGCGAGTGCGCGTAGCGGGCGCCGTGCGAGTGGAAGGACATCTCGTTCACCCACGCCGCCTTCTGCGCCAGGCTCTTGTAGCCGAACGACTCGGGGATGAGTGCCACCAGCCGCGCCATGAAGCGCCGCCGGAAGCCCTCGGGCAGCAGCGCGTAGATGTCCACGAAACGCTGGCCCGCGTACCGGTCGTAGCCGGCGAAGCTCTCGTCGCCGCCGTCGCCGCCGAGGACCACCTTCACTCTCTCGGCCGCCATCTGGGACACCAGGTAGACGCCGAATCCGAACGGATCGGAGGGCTCGTCCAGTTGCCGGATCATGTGCGGCAGGATCTCCACCAGGTCGGGATCGACGATGCGCTCGTGCCCCTCGAGGCCGTGGCGTTCC
>JAWOID010000073.1:0-2637 GCA_046484865.1 Candidatus Krumholzibacteriia bacterium
AGGTTCGAGATCCAGGGCAGTTGGCCATTGACGATAAAACCGTCGGCGGTCTCCTCGGCGTGCAGCAGGATGTCCTCGATGCCGGCGAAGTACTTCATCGGGTTCGAGAGGGCGGTGCCGCCGAGCAGTTCGCCGCTGGCAAGCTTCGGCAGGACGGTGTCCTTGAGGTGCTGGTTGTCGGAATTCTCGACGTACCAGGCCACGGCGTCCTGACACCAGGTCATGAAGCCGGTGGACATGCATTCGGCGGAAATGCAGTCCATGTCGTCGATGGCCGCGGCGATGTCCATGCCGGCAGGGTTCTGTGACGAAAGGTGGTGGCGATAGGCGCCGGCCGCTCCGATTTCGTGCAGCACGTCGGCGGGGTATTCGCCGTGGTCGATCGCGACCACCCTGGGCTTCAAGGCGCGGCGAATGACCGTGTCGAGGTCGGGAGCCGCGGTTTTCAGAAAGCTCGGCACGTCGGGCGGGGCCACACCGGGCCGGGCCGCCACGGGGGCGTGGGTAGCGAGGTTCATGGAATCATCTCCGGAAGATGGCCCGGCGGATCGGGCCGATTGGATGACGTCTCGGCGATCAGGCGAGATGGCAGGAGAGATCGACCGGTCGGGTCATGGTGTTGGCCACCGGAGACCACTTCTCGGCGGTGTCCAGAAGGTCCTGCAGATCTTCGTCGCTGATCGGATCGACCGTCTCGACGTCGAAGTAGACGCGGATGGCGGTGAAGCCCAGCGGCTTCGATTCGTCGAGGTCACCCGTGCCCCAGACGGCGGTGACGTTGATGTCCGCTTCCATGTTCAGCTCGAGCTTGCTGATCTTGATTTGGCGGGCGGTGGCGTTGGCATGTACGCCCACGGCCAGGCAGGCGCCCAGCGCGGCCAGGGTAGCCTCGGACGGGTTGGGAGCGGTGTCGTCGCCCAGCAGGTGCGGCGGCTCGTCGACCACCACCGGATCGAGGTCGCGGATGTAGGTCAGGTTGCGGAAACGGCCTTCGCAGACGGTCTTCGCCTTGAGCGTGATCACCGCATCCGGGTTGGCCTTGCCCTTCTCGCTCAGTGCCTTGAGGCCGTCGGCGTCGATTTCCTTGATCGCCTGGCGGATGCAGGACGGGGCGACGGGTTGGGCGGTTGCTGTGCTCATGGGTATTCACTCCGGTTTTGGATTGGCTGGGACGTGGGTCGGGATGTCGCTGGATGACTCCCGCCGTCGCCCCCTGTGTTGCAGGGGCTGTGCCAACAACCGGAAATGGCGTCAAAGCGGCGTTTGCGAGGATTTTTGAGTGGAGTGCCCCATGATGGGGCGCGCATTGTCGGACAATGTCGCGACTTTCGTCGGCGCGGGGCGGACAATGTCGGAATGCTGGACGGGTGTCGGCCGTCCGTTCCCCATAACTGGTTGAAACGGAGAACTAAGTGCGGCTTGGCAGGCTTCTTGTAATGAAGCGGGCAGTGGCTATTGCCGGTCACGAAGATCCCTTAACGGAGATGCCCGCATGATGACCAAGCAAGCACTGACCGACCTGATCCTGGAGAAGAAGACCGCGCTCGGCCTGTCCTGGGCCGATATCGCCAGCGGTATCGGCCTGTCCCCGACGTTCGTCACCTCGGCCTGCCTGGGCATGAACAGCCTCAAGCCCGAATTCGCCGACAAGCTGGTCGCGATCCTCGAACTGCCGGGCGAGGCCAAGGCCGCGATCGAGGCCTGCCCGATGAAGACCTGGGAACAGACCGTCCCGACCGACCCGCTCATCTATCGCCTCTACGAGGTCGTGGGTGTCTACGGCCCGACCATCAAGGAGCTGATCCACGAGGAATTCGGCGACGGCATCATGAGTGCCATCGACTTCTCGCTCGACATCGACCGCGAGGCCAACCCGGCCGGCGATCGCGTCGTGATCACCATGAACGGCAAGTTTCTGCCCTACAAGTCGTGGTAGGGCGAGGGCCGCGCAGGTAGGCGCCGGCCCTCGGTCCGTGTTGTCGACGCCCCGCTGGCCGGGGCGTTTGCATTTGCCAGGGAAAACCGTGGCCAGCAACTGAAGGACCGTGGTCCGTGTCCGAGACCACCGGGGGAGGTCAACGAGGTCTAGGCTGGATGTCCGGGACATGGGCTGGTGGTGCTGGCTAGCGACGGTTTCTTTCCGTCCCGATGCACGGCAGCGTGGCCGAGAAGGGCGGATCGCGGCGAGTCGTCCGCCACGAAAACGAGTGGAATGCGGTAAGATGGCGGCCGTTCACATCAGATAGCGGAACTTTCATGAGCGAAATGCCCCCTTGCCCGCAGTGCGGATCGACCTTCACCTACCACGACGGGACCCTCTACGTCTGCCCCGAGTGCGGCCACGAGTGGTCCGGGGACGCTACCGTCGAGGGGGATGACGATGCGCCCGCGGCACGCGATGCCAACGGCAACCCGCTGGCCGACGGTGACACCGTGACCGTGATCAGATAGGACAGCCGGTAGCGCCACCCGGCGACGAGGAACACCAGGATCATCGCGGCGAAGACCCCGTGACTGGCCATGCCGCCGCGCCAGAACCGCAGGATCTCGATCGGTTGCGACAGGTATCGCTCCGGTTCGTAGAACAACACGTGTCCCAGCCTGGCGCCGGGGATCACCGCCAGGGCGCCGGCTAGG
>JAWOID010000096.1:0-21305 GCA_046484865.1 Candidatus Krumholzibacteriia bacterium
GCGGTCAGGGATCGAGTGCGTCCACCGCTTCCACTCGTCCGCCGTCCGAAACTGCTGACCGTCGTACACGTGACGGTGAAGCAGCAAGTGCCCGACCTCGTGCGTCAGTGTCCAGCGGAAACGTGACGGGAATCTCTCGGCGACTTCCAGGTCCACATCAATCTCCTGGAGATCGCTCGTGATGAATCCAACCGTCCCGATACGGTCCTGAAGCCCGAGAACGGGGACGATGTTGATCCCGAGGCGGAACTCGATGATCTCCTCGATGGGCAGAGGGAGGATGCCTTCCGGGTTGTGCTCAGCCAGGAAGGCGTCCGCGCGTGGTCTACTGTTCTCGGGAGGGAGATAGGGGATCTGACGTTCCCAATCCACTACGTTCCGCCTCCCTTGCGGATCATCTCGATGAGCTGATCGAGTTCCTCGTCCTCGATCTGCTGTCCTCGCATGGTGCGCAGGAAAGCGGGAAGGCACGCCATGAGCTGTTCGTTCGCCAAGGCGTCCTGCGGCAGCCGGCCGGCGGCGGTGGCGGCCAGGTCCATGAACTCCTGCCATTCATCGGTGCCGCGCTTCAGCCCGAGTGTCGCGGCGTAGTGCTCCAGTTTCTCCGCGTCCTGCGGCGGGGCAAGAAGCCCGCGCTCAATTCGGCTCACGTATGCCGGGTCCATTCCGGCGCGTGTGCAGAACTGGCGGAGTGTCTCGCCTCTCTCAACTCGGATCTTCCGAGCGTGCTGTCCGAACATATGTCACCTCCTCACCTGGACATATCGGCCGGTGTTGTCAAGAATTTACAACACGAAGAAGGGAGCGTCAAGCGACCGTTTTCGGGGCCACGCGCCCAGCGGCGTCGGGCGTGTCAAGAATGCCCAAACCCGACCAGAGCGCTCTGGCGCACACGGCAATCTCCTGCCATATTTGAGGTTATGATCACCCTGACGGCTCCTTTCCCGAGCCCGTACCACCGGGCCCACGCCTGGCAGGCGGGGGACCGCATCGTGCGTGTGGACGGCCGCGAGGTGGAGGACATCCTCGACCTCTACTACTACGTGCCCGACGGCGGCAGCATGCGGCTGACGATCGCGCGGGACGACGGCAGCGAGCGCGAGGTGGTGCTGCCGCCGGCGAGCCTCGACGTGATCCGGGCCGCCTTCGCGCCGCTGGAGTTCAAGCGCTGCGCCTGCGCGTGCGTCTTCTGCTTCGTCGACCAGAATCCGCCGGGGATGCGCGATTCCATCTACGTCAAGGACGAGGACTACCGCTTCAGCTTCCTGTACGGCAACTACGTCACCCTGACCAGCCTGGGCAGGAAGGGGCTGCGGCGGGTGATCGACCAGCGCATGTCGCCGCTCTATGTCTCGGTGCACGCCACCGACGCCGGCGTGCGCGCGCGCCTGCTCGGCATCGGTCGACGCCTGGACGTGGTCGAGGCGCTGCGGTCGCTGGTCGAGAACGGCATCGAGGTGCACACCCAGGTCGTGCTCTGTCCCGGCTGGAACGACGGCGAGGTCCTCGAGCGGACGTTCCGCGATCTCCTCGCGCTGGCGCCGCTGGCGGCGGCGGCGAGGGACGAGCCGGCGGCGAGCACTGCGCCGGCCGCAACGGCCGAACCGGCAGCGAGGACTGCGCCGGCCGCAGCAGCCGGACAGGCGGCGAGCGGCGCCGGCGCGCGCCCCGGTCCCGGGGGAGAGGAGATCGTCCCCGACGACGCCGACCTGCCCGGCGAAGAGGGCGGGGTGCGGTCGCTGGCGGTGGTGCCGGTGGGGCTGACCGCCCATCGCGACGGGTTGACGCGCCTGGCGCCGGTGACCCCGGAGATCGCGCGGGAGGTGGTCGCGCGCGTGCGCGGCTGGCAGGAGGAGGCGACGGCTGCGGCGGGGCTTCCGTTCGTGCACCTGAGCGACGAGTTCTACCTGCTCGCCGGTGAACCCTTCCCACCTGCGGAGCGCTACGACGAGTTTCCGCAGCTGGACAACGGCGTGGGGCTCACCGTGCAGCTGCGCGAGACGTGGCGCGAGGATCTCGCGCGCCTCGTCGCCGAGGGACGGGCGCCGCGCGTGCCGCTCACGGTGCTCACCGGGGTGCTCGCCGCCGAGGCCTTCGCCCGCGAACTGGTGCCGGCGCTCGCCGCCGCCGGCGTGCCGTCCGTGGAGGTCGTTCCGGTCGAGAACACGCTCTTCGGCACCCCGGTCACCGTGGCCGGCCTCCTGTCGGGCGCCGACCTCAGGCGCGCCCTGCTCGCGCTGCCGGCCGAGCCGCGGCGCACGGTGGCCCTGCCGGCTCGCGTCTTCAACAGCGACGGGCTGACGCTCGACGACCTCACGGTCGAGCAGATCGCCGCCGGCACGCCCCACCGGGTTGTGGTCCCGCCGGACGAGGGTTTCGTTGACTTCTGGGCGGAGCTACCATAGGTTCCGGGGCACGTCGCGCCCCGCCCCGGGGGGCGGCGCGGCCGCCGGAACATCCTCCCGAACTCTCGCTGCCGTGGCCCGGTCGGCCTTCCGTGGTTCAGCGCTGTCCGCCCGGAGTCGTCGGCGCCGGAGGTAAGCCCCGTGGCCCTGCGCGCGGTGGCCATCGTAGGTCGTCCGAACGTCGGCAAGTCGACGCTCTTCAACCGCATCGTCGGAGAGCGGCGCGCCGTCGTGCACGAGACGTCCGGCGTCACGCGCGACCGCATCGTGGCGCAGGCCGAGTGGACCGGCCACGGCTTTCTGGTGATGGACACCGGCGGGATCATCCCCTTCGGCGAGAAGGTCTCCGACTTCGACGAGATCGTCTCCGAGGTGTCGCGCCGCGCCATCGAGGAAGCCGACGTCGTCATCCTGCTCGTCGACGGTCAGGTGGGTCCCATGGCGTGGGACGAGGCCATCGCCCGCGACCTGCGCCAGAGCGGCAGACCAGTGATCGTGGCGGTGAACAAGACGGAGAAGCCGTCGGCCGCCCTCACCGCCGGCGAGTTCTTCACCCTCGGCCTGGGCGAGCCCATGGCGATCAGCGCTCTGCACGGCCGGGGCGTGGCCGACCTGCTCGACCGCGTGGTGGCCGACTTCCCGGCGGTCGTGCCCGAACCGCCCTGCGACGCGCGCATCGCCATCGTCGGCCGGCCGAACGTCGGCAAGTCGACGCTCCTGAACGAACTCGTCGGCCACGAGGCGGCTCTCGTCAGCGACATTCCCGGCACCACCCGCGACTCCATCCACACCGATCTGCGCTGGCACGGCCGCACGCTCCGGCTCATCGACACGGCCGGACTGCGCCGCAAGAGCAAGGTGCAGGAGGCGGTGGAGGCTTTCAGTACCATGCGCACGATCCGCGCCATCGAGGAGTGCGACGTGGCGGTGCTGATGATCGACGCCGCTGCGGGCGTGGTGACCCAGGACTCGAAGATCGCCGGGCTGATCCACGACCGCGGCCGCGGCGTGGTGGTGGCGTTCAACAAGTGGGATCTGCTGGAGAAGGACAAGGACACGCACCTGCGCGCCTGGGACGCCTTCCTGCGCGAGATCCCCTTCCTCACCTACGCGCCCTGGTTCACGTTCAGCGCGGTCACCAAGCAGCGCATCGGGCGCATCCTGGAGATGGTCTGGAAGGTGCACCAGGAGCGGCACAAGCGCATCGGCACTTCCCAGCTCAACGACGCCCTGGCGGAGATCACGGGCCGGCAGCCGCCCCGACACCACGCCGGCGGACTGGGCAGGATCTACTACGCCACCCAGGCGGAGGCGGCCCCGCCGGTGTTCGTGCTCTCCGTGAACGAACCCAAGTTCTTCGCCCGGAACTACCTGCGATACATCAACAACCAGATCCGGCAGCGCTACGGTTTCGAGGGCAGCCGGATCTTCGTCAAGCTGAAGAAGCACTGATGAAGCGCGTCGCCGCGACGGAGTGAGCATGCTGTTGATCCTCTGCCTCGTTGTCGCCTACCTGCTGGGCGCGATCCCGTTCAGTTTCATCATCGCGAAGCGGGTCAAGGGGATCGACCTGCGCCTGCACGGCAGCGGCAACCTGGGCGCCACCAACGTCTACCGCACGCTGGGCCCGGGCTGGGGCACCCTCTGCCTGCTGCTCGACATGGCCAAGGGCGCGCTGGCGGTGTTCCTGATGACGCTGCTGGTGAACTCGTGGCCGGTGCACGAGCCCACGCCGCTGCGGATCACGCCCGACCTCTACCGCATCTTCGCCGGCGTGGCCGCCACGCTGGGGCACACCTTCTCGCCGTTCGTGAGCTTCAGGGGCGGCAAGGGCGTGGCCACGGTCGCGGGAGCGTTCGTCGTCCTCGAACCCCTGCCGATCCTGGTCTGCGTCGTGGTCTTCGCGGCCGTGTTCGCGGCCACGCGCATCGTCTCGCTGGGCAGCATCGCCGCGGCGGCGGTCTTTCCCGTGGCCACGCTGGTGTTCGAGTTCCGCGACGACGAGTTTTCGCGCACCCTCTTCTTCTTCTCGCTGGCGGTGGCCGCGTGGGTGGTCTTCAAGCATCGCGAGAACATCCGGCGCCTGAGAGCGGGAACCGAGCAGACGCTCACGGCCGGCAACAACGGCGACCGGGAACGGGACCGCACCGGGAGTGGTCGCGGGAGCGGCCGCTGAGGGAGGCACGATGCGAGCGGCGATCCTCGGCACCGGCAGCTGGGCCACCGCCTTCGGTCACCATCTGGCCCATCGCTGGAATCGCGTGATCCTCTGGGGTGTGGAATCCGCTCAGGTGAACGCGATCAACACGACCGGCCGCAACCCGCATTTCCTGGACGACCTGAACCTGCCGCCCAACCTGAGCGCCACGCTCGAGATCGACCACGCGCTCGAGCGTGCCGACGCCGTGTTCGTGACCGTGCCCAGCCAGGCCGTGCGCGAAGTCTGCCGCCGGGCGGCGGCGAGCCCGAGCCTGGGTTCGGGCGTTCCATTCGTCAGCCTCGCCAAGGGTTTCGAGTTGGGCACCTTGAAGCGCCTGAGCGAGGTCATCGGCGAGGAGTTGCGGACCGCCGGTCGCGGCGACGATCACCCCGTGGCGGTGTTGCTCGGCCCCAGCCACGCCGAGGAGGTGGCGCGCGAGATGCCCACCGCCGTGGTCCTCGCGGGGTCGGGCGGCGACTGGGTACGCTGGCAGGTGCCCGTCTCGGGACCGTTCTTCCGGGTCTACACCAACGACGACCTGATCGGCGTGGAACTCGGGTCGGCTTTCAAGAACGTCATCGCCATCGCCGTGGGCATGGGCGACGGCCTGGGACTCGGCGACAACACCCGCGGCGCGCTCATGACCCGCGGCATGGCGGAGCTGGCGCGTCTGGGCACGGCGCTCGGCGGTCGCGCCGAGACGTTCTTCGGCCTCGCCGGCATCGGCGACATGATCACCACCTGCATCAGCCGCCACAGCCGTAACCGCAATTTCGGGGAGGCGGTGGCCTTGAGCGACGAGGATCCGCAGGTGCTGCTCGCCCGCGCGTCCCAGGTTGTGGAAGGCGCCGTGATGACGCAGGCCGGGTTGAAGCTTGGCGAGAAGTACGGCGTGGAACTTCCCATTACCGAACAGGTTCACGATGTGCTATTCTCCGGCAAACCGCCTCGCCAGGCCCTGCGGGAACTGATGGACCGCGAGCCCAAGGCGGAACTGCAGTGAGGCGCCGATCACCCCGCACCGAGACGTCGCGCCGGCGTTGAATGCCTGCGGCGCGGCGATCGCGGCGGGTCGGCGCGCCAGCGCGTTGGGGGGCGCCAGCCATGGGCAATGACAGCGGCCGTTCCGACCCGATTCCCAGGAAGCTCTACTACACGATCAGCGAGGTCGCCGAGCTGACGGGGGTCAAGCCCCACGTGCTGCGCTACTGGGAGAGCGAGTTCTCCACCCTGCGCCCCGGCAAGGGTCGGTCGGGCAGCCGGCGCTACCGCCGCACCGACATCGACGAGGTCCTGGCGATCAAGACCCTCCTCTACGACGAGGGGTTCAAGATCGCCGGAGCCCGCAAGCTGCGGCGCGAGGCGCACCAGCGGAGCCGGCAACAGGCGCAAGCCGCTCCCACGCAGCTGGCCATGGCCTTCGGCGATCTCGACCGCGCCGAGCAGGTGGAAGTGCTGCGACGCGACACGCGCGAGATCCTGGGCCTGCTCCACGAGTTGAGGGCGGGAGTTTCGACGCCGGACGAGACCTCGGCGGAGCCCGATCCGCGCCGGACGAAGACGGCCGCGGACGAGCCGCGGAAAGCCGCGACCCCGCCGCTGCGGCGCCGGGCCGCCCGGGGCTGAGGTTTGGCCGGGCGGCGGCGCGGGGCTCGCCCATCCCGGGCACCGCGATCCGGGCTTGTGAGCGTTTCGCCACCGTATTAGATTGGATTCCCCGCGCCGGGGCCCCCGCCGGTCATTCCGGCCCCTTGCGCGCGGCACAGCTCGGTCGGGCCGTGGCGCAGTCCGGTAGCGCACTTGCATGGGGGGCAAGGGGTCGCGAGTTCAAATCTCGCCGGCCCGACCACATAATACCTTAAGATACAGGGACTTGCGACAGCAGCAGGTCCCTTCTCTTATGTCAGGGATCCGCCTGGGATGTTCATGGTTTCGCCTTCGGCGCCGACCAGACGATGACCAGGCCCAGCAGGCTGCCCACGACCAGAGGTACGGCCTGCCACCAGTGGGTGTGCCGAAGGATGTCCGAGAGGCCCACGCCGAGACTGTAGTAGAGGAAGTAGTAGATGGCCCCCACCAACGCGTGCACACCCAGGAACGTCAGCAGTGCGACGCCGGTCTTCCACTTCGGCGCGATCACGGCAGCCACGCAGACCACCGCGGGGACGTACATCATCCCGCCCAGGATGCCCACGACGAGATCCCAGACGCTCTGCGGCACCGCCAGGCGCTCGACGAACCCGGCCGGCCGGACGGTCAAGAACAGCGCCGGGAACAGCAGGAGCCACCGGAATGGCGAACCATTCTGCCGCGCCGGGGAGCGGACCATGTCGGACGTGGCCCCCGTTGGGAACGTGAGCGGGGAGATCGCAGCAAGCTGCGGCAGCTCTGCTGGACGGTGAGAATCGGTCCGAAGATACCGGGCGGGCGGGTCGTTGTCCATCGGCGGCACACCCCGAGGACCGCGTGGCGGGGGCGGCCCATTCCCTCGTTTCGCCGGCGCGCCCCGTGCACTATCGTTGCCCTGCCGCCCGGCCACCGCTACCGGAGGATCTCATGACCGTCGGCGTCATCCTGCCTGCCTACAACGCCGCCGCTCACGTGGGGGCGGTCGTGCGGGAGATCCGTGAGCGGGAACCGGGGTTCCGGGTCCTGGTGGTGGACGACGGCAGCGTCGACGGCACGGACGAGACCGCCCGCGCGACGGGCGCGGAGGTGGCGATCCACGCGGTGAACCGGGGCAAGGGCGCCGCCCTGAGCACGGGCTTCGCCTGGGCTCTTGCCGAGGGGCTGGAGTGGGTGTACACCATGGACGCCGACGGCCAGCACCTGCCGGCGGAGATGGACCGCTTCCTCGAGCGGGCCCGCGCCGAGCGCCTGGACGTGGTCGTCGGCAACCGCATGGACCGCACCGGCACCATGCCCTGGGAACGCAAGGCCACCAACGTCTTCACGTCCTGGGTGGTGGGGCGCATGGCCGGCAAGCGGATCCCGGACTCGCAGAACGGATTCCGGCTCTACCGGGTGGAAGTGCTGCGCGGCCTCACGATCGCGGCACAGCGCTACGACGCCGAGAGCGAGGTCCTGGTCAAGCTCGGCCGGCGCGGCGCCCGCATCGGCGACGTGCCCGTGACGGCCGTCTACGGGGTGGAGAAGAGCAGCATCCGGCCGCTGGTCGACACCGGCCGCTTCTTCCGGCTCGTGTGGCGACTGCGGCACGAGCATCACTGACAGACGTCGCGACGGCCGCCGCCGGCTGCAGCGGCGGGTCGCCGGGCGCGCCGGCATCGCCGGGCGAGCCGCGCGTCGAGCGAAGGAATCTGCATGGAATCGTCGCCGGGCAAGCATATCCTGATCACCAACGACGACGGCATCGACGCCTACGGCCTCGGCGTCCTCGTGGAGAACGTGAGCGCCCTGCCGGGCATGCGCGTGACGGTGGTCGCGCCCAGCGCGCAGCAGAGCGCCACCAGCCACAGCCTGACCTTGACCGCGCCCCTGCGGGTGATCCGGCGCGGGCGCGGGCGCTACGCGGTGACCGGCACGCCCACCGACGCGGTGCTGATGGCGCTGGAACAGATCCTCGCGGACGACCCGCCGGACGTGGTCCTGTCGGGCATCAACCACGGACCGAACATGGGGGAGGACGTCCTCTACTCCGGCACCGTGGCGGCGGCCATGGAGGGGGCTCTGTTCCACAAGCCGAGCTTCGCGCTGTCGCTGGCGAGCTGGCACCCGCGCGACTTCTCGGGCGCCGCCGCGTTCGTGCGGCGCTTCCTGCCGCGGCTGCTCGAACAGCCGCTGCCGCCCGGCACGCTGCTGAACATCAACATCCCCGACGGTCCCGAGGACGCGCTCAAGGGCGTCAAGGTGGCCAAGCTCGGCTCGCGCGTGTACCACGACGTGATCACGGATCACGTCGATCCGCGCGGTCGGCCCTACTACTGGATCGGCGGTCGCGGCCCCACCTGGGAGGAAGCGCCGGACACCGACTACACCGCGCTGTCGGCGGGATACGTCGCGGTGACGCCGCTGATGATCGACATCACCGACTACAAGCTGCTGGCGGAGATGAGCAAGTTCGAGACCGACGGTCTGCCGGGCCAGCCGATCGCCGAGCCCGACCGCTACCGGCCCAGCGGCGACGTCGGCGAGGCGGACGGGCCGGACGACCCGCGCGGGCCGGGCGTGCCCCGCGACGCGCGCGACCCCGGCCGCGGTGGGCGGGATCCGGGTGCCGCCGGCGACGAGTGGACCGGCGAATCATGACGCACGAGTACGCCGTGGCCCGGCGCCGGATGGTGCGCGAGCAGATCGTGGCCGCCGGCATCACCGATCCGGCGATCCTCGCCGCCCTGGCGGAGGTGCCGCGGCATCGGTTCGTGCCGGGTCCCCTGCAGCACCGGGCGTACCAGGCCAGCGCTCTGCCGATCGGCTACGGGCAGACCATCAGCAAGCCGTTCACGGTCGGCCTGATGACCGCGTTGCTGGAACTCCAGGGGCACGAGCACGTGCTCGAGATCGGCACCGGGT
This sequence comes from Candidatus Krumholzibacteriia bacterium, assembly GCA_046484865.1. GTDB lineage: Bacteria > Krumholzibacteriota > Krumholzibacteriia > LZORAL124-64-63 > LZORAL124-64-63 > JAWOID01. Next base: position 9,139 of record JAWOID010000096.1, read on the forward strand.
CGGGGTACCAGGCGGCCGTGCTTTCGCGCCTGACGCGCTCGGTGGTGACGATCGAACGCATCCGCCCGCTGGCCGACCGCGCCCGGGGCCTGCTGGCCGGCCTCGGCTACGACAACATCGACGTCCTCGCCGCCGATGGCGCCGCGGGCTGCTGGGACGCCGCACCGTTCGATGCCGCCGTGGTCACCGCCTGTTCTCCGGGCGTGCCCACGCAGATCATCGACCAGATCCGCGACGGCGGCTTCATCCTGTTGCCGATCGCCGCCGCCGGCCGGCAGACCCTCTATCGCTACCAGCGGCGGGGGTCGGAGCTGGTGGTGGAGGAGTCGGTGCCCTGCGCGTTCGTGCCGCTGCTCTCGGGCCTGGAGGAGGGGAACACCGATGCGTGAGATGCTGCGGGAGCTGATCGCCCATCTGCCGCCCCCGCTGGCGGTGTTCGTGATCGCCATGCTGCCGGTGTTCGAGCTGCGCGGCGCCATCCCCGCCGGCTACGCGCTGGGCATGGACAGCCCGTGGTCGATCTTCCTGCTGGCGGTGGTCGGGAACTTCATGCCCGTGCTGCCGATCCTCTGCCTGCTGGGACCGGTGGAACGCTTCCTGCGTCGTTACCGGACCTGGGATCGCTTCTTCGACTGGCTTTTCCGGCGCACCGTCAGCCGCAGCGAGCTGATCCGGCGGTACCAGAGCCTGGGCCTGGTCCTGTTCGTCGCCATTCCGGCACCCATGACCGGCGCCTGGACGGGCAGCGTGGCCGCCTACCTGTTCAAACTCCCCTTGCGGCTCGCCATCCCGTGTATAATCTTGGGCATCCTCATCGCCGGCGTGGTGGTCTCGCTGGCCAGCCTGGGAGTGTTCTCCCTGTGGCGCTAGAGGCTGGTCTGCGGCTACGTGTGCGGCGCGGCGGGAACCTTCACCGGTCCCGGCCGGTCATCTGGTCTTGGTCGGGGCGTAGCGCAGCCCGGTTAGCGCGCTTGCTTCGGGAGCAAGAGGTCGGGAGTTCGAATCTCCCCGCCCCGACCACCTCCTTCCCGCCTGCTCAACCTCGAACCCTTCGCGCACACTCGGCCGTCGCCGTCCCGGCGAACATCCTGCTGACCGTTCTGGTGACCGCTCTGGCGACCGTCGTGGCCGCCGTTCCGGTGACCGTTCCGGTGATCGCCGGACTTGCGGCCTCTGCCGGGAGCGCCGTGGCGGCCGCCGCCGCCGCCGCCCCTGCGGGTCGCGCCGATTCCGCCGTCTATCAGGTCCGCCGCGGCGACTACCTGGGCCTGATCGCGAGCCGGTTCGGCGTATCCGTCGGCGACCTGCGGGTGGAGAACCGACTCGCATCCGACGTGATCCATCCCGGCCAGCGTCTGAAGATCCGCTCGCCGTTCCGTCACGGGCGGGATGGCGACGTACGCTGGGCGCGCCCCGTGAGTCGTCCTGGACGCATCCTGCGCGAGTTCGGACCGTACGAGCAGGACGGGGTCGTGATGCCGCGCACCGGCGTCGACGTCGCCGCGACGGTCGGCACCGAGGTGCGCAGCGCGGCGCACGGCGTGGTGCGGTACGTGGGGGAGGTGGACGGTTTCGGCCGCCTCGTCATCGTGGAGCACGGCGCCGGGTACAGCACCGTGCTGTCGCCTCTGCAGGCGGACTCGCTGCCCTGGTCCGCCGGCGACGCGGTGCTCCAGGGCGATCTCCTCGGTTGCGTGGCCGAGCCCCAAGAGGGCGACGAACCCTACCTGCACATCGAACTGCGGCGACGCGACCGGGCGGTCTCGCCGGCCCCGCTCCTGAGATGACGAGCGGGTCCGCAGGCTGTATCCTCGACCGGGTGGAAGGCGCGTCGGGCCGCGGCCACACGATCCGGGAGAACTTCAAGCCGAGGACGAGGTGAACATGGACCTGGCGACGATCATCCGCGACATACCCGACTTCCCTCAGCCCGGCATCCTCTTTCGCGACATCACGCCCATCTTCGAGGACCCGGACGCCTTCCGTGCCGCCCTCGACCAGCTGAGGGCGCTGCTCGAGGACGTCGAGTTCGACACGTTCGCGGCCGTCGAGTCGCGCGGCTTCCTGTTCGCCGCCCCGCTGGCAGCGGAGATGCGCAAGCGCGTCGTCCTGGTGCGCAAGGCCGGCAAGCTGCCCGGCGCCACGCACGCCGCCACCTACCAGCTGGAGTACGGCCAGGCCACGGTCGAATTGCACCGCGAGTCGTGCACCGGCCGGCGGGTGGTGCTCCTCGACGATCTGCTCGCCACCGGCGGCACCGCCGCCGCCGCCGCGGACCTGGTGCGGCGCGACGAGGGCACTATCGCGGCCTACCTCTTCCTGGTGGAACTGGACTTCCTGCGCGGCCGCGAGCAACTCGGCGACGCGCCGGTCCTGACGGTGTTGCGGTACCCGTAGAGCCGCCCGCGCCCGGCTTCGATGCCGCCGCCCGGGTCCGGCACCGCCGCCGCGGCCCGGGTGCTCCGGACCCTCCGTGGTTGTGCGCCGCCGCCCGAGTGCCTAGATTGCGACCGGATCCGCAGCGAGTGCCGGGCCCGCGGGACCCGCAGGCGTCGAGCCCAGGGAGGTCGCCAGGGAGGTCGAGTGTACCCGGGTACACCGGCGCCACGGTGTCGAGCCCCGGAAGGTGGAGTGTACCCGGGTACACCGACCGACCGCGCGTGTCGCGCCCCGGGTGGTTCCAGCTCGGAGTCCGATCGTTCTGGGTGCCCCCGTAGCTCAGTTGGATAGAGCACCGGATTCCTAATCCGGGGGTCGTGGGTTCGAATCCCGCCGGGGGTACCAAGAACAAAGCCCGCAAGTGCAATCATTGTCCCAGCCCCGAGGCCGCCGTCCACGCCCGCAAGTTTAACGAGCTGCTCGCCAAGTTTGATACCCTCGCCCGCGAGGTCCTGGAGCGCTACTACGGCATCAACGGCGGCCCGATGAGTTTGGAGGCGATCGGCGCCACCGTGGGCTGTTCGCATGAAACCCTCCGGAAGATACGGAATCGGGCCCTCCGACAACTCCGCGTGTGGTATAATTGACGGATGGGTTATGACTGGAAATCTGTTAGCCCCGTCCAGCCGATGGTGGTCGTGCGCGACTACGTCGAGGACCACTATCAGCCGGTCCGCGGGAGGAAGGCGCGCGTGGTCGTGGTCGAGCATGGGCGCGTTCTGGAGGACGTGACGCTTGATCGCTGGGCCGCGCTCCGAGCCGACCGCCACTGCGACGCAAGTTGCGCCCGCCCCTTCCCTACGACCCGCGGTGAGCGCCGACCGGATGACTTCTGGACGACGCTGGAGGACTTCGCCGCTGGGCGCGTAGTCGCTCCACACTGACACCTCTCCCTCTGACTGCTCCCAACGGATGACGCCCCGCCGATAGTCGCCGTGGACAAACCCCTGATCGACGGGCTAATTTCGCCCCGTTCGGATCGGCATGGGCATTGCGACTTCGACGGAGGCCTCCCGTGGACCTGGAGCACAGCATCCTCTACTATGGCGACAACCTCGACGTCCTGCGGCGTCACGTCGATGACGAGTCAGTTGACCTCGTCTACCTTGATCCGCCGTTCAACAGCAATCAGGACTACAACGTTCTCTTCGCGGAGAAGAACGGCGCGCAGTCGACGGCGCAGATTCAAGCGTTCGAGGATACCTGGCATTGGGATCAGCGTGCCGCCTATGCCTACCAGGAGGCGGTTGAATCTGGCGGGCAGGTCGCGCAGGCGATGGTCGCGTTCCGACAGTTGCTTGGGGACTCAGACATGATGGCCTACCTGGCGATGATGGCGCCCCGTATCGTGGACTTGCATCGCGTTCTCAAAGATGATGGTTCGATCTACGTTCACTGTGATACTACTGCAAGCCACTATCTGAAGGTGCTTTTGGACTCCGTCTTCGGGCCGAAGCGCTTTCGGAATGAGATTATCTGGAAGCGCACTTCCGGGCACAGTGACGCACGCCGCTATGGTCGAGTTCACGATACGGTTCTCTACTTCGCAAAGGGCGATAGCCCCAAGTGGAACCAGATCTATCAGCCCTACGAGCAAGCCTACGTTGACCAGTACTACCGCTATATGGACCCCGACGGCCGACGTTTCATGTCCGACAACCTTAGCGCTTCTGGCCTGCAAGGTGGCGGATACGAATACGAGTGGAAGGGTATTGAGCGCGTTTGGAGATGTCCCTTTGAGACAATGAAGGAACTCGACAAGCAGGGGCGGATCTTCTACACGAGAAACGGGATCCCGAGACGCAAGCGGTATCTCGACGAAGCCAAGGGCTTACCGATTCAGGACGTCTGGACGGACCTAGAAGCTCTCCGATCGTGGCACGGTGAGAGGCTGGGGTATCCCACGCAGAAGCCGGAAAGCCTCTTGGAGCGGATTATCCTCGCATCGTCGGACGAAGGCGATGTCGTACTTGATCCGTTCTGCGGATGCGGCACGACGATCAGCGTTGCCCAGAAGCTCAATCGTCGGTGGATCGGGATCGACATCACCTACTTGGCAATCACACTGATCCGGCACCGACTGACAGACATCTTCGGGCCTGCCGCCAAGTTCGATGTCATGGGTGAGCCTGTCACGGCGTCGGAGGCTCAGGAGTTAGCGACCGAGGACCCCTATCAGTTCCAATGGTGGGCTCTCGGCCTAGTGAATGCCCGACCGGCGGAAGGCAAGAAGGGCGCGGACCGCGGCATCGACGGCCGGCTCTACTTCCACGACGAAGGTGCGAAGGGGACTACGAAGCAGGTGATCTTTTCCGTGAAGGCGGGAAAGACAGGATCTCCTCACGTGCGGGATCTCCGCGGCGTGATCGAGAGAGAGAAGGCAACGATCGGCGTTCTGATTTCGATGCAGGAGCCCACCGCGCAGATGAGGAAGGAAGCCGCGAACGCAGGCTTCTACCAGTCCCCATGGGGCAAGCACGCCCGAATCCAGCTCCTAACGATCGCCGAGTTGCTTGACGGCCGCCGGGTTGACATGCCCGCGACGGCCGGCGTCAACGTGACCTTCAAGAGGGCGCCGAAGGCACAGGCGACGAAGGCGAAGGACCCGAAGCTTTTCGATTGATGATCGAGGAAACGCCATGTTCCAGCCGGATCCCAGTACGCTCTCAATTGGCGAGGTGATTCGCCGGATCTGCAACCTCAACGATGGAATCTGCGATTTCTGGAGACGTGCTTATGGATGGGCGCCTGGCGAGGCGGCTTCGCTGCTCGCCGAGTCTCGGCTCGACCGCCAAGCGGCGCTCTCGCGTTGTCTGGCACTCTGGATGCCCGAGGCGCATCCGGAAGCGCGCCGAGACGGTGCTCTGATACTCGGGTGGGCTAACCTCGGCGCTCTCGTCGAGGGAACGCTGAAATGGTTCCTTTCGGTGTACAGAGAAGAAGTTCCGGATGATGCGATTAAGAAGTTTCGGAAGACGATCGGACCAGAAGCCGCAACGCTCGAACAATTGCGGCTGTTCTACCTGAACCACTACGTTTGGTTCAAAGACGAGCGAGACGAATGGGATCCCTGGCTCACCGAGATTCGCGACCGGCGGAACGCGGTCCACGCCTATAAGGACAGCAGCATCGGGACTTTCGAGGACCTACACAACGCAATCAAAAAGTACCTAGAGCTGATTCGGACGCTCGAAGGTCGTATGCCGTATCCGGATGAACATCCAGGACCGCAGGAGAACGGATGACCTCACACGTGATCCCAAACACTAGAGATGTAGGCTAGTTCCCCGATCAATGCCGCATCAAGCCCAGGGACAGGCACGGTCGGAGCAAACAGCCGATTTCTACCAACGTCCAGGACTGCCATCGTGACGTTGCGCGCCTGAACGCGAAGCGCCCGGTCCATGACGTGGCAAACTACATCAGCCTTGACCTTCGAGAGTTCGGGCTTCGCCGGGAAGTAGAGCTTCACGAGATAGTGGGCGCCGCCGAACACGAGCCCTAACTCCGGATTCACCGAAACCGTGATGTCACCACGACCATAGTCGCCTGATACAGGATCGAACCAACGGATATCCTTTCGTCCCCAGAAACGCGCGTATCCGTCAATTGCCCTCGGGTAAGCTGCGATCTTCTTCTGGTCTGACAGCTCACGAAGTAGCGCTCGAATCTGCGCTTTCCCTTGTCCTTGACGGTGGACTCTGACTATCCGGTCCCGCGCAGCCTTCCAGAAGTCGGTCCGCGGATCGTAGCCGTCTTCGAGCTGCTTCTTCGTCTGGCGGACGGCGGTGAGTTTGGGCGTCCCCGACGAAGCAACGATTCGGACGAAACGAGTCAAGCTTATAGTAGGCATACGCTTCCCCTCGCACAGAGCCCAAGTGAGGCAGGAATGTACGGGGACGATGCGCCGATGTACAGCCGAAACAACTCGCTAGGCGGGGCCGCCTGACGACACTTCGCTTCCGTATGCCGTCCACTTGCGCTGCCCAGAATTGCAGCCGGTACGTCGAGATCGACGCGCCGAACGGCGAGCTTCTCTTGATCTTCGGTGAGGAATTTCATTCCGACTTTTCCGTTGACGGGCGACCGGACCGCCCATATTCTGTCGATAGAAAATGGACTGGGATACCCGGTCGGCGTTGGGCCTCGGCGTAAGTCGGGGCCTTTCGCTTCCTACGGGAACACCTTCAGCCCCCAGCCCATAAGCCGCCCTCCTGGACCTCTCCTGAACTTCTGCTCGATGACCTCGTGAGCCCGGTTCGGCTGCGTAGGTTTCAGGTGGTGTCGCCCAATCGGGCGCGCTATCAGGTCGGCGATCTGAAGTCCGCAGGAGTTCGTGGCCTTTGAGGCGAAGCGGATCTTGAAGGGGAGCGTCTGGCCCGTCGCGTTGGTTTCACAGTACCTGCGAAACTGAAGCTCCAGGTCGTCATCCTCCTTCTTGCCCCTCCGCTCGAACACGAACCAGACCGTGCCGGGCGTAGACTGCTGGAGGTGCAGATAGATCCGCTCCAGGCCGAAGGCCATCGCGAGATGGTACGGGTTGCCGGGCGTCAGGTAGCTGCTCTTCAGGCTCTCCTTGTCGATCACGCTTGCCACCAAAGTGAACGGCGTTTGCTCAATCAGGCTATCTAGGTCCGCATGGAACTCGGTGCGGACCTGCGGGTCGTTCAGGACCTGGAAGTCGCCCTCGCGCTTCCGGATCTCCCGCTCGTGTAGGATGACCTGGTCGTGGCCGAAGTGCTTGAACTTGAGGTCGATCAGAGCCGGGACCGCCGTGCGTGCGTAGTTGTCCTTCCTGAAGAGGCAGAAGGCCAAGACGAAAATCGGATAGTTGGGGTCCGCAGTTTCGAGCCCGTGGTCCCCGCTCTCGTCAACGAACACGATGAAGTCGTCAAAGCTCGGCATGGCGGCGAGGATAGCCTACGCGCCGATGGAGGTGCAACTTATTCGTTCGGTGGCTGCTTCGCCGGTAGGGTGCCGTCCATGCCCTTTGGCCGATGTACGGCGCACCGCCACTTCCACGGGCTGCGAAGCACACTGGCGCTCCTCGACCGAGTGGCTGCGCGCCGGTAACTCCCACCATTCCACCACCAAAACACGCTAAGTTGTAATTTACCAACAGATACAGCCAGATTCCCCGGGGGTACCCGACCAGCGATCAGACGGCCAAGTTCTCATCTGCTTTCAGAACCCATCCCTGCAACGGACATGCCCGCAGCGGCTCGGCCTCGACATCCCCCGCGGATAGGGCGCGCCCCCAAGGTCCGGCTGGCCGAGACGGTCTAACCTGATCCTGAAATCGTCTGGCGCAAGGAACAACCAAGGAGAACGCGATGGCGGGACGGGCAGGACGGCGATCGTCCGGCGCCATGACGCGACGCGACTTTCTCGCGACCACCGGTTCCGCAGCCCTGGCGGGATACCTCGCGCTGAACCGGCCGGTCTGGGCGGCACCTTCCGACCTGGATCGCGCCGGCGGCTTCGGTGAGCTGAACGCCTCCGTTCTCGGCGGCATCGATCTCGACATCGAACGCCGCGAACTGCTGGTGGGGGGCAAGCCCGGGCGCGCCATCACGATCAACGGCACCATCCCGGGACCGGTCATCCGGATGCAGGAGGGTGCCGATGCGTTGATCCGCGTCCACAACCGCCTGTCCGAGAGCACGTCGATCCACTGGCACGGCATCCTGGTGCCGTTCAACATGGACGGCGTGCCCGGCGTCAGCTTCCCCGGCATTCCGCCAGGCGAGAGCTTCACCTACAGGTTTCAACTGAAACAGAACGGCACTTACTGGTACCACAGCCATACCGGCCTGCAGGAACAGCTCGGGCATTACGGTCAGCTGATCGTCGCTCCGGCCGGTCCCGATCCCGTCGCCTACGACGTGGAGCATTCCATCGTCCTGTCCGACTGGACCTTCGAGGACCCCCACACCGTGCTCTGGAAGCTCAAGACCATGGAGGGTTACTACAACTTCCAGCGCCCGACCCTGGTCAACCTCGACAACCAGATGAGAGCCACGGACAAGTCGCTGCTCCAGGTGATCGGCACGCGGCTGAAGTGGGATCGGATGCGGATGGATCCCACCGACATCGCCGACGTCACCGGCGCCACCTACACCTTCCTGATGAACGGCAGGTCGGCCGAGGAGAATCCCACGTTCCTGGCCCGTCCCGGCCAGCGCGTACGGCTGCGCCTGGTCAATGCCTCGACGATGACCTTCTACGACGTGCGCATCCCCGGCCTGCCCATGACGGTGGTGCAGGCCGACGGGCAGAACATCGAACCGGTGGAGACCGACGAGTTGCGCATCGCCGTCGCCGAGACCTACGACGTGCTCGTCACGCTGCCCGCAGATCGGGCCTACACCCTCTTCGCCGAGACCATGGACCGCAGCGGCTACGCCCGCGGCACGCTGGCGCCGCGCGAGGGGATGTCCGCGACCGTACCCCCGCGACGCCGGCGCCCCATGCTCACCATGGCCGACATGGGGATGATGCATGCGGGCATGAACGGCCATGGGTCCGGCGACGGCCCCGGTGGCGAGCAGGGCGGCGAGCACAGCGACATGAACGGCGGCGAGCACGGCGACATGCAGGGCGGCGCGCAGGCCGACATGCATGGCGGCGAGCACGGCGACGACGGCATGGGCGCACGGCGTCGACCGGAAGGCAGCGCCGTGCACGCCGGAGGCGAGTTGCCCACGGAGAACCTCCCCGACCGCGTGGAGCACGGCCCGGAGGGTCACGGCCCCGCCAGCATCACGATGGTCCAGACCGCCTATCGCCGGCTGGACGAGCCCGGGCTGGGGCTCGGCGAGGACGGCTGGCGCGTGCTGACCTACCAGCAGCTCCGGGCCCGGGAACGTCCCCCCGGCCGCCGTCCACCCACGCGGCAGTTCGACCTGCATCTGACCGGCAACATGCACCGCTTCGTCTGGGGCTTCGACGGCAAGAAGTGGTCCGAGTCGGACCTGATCCGCTTCCAGTACGGCGAGCGGCTGCGCATCAACATGATCAACGACACGATGATGAGCCATCCCATCCACCTGCATGGCATGTGGATGGACCTGTACGCCGGCGGGAACCTCGATGACAACCCGCGCAAGCATACCGTCAACGTCCAGCCGGCCGAGCTCCTCACGGTGGACATCACCGCCGACGCACCGGGGCAGTGGGCCTTCCATTGCCACCTGCTGTACCACATGGAGGCGGGCATGTTCCGCACGGTCGCGGTGGTCCGCTCGCTCGAGGGAGGCCCGATCCATGCCCAGAGTTGACGGCCGCCTGCTGGCGCTGACCGTCGCGACGGTGCTGTTCACCGGACCGGTGCTGGCCCAGGACCAGCCGGAGACGCCCACCACGGCGGAGCGTCCCAGGCATCAGGATTCCGCCCGGCAGGCGGACGGCGATGCGCCCGCGCCGTCGATGTCGCCCCTGCTTCCCGATGGCATGACCCTCGACGAGGTCCTCGATCTCGCCGCCGCTCCGCCCCCCGCCCATTTCCCGGACCCCGTTCCCGATGATCAGATCTACCGTTTCACCCTCGTCGAGCAGCTCGCCTACCGCTTCGGCTCCGGCGAGAGCCGCGACCATCTGGGCTGGGAGGCCCAGGGCTGGTTGGGCGGCGACTTCAACCGGTTCTGGTGGAAGACCGAAGGCGAGGCGGTGTTCGAGGGTCAGGACGCCGGCGAGACGGAGACCGACCTGCTCTACGCGCGTCTGGTCACGCCGTTCTGGAACCTCCAGTTCGGCGTCCAGTATGCCAACGAGTGGCGTGCCGGCGACTATGACGACCGCTGGTCCGGAGTCGTCGGGGTGCAGGGTATGGCACCCTTCCTGTTCGAGCTGGACACCTCGCTGTACGTCTCCACCGACGCCGACGTGACCCTCGCGCTGGAGGTCGAGTACGACCTGCGGCTCACCCAGCGCCTGGTCCTGCAGCCGCGCACCGAGCTGGGCCTCGCCGCCCAGGACATCCCCGAGCGCGAACTCGGCGCCGGGCCGACCGACATCGCCCTCGACCTGCGCCTGCGCCACGAGATCAAGCGCGAGTTCGCCCCCTACGTGGGCCTCAGCTACCGGCTCCTCCTGGGTGAGACCGGCAACATCGCCGAGGCCGAGGGGCGGGACACGTCCGAGCTGTACTACCTGGCGGGGCTGCGCTTCGCGTTCTGACCCGCCGCGTCGAGAGGCCACGCTCGCGCGACGCGCGTCAGGCGAGGCTCGAACGGCAGGTCCGGCACGATACCGGCGGCGATATCCCGATCACCCGCGCGTGCGCCGCACCAGCAGGAGCGTGCGATCGTCGTGGGGAGAGGCGCCGGCGGTGTGCTCGTCGATGCTGGCCTTCAAACAGCGGGCCAGATCGGGCAGCGGCCGGTCGCGGTTGTCCAGGCAGCAGCGGGTGAGGCGTTCCCGGCCGAACTCGTCGTCCGCCGGATCGCAGGCCTCGGTGAAGCCGTCGGTGTAGACCACCACGCACTCGCCGGGCGCGAGCACGACCTCCGCCGCCGAGTATGCCACATCGGGGATGAGACCCAGCGGGACACCGGTGCTGTTCAGTTCCTCGACGCCGCCGCCGTCGCGCAGCAGCAGCGCCGGGTCGTGGCCCGCCGAAGCGTAGCGGAGGCGCCCGGCGGCCAGGTCGAGGAAGCCGACGAACACCGTGGCGAAGTGCTCCACGGGCGTCTTGCGCCGGAGCTGTTCCGACGCCCAGGTGAGGATCTCGGCCGGGTCGTCGCCGCGTTCGAGTTGCACCGCCAGCAGGGCGTCGAGGGTCGCGGTCACGAGTGCGGCGCCGATCCCCTTGCCGGAAACGTCGGCCACGAGCAGGGCGAGACGACCGTCCGGCCGCTCCAAGACCTGGTAATAATCGCCGGACACGCCCTCGCAGGGTTCGTTGCTGGCGAACAGGTCCACCCCGGACAGCGTGGGCAGGACCGACGGCAGCAGCGCCTCCTGGACGCGCCGGGCGAGGGCGACTTCCCGCTCGAGCCGCCGCCGCTCGGCGGCCTCTCCGGCCAGGTCCAGGTTGCGGATCCGCAGGGCCGCCGCCGCTGCCAGCGGCACCAGCAGCTCCAGGTCGCGAGGGGTGAACAGCCGATTCGCGACGGTCGATGCCAGCGCCACCATGCCCAGCGACCCGTCCGGCGTGAGCAGGGGAGCCGCCACCAGGCTGCGCAGACCGGCGCCGATGACGCTTTCGGCGGCCGCGAAGCGGGCGTCGGTGGCCAGATCCGAGACGACGGCGGCCTGCCCCTGGACGGCCACCGTTTCGAGCAGGCTGCGGGAGTCGGGGAACTCGGCCTCGGTGCCCACGTCGGTGCGGCTGGCCGCCCGTCGCCACCCGTCGCCGTCGCGCAGGAAGATCACGCCGTGCTGCGGGCGCAAGTACCGGAACATGCGATCGAGGATCAGATCGAGCAGTTCTGCCACCGTTCCCGGGCGCGAGAGGGCGGCGTGCACCTCGTTGACGATCCGCATCCGGTCGGCGTACCGGGCGATTCCGTCCGGCTCGCCGTTCAGGCCCGCGCTGCTGCCGCGACCCTACTCGAGGATCTCCGAGGCGCAGAGCAGCACACTGTCGAGCGGCTCCCGGCGGGCCGGCGCCGGCCCGGGGACCACCAGCAGGCGCACGACGTCGCTCCCGAGCACGATGACGTCGCCGTCGGCGATCGCCTGCGGCCGCGCGATCCGGCTGCCGTTCACGAAGGTGCCGTTGCTGG
>JAWOID010000045.1:0-7749 GCA_046484865.1 Candidatus Krumholzibacteriia bacterium
CTGGCTGCCGCTGCAATGGGCTTTGCGACCGGAACAGTTCGATTCGCAAGCCGAGCTGGACGGAATCCTCGCGCGCGCCGCGGGACGACCCTTCACGCAGGGCAATTCGGCAGAGATCATCAACGCGCTCCAGTTCGCGGCCGAACTGGAGCGGCAGGTCACCGACGCGAGGGATTACCACGTCCTGTGGATCCACGACTACCGCGGGCGCAACGGAGCCGGTGAGCCGGACGCCGTCGGCTACCATCAGACCCTGCGCTACATGCGGACGCTGGTTGACCGTGTGCGCGAGTACGACGGGCGCGGCGGCCTGCCGTCCTATTTCATCTTCATCGACCAGCAGTACTACGACCCGAACAAGGCGCGGCTGTGGCTGGACCTGCTCGAGCGCCCGCTCGACCACCACGTCGACCTGGGCGACGGCCCGCACGCGGCCTGGGCGGACTCCCTGGGGCGACTGCAGGACGAGTTGCGGGCGGCCGTGGCCGGATCGACGCGCTTGCAGGCGCAGGCGGCGACCCGCGGCGGCGATGACTGGATCCGGCGCGTGGTGAAGGTGCACGTGAACGTCACCAACCCCGCCGACCTGACGTTCCGCTCCGCCCGCCTGCTGCCGGGATTGCCGGGCGTGCCCGACGCGGTCGCGCGCGACCACCGCAAGGTCGCCTTCTACGACCTGACCGAGAGCGACCCCGCCCAGGGCGGCGCGGTGGTGACGGGTACCGGCGTCGGCGAGCACTACACCTCGCCCACCTGGGAGGACCGGGGCTTGCGCGTGCAGGGGCCGGGCGCGCTGGAGATGAAGAGCGCGGCGCGGCGCTTGCTGCTTTCGCAGGGCTTCCGGATGGACGAGATCCCGGCACCGCTGCGCGAAGCCGCGCCGCCGGCCGATTACGACGCGCGCGTCAAGGCGCTGACCGCCGCGGGCTGGACCGCTTCGGTGCTGAACGTGCACAACGAGACCGGCTTCCAGGTCAAGGAGGCGACGGTCGCCAACATGATCCTCTACACGCTCGCGCCGCCGGGCACCGAGTTGTGGATTCCCGACTCGATCTGGACCAGCCGGACCATCGCCGCCGCGCTGGCCGGGGCGGCCCTGCGCGGGTGCTCGGTGCTGGTGATCGCGCCGGCCCTGGCCAACGCGCCGAGCGCCGGCTTCCCGCAGATGTCGCGCATGCGTGTCATGCTGGGCATCCTCGTGGAGTACTCCCGCGGGCTCGAGGCCGAGATCGCGGCCGCGGGCGGCCGCCTGCGCGTCGGTCTGTACACGCGCCGCACCCCCGCGAACGACGTGGCAGGCGTGTGGCACGACGTGACGCGCGCCTGGCGCGCCGAGCCGCTGCTGCGCGAGCTGTTCCCGTTCGACCCCTTGGCGGTGCAGGAATTCGACTCGCTGGCCGTCAGGCTCGAGACCCTTGGCGACGGCGCGACGACGTATGCGGCCGACACGACCGCGCGCCTGCCGAAGATGCACCGCAAGACGCAGTTCTTCGGCACCAGCGACGCCCTGCGCGCCGTGGCCCGCGACCCGGAGACGGCCGCCGTGTTCCGCAGCGTCACGGAGCGGGCGCTGGCGGCCGGTCGCGCGGAATCCGGCGCCGTCCTCGCCGCCACGACGACGGCAGACGCCATGGCCGCGTACGGCCGCATCGACGCGCGCCTGCCGGACGACCTGCGCGCCCGCCGGCTGTACTACATGACGGTGGGCTCGGTGAACAAGGACGCCCGCAGCAATTTCCTGAACGGCGAGACGCAGTTCGTGGTCTCCGGCGTCTGGGGCCTGGGCGCGTACCTGGACTTCCTCGTGCTCCTGGCCAACACGGAATGGATCGCCACGCAGGAGGACCTCGAGCAGCACATCCCGCAGTATTCCGGCTTCCAGCACCGGCTGGGGAGGTTCCTGCGGCGGGTGTTGTGACGGGGTTAGTCACGGTGATCGACCGCTTCACCACCTACGCCGTGGTCGAGAAGCTGGAGCTGCTGCGGCGCACGCTCTTCTGTTTCCTGACCGGCGGCGAAGACCGCTTCCCCGCGCGACGGAGGAGTCTGCGCTCCCCCTGCACGACAAGAAGAGGAACCTCGCGCACGGCGACCTCCTGGCGTACTTCGCGCGCGACCGGCTCGGTCTGCGCCGGGCGGCGATCGACGATCTGCTGACGACCCTGCGCGACGCGCGGCCGGCGTGGGGGGACCTGATCGAGGCGGCGTTCTTGCCGCCGCCGCTGAAGAACGCCTATCGCGACGTCCTCGGGCATCGTTGGGAGCGGCTGCTGCAATAGCTGTTCGCTCGCCGGGATGACCCACCCCCACCACGCTGTCGGACAACAGGCTGTGCCACCCGCCGAAGGGGTGGGGCGGGAATGACTGAACGTGGATATCCTGGGCATAGTGGATGTGGAGGGGGGGTTACCTGGGCACCGAGATGTGGGCCGAGATCGACCGGCGGATGGCCGAGATCACGGACGCCGATATCGGCGAAAGCTACGACAAGTACGTCGGCGGCATCGCCCTGGGCCGCGCGCAGACGCCCGCTGATGTGGCGGCGTTCGTTTCCTGTCTGGCGGGCCCCGATTCCGACTATATGACTGGCCAAGCGCCGTTGATCGATGGCGGGCTTGTCTATCGTTGAGGTTGGATGCCGCGTTCCGCGGAACGCGGACATTCACGTTGGTGCCGAACGCTCTTTGATAGGAGAAAGCGAACATGATGAAGATCGCAGTTGTCATCGGGAGCACCCGGCCGGGACGCGTCGGCGAGTCCGTCGCGCGCTGGGTCTACGACATCGCCAAAGGTCGCAGCGATGCCGAGTTCGAGTTGGTGGACATCGCGGCTTTCAACCTGCCGCTGCTCGACGAGCCGGTGCCGCCTTCCCAAGGGCAGTACTCGCAGCCGCATACCAAAGCATGGGCGGCGAAGGTCGCATCCTTCGACGCCTATGTCTTCGTGACACCCGAGTACAATCACGGCACCTCGGGTGCGCTCAAGAACGCGCTCGATTTCTTGTACCGCGAATGGAATGACAAGGCGGCCGGTTTTGTCGGCTATGGCAGCGCGGGCGGAACGCGGGCGGTGGAGCAACTACGGTTGGTGGTCAGCGAGCTGCAGATCGCCCATGTGCGCAACCAGGTGATGCTGTCGCTCTTCACCGATTTCGAGGACTTCAGCGTTTTCAAGCCGCACCCCCGGAACGAAAAATCGGTCAACGCGATGCTTGACCAGCTTGTTGCCTGGGGAGGCGCGTTGAAGGCGATGCGTCAGAAGAATGCGTGAGAGAAAAGGCGGACGTCGATCATAACGACAATTGGACCGATCAATTGTAGGGGCGGGGTCAAGGGCACCGATCGGCCCCTGTGCCCCGGTGACCGTGCGACGGACACCGCGACGCCCCCGCAAAGCCCGTTACGCCTGTATGTTAGCGTCTCCTGGCACGGATCCGGCCTCGCCCCGAACCACCGCCGCGACCCCCCGCGCGAAGTGTGCCCATTCTTGCTATGAGGGAAGGGGAGGGGGCGTGGACCCGAGAAGGTGATGATCGATAGGGGATTCAGCCGATGCCGCCGAGGCGCCCATGACAGATCCCGCAGGTGCAACAGGCGCCCGCCGAGTGCGCCCGAATGGCAGAAGCCAGGACAGCCGGCCGTTGAACATCCTCCTGGTGGATGACGATGCGGCAGTCCTGGACCTGCTTACGAAAGCCCTGCAGCGTTCAGGCTACGCGACGGACTGTGCCGTCAGCGGGGTCGAAGGCTGGAGAAAGCTCCGCTCCATGAGCTACAGCCTCATGATCACCGACCACGACATGCCGGGACTCACCGGCGTCGAGCTCGTCACGAGGATGCGGACCGCGCACATCGATCTGCCGGTCATCCTGGCTACCGCGAACCCGCCCGCGAACACGGAATCGCTGCACCTGGCGGCCATCCTGCAGAAGCCGTTCACCATGGCTGTCCTGAAGCGGACGGTGGACGATGCCCTCCACCTGCCGTTGCCCACCGGTGCCACGCCCGCACTGACGCGGCTCGCCCGCCGGCTGCTGGCCGACGAGGTGGGGCCCGGAGTCCCGCCCGATCCCACCGCTGCCGTGACATTCGGTGTTTTCGAAAGGCTCCGCGGTCCGCTCGGCAGCCTGGCGGGCGTCGGCGGCTACCGCGCGCTGCTTGCTCGCGCGCAGGCGCTGGCAGGCGAAGAGATCCGCTGGCTGCGCACGCTCCGGATCACCGTGGACGGCTCCTTGGCCGGCCCTGACGAGCCCGCCGAGGAACGCGACGCGCAAGAGGTGAGCGAAGGTGAAACCGTCCTGCTGGCCCATCTGCTCGGGCAACTGGACACGCTCATCGGGTCGGCCTTGACGCTACGTCTGCTGCAGGAAATCTGGCCGCAGCTGGAGGAACTGGACTCATGACGAAGAGGACAGACGTGAAGAAAAAGGCAGCGGCGGGCCGCAAGACTGGCCGGAAAATAGCGCCCCCGCCGGCGAAAGTGAGGATCCGGCAGCTGCAGACCGGTGTGCGGGGCCTCGACGAGATCCTGGGTGGCGGATTGCCGGAGCTGTCCTTCAACATCATCGCCGGCGCGCCGGGTTCCGGCAAGACCACGCTGGCCCACCAGATCGTCTTCGCCAACGCGACACCCGGCAGGACCGCCTTGTACTTCACCGTCCTCGGCGAGCCCGCGTTGAAGATGCTGCGGTACCAGCAGCAGTATTCCTTCTTCGATCCGGACAAGCTGGGCGGTACCATCCGCTTCTTCGACCTGGGCGAGGCCATGCTGGACAAGGACCTGGCGGAAGTGCTCGACGGCATCGTCAGCGAGGTGAAGGCGTCCAAGCCCGGGATCGTGGTGGTGGACTCGTTCCGCAGCATGGTGCGCACGGTGGCGGCCAAGTGCGGCGAGATGGAGTTCCAGGACTTCATCCAGCGCCTGTCGCTGTTCCTGGCCAGCTGGCAGGTCACGGCGATCCTGGTCGGCGAATATTCCGAACCCGAACAGCGCGACAATCCGGTGTTCACGGTGGCGGACGGCATCTTCTGGCTCACCCAGAGCGCGGAGCGGAACTCCGTCGTGCGCAAGCTGCAGATCGTCAAGCTGCGCGGGCAGGAGTCGGTGCCCGGCCTGCACACCTTCCGCATCACCAACGAGGGATTGCAGGCCTTCTCGCGCACCATGGGCCTGCACGCCCCGAAGCGCCGGCCGGGCAAGCGGCGACGGCTTTCCATCGGGATTCCCGAACTGGACCGGATGATGGGCGGGGGAATCCTCGAGGGCGACAGCATGCTGGTGTCCGGGCCGTCGGGTACGGGCAAATCGGCACTGGCGACCCAGTTCCTGGCCGAGGGGCTGCGCCTCGGGGAACCGGGGATCGCGGCGATCTTCGAGGAACGCCCGAGCGGCTATGCGCAACGGGCCGGTGCGTTCGGCCTGGGACTGCCGCGGGGGTTGAAGCAGGGCAAGCTCGAGCTGCTGTACCTGCGTCCGCTGGACCTGTCGGTGGACGAGACGATGCAGGAGATCCTGGATGCGGTGGAGCGGACCGGTGCCAAGCGCCTGGTCATCGACTCGCTGGTGGGCTTCGAGATGGCGCTGGCGCCCGGCTTCAGGGCCGATTTCCGCGAATCGCTCTATCGCCTGATCTCGGCGTTGACGGGGGCCGGGGTGACGGTCTTCACCACGGTCGAGGTCGATGATACGTTCACGGGGATGGCTTTCAGCCACTACACGATCTCCTTCCTCACCGACGACATCATCCGGCTGCGCTACGTGGAGATCGACGGCCAGCTGCGCAAGATCATGGTTGTGATCAAGATGCGCGGCAGCAACCACAGCAAGGATATCCGTGAATATGTCATCACCGACAAGGGCGTGGTCCTCATCGGTCCCCGCCAGACGGACTACGCGCGGTTGACCACGGGTCTGCCCGAGCGGATCGGCCACCTCCGGGAGGAGGCGCCGGAACCGAAGGCCGGCGCCGAACCCCCCTGCGAGGAGCCCGGACCGGACTGACGATCAGCGTGGACCGCCGGCGGATCTCCATCCGCACAGAGGAGGGGCTGCAGCAGGTGGCGCGGGACGTTCCATGGTGATCCGGATAATTACGAAAAATTTACCCGCCATTACTTGACGAGAGTCATTTTCATCAGCCGAAACTTCACCTAATTTTAATGCCCAGCGATCCGGGCAGTGCCCGCATGGCGGATTCTGCGTCCCGGGAGAGCCCGTTCGCGAATTGAGTAGATATCGTCGATATCAGAGGGGGAAAGACCATGCGCAACTTGTTACCGTTGTTCCTGACTCTCGCCGTGGCGCTCGCCGGCAGCGCAGCGGCCCAGTGTCCCAACGCCATCGACGTCTGGTCCACGACCAACGGCACCATGATCGGGGGCCGTGCTTCCGAAGCGTGGTGTGGCGCGGACGGCTTCCCGATCCAGCCCGGCGTGCCGGGCAACACCCAGAACGCCCAGTCCTGGGACGGCGCCGCCCTCGGCACCCAGTGGCGGGCCTGGGACATGGAGATCGATCCCAACGGGGCCGTGCTGATCAACGATACGGTCGATGCCAACGGCAACGGTGCACGCACCTACGCCACCGACTACACCGGCGGCCAGTTCTGGCTCTCCCGTGACCACACCTGGGCCGACGGTCTGGCCGACCTGACGGGCATGCTCCACGCCTACCAGGTGGTCGCCACCATCACCTACGTCGGCTCCAACCCGGTGGGGGCCACGTCGAACATCACGTTCACGGGCACGTTCGCCAACTGCCCCGACCTGAACGAGTGCGAGATCACCTTCACCATCGCCAACGCCATGCTCATCTGGCGCGCGGGCTCGGGGCTGCCCATGCCGGCCAACTACCCGCCGTTCCTGTGCGGCGCCAACCTGGGCGAGTTCTTCGACATCTGCTGCATCACCATGCAGATCAACTGCGCCGTGCCGGTGCAGGACGAGGTCTGGGGTACGCTGAAGGCGCTGTACCGCTGAGATTGCCCCGGGGGGACGCGGCCGCCGGGACGGTCGCGCAACGGGGGACCCTCCTCGGCATCACCTGCCGGGGAGGGTCTTCGTACGGGAACGCCCGCCGGCCCTGACGTCGACCGGCCGCGACGGCCCGCGGGGCCTGGCCCAGCGCCTGCGGCGTCGATCCCGGATCGTTCACCTCACGAGTGCGCAGCGCCCGGTCGCCGGTTCGCCCGCTCCTTCCAGGCGGAACAGGTAGACGCCCGAGCCCAGTTCGCGGCCGGCGTCGTCACGGCCGTTCCAGAGCAGTTCGTGGCGGCCCGCCGCGAGCGGCCCCTGGTGCAGGCGACGCACGAGGCGCCCGCGGAGGTCGAAGATCCTGAGGCTCACGTCCGCCCCGCGGGCCAGCTCGAAGACAACCGTGGTCCGCGGGTTGAAGGGATTGGGGCGAGCGCCGTGCAGGCGCGCGGCGGCGAGCGGGGGGCGCGGCACGGCCGCCATGGACTGCTCATTCAGGATCCGGTAACCGATGCGCAGCGCGGCGAAGGGGGCATCCGCCAGGAAGACCGAGCCACCGACGAAGCCCCGGCCGTCCCTCCCTCCGGCGAACGGCTGCATCTCGGGGCGGGTCTCGTTCGCGTAGGCGAAGCCGTTCGGGTCCAGCACGGTCCCGTCGCTCGTCACGCGCGCCGCGAAGAGGTCGCCGCGGAACTGTGCCAGCACGTCGGTTTCGGCGCGGCTGTCGGCCCAGGCGACCAGGAACACGCTGCCGGTCCAGCTCGCCGCCGGGTTTCGC
>JAWOID010000138.1:0-50760 GCA_046484865.1 Candidatus Krumholzibacteriia bacterium
GGATCACGGGTATGCTGCTGGCGGTGACGATCGCCGGCCTGCTGGTGCCGGCGACGTCCCGGGCCGACGCCATGGGTCTGAAGTACCGCGTCATCGTGGGCGAGTTCGAGGACAAGGCCGAACACGGCTGGTATCACGGTCCGGGCCCGGGCGAGGGCATGGCCGACATGCTGATCACCGCGCTGGTCAAGACCGGGAAGTTCCGCGTATTCGAGCGGGCGGCGCTCGACGAGATCCTCGCCGAGAAGAACCTCAACCTGAGCGACCTCGCCAGCGAGAACGCCAGCGTGGCGCAGAAGCTGGAGATCGGTGACATCCTGGTGAAGGCCACCATCACCGAGTTCGGCTACAAGCAGGGCGAGGTGGGCGGCAGCGTGGCCAAGGGGTATCTCAAGAAGGCCTCGGTCGGGTCGTACACCGGCCGCGTCGCCGTCGACCTGCGCATCATCGATCTGGGCACCGGCGAGGTGCTGTGGGCGGACGCCGTGAACAAGACCGAGACCTCACGGTCGCTGGGCGTGTCCACCGAGCAGTTCAGCCTCCGCGACACCGACAAGTTCGACGACCACGTGGTAGGCAAGGCCACGCGGAAGGTCATCGATGCGGTGGTCGACAAGCTCGAGGACCAGGTCGAGAAGCGTCCCTGGCAGGGTGTCCTGATCACCGCCGACACCATGCTGTTCATCGACGGCGGCACCGAGTTGGGCATCCAGCCGGGCATGCGCTTCGAGGTCAAGCGCAAGGACAAGGAAGTGAAGCACCCCAGGACAGGGAAGGTGCTCAAGGTGCTCTACAGCACGCTGGGCGAGATCAGGACCACCGAGGTGGAGGACGGCATCACCACCTGCGAGGCGGTCTCGGGCGGCGATTTCGCGACCGGCGACGTGGTCACGCTGAAGAGGTGACCGGACGGTGATCGACGGCGGCCGGGGGCACGACGCTCCCGGCCGTCGAAACTTCCTTCCCGGTCCGCACGGCCGGATTGCAGGACGGGTTCCGGAAACTTCCTTCGTGGACCGACTTACCGCCTCAGTTCGTCCCGCAGCGCGCCCAGGCACAGTTCCACGTTCTCCTCGCGACAGGAGTGTCCCATCAAGCCGATGCGCCAGATCTTGCCCGCCAGCGGGCCGAGGCCGGCGCCGATCTCGATACCGTACTTCTCCAGCAGCGCCGTCCTCACCGCGGCCTCGTCCACGCCGTCGGGGACGCGGACGGCGGTGAGCTGCGGTATGCGCTCCGATTCCGGGACGAACGGCTGCAGACCCAGGCGCTGCAGGCCGTTGCGCAGAAGGTCGGACACGCGCCGGTGTCGCGCCCAGGCGTTCTCGAGACCCTCCTCGTGAAGCATCACGAGTGCCTCGTGGAAACCGTACAGCGAGTTGATGGGCGCGGTGTGGTGGTAGGCGCGCTTGCCGGTGCCGCTCCAGTAATCGACGATCATCGTGAGGTCGAGGAACCAGCTCTGAACCTTGCGGCGGCGGCTCTTCAGGCGGTCGAGCGCGCGCGGCCCGAACGAGACGGGGCTGAGGCCCGGCACGCAGGACAGGCACTTCTGGCTCCCGGAGTAGATGGCGTCGACGCCCCACCCGTCCACGTCCACCGGCAGACCGCCGAGCGAGGTGACGGCATCCACGATGCTCAGCACCCGGCTCTGACGGCACAGCTTGACGATCTCCGCGGCGTCGGACAGGGCGCCGGTGGAGGTCTCCGCGTGCACGAAGGCGACGGCCTTGGCCTCGGGATGTTCCTGCAGGGCGCCATGGACGCGCCTGGGATCCGCCGGCCGGCCCCATTCGCCCTCGAGCGCGATCGGCGTGCCGCCGTAGCGTTCCACCATCTCGCGCATCCGGTTGCCGAAGTATCCGTTCACGTAGACGATCACGTGATCGCCGGGCTCCACCAGGTTGGCGAAGCAGGTCTCCATGCCGGCGGTGCCCGGGCCGGACACCACGAAGGTCAACTCGTTCCCGGTGCGGAACGCCTGCTGCAGCATGGCCTTGATCTCGTCCATCATGGTGATGAACGCGGGGTCGAGATGGCCGATCGTCGGTCGCGCGACGGCCTCGAGGATGCGCACCGGCACGTCCGAAGGTCCGGGGCCCATGAGGATGCGGCGCGGCGGCTGGAACGATGCGAACGGCATGATTCACCTCGCTGGTTGGGGCGCAGACGCCGGTTCTCATCCGTCCGGGGCAGGGTAGCGCGACGACCGCACCGTCACAAGCCCGCTCGCGGGGCGCGGGCGGCCGCCAAGGAAGCGGGGCGAGGGCGGCCGCCGCGGAAGCGGCGCGGGCGGCCGCCGCGCCCGGAGCCGGGAGACGGCCGCCCCGGTGGATCAGGCGAACTGCTGTTCCTCGGTGCTCCCCTTGAGCGCCGAGGTCGAGCCGGTACCGCCGCTGAGGGTCTGCTGGATCTGGTCGAAGTAGCCGGCGCCCACGAACTTCTGGTGCCTGGCCGCGGTGTAGTCCGCCTCGCGTTGCAGGGCGAATTCCCGCTCCTGCAGGCGGCTGTACGCCGCCATGCCCTCGCTGGCGTAGCCGCGGGCCAGCTCGTACATGCCCAGGTTCAGCGAGTGGAAGCCGGCCAGCGTGACGAACTGGAACCTGTAGCCCATCTCGGCGATCCGTTCCTGGAACGTGGCGATCGTGGCCTCGTCCAGGTTGCGCCGCCAGTTGAACGACGGAGAACAGTTGTACGCCAGCAGCTTGCCGGGGTGCCGGTCGTGTATGGCCTCGGCGAACTCGCGCGCCTGGCCCAGGTCGGGCGTCGAGGTCTCGCACCAGATCATGTCGGCGTACGGCGCGTACTCCAGGGCGCGGGCGATGGCGTACTCGTTGCCCGCGCGGGTGCGGAAGTAGCCCTCGGCAGTGCGTTCACCGGTGAGGAACGGTTTGTCCACCTCGCCGTAGTCGCTGCGGATCAGGGTGGCTCCCTGCGCGTCGGTGCGCGCGATGATCAGCGTGGGGACGCCCAGCACGTCGGCCGCCAGACGGGCCGCCACCAGCTTCTCGATGAACGCGCCGCCGGGCACCAGCACCTTGCCGCCCATGTGCCCGCACTTCTTCAGCGACGAGAGCTGGTCCTCGAGATGGATGGCGGCGGCGCCGGCCTCGATCATGTGCTTGACGAGCTCGAAGGTGTTCAGCGGCCCGCCGAAGCCGGCCTCGGCATCGGCCACCAGCGGCGCGAACCACTCGACGTCGCCGCGGCCCTCCAGCGCCTGGATCTGGTCGGCCCGCGCCAGCGCGTTGTTGATGCGGCGGATGAGCCGCGGCGCGCTGTCCACCGGATACAGGCTCTGGTCCGGATACGTGTGCAGGGCGCTGTTGGCATCGCCGGCGATCTGCCAGCCGCTGACGTAGATGGCCTTCAGGCCCGCCTGCACCATCTGCACGGCCTGGTTGCCGGTCATCGCGCCCAGGGCGCGCACGAACGGCTCCTCCTGTAGCATGGCCCAGAGGCGCTCCGCGCCCAGGCGGGCGAGGGTGTGCTCGATCAGCACCGTGCCGCGCAGGCGCAGCACATCCGCGGCCACGTAGCCGCGCTTCACGCCCCGCCAGCGCGGATCGCGGCCCCAGGATTGCGAGAGTTCGTCGATCTGGGACTCTGGTTTCTCTCCGAATCGGATCATGGTCGTCGTCTCCCGGCGTCGGCGCATGGCGCCGTGATGAGCGCGCGTGTCGGCGCAGGTCAGTCCAGGCGGTCGTAGGCGCCCAGGGTGAGGAATTCGGGGAAGTCGTCGCGCAGGACCAGCGCGTCCAGCAGCTCGCGAGCCTCGTCGAACCGGCCGGCGGCGTAAACCTCCTCGCCGTGGACGGCGCGGATGCTCGCGAGTTCCTCCGCCGCGACGGCCCGGTAGAGTGTGGCGTCGACCGCGCGGCCGTCTGCCAGTCGCGCACCGTCGTGATGGACCCACTGCCAGAGCAGCGAACGCGAGATCTCGGCGGTGGCGGCGTCCTCCATGAGGTCGTCGATGGCCGCGGCGCCCGTGCCGCGCAACCAGGACGCGAGGTAGAGCAGGGCCACGCGCACGTCGTGACGCAGCCCCGGTTCGGTGATGCGACCGCCGGGGATCTCGAAATCCAGCAGGTCGGCGGCCGCCACCTGCGCGTCATCGCGCAGAACGCGGAGCTGGTTGGGCCGGTCGCCGAGCACCGGGTCGGCCACCCCGCGCACGGGGGCGACCAGGTCGGGATGTGCGATCCAGGTGCCGTCGAACCCGTCGCCGAACTCGCGTTCCTTGTCCTCGCGGACCCGCGCCAGCGCGCGCTCGTTCACCTCGGGATCGCGGCGGCTGGGGATGAACGCAGCCATGCCGCCGATGGCGAACGCGCCGCGGCGATGACAGGTGCGCACCAGCAGCTCGGTGTAGGCGCGCATGAAACCGACGGTCATCGTGATCTGTGCCCGGTCGGGCAGCAGCAAGCTGCGGCTGCGGAACTTCTTGATGATGCTGAAGATGTAGTCCCAGCGGCCGGCGTTCAGCCCGGCGGAGTGCTCGCGCAGCTCGTACAGGATCTCGTCCATCTCGAAGGCGGCGAGGATCGTCTCCACCAGCACCGTCGCCTTGATGGTGCCGGACGGAAGGCCGAGTTCGTCCTGGGCGTGCAGGAACACGTCGTTCCACAGGCGAGCCTCGAGGTGATTCTCGAGCTTGGGCAGGTAGAAGAAGGGACCGCGCCCGGCGTCGGACAGCTCGCGGCCATTGTGGAACATGAACAGCCCGAAATCGAACAGCGAGGCCGACACGGCCTCCCCGTCCACCAGCACGTGCTTCTCCGGCAGGTGCCAGCCGCGGGGGCGGACGAAGAGCGTGGCCGGGCTCTCGCTCATCCGGTAGTGGCGACCGCCGGGCGCGGTGTGCTCGAGGGCGCCACGGGCCGCCGCGCGCAGGTTCGCCTGCCCTTCCACCATGTTCTCCCAGGTGGGCGAGCTGGCGTCCTCGCAGTCGGCCATGAAGACGCTCGCCCCCGAGTTGAGCGCGTTGATCATCATCTTGGCGTCGACCGGACCGGTGATCTCGACCCGGCGGTCGTCCAGCACGGGCGGCACGGCGGCCACACACCAGTCGCCCTCCCGGATCGGCCGGGTCTCGGCCAGGAAATCGGGGTTCTCGCCGGCGTCCAGACGCCGCTGCACGTCTCGCCGCCGCGCCAGCAGCTCGCGGCGGCGTGTGCCGAACTGCCGCTGCAGGTCGGCCACGAAGGCCAGCGCCTGCGGTGTGAGCACGCGCGCGCTGGACGGCGTTTCGGGCCCGACCACGCGCACGCCTGCCGGCAACCGCAGGTCCGGCCTGCCGGTGGTCGTTCCGTGGACCTCTGCGTCGGCGAGAACCTCGTCACCCACGGGGCCGAGATCTTGCATTCCGGTCTCGACGGGTCGTCGATCCATGAGGGTTCCTCCCGGGGAGAATATCCGAACCGTTTTAATCCTCATTATCATCTAGCCGCCCAGGTAACGGCTCTTCCCGGCCCGAGCCCATGGGAGATCGCCTGAAAGGCGACGCCGGCGACCTGCAATGCGACACGGCGCCTTGCCCCGCGGCGGTCCTGCAGGTAGCCGTGTGGCATGGGTGCGGGAGCGGATGCGCAGGCGTGGGGGCGCGTGATCGCTCATCTCCTGCTGGAGGTTTCTTGCTGGAGGTTCCAGATGAAGAGAGCGAAGACGACGACGCTCGTGGCCCGGGCGGCAGCGGTGGGAGCGGTCGCGGGCATGCGTAGCATGAGTCCACCGGCGATGGTGGGCCGGCGGCTGGCGCGGCACGCGCTGGGGCGGTCGCGTGCCGAATGGATGAGTTCGCGCCGCACCGGGCGCGTGCTGGCGCTGATGGCGGCGGGAGAGATCGTCGCGGACAAGATGCCCGGAATACC
The DNA here is from genome assembly GCA_046484865.1 of Candidatus Krumholzibacteriia bacterium. Lineage (GTDB taxonomy): Bacteria > Krumholzibacteriota > Krumholzibacteriia > LZORAL124-64-63 > LZORAL124-64-63 > JAWOID01. The sequence continues at coordinate 5,871 of JAWOID010000138.1, forward strand.
GTCCCGCACGTATCCGCCCGCGCTCGCCATGAGGGCGATGACGGGTGCAGCCACGGCGGCGGCCTTGGCGCGCGCGAGCGGCGGTCACCGCTGGCACGGCGCCCTGGCGGGTGCCGCGGGCGCGGTGGCGGGGGCCCACGTGGCCCGCCGCCTGCGGGAGGGCGCGGTGCGGCGCACCGGCTGGTCGGACCGGGCCGTGGGCGTGATCGAGGACGCGGCGGCGCTGGGGCTCGGCTGGCTGGTCTGCCGACGGCGATGAACCGCGGTCCCGACGCCGGCCCCGGGAACGACCCCGAAGCCGGCCCCGGACGCGATCCCGCGGCTGGCCCCGGTCTTGACGCCGCGGGGGCGGCCGCATCCGCCGAGAAGGCCCGCTCGGCGGCACACTTGCCTGGCCAGCCGGCGGCACCCGACCGACCGCCGCCGCTCCAGATGCCCGGGCTGCGCACCTCCGCCGCGATGGGCACCTTCCTGCTGCTCCTCTTCACCGGGCTCTTCCTGGCCCGCGGCTTCGTGCTACCGATCCTCATCGCGGTGATCCTGTCGCTGCTGCTCTCGCCGGTGGTGCGCGCCCTGACCCGGCTGCGGATCCCCGAGAGCCTGGGAGCTTTCCTGGTCATCGTGGGCTTCCTGGTCGCGCTGGGCGTGGTCACCGTTCGTCTCGCGGGGCCGGCGGCCTCCTGGATGGAAGAGACGCCAAGGCATCTGCGCACCATCGAGTACAGGCTGCGCCACCTGAAGGAACCCATGGAGAAGGTGGCGCGAGCCTCCAAGCAGGTGGAGGAACTGGCGGACATGGACGGCGAGGAACCCCGCGTCACGCCGGTCGAGGTGAGGGAGTCTCGGCTTTCCACCATCCTGCTCAGCGGCACCCGCGAGTTCCTGGCCACGTCCGTGGCAGTGTTGATCCTGCTCTACTTCCTGCTGGCCAGCGGCGACCTTTTCCTGCGCAAGCTCGTGGTGATGCTGCCCACGCTGCGCGACAAGCGGCGGGCGGTCGAGGTGGCCCAGCAGGTGCAGCGGGAGGTGAGCCGCTACCTCCTGGCCGTGACCGTGATCAACGCGGGCCTGGCGGCGGTGGTGAGCGTGGCCCTGGCGCTGCTCGGGATGCCGAACCCGGTGCTGTGGGGCGTGCTCGCCGGACTCCTGAACTACGTACCGTTCATCGGGCCGGTGGTCACCTTCAGCGTGATCACCGTGGTGTCGCTGCTGAGCTTCGACTCCGCCGGGCGCGCGCTGGTGGTGCCGCTGGTCTACGGCGCCATCAACTTCACGGAGGGCAACCTGATGACGCCGCTGCTCCTGGGACGGCACCTGGTGCTGAATCCGGTGGCCATCTTCGTCGCGCTGATGTTCTGGGGCTGGCTGTGGGGAATCCCCGGGGCACTGCTGGCGGTGCCGCTGCTGGCGATCTTCAAGATCATCTGCGACAATCTCGCGCCGCTGCAACCGCTCGGGGAGTTCCTGGGCCGTTGAGGCGGGCGGTCAGTCGGGAATCACCACGTCGTCGAGCTTCTCGGAGGGCTCGGGATACCGAAGTTCCATGCCCTCGAGGGCCTCCCGCACGATCCGCGCGACCAGCGCGTTACGAAGCCATTTGCGGTCGGCCGGGATCAGGTACCAGGGCGCCCACGGGCGGCTGGTATCGACCAGCAGGCGGGTGTAGGCGGACCAGTAAGCGTCCCACTTGCTGCGCGTCTCCAGGTCGCCGCGGCTGAACTTCCAGTTCTTGTGCGCCCTGGACAGTCGCTTCTCCAGCCGTTCCTTCTGCTCCGCGCGGGAGATGTGCAGGAAGAACTTGAGGATCACCACGTCGTTCTCGGCCAGGTACTGCTCGAAGTCGCGGATCTGGCGCAGGCGAAGCTCCTGGTCCCTGGCGGTGAGCGGTCCCTCCACCACCGGCACGAGCACGTCCTCGTAGTGGGAACGGTTGAACACGCCGAGGATGCCTCGCGGCGGCACCTGCCGGTGCACGCGCCACAGGTAGTCGTGCTTCCGCTCCAGCGCGGTGGGCGCCACGAAAGGCCACACGCGAACGCCCTGCGGGTTCATCGGCCCGAAGACGTGCCGCACGGTGCCGTCCTTGCCGCTCGTGTCCATCCCCTGCAGCACCACCAGCACTGCCCGCCCGGACTCCGCCCAGAGGATCCGCTGCAGGTCCCTCAGGCGGGCCACGTCCGCGGCCAGGGCGTCTTTCCCCTCCTGCTTGTCGGCGAAGCCGAGCATGTCGCGCGTGTCCACGGCCGCAAGGTCGAGGGGCGCATCCGGATCGATGCGGAGGAACGTGGGCAGGCCACGATCGGCGCTGGGTTCCCGGGGGCTCATCGCGACCTCCGTGCCGGCGGCGGTGACGGGTCTACGCTTCCCCCCCGATCTACTTCTCTCCGACGACGTACGCAAGCCATCCCGGCGTATTCTCGGCCCGACGCGCCGGACGGAACTCGTTCTCGTCCTCGTCCTCGGAGCGATCCCAGTAGACGTGCGTCGCCTTGAAACCGGCCAGTTCCAGCACGTCGCGCACCTCCGCCAGGGTGTAGAGACGCCAGCGATAGGTGAAGGCCTTCTCCCAGCGCCCCCCGCCGGGGAACTCGAAGTGGATGTAGCAGGTGGCCATGTTGTCGATCGGATTGTAGCCCGCCTGATCCCAGATGTAGGTGAACCGGCCCTGCGGACCGTCCACCTCCCGGGGCTCCTCCACGAGCTGCTGGGCTTCCCAGCCGCCGTAGCAGTCCATGAAGAAGAGGCCGTCGTCCGCCAGGCTCCGGTACACCGCCCTGAAGTACTCCACGAGCCGCGGTAGCGGATGGATCAGGTACCAGCTGAAGTTGTAGGCACAGACGGCGTCGCAGCCCGGCTGCGTCACGGTGCGCACGTCGCTCTCGCGCAGGTCGATCCGACGTGCCGCCTCGCCCAGCGACGACAGGTTGTGGCGGTGCGCCCACTGGAGGGTGGCCGTGTCCAGGTCCAACCCGAGCGCGGACCGGTCGGGATGCTCGCGCACCCAGGTGCTGCTCAGCAGCGCGGTGCCGCAGAAATCCTCGCGCAACGAGAGTGCCCGGCGCCCGCGAAGACGGCGAAACGCCCGGTCGATGAACCTCACCTCGAAGTCGGCGTTCTGCACCGACCACTGGTAGAGCAGATGGCGATCGGCGGTCCGGCGGCTGAGCTTGCGGCCGCCATTGCGCTGGATGGTTCTGGGCATGGGTCCGGTTCGCGCGGGTGGCGAGGCCGAGGTCGTGGTCCGTGCATCGATTCCTGCGGCACGATAGCCGCGGGTCGGGCACAGGTCAATGACGGTCGACCGCGAGCACGTGCTCGACCGCGAGCAGGCGCGTGATCGGAGGTCCGGTCCGAAGGTCGCGCGCGACCGGCTCAGTCGGCGTCGAGGTGGCGCAGGGCGAAGGACGCCGCCTGTTAAGCCGCCACGAACCCGGGACCCTGGGGATCGAGTTCGACGGCCCGGCGCAGATCCTCGCAGGCCGCGGCGACGTCGCCGCAGCTATGCAGCAGCAGACCGCGGTTGTAGAAGCCAACGGCGGAATCGGGATCCAGCTCCACCGCGCGGTCCATGGCCCGCCGCGCCGCCTCGCAATCCTTGAGTGCGGCGAGCGCCACCCCGAGCGCGCGCCAGCCCAGGGCGTTCTCGGGCGCGGTGGCCACCGCCTGCTCGAGGGTCAGGCGGGCTCCCGCCGGATCCCCGAGTTGCAGGTCCACCAGCGCCAGGCGCAGATCGGTGTCGTGGTCGGCGATCCCCTGGGCTGCGAAACCCTGGCGAGCAGCCGCGAGCTCGCGCCTCGCATCGGACAGCTCTCCCAGGTCGAGGCGCAGGCGACCGCTCAGGGCATGCACGTGCGCCGGCCACACGTGCCAGCGCCGGCAGCGCTCGACGGCGGCGACGGCGCGTTCGCCCAGCCGGACCCGCAGGTCGGGGTCGCTCGTGGACAGCGCCCTCGCCGCCAGCGCCGCCGCGTGTGCAAAGCGTGAGCCCGACAGGTACAGCTCGCCGTAGCTGCGGAAGAAGGCGTCGCTCGGTGCCGGTCGGTCCCGGACCACCGGACCCCAGGAGACCGGCGTCACGGGATAGTAGTGCTGCAGCGGTCGCGTGATGAAGGAGGTGCCGTAGCACGACGACGTCAGCGGGTCCTCCACGGCCTCGAGGACGAGGCCGGCGTCGTTCCAGAACCGGTCCATGTGGAGACAGAACGAACGCACGAACTGCAGATCGCCGAGCGCGTGGCGCGCCAACCGGGTGTCGCCGGCGGCATGGAAGGCCATCGCCCGGATCCAGCGGGAGGCGTAGTCGGTCGGGCGCGAGGTCATGCCCCACGTGTACACCGTGACCCAGGGCGTGTGCGCGGCAGGCAGGTCGGTCGCTGCCGCGCATGCGTCCGCGACGCGCCCGGCGCCGGCCAGCAGCAGTCCCTCGAGCAGCTGGATCTCCCAGTCGTCCGGGAATCGTTCGCGCGCCGGCGAGACGACCGTCAGGCCATCCTCCCAGAGTCCCAGCTCGCGCAGTGTCCAGCCGCGCACGAGGGCGATGCGCCGGCCGAGATCGGCGTCGGCCGCGGCCGGCGCGAGTTCGACGGTGCGGGCCGCCATCGCGAGGTCGGCGCGTGCCGTGCCCAGGTCGCCGATGCCGAAGCCGAAGTCCGCGAGTGCGAGCCACCACTGGGCGACGGTGGGATCCCCGGCGACCGCCTCCCGCAGCCTGGCGATCGCCTCGCTCAATCGCTGCCGCGTCTCGCGCCGGCGGTCCTTGAACCCGAATCGCGTCTCCGGACCGAGACGCCCCTTTTTCTGGTCCCACGCCCAGAAATCCGACCACGCCTGCGCCGCGAGGACGGCGCGACCGTGCCGTCGCTCGCGCTCGGGCTGCGGCAGGGCCAGGAAGGCGGTCACGGCCGCGGTGTCGGGCCGGGCATCTCCCAGGAGCCGACCGGTCTCGCTCGCCACCAGGCGATCGCCGTGCAGCGTGACGGCCATGGCGGTGTCGTCGATCTCGGCGGGGATGCGTCCGATGGCGGCACCATTGACGCAGCCACCCAGGAGAGCGGCCAGCGCGGTTGCAAGGGCCAGACTGGCGATCGATCGAAGCGAGCGGATGGTTCCGGAGTTCTCCATGCCGAAAGCCTCCCCGATCCGGAGTCCGGGCTCATCGAACGAGCCGCTCGTGCGTCAAATGATCTTGGTCGATCACCCAGGCTCAGGGAAGGGAATACGCGGCCGGGGGTCAATGGAGGCGAGGTCCGGGTAACCAGCCAACATTATCCCCTTTCGCACCGCCAACGAGGTACGGTGATCCTCCTTATTCGGTCAGATCCGAAAAGCGAGCACCCCCATGCGCATGTCGCCGGCACCGCTCCCCGGCGGTCACGGCGCGCCATGCACATGCACCTGGTCATATTCCAGATCCTGGACCGCACCCCGTTCACGACGGTCGGCGACTCGATCGTCGAGGGCACGCCGCAGCCCCCCGCGCCGATGGACAGCGGCTGGCACGACACCGTCCCGGTCTATTCGAACGAGATCGTGCGCGTGATCGCCACGCAGGGCGCGCCGGTTCGAGCCGGACGAGGCTCCAGGCTCAGGGCAGCCCAGTGGTCCCCTGCTCGATGCGCTCGCGCAGCTCTCGATCGCTGATCCCGAGCGAGGTGCCCACGCGGCGGGCGGTCTGGATCCAGGGGTGGTCGACGGGGACCAGCTTCTTCAGCCCCGCCACCTGCTCGAGGGGGACGGGTACGCAGTCGCCGTTCTGGACCGCGACCATCACGTTGTAGGTGCCGGCAGCGAGCAGTTCGGCCGCCTTCACGCCCAGACGCGTGCAGAGCACACGGTCGGCGGCGGTCGGCACGCCGCCGCGCTGGACGTGCCCGAGCGACGTCACTCGCGCCTCGGTGCGCGTGAGCACCTGCAACTCGCGGGCGAGGCGGCTGGCGAGCGACTCCTTCACCAGCTTGTAACCGTTCAGCTCGGCCCCGTCGTCGTCAGGACCGCTCCCCATGCCGTTCCCGTGGCCGGTCTCGTGGCCGTTCCGGTCGTCGGCGTCCGCGGCCCCCCGCGCGAGCGACTTCTTCTTCTTGCTGACCCTGGACGCCTCCCGGGCCGCCGCCGCGGCGGCGTCCTCCCGCGAGAGGGCGCCCTCGGCTACCACGACGATCGAGAACTTCTTGCCGAACCGCCGTTGACGCTCGAGCAGGTAGTCGCGGACGGCGTTGATGTCGTACGGGATCTCGGGAATGAGCACCACGTCGGCGCCGCCGGCGATGGCCGCACCCAGGGCCAGCCAGCCCGCGTTGTGGCCCATCACCTCGACCACGATGATGCGGTCATGGCTGGTGGCGGTGGTGTGCAGGCGATCGATGGCCTCGGTGGCGGTCTGCACGGCGGTGTCGTAGCCGAACGTGACGTCCGTGAGCCCCACGTCGTTGTCGATGGTCTTGGGCAAGGTCAGCACGTTCATGCCCGTGGCCCGGTGCAGGTGCCAGGCGTTCTTCTGCGTGCCGCCGCCGCCCAGGCACACCACGCAGTCGAAGCCATGATTGCGCGCGTTGTCGGCGGCCGTGGCGCTCATGTCCAGGGCCTTGCCGCCCATGCGCATCTTGCGGGGCTTGTCCCGGGAGGTGCCGAGGATGGTGCCGCCCAGGGTGAGTACGCCCGATAGGTGGTGGTGATCCAGCGGCACGATCCGGTTCTCGACCAAGCCGCGGAAGCCGTCCTGGATGCCGAACACCTTGATGCCGTAGTCCTGGATCGCCGCCTTGGTGATGCCCCGGATGGCGGCGTTGAGCCCCGGGCAGTCGCCGCCCGAGGTGAGGATCCCGATGCTACGCGTCTGGGAGGGGAAGTGCCCCATCGAAACGCTCCCGGCGGTTGGTCGTGACGGCGGCCGCCTCCGCCGGCGAGGACGCCGGGTCGGCGCGGACCCCCGGCAGGGTCGGTGGCATGGGCCCCATGGTAACCTGCCGATCCCCCGCGTCCATCCTCGGTTGTGCCAGCGAAATTGTGTCCAGCCGTTCGGCGGCCGGATCAGTCCCATATTCTTGATGAAATGTCGTTGTGACGACCACCTTCGTGCGCCGTCCGGCCGCTTCGGAGGCCCGGATAGCCGCCCTGGGGGCCCGGACACAATTTCGCTGGCAGAACTGGCGGAACTCGCGAGGCGCATTAACGGTGACGTATACGACGCACCCGACGCAGTCGTAACCTCTTACCGGCGCGGGCATGTCGGGCTCGACCCCCATCCCGGGTACGGACCGGAGCCATGAGCGAGCGGATCCTGATCGTTGCCCCTCCTCTCGACTTCCGGGCGCTCCTGGAGGCGCTGGTCCCTGACTACCGGGTGGCCGAGGACGGGGACCGCGAGATCCTCGAGACCTACCTCGATACCTTCGACTGGGCACTCTACGGCGCCGGGCTGGCGCTGGTGCTGACGCGACGCCGGCTGACCCTCCTCCCGCTGGAGAGCGGTGCCCCGCTGGCTGCCGTCGGATTGCGCACGCAGACGCCGCCGCGATTCGTGCGCGACGTGCCGGCAGGGCGCCTGCGGGATGCCCTGGCGCCGCGGGCCGGCGTGCGGGCCCTGCTCCGTCTCGTGACGTTGCATCGCCGAGGTGCGGTCTGGCGGGTGTCGAACCGGGCCGGCGAGATCGTGTCACGCCTGCGCCTGGAACACCTGGCGCTGGCTGCGGTCCCCGGGAGCGCCGGGGACGTCCCACGCACCGCCGAGCGGGGGCACGCCGGGAGCGGCCGACGCACCATTGAGCGGGGGAACGCCGGGAACGCCCGACGCACTGCCGACCGAGGGAACGCCGGAACCAGGGGGGGAGCCATCGCGACCCCCGGCCCCGATCTCGGTGAGCGGCCGGCCCCCTTCGTCGACATCGCCGTCGTCGAGCCGCGGCGCGGATACGACCAGGATGCCGCGGCCATTCGCGACGCGCTCGCATCGGCCGGCGCCGCCGAACCCGGGCGCCCGCTCCTGGCGCTCGCGCTCGCAGCAGCGGGACGGCGGCCCTGCGCGTACAGAAGCAAGCCTCGGGTGAAGATCTCGGCCGAGCGGCCGGCGCGGGAGGCGGTCGCGCGCATCGCCCGACGTCTGCTACGCACCATGCGCGAGAACGAGGCCGGCGTCAGGCAAGACGTCGACGTGGAGTTCCTGCACGACTTCCGGGTGGCGGTGCGGCGCACCAGGTCACTGCTGTCCTCCGTCCAGGGCGTCTATCCTCCCGAGAGCATCGAGCCGTTCACGCGCGATTTCCGGGAACTGGGGCGCCTCACCGGACCTCTGCGCGATCTCGACGTGTTTCTGCTGCGCGACGAGGAGTACGAGCGTCTGCTGCCGGGATCGCTGCGTCCGGGACTGGGCCCGCTCTTCGCGCGGCTGGTCCGGAGCCGCCAGGCGGCGCGTGACGAACTGATGGTTGCGTTCGACGGCCCCGCCTACCGGGGGCTGCTGTCGCGGTGGCAGCGGTTCCTCTCGCGAGCCGGTCAGCTGGAACTGGGGGAGTCTCCACGGTCGGGGCTCACGGCCGCCGAGCTGGCCGGCTGGGCCATCGGCAAGCACCACCGCCGTCTCGTCGCGAAGGGGCGGGCCATCACCCCACGCTCGCCCGACGACGACCTGCACGCGCTGCGCATCGAAGGCAAGAAGCTGCGGTATCTGCTGGAGTTCTTCGGTTCGCTGTACCCGGGCGGGGCTCACGGCAAGCTGGTGAAGCACCTGAAGGCGCTCCAGGACGAACTGGGTGAACTCAATGACGTCGCCGTACAGACCGCGAACCTGGAAGCGATCCTCGGTGACGTCGGCGAGCCGCCGCCGCCGCTCACGGCTGCCGCGGTGGGCGCCCTCCTGGCGGAGCTGGCGACACGCCGGAAAGTGGTGCGGGGCGCCGTCGTCACGGCCTTCGCCCGCTTCGACTCGCCCCGCACCCGACAGCTGTTCCACGCGCTGGATCTGAAGACCCCGCCCGACGATCAGAAGACGTAGGCCAGACCCAGCGAGAACACCTCCTTGAACTGGCCCTTCTTGCGGATGGCCTGATCGACGGCATCCGCGTTGGTCAGCTCGCCCACATCGTCGAACTGGGGGACGACGCTGTTGTCGTACTTGTCGTACACCCAGCGCAGTTCCAGCGTGACCGCGATCACCGACGTGATCTTCGCGGTCAGGAGGTTCTGCCAGTCCACGCCCACGCCCAGCGGGTAATCAGGTAGATCCGACGGCAGCCCGGCGGCGGCGAGCTGGGCCTCGCCGATGGCGTCGAACTCGTCCTCCGCCGAATAATACAGGGGCCGATAGGCTGTGAATCGCGAGGACCAGGCTGCACGACCGCCCAGGATGGGCGAACGATAGTCGACCCGCATTTCCAGCCCACCGTCGGTGCTGCTCGATCGATCGGTCGCGTCGCTCACCTCGGGCGGGGCGAGGTAGAACTCGCGGCTCATCTGCCGGAGTGCGAAGCCCAGGCGGCCGAGGAACAGACGCTCCTCGGTATCGATGAACGCCCGCGACATGCCCACGGCCTCGCGGAAGTCCAGCGGATTGAACGCGAGTTCGCGGCCGTAGGGGTCGGAGGCGTCCAGGAACTGGCTCTGGAAGCGGAACGACAGGTACGGCGACCACCCGCCGGGCGGTGTGTAGCGCAAGAGGCTTTCGAGATCGATCTCGTCGTTGGTCTTGCTGGGCGCCTGCCACGACAGCTCGTTGGACTCGGGATCGCGCTCCTGCTGGTGGATCTGCCCGAAAGTCAGATACACGCGGTTGAACCAGTTCCAGCGCTCGCTCATCTGCCGCTCGGCGCTGGCCCTGAAGACGGCTGTCCAGCTCGCCGAGCCCTGGTCGCCGCCGCTCCAGTTGTCGGAGTAGGAACTCTGGACCAGGTTCAGACCGATCTGCCCGTTGAGGTACCAGACGTCGATCTCCTTGATGTCGGCCGCGTCGTCGCCCTTCTCGACCGCGCGCAGGTCGAGGGCGTCGGTGCCCACGACGCTGTCGTCCTGCGCGAAGACGGGCAGCGCGGACAGTGCCACCGCGGCCATCACCACCAGGGTACCCTTCCGACCGACCCGTCTCGCGAGCCCGATTCCGTTCATGCTGCTCTCCTTTGCAGGATTCCGGTTCACGATTGCGGCGAATGGACTGCCGCCGCGCTCGTGGCCTCCGCCACCACCGGGGCGGCCGGAACGGTCGACACGTGCACCACCCGCTGCGGGAAGGGGATCTCGATGCCGGCGGCGTCGAGTTGCTCCTTGATGCGGCGGGTGAGATCGAACTTCACGGCCCAGTAAGCGGCGCCCGTGGTCCAGCCGCGCACCACGAGGTCGACGCTCGAATCGCCCAGGTTGGCCACCGCGGCCATGGGTTCGGGGTCGGCCAGCACGCGCTCGTCGCCGCGCAGCACCTCCAGGACCACCCGCAGCGCCTGCTCGATCGAGGCGCCGTACGAGATGCCGACGTTCCACTCCACGCGGCGCGTCTCGTAGCCGGCATAATTCCGGATGACGTCTCCGTAGATCTTGCTGTTCGGGATCGTGATCTTCACGTTGTCCGGAGTGGATATCACCGTGTTGAAGATCTGGATCTCCTTCACGGAGCCCGCCACGCCGGCTGCCTCGATGTAGTCGCCCACGCGGAACGGGCGGAACATCAACAGCATCACGCCCGACGCGAAGTTGGACAGCGACCCCTGCAGCGCGAGACCGACGGCGAAGCCGGCGGCGCCGAGCACGGCCACGAACGACGCGGTCTGCACCCCGAACTTGGCCAGGGCGGCGATGAACGCGAACGCCACCACGGCGAAGAACGCCAGGTTCGAGAGGAACCCCGTGAGGCTCGGGTCCGCGCCGCGGAGGCTCATCATTCTTACGATGGCGTTGCGCACCGCGCCCGCGGCGAACCGTCCGATCAACAGGATCGCGAGGGCGCCGATCACGGCCAGGCCGTAGGTGGTTCCCAGCGCGATCAGGGTTTCGATCGCCTTGTCGGCGGTGGTCGAGGCTTCCATGACATTCCTCCGGACCGGGTTATGGTCGACAGCCGACTTATACCGCGGAAAGCGCCGGCGGCGCAAGCCGGCCCTCCGGAACGCCTCCGCTGTCGCCGGAGGATGGGCCGGGCTATCTTGCGGCGATCATGAACAGCCCGCGCGATCTCACCTGCACCGGACTGATGAAGCTCTGGTTTCCGCTGTGGATGACGTGGGTCATGATGGCTCTGGAAGGTCCGTTCCTGGCCGCGGTGATCGCCCGGCTGGCCGAACCCAAGACCAATCTCGCAGCCTACGGCGTGGCCTTCGCCTTCGCGATCATCGTGGAGGCTCCGGTCATCATGATGCTGAGCGCGGCCACCGCGCTCGTCGACCGCGCGGCGTCCTACCGCCGGCTGCGCAACTTCACCTTCCTGCTCGCGGGCGTTCTGACGGCGGTCCTCGCCGCCGGCGTGGTCACACCCTTCTTCGACTGGCTGACTCGCCAGGCCATGAAGCTGCCGCCGGAGGTCGCGGACCACACGCGGACCGCGCTGCTGATCCTCCTGCCCTGGCCGGCGGCCATCGGGTATCGGCGGTTCTATCAAGGCATCCTGATCCGGGCGGGACTCACGCGACGGGTGGCGTACGGTACGGTGCTGCGCCTGGTGGCCATGGCGGCCACGGCCCTGGTGCTGGCGCTGGATTCGCGGCTGCCGGGAGCCTGGATCGGCGCGGCCGCGCTCAGCGCCGGCGTGTGCGCGGAGGCCGCGGCCAGCCGCCTCATGGCGCACACAGCGGTGCGGCGGCTCACCCGTCCGATGGGCGAGACAGGCGAGCCCCGCGGCACGATCGGCATGCAGTGTGACCCGGACAACGCGAGCGAGGCGAGCGAGGTGAAGGAGGCGAAGGAGGCGAGCGCGGCGAGCGCGGCGAACGACGACTGCGCGGCGGGCGTGGCGGCCGAGACGGACGTTGCAGGCGGACGGGGCGCCGCGGCCGCCGTGCCTGGCGCCCCGGCCGGCGTCGCGATCGTCCCGTTCACCCGCACCGATCCGGCCGGACCGCCGGCGGCGGAACCGGCGCCCGGGTACGCCGAGATCTGGCGGTTCTACTACCCGCTGGCCCTGACCAGCACCATCGCGCTCGCGGTGCATCCGATCGTCACATTCTTCCTCGGCCAGTCGCGTTCGGCGCTGGAATCGCTGGCCGTCCTGCCGGTGATCAACGGACTGGTCTTCTTCTTCCGCACCTTCGGCCTGAGCTATCAGGACGTGGCGATCAAGGTGCTGGGGGACACCCCCCGGGAATACCCGCTGGCGGTCCGGATGGCGGCTGGCCTCGCGGTGGCGGCCAGCGCCGGGCTGATCCTCATCGCTGCCACGCCACTGGCGGAATTCTGGTTGATCGACGTCTCGGGGCTCACGCCCGATCTGGCGGCCTATGCCGTGACGCCGCTGCGTATCCTGAGTGTTCTGCCGGCGCTGACCGTGCTGCTCTCGTGGCAGCGCTCACTGCTCATCGTGACGCGACGTACCGCACCGGTGACGGCTGCCTCGGCAGCCGAGGTGGCGGGCATCGTGCTGGTCCTGCTGGTGGCGGTGCATGGGCTGGAGATGGTGGGCGCCACCGCCGCGGCGGTGGCCTTCCTGGTGGGGCGTCTGGCGGGGAACGTCACGCTGATCCCGGCCTGGCGCCAGGCGGCCGCGCACATGAGACGACTCGCCGGGGTGCGAGATCAGGCGAACTGATGGCGATTCGAGCAGACCGGCTTCGACGGACGCGCGATCGGTGTCCGCCCCCGATCAGGGCCGGGGGCGGACGAGACTCCGCCGGCACCCTAGATCGCCAGCTGGTCGTTGATATGGTCCAGCACGGGCGTGTGCTCGTGCTGAGGGCTGAACAGAACGAACTCGGCGTCCCGCTCCACCTTGACCGTGTGACCCGGAGGCCAGAAGAAGACGTCTCCGGAGCCGATCCGCTCCTGGGTGCCATCGCGGTAGGTGACCGTCACCTCGCCATCGATGAGGTAGCCCCAGTGGGGTGCCTGGCAGAGGTCGTTCTCGAGACCCTTCAGCAGCGGCGCGATATCGGTGCCGGCACTCATGGCGAAATGCTCGGCGCCGATCACGCCGTAGGCCGTGGCGTCACCGAAGTCGGTCTGCTGCCGCGCGACGGCGCCGTCAGCCCGGATCTTGATCGGCAACTCGTTCTTGCCCATACGCATGTCCAATCCTCCTTTGGCATCGGATCGTCGGTTCGCAGCCGGCGAACCTCGTCGCCGGACCGCGCCAGACCCCCACACTACTCATATAAACTCTTTTCGTCCGGTATTTCTTTGTAGCTCCAGCGAAATCGAGCCGGCGGTCGCGCTTGCACCGGTACGGCCAGGTTCCTGCCGTTCACGGCGTGGACCCGCCCTCGCGCAGGGTCCGGCGAACGTGATCGCGCACGTCCGCCGGCCACGCTCGGATCAGCTTTTCCAGCGCTGCCACGTCCCACGCGTAGAGGGCGCGGGCGGCCTCCTCGAAGCCGGGCAAGTCGCCCGCGAGAGCGTACATGAACCGATGTGCGCGGTCCTGGGTCCGGCGGATGCGCTCGCTCTCGTGGCCCTCCTTGCGGGCGGCGTCCACGAGCTTGCGCAACGTGACCGAAGCGCCCCCGGGCTGGACGTTGAGCCAGTCCCAGTGCCGCGGCAGCAGCGTGACCTCACGACCGACCACGCCGAGCCGCGGCCGCCCGCGGGTCGTGCGCTCCGCCGCCTCGGTGACGGATCTCTCGCGCGCTTCGGCCAGCGCGGCGACCTCCTCGGGCGTTCCGCGCAGGTCGACGTCGACCGGTTCGTTCTCCGGCCACGCGAAGATGGCCACGGGTGCCGCATCGCCCTCATCGAGGCGGGTGCGGGCGGCGCGGGCGACGTCAGCGAGCGAACCTTCGGCGATACGGCTGTGGCCGGCGAAGGCGACATGGGACGGCGGCGCATGCTTCATGACGAAAACATCCCTGTGAATGAGGTGGCCGCGGCGGCGGCGGTGAACGCTGGTGGGCGCACGCCCGCTCTACAATTTACCAGGATAGAAATCACCTGTCAATATTGCCCAGGCAATAATCGAGTCGCCGCTCGCGGTGACGACGAGGGCCGATCCGCTCGCCCGCCGTCACCGTCCTTGCAGCATCCGGCCGGTCGGGCTAGGCTTGCGCATGCTTCACCGTCTGCGCGACCTGCTCGTCTTCCGCCTGGAACGCTTCGTCATCGCTGGCTCGTTCAACCAGCTCGTGCTCGTTGCGATGGTGCTGCTGCTGGTCTCGCTGGCGGCAGGGGCGATCGTTTTCCTGGCGCTGCCCCGCTTCGACGATCTCGGCGAGTCGATCTGGTGGGGATTCCTGCGGCTCAGCGACCCCGGCTACCTGGGCGACGACGAGGGGACGGTGGCCCGCACGGTGTCGCTGATCGTGACCGTGCTCGGGTACGTGCTCTTCATGGGCGCGCTCGTGGCCATCCTGAACCAGGGACTCGGGCGACTCATGCGGCGGCTGGAGGCGGGCGCCACCCCCATCAGCATGAGCGGCCACGTGCTGATTCTCGGCTGGACCAACCGCACCACGAGCATCCTGCGCGAACTGCTCGTCAGCGGGAGCCGCGTGCGCCGCTTCCTGCACCGCGCCCGGGCCAGACGGCTGCGCATCGTCGTGCTGGCCGGGGAGGTGACCGGCGTTCTGGTCCACGACGCCAAGGAGGAGCTGGCCGGCCTCTGGGACGACCGGACCATCGTGCTGCGCTCGGGCGACCCGCTGCGACCGGAGCACCTGGCGCGCACCGACTTCCTGCGCGCGGCGGCCATCGTGCTGCCCACCGGCGATTTCGCCCGTGCCGGCGCCGAGGCGCTGGACGCCCGCACCATCAAGACGGTGATGCTCATCGACGACGCGGTCCGGCGGGCCGGTCTGGCGCAAGCGCCGCCCATCACGGCCGAGCTGTTCGACGAGCGCAAGCGACCGTTGCTGGCGGCGGCGTATTCCGGCGACATCGCGATCGTTCCCGGGGCCATGTTCCTCAGCCAGCTCATCGCGCAGAACCTGCGGCATTCCGGGCTGTCGCACGTGTACCGGGAACTGCTGAGCTACGGCGAGGGCAACGAGATCTACGTGCGCGAGGCGCCGGAGCTGACGGGCGAGGCGGTCGGTGCGGCGGCCGGCCGATTCCCGCACGCGGTGCTGCTCGGCTTCCTGCGCCCGGAAGGCGAGCAGCTGACGCCGTACCTGAACCCGCCCGCGGACATGACGCTGGCCGGCGGCGACCGCCTCGTGTTCGTCGCCGAGAACTTCGAGCGCACGGCCCCGGACGGCAAATCGAGCCTGGACGTGCTGCCTGCGTCGGTGGAGTCGCCGCGCGAGCCGCCGGTCCACCGGCGCATCCTGGCCCTGGGCTGGAGCCGCAAGCTGCCGGCCTTGCTGGCGGAGCTGGAAACCTACGCCGGCGAGCGCTACACCGTCGATGTCGTCTCGCTCATTCCGCAGGTTGAGCGCCAGGCTTTCATGCGCCGGTTCGCCAGCCGCGGCGCGGAGCGGGTGCAGGTGCACCATCTGGACGCCGATTTCACCTCGCCGAGCGACCTGGCCGCCGTGAACCCGCAGGGCTACGACAACGTCATCCTCTTCGCCAGCGACCTGAAGAAGACCGACGAGGAGGCCGATGCGCGCTCGATCCTGGGCTACCTGGTCCTCGTCGAAGGGCTGCAGGGGAGCGAGCGGCCGCCCGACGTGCTCGTGGAACTCCTGGACGAGGACAACGCCGTGGCACTGGCCGGTCGGCCGGCGGAGGTGATCGTCACACCGACGATCGTCAGCCACATGCTGGCCCACGTGACGCTGCGGCGCGATCTGTTGCTGATCTTCGAGGAACTGTTCACCGCGGGCGGGGCGGAGATCTTCTTCCGGGCGCCGGACATCTACGGGCTCGCAGGCGAGGAGCGGAGCTTCCGCGAGCTCGAGGAGGCGGTGCGGCGGCGAGGCGAGATCCTGGTGGGAATGAAGACGGGCGCCGCCCGGGCTGCGGACAGCGCCCTGCTCAATCCCCCCAAGGACAGCCGCTGGCGGCCCAGCGCCGCGGATCGCCTGATCGTGGTGGGGACTGGCCGCTAGCGCTCGCGGGAGTCCCGCACCGGCGCCGACCCGACCGGCACGAAGCTCGGATCTTCCCCGGCCAGACGCCCGGCAGGGACCGCCGCCTCGGCGACCGCGTCGCCGCGGCCGCCGCTGGCCACCTTCACGCTGGTGGATTCCAGCGGCAGGATCGTGCCCTCGACGAAGATCACGCCGTCGATGCGGCCCGGCGGGATGATGACGCCGTCCTCGGTCTGCCTGGGCCGGTAGAGGCGGCTGATCTCCGTGGGGTCGCCGGTCGTGGCCATCCGACCGCCCTCCGCTCCCGCGGAGCCCAGGGCAGGGTCGAACACGTGCAGGCGCTTCACCCGGACACCGCGCTCAGGATCGATCTCCGTCTCGATCCCGGTGAGCACGACCGCGTGGCCGGAGTCATCGCCGGAGTTGTACAGCAGGATGACGGGCTTGCGGCGCTGCAGGTGGTTGTAGAGCACCGTGGTGGCCGGAGCGCCGGGGACGAACTGGCCCGAGACCAGGACAGACTCGCCCGACATCGCCTCGAACAGCCCGTTCGTGGAGTGGAGGAGGTCGTCGGGCAGACCGCCCAGGTTCACGTCGCCACCCATGGTCCGGGCGACGATCGACGCCTGCGGCAGCTCGATGCCCTCGTAGGAGAGCACCATCTCGATGCACGACGCCCAGCACCAGTTGGTGTGATGCTGCGGGCGGTAGTGAGCGGCGAATTCCTCATCGGGGATGCCGACGAACATCGTCGCCCCGGCCGAAACCGTGGCGAAAAGCAGGGAAGCGAGCAACCCCATGCCGATCTTGCGTGGACGATCCATGTCCCTACCCTTCCGCTTCCCCCAATGGTTGGAGCACCTCGCCGGGCCGTTCCGCCTTGAACCGTCCCGTCGAGCACCCCCTCCGGCAAGCAACCCCTATTCCCGTTTCGAAGATACGGAGACATGCGCAGGGTTAGCAAGGATAAATATGGGATTATCCCCTAGGGATTGTAGGGGGATCCTCTGGCGTCACGATGGCGAAATCTGCAGGCCGCCGCACGGGTGGGTTTTGCGTAATGATAATTTTTTTAAGGCTAGAGATGAGCAGGACAGGCCAGGAGCGGCAACTCTGGCGCTATCGGACGGTGCCGGGCAGCAGATGAGCCGTCGGCCGACAGGCTAGCGGGCACGCCTGCGGGGCGGGCGCGCTGCATCGAGACTCCACGGTCCGGGCCCCGCCGCCGCCAGATACAGGAAGACGAAGCAGTAGAGAACGGCGGGTTCGCCGCCGTTGACGACCGGCCAGAACCCTCGCGGCGCATGCTGCATGAAGTAGGCGAACGCCATCAGGCCGGACAGGATGAACGCCACCGGACGGGTGATCAGTCCGACGAGCAGCAGCAGCCCGCCGAAGAACTCCAGGATGCCGGCAACGCCCATCAGCGACAGGAGTTCGACGGGCTCGCGGGCCTCGGCGGCCGGGACGCCGAACAGCTTCTGGGACCCGTGCTGCATGAAGACGAACGCGACCACGATGCGCAGGATGCTCAACAGATAGGGCGCCCAGTGCGCGAACCTCGCTGCCATGCCCGGTCTCCTCGCGTGCGAGTTGAAGGCAGCCGACACCGCGGCCGGCTCTGCTGCGTTCAGACAAGTTACGAGTCACGGCATCGCGTCCGCCACCTCCGGCCGAAGCAGGCGCGAGGGGCAGTTGCGCCAGCCGACCCGGGCGGGTAAGGTGCCGACAGAGGGTCGGAATGCCTCGCCGGGGCTGCGGAACGCGCGCGGACCAAGGCCGGGCACCAGCGCAACCTGAAGGCGGGCAACCGTGTCTCTGAAGAAGGTCGGCAATCGCTCTCCCCGGTCGGTGGACGGCATCGACAGTGCCACTCCTCCGGTGGAGGGCATCCCCGGCACGGGCAAGTCGGCCCTGTTCTACCAGGACAGCAGCCGGTTGCCCACGGTCAGCCACGGCGACGGCATCTTCATTTACGATGAGGAGGGCAAGCAATATCTGGACGGCTGCAGCGGCGCCGTCTCGGCGAACCTGGGTCACCGGCACCCTCGCATGCTGCGCGCCGCCACCGAACAGCTCGACCGGATCGCGTTCACCTACCGCACGCAATTCGAGAACCGGCCGGCCAACGAGCTGGCCGACCTGCTGACGCGGCTGTCTCCCCCGGAACTGAGCCGGGTCTTCTTCGTGAACTCGGGCTCGGAGGCGGTGGAAGCGGCCATGAAGCTGGCGCGGCAGTTCTGGTGGGCCAGCGGACAGAACGGCAAGACGGAGATCATCTCCCGGCGACCGTCGTATCACGGCGCCACCCTGGGGGCGCTGAGCGCCACCGGGTACGCGCCCTTGAACATCCCCTTCCGCCCCATGATGATCCACTTCCCCAAGGTGGCCGCCGCGTTCTGTTACCACTGCCCGCTGAAGCTGGAGTACCCCTCCTGCGGCATCGCCTGCGCCGAGGAACTGGACGAGCAGATCCGGCTCATCGGCGCCGAGAACATCGCCGCGTTCGTCACCGAGCCCATCGGCGGCTCGGCCACGGGGGCAGCGGTGCCGCCGGACCGGTACTTCGCCTACGTCGAGCAGATCTGTCACGAGCATCAGATCCTCCTGATCATCGACGACGTGATGACCGGCTGCGGCCGCACCGGCACCTTCTATGGCTACGAGCACTGGGACATCACGCCGGATATCGTCTGCTGCTCCAAGGGGCTGTCCGCCGGCTACGCGCCCATCGGCGCGATCATCGCCAGCGACAGCGTCGTGGAACCGGTGCTCGAGCGCGGCGGCTTCATGCACGGCCACACCTACTCGGGCAATCCGCTGAGCTGCGCCATCACCCTGGAGGCGGTGCGCACGATCCTCGACGACGGACTGGTGGAGAACGCCCGCGAGGTGGGGACCTACCTGCACACGCAGCTGCACGGGCTCAAGGACCGGTACGCCGTCGTCGGCGACGTGCGCGGACGCGGGCTGATGGCGGGCCTGGAGTTCGTGCGCAGCCGCGCGCAGCGGACGCCGTTCCCCGCCTCGTGGTTCGTGGCCCTGGAGGCCACCGAGATCGCGCGCGAGCGCGGGCTGCTCATCTACCCGCGCCGTTCCCTCAGCGGGCTGAACGGTGATCACGTGCTGGTGGCGCCGCCCCTGATCATCGACCGCGCCGGCGTGGACGAGCTGATCGACCGCCTCGACGCCACGCTCTCCGACCTCACCGGGATGCTGGCCGTCCACCTGCGCGACGAGGTGTACGACGACACCACCGTCCAGCGATTCCAGCAGTCGGAGGAGGTGCCCGAGTACGCCCGCGGCATCATCGAGCAGGACGAGCCGGTGGTGGCCGCCGACGCGAACGTGACCGGCGCCATGTCGCACGACATCCTGGATCTGGAAGGGACGATCGAGCGGGTTCCGGGTGAACCCGGCGAAGGAGTTCAGGGCGGCGAGGGCGGCGAGGGCGGTGAGAGCGGTGAGAGCGGCGATGGCGGCGATGGCGGCCAGGGCCGCGCCGGCGGCCAGGGCGGCAACGGCAGCCACGGCGGGAATGGCGGCGAAACTCCGGGTCGCGGAAAGGAAGGACGTTGATCGACCGCGTGCTCGCGCTCGATGAGGCGGTGGCGCGATACCTGCGCTCCGGCCAGACGGTGATGGTCGGCGGCTTCGGCCGCGGCGGGGTGCCGTTCTCCATCCTGGAGTTCATGGCGGACAATCCCGACCGTCTTCGCGATCTCGTTCTGGTGAAGAACGACGCCAGCGAGCCCCACCTGGGCGTGGGGCCCCTGTTCGAGCACGGCATGGTGCGGCGGCTCGTCGCCACGCACCTGGGACTGAACCCCGATTTCGTCGATCGTATGAACCGCGGCGAGATCGCCTGCGAGCTGGTGCCCCAGGGCATCTTCGCCGAGCGCATCCGCGCCGGCGGCGCCGGCATTCCGGCCATCCTCACCGACATCGGCATCGGCACCGAGATCGCCGGCGACAAGGCCACCGTGCAGCTGGACGGACGGCCGTACCTGCTCGAGCGGGCGCTGCGCGGCGACGTGGCGCTGGTGTGCGCCGACGTCGTCGACCGGTCGGGAAACTGCTGGTGGCGCGGATCGAACCGCAACATGTGCGTGGTCATGGCCACCGCCTGCGATCGCGTGATCGCGGAAGCGCGCGAGATCGTGGCCGTCGGCACCATCCGTCCCGAGGACGTGCACCTGCCGGGGCTGTTCGTGGACGCGGTGGTGCAGGCCCGGCCGCGACGGCACGAGGAGGCGTCCGATGGGTGAGAGGCGGCTCGGCGCGGCCGAGGAGGTGATCGTCCGCCGGGCGGCGCGCGAGCTGCGCAGCGGCATGGTCGTGAACCTGGGCATCGGCCTGCCGACGTTCGTCCCGCGCTACCTGCCGGACGGCGTCGACGTCGCCTTCCACTCCGAGAACGGCTTCGTCGGCATGGGGCCGCCACTGGAGGGCGGCACGCCCGACCACGAGGTCATCGACGCCGGCGGGCGCGCCTGCACCGTGTCGCCGGGCGCGGCGTTCTTCGACAGCCTGCTCTCGTTCGCCATCGTGCGCGGCGGCAACCTGGACGTGGCGGTGCTGGGCGCCTTCGAGGTGAGCCTGGCCGGCGACCTGGCGAACTGGAAGATCCCCGGCAGGCTCACCCCCGGCATGGGCGGCGCGATGGAGCTGGCGCAGAAGGCGAACTGCGTGCTGGTGGTGAGCCGTCATCTCGACAAGCGGGGGCGCGGAAAGATCGTCGCCGAGTGCTCGCTGCCGCTGACGGCGCCGCGCTGCGTGGACGTGCTGGTCACCGAGCGGGCGGTGTTCCGCAGGCGCGCGACCGAACTCGCCGGCGGCGAGGCCACAATCACGCCGGCCGGCGGCGTCCGCCCGCCGGGGCGCCTGCAGCTGGTCAGCGTCCATCCGGAGCACACGGTGGATTCGGCGCGCGAGGGATGCCCGCCGCAGCTGGAGGTCGCCGACGAGCTGGAACCGTGGGAGGCGTGAGCGGGTGATCCTGAGCCGCGACGACCTGGCTCGGCTCGTGGCCGACCGCCGCGACTGGGCCGTCCAGACGCTCGGTGGACTGGTACGCCACCCGACCGTCCTCGGCCACGAGGACGGCGGGCAGGAGCACCTGGCCGGCGTGATGGAATCGCTGGGCCTGGCGGTCCGGTTCGAGCCGATCGCCCGGGCCGACATCCAGCACCTGCCCGGCTTCAGCCCGGTCGACTGGCGGCTCGAGGGCAAGCGCAACCTCGTGGGTTTGCACGAACCGGCCTCCGGCGGGACCCGCGGCCGCAGCCTGGTGCTGAACGGACACATCGACGTGGTCAGCCCCGAGCCGGTCTCGCTCTGGTCCCGCTCGCCCTGGGAGCCGCACCGCGAGGTCGACGGCGAGGGACGGGAGTGGGTTCACGGACGCGGCGCCGGCGACATGAAGGGCGGGACCGTGGCGTACCTGTGGGCGCTGGCGGCGTTGCGCGACGCAGAACTGGCTCCCGCCGGCCGCGTGGTCTGCCAGAGCCCGGTCGAGGAGGAATGCACCGGCAACGGCACCCTGGCGCTGCTGGCGCGCGGCTACACGGCCGACGCGTGCATCATCCCCGAGCCGTTCGCCGAGACCGTCCTCACCCACCAGGTGGGAGTGGTCTGGTTCCAGGTGCGCGTGGTCGGCCGCACGACTCACGTGCTGGGCGCCGGCCGCGGCGTGAACGCCATCGAGCGCTCCTGGCCCGTGATCCAGGCGCTGCGCGATCTCGAGGCCGAGGTGAATCGTCCCGAGCACGTGCCGGCCGCCTACCGGGACGTGGAGCACCCCGTCAACCTGAACGTCGGCGTCATCCGGGGCGGCGACTGGGCGAGTACCGTGGCGGGCGAGTGCGTGACACGGTTCCGCTTCGGCCTCTTTCCCGGCGAGAGCCTGGCGGAGTTGCGGCGCCGGGTGGAGGAGCGGGTGGCGGCGGCGGCCGCCGGCGATCCGTGGCTGGCGGAGTTCCCACCCACCGTGGAGTGGGTCGGATTCCAGGCCGAAGGGTGCCGGTGCAATCTGGCGGGCGATTTCGGGCGCACCCTGCGCGCCGCTCACGCGAGCTGGCGCGGCGCGCTCCCGGGCGAGCTGCGCGCCACCTGCACCACCGACGTGCGCTTCTTCGAGCTGTACCACGGCATCCCGGCCACCTGCTACGGCCCCGCGGCGGAGAACATCCACGGCGTGGACGAGCGGGTGAGCGTCGATTCCATGCAGCGCGTGGCGGAGGTGCTGGCCGGCTTCGTACAGGAATGGTGCGGGCTGCGCAGGCAGGTCCGCTGATCTCTCGCCGGAGGACGCCCGGAAGCAGCGAGGAACGGAAGCAGAGGGGATCCGAGATGAACGTCGGCCAGGCAGACCACGACCGCCTCCTCGCCCGCCGCGAACGAGCCGTCCCGCGCGGTCCGTTCAACGTGCATCCGCTGTTCGCCGCGCGGGCGGCCGGGGCGCGGCTGTGGGACGTGACCGGCCGCGAGTACCTCGATTTCTGCGGCGGTATCGGCGTCCTGAACGTGGGGCACAACCACCCGCGCGTGGTCGAGGCCGTCCGACGGCAGAGCGAGCGGCTGGTGCACAGCTGCTGGCACGTCGCGATGTACGAACCGTACGTGCAGCTCGCCGAGCGGCTGAACGCCCTGGCGCCCGTCCCGGCGCCGGCCAAGACGGCGTTCTTCACCAGCGGCGCCGAGGCGGGTGAGAACGCCGTGAAGGTCGCCCGCGCCGCCACCGGTCGCGCGGCCGTGGTCTGCTTCGAGCGGGGCTTCCACGGGCGCACCTTGCTGGGCATGACGATGACCGGAAAGGTGCGGCCGTACACGGCCGGCTTCGGTCCCTTCGCGCCCGAGGTCTACCGGCTGCCGTGGGTACCGTTCTTCAGGCCGGCGCGTCCCGACGACGACGACGCCGTCCGGGCCGGCGTCGATACCGCTCTCGCCATGCTGTTCGCGTACCACGTGGAACCCGCTGTGGTGGCCTGCGTGATCATGGAGCCGGTTCTGGGCGAGGGCGGCTTCTACCCCGCGCACCCGGTGGCCGCGCAACGACTGCGCGAGGTCTGCCGCGAGCACGGCATCGTCTTCGCCGGCGACGAGGTGCAGAGCGGCTTCGCCCGCTGCGGAGCCATGTTCGGGTGCGAGCGGCTGAAACTCGACCCGGATCTCGTGCTCACCGCCAAGTCGCTCGCCGGCGGGCTTCCCCTGAGCGCCGTCACCGGTCGCGCCGACCTGATGGACGCCCCCGGCGTGGGCGGCATCGGCGGCACCTTCGGCGGCAATCCCGTGGCCTGCGCCGCGGGGCTGGCGGTGCTCGACGTGATCGACGAGGAGGGGCTCGTGGAGCGGGCCCGCCGCATCGGCGCCCGCGTGATGAAGGCGTTCGGCGACTGGCAGGCCGCGCATGCTCACGTGGCCGGTGCCCGCGGGCTCGGGGCCATGTGCGGCCTCGACGTCGTCGATCCCGCCACCGCCGGGCCCGACCCCGAGCGCGCCGCACGCCTCACCACCGCCGCACGCGAGCGGGGGCTGCTGATCATGACCGCCAGCGGCAACGTGCTCCGTACCCTGATGCCGCTGGTGATCAGCGACGAGGAACTGGAGCGAGGACTGGAGTCGCTGGACGGGGCGATCGGCAGCACCGGCGATTGAATGACAGGTCGGTCCGAGGGACACGCTTTGCGGCACCCGCGCCACGGCCGCTCATGAATGCGGGCTAGTGGAAACACCAGGTTGAGCGCCGGCCGGAACATGGTATTCTCATTGCGGGACCCCACTCCCGACAGAAAGCGAAGACGACTTGCCAGGCGCTGACGGGAACACGGTGCGCCGGCATCTCTTCCCGAGGATCGACGACGCGAGACCGAAGATAGCCGGTGCGGCCGTCTTGTCGGCGCTCGTCTGGCTGTGTCCTGCGGTCGGCCTCGCCTGGTCGGACCTCGGCTCTCTCGACGATATCTACGATCCGCGCCTGCCCCAGGGAGTCCACACCCTGGACGGTTCCTACGTGGTCTCGACGGGTCAACTCCAGGTGAACATCACCAACTTCGGACTCATCGGGTCGCGCTTCTCGGAACCGTCGACCTTCTCCCATGCGCCGTCGGCGCAGTGGCCCGCGGGGTCGGGCGACGAGTACCTGTGGGCCGCCGGACTGTGGATCGGCGCCAGGCGCCTGGGCCGCGTCGCGGTGACCACCGGGCAGCCCGAGGCCGAACTGAGGCCCGGTCCCGAGATCGAGCAGACCATCTACGAGGCCGTGGACGCCGAACTGCTGCGACCCACGTTCGGCCCCGGCGGCGTGGGCGGCATCAGGCGGTTCGAGGAGGGCGCGGACGACGACAACGACGGCCGCGTGGACGAGGAACTGCTGAACGGCATCGACGACGACGGCGACGGGCTGATCGACGAGGACTTCGGCCAGATCGGCAACCAGATGATGGTCTGCAGCATGCGCGACGACTGGCCCCTGGCCCGGGAACTGTACCCGGATCATCTCCCCCTGAACGTGTCGGTGGAGCAGGCGGTCTACGCCTGGTACCTGACCGATACCGAGGACTTCATCGCCCTCGAGTACACCATCCGCAACACGGGGGTGACCACGCTCGAAGACGTCTATCTCGGCTTCTACGTGGATTGCGACATCGGAGGGCGCTACTCCTTCGCACCCGGACAGGACGACCTGGCGGGCTACTTCAGCGGGGTCGTTCCGGATCGGGACGGCGCCTACCAGAGGGTGGCCCTGGGCTACATGCGCGACGCCGCGGACGCGAATCGGCTGCCGGGCTGGTTCGGCGTGGCGCTCCTCGATCACACCGTCGACGTGATCGACGACAGCAGGACCCCGATGCGGGTGGGCATGCGGGCTTTCCGCCACTTCTCGAGCGATCGGCCGTTCGACGTGGGCGGCGATCCCGGCAACGATCAGGAGCGCTACCAGGCGCTGTCGAGCCGACGGTTCTCCCCTCCACCCGACCCGCAGCGGCCGCGCGACATGCGCTTCCTCATCTCCAGCGGCCCCTTCACCAGGCTCGAGCCCGGCGAGTCGGTGGAGTACCGGCTGGCGCTGATCGTCGGCGGTTCGCTCGAGGAACTGCTGGAGGTGGCCTGCGAGGCGTCGCGGGTGTACGCGGGGCACTGGTACGACGCCGATGCGAACGTGAGGACCGGCACGGGGTGCCGGGAGTTCAAGGTGTGCGCCGAGGATTTCGGCAATCTGTGGAACAGTCCCAGCAACGCGCTCTATTTGCGCAACAGCTACCGCTTCAACGAGGCTTGCCGTCCACCGCTGTCGCTGCCCGACATCAAGCCCGACGACCTGTTCGTGGACGAGGACGGCAGGCACTGCACGTACGTGAATGCCGATGCATGCGAGGAAATCATGCGCAGCGCCGGGCGCGAGATCCTCGGCTACGATGTCCGCGGCTCTGCGAAAGACGGCGACGAGCTCGCGCCGGCCGACCTGATCGCGCTGATGGAGAAGGCCGACAAGGCGAACACCTGCACAGGCTCGGGCGGGCGCGAAACGAACCTCCCCTGGGCCGTGTCGGGCGTGCCGCCACCCTCGCCCGCCATGCGCGCCTGGGGTCGCCAAGGTCGCGTCCACGTCTACTGGGACGACCGCAGCGAACACGTACCCGACCCGGAGACGGGCGTGCTGGACTTCGAGGCCTACTGCATCTGGCGCTCGGACGACTGGGACCGGCCGCGGGGATCGAGCGTGGAGACGGGACCCAGCGGCACCTCCTGGAGCATGGTGGGCCGGTACGATCTGGTGAATCGCTACCGGATCCTGCTGCCGCAGCCGCAGGGACCACCCGACGAGCGCTTCCTCGACTTCGGCCCCAACACCGGGCTGGACACGGTGGTCTACCGGCCCGCGTGCCTGGACGATCCCCGGTTCGCGGGCCTGGCGGAGGAGATGACGGAGTTCGTCCTCGCCGACGTCGACGGCGTGATCAAGGCGTTTCCCTCGGTTCGCGATGGCCAGGCCATGGTGCGCCCGGGCATGGAGCCGTTCGTGGGCTGGGAGGCGTACCCGGATGTCCTCGACACGTTCTTCCAGGTGACCGAACGGCCCGCCGAGCCGGACGGTGCCGTGGTTCCCAAGCGCGCCGTCCGGTTCTACGAGCATATCGATCACGAGGTGCACGACGGCTTCATCCACTTCTACTCGGTCACGGCGGCAGACCACCTCACCGCCAGGTCCGGCACGGAGCGCGTGATCACGGGCGAGGGCTACATCGGTTCGCCGCAGACGTCGTTCACCCACGTCGAGCCGGGTTACGAGGCGCTGGATGCCGAAGCATGGGCGGCTCGCGAGGAGAAGGTCTTCGTGTACCCCAACCCCGCGACGACCGCGGCGCTGGCCGAGTTCCAGCAGATGGAGCCGAACGAGCAGGACCCCACCGGGGTGCGCGTGGCATTCGCCAACCTGCCGGCGGCCCGGTGCACCATCAGGATCTTCACGCTCGCCGGCGATCACGTGGCCACCATCGACCACGACGGCCGTGACGGCCGGGGCCAGGCCCAGTGGAACCTGGTGTCACGCCGGGGCCAGCAGGTGGTCAGCGGCATCTATCTCTTCACGGTGGAATCGGACGATCCCGCCTTCGAGACCGACGTCGGCAAGTTCGTGATCCGCTGGTAGCCTGCCCGCCGCTTCGGTGCGCTACAGTGCCAGCATGAACGCCGTGAGGTCTGCCTTCTCGTCCTCGGTCAGCTCCAGTCCCAGCACCAGGTTGAAGAACTCCACCGTGTCCTCGAGCGTGAGCAGCCGGCCGTCGTGCAGGTACGGCGGCGAATCCTTGATCCCGCGCAAGGGGAAGGTCTTGATGGGACCGTCGGCCGCCGCCACGCGCCCGTTGATCATGCGGGCCGTGTAGAACCGCTCCACCTTCAGATCGTGCATGAAGTTGTCGGTGTAATAGGGCGGCTGATGGCACGGGACGCACCGCCCCTTGCCGAAGAACACGTCCTGGCCCCTCAGCTCGGACCGGGTGGCCCGGGACGGATCCAGCCTGCCGAAGACGTCGAGCCTGGGCGCCGGCGGGAAGTCCAGGAGTTCCTGGAACTCGGCCATCGCGTGGATCTGGCTGCCGCGCTCCAGGATGTTGACGCCCTTCTTCTGCGCGATCACGAAGTCGCCGTCGAAGTAGGCCGCCCGCTGCTCGAACTCCGTGAAGTCCTCGACCGTGCGCAGGGCGCGCTGGGAGCCGAACAGCCGCTGGACGTTCACGCCCCGCAACGTGGGCGTGTCGATCCGGTGGCGGAAATGCTGCGGCCGGATGTCGCCCACCAGGTGCGTGGCGCTGTTGGTATGGCCGTTGGCGTGGCAGTCGAAGCAGGCCACGCCCAGGCTGGGCCGCTCGGAGCGGCGGTCGTCGGTGAGGTTGAACTGCTGCTGCGCGAACGGCGTCACGAGCAGGCGCAGGCCCTCCATCTGCTTGGAATTGAGGATACCGTCGAACAGCTCGAAGAAGTTGTCGGACGTGACCAGCTGCCCCCGGGAGACGTCGCCGAGGTCCGGTCGCACGGTCAGGAAGATCGGCGCCGGAAACTCGGGCAGGAGGTGCTGCGGCAGGTCGAAGTCGAGATCGAACCGGGTCAGGTCGCGGTCCGTCTGCCGGCGCACCTCGTCGATCTGGACCTGCGGGAAGACCATGCCCCCTTCCTCGTGATGAGGGTGGGGCAGCGGGAAGAACCCGGCCGGCCAGAGGTCGCGTTCGCGGATCTCGTCGGCGGTCATGGCCGCGAGCTGATCCCAGGTGACCCGGGCGGGCAGCCTGACCCGGACGCCCTGCTGGACCGGCTTGCCCCCGGACATGGTGGCGCGCTCGTGCGGCCGGTCGGACAGATCGTACCGCTCCTCGAGCAGGTCCATCTGGCGCGTCATCACCTCGGGAGTCTGCGCCCTCATCTCGGCCATCATGGCATCGAAGTCGATGTCGAGCTCCACCGGCATGTAGCTGCTCTCGCCGCGCAGCGGAATGCCCTGCTGTTCCAGTTCCCGGGCGATGCGCTGGGCCGAGGTCAGTCCCTCGCCGGGCAACTCGGCGTCCCGATCCTGCCGCCCGGGGCGGTCCTGCTGGGTCCACGCCGCGCCTGCGGCCAGAGTCAGCAGGCCGAGCGCGACCAGCACCGCCGCCACGGGATATCCAACGAGCATTCGTCTCATGAGAGCCTCCCTCCGGAGATGGGAATCTTCGTTCCTGGGACCGGATCGCGGGGGGCGTGCAGGCGATGATGTGAGGCTGCCGGGGCTTCTATCGCGTCCCCCGCGCTCGATTGAGCCAAGATAGGATGACCGGCGCCGCGGCGCCGGTCGGCGGCCCTTCGGCCGATCCGGGAGTTTTGGGGGGCGACTTCCCGGGCGGGGGTGGCGCCAGAATCGTCTCATGGCCGGCGCCGCGGCCGGCAGGGCGAAACCCGCGCTCCGGCGCTTGAGGCTGGACAACGGACGCCTTCTGCACAACAATGGACCGGATCCCGGCGACCCGACGGCCGCAAGCCGCTGCCACGAACTCCTGAAAGCAACCATTTCTCACCATGCTCTTCAACTCGATCGTCTTCCTCCTCTTCGGTGCGCTGGTTTTCGCGCTGTGGCCGCTCGTCCGCCGCTGGCGAAACTCGCGGTTCGCGTTCCTCGTCATCGCCTCGTTCGTGTTCTATGGCTGGTGGGACTGGCGCTTCCTGTTCCTGATCATCGGCAGCGGGTTGCTCGATTACGCCTCCGGCCTGGGCATGAGCCGATTTTCGCGGGTGAAGCGCCTGTTCCTGGTGCTGTCGCTGCTCGGGAACGTCGGCTCGCTGATGCTCTTCAAGTACAGCGGGTTCTTCGCGGCGAACCTGGAGGCCGTGCTGGGGTGGATCGGGCTGGAGGTCGAGCTGCGGCAGGGCATGCCGCCCTTCATGCTCGTCCTGCCCGTCGGCATCTCCTTCTACACCTTCCAGTCGATGAGCTACACCATCGACATCTACCGGGGCCAGCTCCAGCCCACGCGCAACGTCCTGCACTTCTTCGCCTACCTGGCGCTCTTCCCGCAGCTCGTCGCCGGGCCCATCATCCGCGCGGCCGATCTGCTGCCGCAGCTGCTGGAGGACCGGCGGACGACGGCCGAGGACCGCTGGGAGGGCCTGCGGCTGGTGGTGCACGGGTTCTTCAAGAAGATGGTGGTGGCGGACAGCCTGGCATTCTACGTGAACGGCGCCTTCGGGGCGTCGATCCCGGCCGAATCCAGCCTCTACTGGTGGATCATCATCACGGCTTTCGCGGTGCAGATCTACTGCGACTTCAGCGGCTACAGCGACATCGCACGCGGGCTGGCGCGCTGGCTCGGCTACGACTTCATGGTGAATTTCAAGCACCCCTACGTGGCCGTCTCGCTGCAGGACTTCTGGCGTCGCTGGCACATCTCCCTGTCGACCTGGTTCCGGGACTACGTCTACATCCCCCTGGGCGGCAGCCAGCGCGGCGCGCGGCGGGCGCAGCTGAACATGTGGGGCACGATGCTGATCTCGGGGCTATGGCACGGAGCCGCCTGGAACTTCGTGATCTGGGGCGGAATTCACGCAACCTCGACCACCATGGAGCGGGCCACCCGCTGGCCGGCCCGGGTGATGGCCCTGCCGGGCGGGAGGATGCTGGCGAACGCCATCGTGCTGCTGCAGGTCTGGATCAGCTGGGTCTTCTTCCGCGCGACGAGCTTCGAGCAGGCCGTCGTCATCCTGGGCCGGATGTTCAGCTTCGAGGGCGGCATCGGGACGCTATGGGCCCTGCTCGGCGGCATCAACATGATCAACCTGGCGATCTTCATCGGGGGCATGTGGCTGCGCGAGGCGTACTTCTTCTGGGGGCTGCACGAACGGCCCCTGCTGCCGGGCGGCTGGGGACGCCGCCTGGAGCCCGTGGGACTGGCCCTGGCGATCGCCGCCTGCGTCTACCTGCGCGGGCCCGGCGGGGCTTTCATCTACTTCCAGTTCTGACGTTGCGGCGGTGGCGCGAGAGGAGGTGTGTCGGATGAGGGATCGCATGGTTCAGACCTGCCTGCTGGCGGCGGTCGTCATCGTCGTCGTCGGCCTCATCGGGCCCACGCCACGCGATCCATACCGCGCCGCACGCCCGGCGGAAAGCTCGTTCTACATCCACAAGGTGCACACCGCGGGATCCTACGACGTCGTCGTCCTGGGCGATTCACGCACCTTGAACGCCGTGGCGCCCGCCGAACTGGCGGCGGTGCTCGGCGACATCCGCGTCTTCAATTTCGCCTACCAGTCGGGCGGGTTGAACCCCGAGATCTACGCCGCCGGTGAACGCCGGCTCGACCCCGACAGTCCACGGCCCACCATGGTCCTCGGCGTTTCGCCACTCACCCTGCTGGCCGAGAGGGCGAACAACACGCAGTACCGGCTGCACCGGGACAAGCCTCGCGACGAGGTGCTGCTGAAGCAGCACTTCCCGGAGGTGGCGCAGTTCTTCGCACCGATCGAACCCGGCGATATCATCGGTCGGCTGTTCAACCTCCGTCCCAAGGTGATGTATTATCAGGAGTTCCACGACGACGGCTGGATCGCGGCCCGCCTGGTACCACCGGACACTGCCCGCGCGATGGAGCCACTCGCAGCGGATCTCGCCGGCATGAAGATCGACGACCAGCTGGTGGCAGCGCTCGTGGCTCAGACCCACCAATGGCACCGCGAGGGAATCACCGTCTTCGCATTCCGCCCGCCGGCCCAGTCGTGGGCCAAGGCCCTGGAGGATTCGCTGCTCGGATTCGACGAAGCCGCGCTGGCTCGCGCCGTCCAGTCGGCCGGCGGTATCTGGCTGGAATTCTCGCCTGCCGCGTACCCCACGTACGACGGCAGCCATCTGGATCACGAATCGGCGCGCAAGTTCTCGCGGGATCTCGCGAGCAAGATGGCCAGGTACTACGCGAACCGGCCCGAAGCGATCTCCGCGACGGCCGCGCCGGCGGCTGCACCGCAGCTGCGGCGGTAACCTCCACCCCTTCACCGCGGTCCTCGTGCCGCACGGGTTCGTCAGAGCCTCACGGCCAGCGTTGTTAAAGTTGCCGGAAGGCCACGGCCAGGCTGTGGCCCGGCGGGCTCAGCGGCGACGGCGGTCCGGCGACCGCGAGCAGCCGGCCCACGGCGTCGCAGCCCTTCAGCACCAAGCGTTCACCGGTGCCGTTGCGGACCAGGGGCAGGCGGCCGCCTCGCAACCGGTCCAGGCCGACCTGCAGCACGGCGGCGTGGCTCATGGCCAGCTCGAGTCCGGCGGCGGCGTCGGTGTGGGCGGCCACCGCGTGAAGGCCGTGCCGGGCGCCGAGCTGGAGCAGGCTGGTCAGCGTCCACCAGGTGACGTGGTGGGGGGGATAGTTCAGGTAGTTGTTGGCGCGCACGCCCATGAAGCTGTCCGCATTGGGCACCGCGATCACCAGCAAACCGCCGGGCCGGACGCAGCCGGCGCAGCCGCGGAAGAATGCCGCTGGATCGGCCAGGTGCTCGAGGACCTGGAAGCTGGTGACCACGTCGTAGCCGCCCGGCTCGCGGGCGGCTACCTCCTCGACCAGATCCTGTCGCACGTCCAGACCGCGTGCGCGAGCCGCCGCCGATGCCGCGCCGCTGGGGTCGAGCCCCGTGTAGCGGACGCCGGGCACGTGCGTGGCGAACAGCCCCCAGCCGCAGCCCACGTCCAGCAGGCGTTCGCCCGGGTTCACGAGGGACGCCGCGAACCGGTACTCGGACTTGTCGGCGGCGTAGTGGGGGCGCGCCGTCAGATCGGCGTAGAAACGGCCGGAGCCGGCGCAGGGCGGGTCGAAGAACCAGAAGCGCGCCGGTTCGTCATGCCACAGGGTGAGCGTGTCGGCAGTCAGCTCCGACGCCACCTCCAGGCCGCGCAGCCGCCGGTAGAGCAGCACCAGATCGCTCGCCGCCAGCCGCGCCACGGGCCGACAGGCAGTGGAGCCGGTGAGCGGGCTCGGGGGACTGGTCAGGGGCCTCTCCGGTTTCGTGCGCATGATCCATCCATCGTCGACTGCCGGCTGCGGGAGCAGGAACCACGCCAGCGGGAAGCGAGGCGGCCGGCGCCTCTCCTCGCGCGGCGAGGCGCCGGCCGGCGGCCCGACGTCGCGCGAGCGATCGCGCGACGCGTCCCGATCACTTCACCGGGTCACCGCAGCATCTTCCAGAGGTAGGCGTACGAAAGCGCCCACATGTAGGCGCGCTGGTTGTTGTTGGCGGCGCCTCCGTGGCCGCCCTCGGTGTTCTCGTAGTAGTACACCGGCTTTTTCATGCCGGTCATCTTCGCGACCATCTTGCGCGCGTGGCCGGGGTGGACGCGGTCGTCGCGGGTGGAGGTGGTGAAGAACACCTGCGGATAGTCATGGCTCCGGTCGAGGTTCTGATAGGGCGACCAGGCCTTCATGAACTCCCAGTCGTCGGTGTCGGGGTTGCCGTACTCCGCCATCCAGCTCGCCCCGGCCAGCAGCTTGTTGTAACGCTTCATGTCGAGCAGCGGCACCTGGCAGACCACGGCGTTGAACAGCTCGGGCCGCTGCACGAACGCGGCGCCCACCAGCAGGCCGCCGTTCGAGCCGCCGGCAATACCCAGGTGTTCGGGCGACGTCACGCCGCGCGCGATCAGGTCCTCGGCCACCGCGATGAAGTCGTCGAAAGCCTTCTGCCGGTTCTCGCGCAGGGCAGCCTGGTGCCAGCGCGGACCGAACTCGCCGCCGCCCCGGATGTTCGCCAGGACGTAGACGCCGCCGCGCTCCACCCAGGCCTTGCCCGCGGCGGCCTGATACCTGGGCTCCATGGAGACCTCGAAACCGCCGTAGCCGTACAGCAGCGTCGGGTTGCTGCCGTCGGCCGCGAAGCCCGCCGGCATCAGCACGAAGTAGGGGATGCGGGTGCCGTCCTTCGAGGTCGCCTCGTGCTGAGCGACGCTCATGCCCTCGGTGTCGAAGAACTCCGGGGTGGTCTTGACCTTCCGCGGCTCCTGGCCGGGCTGGACGAGATACAGGCTGGAGGGAGTGAGCAGGTCGGTGTAGGTCAGGAAGTAGGTGCCGTCGGCCTCGCTGATGCTGCCGATGCCTGCCGTGCCGATGCCGGGCAGCGCGATCTCCTCGTGCGACCAGCCGTCGCCGCTCGGCGTCAGCCGGTACAGGCGGCTGCGAACGTTGTCGAGCACGGACATGAGGACGAAATCGCTGCCGTTGCGCACCTGGTCGAGAGCGACGCGCTCCTGCGGCTCGAACAGGACCGCGAAGTCGCGGGCGCCGGCCAGGAACCGGTCGAGATCGATGGCGAGCAGCGCATCCTGGGGGTACGTGGTTCCGTCCACGCTCCATTCCGAACGCAGCGACACGAGCATCTGGTCCATGACGATCCCGCGCAGCTGAGCGTCCTCGGGGATGTCGAGCTTCACGAGCCGGTCGTCGAGGATCAGGTAGGCGAAGCCGCGGAAGAACGCCGGCGCCCGGTAGACGATGTCGTAGCGGCCCTCGGGCGTGAACATGGTGTAAGCGCCCACGCTGACGTCGTCGAGCGAACCCTCGAACACGGTTCGCGCCTCCGCCAGCGGCGTGCCCCGCCGCCACTCCTTCACCAGCCGGGGATAGCCCGAGGTGGTGAGCGAGCCCTCGCCGAAGTCAGTGCCGATCCAGACGGTGTCCTCGTCCTTCCAGCTCACCCGCGACTTGGCGGCCGGCACGAAGAAGCCGTCCTCGACGAACGTCTTCGCCACCGTGTCGAACTCGCGGACCACGGATGCGTCGCTGCCGCCGCGCGAGAGGCTCACCAGGCCGCGGCGGTAGTCCGGCTCCAGGAGGTTGGCGCCCTTCCACACCCAGTTCTCGCCCTCGGCCTCGGCCAGGGCGTCCAGGTCGAGGACCGTCTCCCAGACCGGCTCGTCCTCGACGTACTGATCGAGGAAGGTACGCCGCCAGATGCCGCGCACGTGGTCCTCGTCCTGCCAGAAGTTGTAGAGCCAGGCGCCCTGGATGCTCACGCCGGGAATGCGGTCGCGGGAATTGTAGATCTCGAGCAGCTCGGAGTGGATCGCCTCGAACCCGGGCACCGCCTCGATCTCCGCGGTGTCCCTGGCGCTGCGCTCCTTCACCCACTTCAGCGCCTTCTCGCCTTCCACCTCCTCGAGCCAGAGGTAGGGGTCGTCGTCGACCGCGGCGGCGGCGGCAGGCAGCGGCATCACGGCCGCGAGCAGGAGAGCGGAGATCAGAACGACCGGGGTAGCCTTCATGCCAGCGTCCTTTCGGGGTTGCGGGGTGCGGCAATGATAACAGGCGCTCGACCGCGGTAAAGGCTAATGCCCGGAGCCCGTGGCGGCGGCCTGTCGTTCGTGCCTTCCCTCCACCGTGAACCGATCCATGACCGTGGCCATCACCGGGATCAGGTAGAGCGTGAACACCGCCGACACGAGCACGCCGCCGATGGTGACCACGGCCATGGCGGTGCGGAACTCGGCGCCGGCGCCGCCGATGGCCTGGGGCAGCATGCCCACGGCGATGGCCAGGTTGGCCATGATGATCGGGCGAAGGCGCACGGGGGCGGCCTCGAGCAGGGCCTCGCGCAGGGTGAGCCCGCGCCCGCGGAGCTGCGTGGCGTAGTCCAGCAGCAGGATCGCGTTGTTCACCACGATGCCGACCAGCATCACCACCGCCATGAGGCTGAAGATGTTGATGGTCTCGCCCGTCAGGAAGAGGCCGAACGCCGCCCCGGTGAGGCCCAGCGGCAGGGTGAGCATGATCGTGAGCGGGTGCACGAAGCTCTCGAGGATGATGGCGAGCACGATGTAGGTCAGGATGATGGCCAGGATCAGTGCCTCGAAGATCGACGCGAACGACTCGTCCTGGTGCTCGGCCGACCCGCCGTAGGCGACCACGTAGCCGGCGGGCACCTCCAGTTCGGCGAGCCCGGCGTCGATGACCTCCCGCTTCTCGCTGAGGCTGCCCTGGGCGATGTTGGCGCTCACACGCACCAGTCGCTGCTTGTCCTTGCGCAGGATCTCGGACGCGCCCTCGCGCCGTTCCAGCTGCGCGACGTCGGCCAGCGGTACGGTGAAGCCGCCGGGCGACGGCAGCGGCAGGTCCTCCAAATAGGCGGGGTCGCGCCGAACGCTCTCGGCGTACTGCACCACCAGGTCATACTCCTCGCCCAGCTCGCGATAGACGCCCACCTCCTCGCCCTCGTAGGCGGCGCGAAGGGTGCGTCCCACCTGGGCCGGCGTGAGGCCGCGCGCCATGAGTTGCCGGCGCAGGGGCAGGACCGCGATCTCCGGCTTTCCCGCCTCCTCCGTCGTGCGCACTTCCACCAGGCCCGGCACGTCGTTCACCACGGCGTGAACGCGTCCGGCCAGCCGCGACAGGGTGGCCGGCTCCGGACCCATGACGTTGAGGATCAGGTCCGCCTCGTTCCCGCCGCCCTCGCCGGGCGGCATGACCTGCAGGCGGGCGTCCGGGATGGCCGCGAGTCGGGGCCGGACGACATTCATGAACTCGAGGATCGTCACGTCGCGCCGCTCCGGCGGCACCAGCCGAGCGACGATCTGAGCGTCCTCCACGCCGCGTTGAGCGCCGCCGATCTTCACCAGTATCGACTCCACCTCCGGCTGCTCCTCGAGCACGCCGGCGATGCGCTGGCTCACCTCGCGCGTGCGTTCGAGGCTCGTGCCCGCCGGCAGTTCCAGCTCCACGGCCACCAGGTTCTGGTCGATGAGGGGAATGAACTCGCCGCCGATGAAACCGAACAGGAACAGCGAGAAGGCGAACACGGCGCCCACCAGCAGCGCCGTCCGTCCGCGCCGGTGCAACGCCACGACCAGACTGGTCCGATAGCCCTCGGCCAGGCCTTCGTAGAACCGGTCCCACGCCCGCGCGCCGCGGGCCAGGGGGTGGTCGCCGTGACCGATGCCGGCGCCCGGCCGCAGCAGACGCGCCGACAGCATGGGCACCATCGTGAAGCTGACGACCAGCGAGAAGATGGTGGCGAATACCACGGTCACGCCGAACTGCAGGAAGAAGCGGCCGATGATGCCGCTCATGAACGCGATGGGGGTGAACACGACGATGTTGGTCAGGGTGGATGCGATCACCGCCACGGCGATCTCGGCGGTTCCCTTCTCTGCGGCCACGTACGGGTCGTCGCCCTTCCGTACGTAGCGCGAAATGTTCTCGATGACGACGATGCTGTTGGTCACCAGCACCCCCACCGAGATGCCCAGGGCCAGCAGCGACATCACGTTCAGCGTGAAGCCGGCCATGTCCACCAGCAGGAAGGTGGCGATCACGGACGTGGGCATCGACAGCGCCGCCACCACCGTCTGCCGCCAGTCGTGCAGGAAGAGGAAGAGCAGGATGGAGGTGAGCAGGATGCCGATGCCGATGTTCGAGAGCACGTCGTTCACCGAGTCGCGCACGAACGTCGACATGTCGCGCGCCACCTCGATCCGCACGTCCTCGGGCACCGTCACGACGAGTTCCCGCAACGCCTCCGTCACGCCGTCGGCCACGCTCACGGTGTTGGCGTCGGAGCGTTTCTGGACCGACAGGCTGATCACCGGCTGTCCCTGGAACGTGGAGTACTCTCGCAACTCCTCGAAGGTGTCGCGGACGTCGGCCACCTCGCTCAGGGGTATCGAGCCTCGACCGTCCGGCAGGGGCAGGCGGAACTCCTCGAACTCGGCGGGACTCACGGCCTCGGCCTGCAGGCGCAAGGTGATCTCGGCAGGGCCGCGGGTGATGCGTCCGGCGGGAACGTTGAGGTTCTGCGCCGCCACCGCCTGCACCACGTCCAGCAGACCCAGGCCGTAGGAGCGCAGCCTTTCGGGGGCCACCTCGATGCGGATCTCGCGCTGCCGCTGCCCGATGATGGCCACCTCGGCGACCCCCGACACGCGGCTTAGGCGTTCCTTGATGACGTCGTCGGCGATCCGGTACAGCTCCGCCAGCGATCGAGGGCCGCTCACCGCCAGTTCCATCACCGGGACGGCGGCGAAGTCGAACTTGGTGATGATCGGATCCTCGGCGTTGTCGGGAAGTTCGAAGCGGATCTGGTCCACCTTGTCCTTCACCTCGATGGCGTCCATATCCACGTCGGTCTCGAGCGCGAACTCGATGATGACCTGTGACATCCCCTCCATGGAGGTCGATTCGAGGTTCTCCACGTCGGCGATGGAGCTGACCGCGTCCTCGATCCTCTGGGTGATCTGACTCTCCACCTCCTCCGGCGCTGCGCCGGGATAGACGGTGGTCACCACCACCACCGGAAAGTCGATGCTTGGAAACAGCTCCACGGTGAGCAGCCGGTACGAACGCAGGCCCATGATCAGGAACGCCACGAGCAGCATGGTCGTCAGCACCGGACGGCGCACGAAGACGCGAATGGGGTTCATCGCGAGCTGACCTCCGCCGCGACCGATCGTGGAGCAGCCGCCGACGCGCCGGCGGCCGGTTCGGCAGCGATCGGGGGTTCGGGTGCGGCATCGGCCGGCGTCTCCGGCGCCGGGGTCTCCGGCGCCGGCGTCTCGGCTTCCAGGCCCTGTCCGCGGCGGCCGACCACGCGCACGAGATCGCCGTCCTCGAGCTGTCGTTGCCCGTACACGACCACCAGGTCGCCGGCCGCGAGCCCGCCCGTGATCTCCACCTCGTCGGTGGTCCGCAGCCCCACCTCGACCGGCTGCAGGCGCGCCGTGGCGCGATCCCCGCCCTCGCCCGCCTGCTCGCGAATCAGGTACACCGCGGCGCCCGTGTCCGTGGCCACCAGCGCGGCCGTCGGCACCGTGATCACGTCCGTGCGCTCGGCCGTGCGCACGTCGAAGCTGACGAGCAATCCGGGCAACAGGCGCCGGTCGGGATTGGGGAAGCGGGCCTCGCCCGCCAGCAAGTGGGTCTGCGGATCGGCTGCGAGGTCGAGCTTGACGATCTCGCCCGCGCGCTCCAGATCCTGCTCCGGAAGCCGCCACACCGCCAGCTGGCCCTCCGCCAAGGCGAGCGCCTGGCGGCTGCCGGCCTCGAATCGGACACGCACGGTGTCGACGCGCGCCACGTAGGCCAGGGGACGGCCCACCTGGGCGGTTTCCCCCTCCTTCACCCGTACGGCGGTCACCACGCCGGCGTGGCTGGCCGTCAGCTCGGTGCCGCG
Source organism: Candidatus Krumholzibacteriia bacterium (assembly GCA_046484865.1). GTDB lineage: Bacteria > Krumholzibacteriota > Krumholzibacteriia > LZORAL124-64-63 > LZORAL124-64-63 > JAWOID01. The sequence goes on from JAWOID010000138.1 coordinate 44,117, forward strand.
CCGCGCGTTGCGCAGGTCCTCGCGGGCCACCGCCAGCGCGGTCTCGGCCCTGTCCAGCGCCTGACGGCTGACGGCGCCCTCCTCGAACAGGTTCTGCATGCGCTCGTACTCGCGCTGCGCGTCCTCGAGCACCGCCAGCGATCGGGCGTAGCTGTGGTACATGGGCGTGGGGGCCTCGCGAGCCAGCCGCAGCACCACGTCGCCGGCCTGCACGCGGTCGCCCTCGCGCCGCACCACCTCCACCACCTCCATGGAGTTCTGGCTGACGATGGGCGATTGCACCAGCCCCTCGACCGTGCCCGCAAGATTGCTCCACACCTCGATGCTGCCGCGGGCGGCCGCGACCACCTCCACCGGCTTGCCCTCGCGGGCCTGGACGCTGGCGATGCTGGCCGGGTTCTCCTCCTCGCCCATGGTGAGGAAACGCACCCCGAACACCGCGACCGCGACGATCGCCACGAGGGCGACGACGGCCAGACGACGGCTGCTCTTCATCTCGGCTCTCCTTCCGGGCCGCGGCCGCCGGCCGGGTCCAGGTCACGATCGTCGGGGTCGCCCGTGAGATCGGGAGTCACGGCGGCCAGAGGCCGGCCGACCGCCAGCTCCAGTGCCGCCACGGTCAGGTTGCTGGCATGGAGCGCGGCCGCGAACTGCGCCCGTGCGGTGGTGAGCGCCAGCTCGGCGTCCAGACGCTCGAGCGGCGTCGCCAGTCCATTCTCGATCCGCACCACCGCCAGCCGATACGTCTCCTCGGCGAGTTCCACCGCCTCACGGCGTCCTTCCAGGGCAGCCTGGGCGTTCAGGACACTCAGCCACGCCTGGCGTACGGCCAGGTCGATCTCGCGGACGGCGGCCTCCAGCTGCAGTTCGGCCGTGCGCAGGTCTGCCTGGGCGCGATCGACGCGCGCGCGCGTCTGCAGCCCGTCGAAGACGGGGAAGCTGAACCCCAGCGCAACCGCACTGCTGCCCGCCACCTGCTCGTCCGGCGGCAGGGAGCCCTGGTTCCACTGCCCCTGCAGGGCGTAGTTGCCGCTGAGCTGCAGGCTCGGCCAGCGTTCGGCCCGCGCCAGCGAGACGAGCTGCCGCCGCGCGGCCACCTGACGTCGCAGGGCTTCCACCAGCGGACTCCCGGTGCGGGCGTAGGCGACGAAAGGAGCCACCGAGAGCGGCGGCGCGGCCGCTGCGAGCGAATCGGTGAGCGCCACCGGTGTCTCCGGCGGCATCCCCACTCGCCGGCGGAGCGCCGCCAGGATCTGTTCGAGTTGGTTGTTCGCCTCCACCAGGGGCAGACGGCGATTGGTCAGCTCCACCTCGGCGCGCATCAGGTCGTAGCGGCTGGCCGTCCCCTGCTCGAAGGAGGCACGGGTCACCCGCAACGCCTCCTGCGCCTGGTCGAGGCTGGCCTGGGCGATCTCCACCTGCTCCTGGGCGAGCAGGCTGCCGAGATACGCCTCCTTGACGAGGAAACGAACGTCGCTGGCCGTGGCCTCCACCCGGTGCTCGGCTGCGGCGACGCCCTCGCGGGCGGCGGCGGCGGCACTGCTGATGCGCCCGGCGGTCCAGAGGTTGAGCGTGGCGGTGGCGGCGGCTTGCACCTCGTTGTCCGCGCCGATCTGCAACTCCTGGATCTCCCCGTCCACATTGACGAAGAAGCTGGGCAGCAGCAGGTTGCGAGCATACCGCCCGGTGAGATCGAGACGCGGCAGCCGCTGCGAGCGCGCCTCGGCCACTCCCGCCGTGGCGGCGGCCACCTGCTGGCGCGCCTCCGCGAGGGCCTCGTCGCTCGCCAGCGCGCGCGTGACGGCGTCCTGCAGCGAAAGACTCACGGGCGCGGCCGCCGCCAGGTCGGGGGCGCCGAGACTCGGCGTATTGTCGCGAGAGACCGACTGGGCGGCGGCTTCCGCCAGCACGGTCGCCGCGACCGCGCCGGGCGTTGCCACGCCGCCCGCGAACACCAGGCCGAGGGCAGCGATCAGGCGTCGGAAGTCGCGCCTCATGGCCGCTCCTCCTGGTCGGCCTGCCCGCCGGCCTGCTCGCCGGCCTGCCCGCCGGCCTGCCCGTCGACCTGCCCGTCGGCCTGCCCGTCGGCATCGGAAGCGCGCGCACCGTCCGGGCGGCCTCGACCCGCCCGCTCCTGCAGGGGAGCCAGGATGAGCCGGCGCACCAGATCCGGGATGGCGTCGAACGGGTGGTCGTCGCCCCGGTTCTGCAGGACCTGCAGCAGCCGATCACCCGCGCCCACCAGCACCGCGGCCAGCAGTTCGGGATCTTCGGGCGGAAGTTCGCCGCGCTCGATCGCCTGGCGCAGGAGCGCCGACACCCGCTCGAGAGTCGACCGCATCGTGGCCTCGACGAGTCCTTCGAGGTTCATGGGGTTCTCGTTGCTGTAGATGCGCAGGAAATTGCGGTCGCGGTCGAAATGGCCGATGATGCGCTCCATCATCCGGTCCAGCCGTTCCAGGGGCGGACCGCCCTCGGCTCCGGCCTCGTCCATCTGCGCCAGCATGCTGGCGCAGTGCCGTTCCACGAGCTGGTGGTAGATGGCCTCCTTCCCCTCGAAATGCTGGTAGAGCTTGCCAATGGAGAATTCGGCCTGCTGCGCGATCTGTTGCATGCTCGTGCGCTCGTAACCCTGCCGCGCGAACAGCTCGGCGGCCGCCGCCAGGATCTCCTGCTCGTGCCGCTGGCGCTCTCGTTGCCGCCGGCCCGGCCGAACGGAGGTTCCGCCGTCGGCTCCCGTCCCGGTCGCGCCCCCGTGGGACTCGGATTCTCGGTGACCCATCACCATCTCCCCTGGGGTACGGCAGGGACCGGACCCTTCCAGTTCTGAATTGACGATTCGTTAAGCGAATACGAATTCGGAAATCTATACCTCGGTTCTTCCCTGTCAAGCCACGAGTTATTCCACGAAGAATGTTTCCGGCCCCGGTCCTGCAACTCGGCGGGCATGGACAACCACGAACTCGACGATCCCCACTGGAGGCCGGCCCGTTGTCTGTCGCCTAGTTGCAAGTACCACTGCCCGTTGCAGCCAGGCTGGCGGTTCAAGGGTATGGGGCTCGAATCTCCGCCTCGGCCGCCCCAGGCGTATCCGCAGGTTCCGCTGCCTCCACTGCGGCGTCACCTTCAGTTCACAGAAGCGGCCCAGATCGGATTCGAGGGTCGCTGGCGGCAATTGCGGGAGGTCATGACGCGGGCGCTGAAGGTGAACCGGCGCCATGAGTTGAAGCACGCGGCGTGAACGGTCAGATCGACACCATGGCCAGGGCCGGAAACAATTTGCGTGGAATAACGCAAGGCGTCGATGCGGGCCCCACGGTAGAGTGTTGTCGATCCATGACGAGGGGCTTCCGCATGAAAATCATGATGATCGTCTGGCTGCTGGTCGTCGTGGCGCTTCTGTACCTGGCGGCGGTCCTGCTGCTGTGGCTGACGCAGGACCGGCACGTCTACTATCCCGAGCGCCGACTTGGCGCGGACCCGGGACTCGTGGGGATCGCCTTTCGCGACGTCACCTTCGCGTCGGCAGACGGGCCGCTCTTGCACGGCTGGTGGGTGCCGGTAGCCGACGCCCGGTTCACGGTGATCTTCTGCCACGGTAATGCGGGCAACATCGCCGGGCGCCTGGAGACCGTCCGCTTGCTCCACGACCTGGGTCTCGCGCTCCTGATCTTCGATTACCGCGGCTACGGCCGCAGCGAGGGCCGTCCCAGCGAGGCCGGGCTGTACGCGGATGCGCGCGCGGCCTGGCGTCACCTGGTCGAGGAGGAGGGGGTGTCGCCCGACCGGATCATCCTCTGGGGCAGGTCGCTGGGGGGGGCGGTGGCGGCGCGGGTGGCGTCGGAGACGGAGCCGGCGGGCCTGATGGTGGAGTCGTCGTTCACCAGCGCCGCCGATCTGGCCAGCCGGTTCTACCCCTGGCTGCCGATCAGGCTGCTGCTGCGTGCCCGATACGACACGCTCAGCCTGGTGCCGGACATCACCTGTCCGAAGCTCTTCGTCCACAGCGTGGACGACGAGGTGGTGCCGTACGAACTGGGACGGCAACTCTTCGAGGCGGCTGCCCCCCCCAAGCAGATGGTCGATATCCGCGGCGGCCACGGCGGCGGCTTCATGCGCTCGCTCGACGTCTACCGGCCGGCCGTGCAGCGCTTCATCGCCACGCTGACCGAGGCGCCGCAGCGGAACCGCGGCTAGCCGCGCGCCGGGCGGCGAGACTGCTCTTCATCCGACGATCCCCGGCACGAATCGAATTCGATGTGGCGATGGCGATCCGTCAGCGATGTCGCCGGCGATTCTCCTGTCGATTACCTCCCTTCAGGATCGGGCGAGCGAAGTGGCTGCTCCGAGCGTGGTCGCCTATATCTGGAGACATGCCCGGGTTCGAGGGGACGGCGCCGGTCCGGCGCGGTGCTCGAGGAGGTCGTCATGTTCGAGCGCGCCCTGCGCAGAAAGGTCGAAAGCCTGCTCGATGCTGCCGGCATCGAGATCGATGGTCCCGAACCCCACGACATCCAGATCCACGACGACCGCTTCTATGCCCGGGTCATGCGCGGCGGCGCGCTGGGGCTGGGGGAAGCGTACATGGACGGGTGGTGGGACTGCGAACGTCTGGACGAGTTCTTCAACCGCGTGTTGCGCGCGAGGCTCGACGCCCGGGTCCGGGGGCGCCGATGGTGGCTCACGCATCTGAGATCGCGGCTGTTCAACCTGCAGAAGCCATTGCGGGCGCGCCGGGCGGTGGGTCGCCACTACGATCTCGGCAACGATCTGTTCCAGCGCATGCTCGATCGTCGCATGATCTACAGCTGCGGTTTCTGGCAGGACGCCCGGACCCTCGACGAGGCGCAGGAAGCCAAGCTGGAGCTGGTCTGCCGCAAGCTGCACCTCGAGCGGGGCATGCGCGTCCTGGACATCGGCTGCGGCTGGGGCGGCGCGGCGCGCTGGGCGGCTTCACGGCACGGCGTGGAGGTGGTCGGCGTGACCATCTCGGCGGCGCAGGCCGAGGTGGCGCGCGAGACCTGCCGCGGGCTGCCGGTCGAGATCCGCCTGCAGGACTACCGCAGCGTCGACGAGCCGTTCGACCGCATCTTCTCCCTGGGCATGATCGAGCACGTCGGCCACCGCAACCACCGGAGCTTCATGCGGGTGGCCCGGCGCTGCCTTACGGACGACGGTCTGCTCCTGCTCCACACCATCGGCAGCAACACCAGCAACGTGAACGGCGACGCCTGGACCGACCGCTACGTGTTCCCGGACAGCTTGCTGCCGTCGGCACGTCAGCTGGCGGAGGCCAGCGAGGGGCTCCTGGTGCTCGAGGACTGGCACGGCTTCGGACCGTACTACGATCCGACCCTCATGCAGTGGCATCGCAACGTCGTCGCACATCGGCAAGATCTCGAGTCGCGCTACGACCGCCACTTCTTCCGCATGTGGCGCTATTACCTGCTCTCGTGCGCGGGATCCTTCCGGGCCAGGAAGAACCAGGTGTGGCAGCTGGTCCTCTCTCGTCGCGGGGTGCCCGAGGGGTATCGTTCCATCCGATCTGCGCCCGCGCCGGCACGATCCTGACCGGCACCGCGATTCGCGGGGCGACGTCGGCCGCCAGGCCCGGGGAAAGGAGAAGCATCCATGAGGGCGTACGCAAGGTTCGGCGCCATGATCGCGACCTCGACCGTCGTCATGTTCGGACTCATGTATCTGAACACCTATCGGCTGGAGCACGTGGTCTACAGCGAGACGCGCACCTACATGGCGCTCATGATGGGAGCGACCATGGCGGTCATCATGCTGAGCTTCATGTGGAAGATGCATACCAATCGGGCGGTGAACATCGGCATCTACGCCGGCAGCGTCGTCGTGTTCGCGATGGCGCTCTGGCTCGTCCGCAGCCAGACGACCGTCCAGGACGTGTCGTACATGAAGGCGATGATCCCGCACCATTCGATCGCGATCCTGACGAGCACCCGCGCCGAGTTATCCGATCCGCGAGTCCGCGAGCTCGCCGACGAGATCATCGAGACCCAGCGCGAGGAGATCAGGGAGATGAGGGCGCTGATCAGCGAACTGGAAGGCAGCAGGTAGCGCCGAGGACGCGGCCGGGCCCCGGATGACCGCCGGCCGCCTCGAGCCGGTCGCCCGGCCCACCGACGGAAGGTCAGGAATCGCCGCCATGAACTTCGTGAGCCGGTTCTGGGAGCCGCTTCGCTCCAGCCTCTGGTTCATCCCCGCGCTGATGATGGGCGGCGCCGTCCTCCTGGCGTTCGCGCTGATCGCGGTGGACCAGAGGCTCGGCGGGTCGGCGACGCAGCGCTGGCCGTTGTTGTTCGGCGCCGGTGCCGACGGTTCGCGAGGGGTGCTGTCGGCGATCGCGGGATCGATGATCACGGTGGCCGGCGTGACGTTCTCCATCACCGTGGTCGCCCTGTCGCTGACGGCGAGCCAGTATTCGTCACGAGTGTTGCGGAACTTCATGCGGGACCGCGCCAACCAGACCGTCCTGGGCGTATTCGTGGCGGTGTTCACGTACTGCCTGATCGTCTTGCGCGCCATCCGAGGGGGCGACCGTGACATCTTCGTACCCGATCTCTCGGTGCTGGTCGGGGTCGTGCTGGCGCTGATCGCGATCGGGTTCCTGATCTACT
>JAWOID010000023.1:0-34233 GCA_046484865.1 Candidatus Krumholzibacteriia bacterium
GCTTCGCCATCCGCGAGGGCGGCCGTACCGTGGGCGCCGGCGTGGTGGCCAAGATCCTCCAGTAGGGCGGGAAGGCGCGGCGGCGGCCGGGGGTCGCCGCCGGACCACGTGCTGGGGACCGGGGGCGACGCGACGCCGCCTCCGGGCAGCGACAGGTGAGCAGGCGCCGGGCTGCCGGCGAGGCCGCAGCGGCGATGCTGGAGTAGCCATCGCGAAGGAGAATCCGTGGCTCGTCAGAAGATCAAGATCAGGCTCAGGGCGTACGAGCCCGCGGTGCTCGACAAGAGCGCCGAGGTCATCGTTTCGACGGCTCTGCGCACGGGCGCCCTGGTGAAGGGCCCAATCCCGCTGCCGACCTCGCGTACCTTCTACACGGTGCTGCGCTCGCCGCACGTGGACAAGAAGTCGCGCGAGCAGTTCGAGATGCGGGTCCACAAGCGGCTGATCGAGATCGAGAACTCGACGCCGCAGACCACAGAGTTCCTGAAGAAGCTGACCTTACCCGCGAGCGTCGACGTGGAGATCCAGGTCTGAACGCGTCCGCTGCGAGAGCGAGGGAGCAAGGACAATGATCGGACTGATCGGCAAAAAGCTCGGCATGACCCGCCGCTTCATGGAGGACGGCCTGAGCGTCCCCGTGACCGTGATCCAGGCGGGACCCTGCGTGGTGACCCAGGTCAAGACAGCCGTCAGCGACGGGTACCACGCGGTCCAGATCGGCTTCGGCAAGAAGAAGGCCAAGAACACGCCCATGCCCATGCAGGGACACTTCCGGAACGCCGGAACCGATCCCCTGCGCATGGTCCGCGAGTTCCGGCTCGACGACGCGCCGGCGTACAAGCTGGGTGATATGGTGGACGTGTCCATCCTCGCCGAGACGACCGCGGTCGACGTGACCGGGGTCACGAAGGGGCGCGGTTTCTCGGGCACCATCAAGCGTCACAACCATCACCGCGGACCGGCCGGCCACGGTACCAAGAACGTTCGGGAGTCCGGCTCCATCGGTATGCACACCGAGCCCGGCCGCGTGCTCAAGGGCAAGAAGATGGCGGGCCAGTACGGCGCGAAGCGCGAGACCAAGAAGAACCTGACGGTCGTGGCCGTGGACCGGGAGCGGAATCTGCTGCTGGTGAAGGGCAGCGTTCCCGGTCACAAGAACGGCTTCGTCTACATCCGGCCCAGCCGCTAGTCGCGGGTCGCCGCCACGGCAGGAGAGAGTCGCTATGGCAACGGCAAACCTCTACAGCAGCACGGGCGAGGTCAAGGGCACCGTGGACCTGCCGGAGCGCCTGTTCGCGCAGCCGGTCCACCGCCAGGCCCTCTACGAGGCCGTGCGCTGCTACCTGGCCAACCAGCGCCAGGGAACGCACTCGACCAAGACGCGGGCCGAGCTGCGCTATTCCAAGTCGAAGCTCTTCCGGCAGAAGGGCACCGGCCGGGCGCGCATGGGTTCGGCGAACAGCCCCAGCCGGGTGGGCGGCGGCCGGGCGCACGGCCCCAAGCCGCGCGACTACAGCTACGTCCTGCCGCGCAAGATCAAGCGTCTGGCCCTGACCTCGGCGCTGAGCGACCGCGCCAGCTCCGAACGGGTCAGCGTGGTGGAGGACCTGAACCTGGACGCGCCGCGCACCAGGACCATGGCGGCCCTGCTGGGCGCCATGCCTCTCGCCGGCCGCCACACGCTGGTGGTGCTGCCGGGCGAGATCGAGTCCGACACGGTGTACCGGTCGCTGCGGAACCTGCGCGGCGTGCGCGTGCTGCGCAGCAACGAACTGAATGCCTACACGGTGCTCTGGGCCGACAACCTGGTCTTCACCGAGAAGGCGCTGAGCGGGGCCGAGGAGGTGTTCGGGCGATGAAGGACCTGAGCAAGGTCGTACGGCGACCGATGATCACCGAACGCGGCGCGGATCTGCGCGAGGCGAACAACCAGTTCGTCTTCGAGGTGGCTCCGGAGGCCAACAAGCACGAGATCAAGCAGGCGGTGGAGCACTACTTCGGCGTAAAGGTGCTTCAGGTCCGCACCATGAACTACCGCGGCAAGGTGAAGCGGCTCGGCCGCTTCTCGGGCAAGCGCGCCGACTGGAAGAAGGCTGTGGTCACCCTGGCCGAGGGCGACAACATCGATCTGTTCGACGTCGTCTAGGCCACGCCGGGGCCGCCCGGCCTGGATCCGGTCTGCAGTGTAGAGCTGCGGCGAGAGCCGGCGCCGATCGCCGGTGCCGCGGCTGCGAGACGAGCCCAGCCGCTCCGCGGCAGCGGGGCGCAGCAGGGGAGAAGACGGATGGGCATCAAGAAACTGAAGCCGGTGACGCCGACGCAGCGCTTCCGCACGGTCGCCGATTTCAGCGAGATCACGCGGAGCGAGCCGGAGAAGTCGCTCCTCGAGCCGCTGACCAAGTCGGGCGGCCGTAACAATCAGGGTCGGATCACGATCCGCCGGCGCGGCGGCGGCCACAAGCGTCGCTACCGCAAGATCGACTTCAAGCGCAACAAGCTGGAAGTCCCGGCCAAGGTGAGCACCATCGAGTACGACCCGAACCGGAGCGCCCGCATCGCGCTGCTGACCTACGCCGACGGCGAGAAGCGCTACATCGTCTGGCCGAAGGGTCTGAAGGTGGGCGACGCGGTGGTGGCGGGGCCGGACGCGCCGTTCAACACGGGCAACGCGCTGCCGCTGGAGCGCATCCCCCTGGGCACCCTGGTGCACAACGTGGAGCTGAACATCGGCAAGGGCGGCCAGATGGCCCGCAGCGCCGGCTCCTACGCCCAGCTCATGGCGAAGGAGGGCGCGCACGTGACGCTGCGCCTGCCGAGCGGCGAGGTGCGCATCGTCCACAAGAACTGCTACGCCACCATCGGCGAGGTCGGCAACGCCGAGCACGAGAACGTGGTGAGCGGCAAGGCCGGACGCACGCGCTGGCTCGGCCGGCGGCCCAAGGTGCGCGGCGTGGCCATGAACCCGGTCGATCACCCGCACGGCGGCGGCGAGGGCCGGACCTCCGGCGGCGGTCACCCGAGCACGCCCTGGGGCAAGCCCACCAAGGGCTACAAGACGCGGAAGAAGAAGCCCTCGGACGAGTTCATCGTCCGCCGGCGCCGGATCAGCAAGTAGGCGCCCGGAACGGGGCCGTGGCGCCTCGCGGGGCGCAGGGCCAACGGAGGCTGAGAGAGGCATGTCCAGATCGATCAAGAAGGGTCCGTTCGTCGACGGCCACTTGCTGGTGAAGGTGGAGACCCTCAACAGCAGGGGCGAGAAGCGCGTGATCAAGACCTGGTCGCGGCGCTCGACCATCGTGCCCGAATTCCTGGGCCACACCATTGCCGTGCACAACGGCAAGCAGTTCATCCCGGTGTACGTCCAGGAGAACATGGTGGGCCACAAGTTCGGCGAGTTCGCTCCCACCCGGACCTACCGGGGGCACACCAGCAAGAAGAAGAAGTAGCGGACCGCCACTGCGTCGGTTGGGGAGGTTTCTGATGGAGGCACGAGCCGTGTCCCGCTACAACAGGATCTCGCCGCGCAAGGCCCGCCTCGTGGCGGACCTGGTGCGGGGCAAGAGCATCGCGGAGGCGCTGAGCATTCTCGCGCTGACGCCGCGCAAGGCCTCGCCGCTGCTGCGCAAGACGATCCTGTCGGCCGAGGCGAATGCTCGCGGCAAGTCCGAGGATGGAGCGCGGGTCGACCGCAAGCGGGTCTTCGTGAAGGAGATCCGCATCGACGAGGGACCCACGATGAAGCGGATCCGGCCGCGCGCGCAGGGGCGGGCCTACCGCATCCTGAAGCGGATGGCCCACATCCAGGTGACCGTCGGCGACCGGGACTGATCGCTCGCGCGAACGCGGCCCGGCACCGGCCGGAACAGGCAGCGGCCCCGCGCGGGGCGAGAGCAGGGGAACGAAGGAAGGAAGACCCATGGGTCAGAAGACGCATCCGATCGGTTTCCGGCTGGGAATCGTCAAGGACTGGAACTCGACCTGGTTCACCGACCGGCACTACGCCGACTGGCTGAACGAGGACCAGTTGCTGCGCAAGTACATCACGGCGCGCGTCGGCAACGCGGGGATCGACTCGATCAAGATCAAGCGGTTCCGCGAGAAGGTGAACATCATCGTCTCGACCAGCCGTCCCGGCGTGGTCATCGGCCGCAAGGGCGCGAAGGCGGACCAGCTGCGCGCCGAGTTGCAGAAGATGATCGGCAAGATGGTCAAGCTGGACATCGAGGAAGTCAAGAAGCCGGAGCTGAGCGCGAACCTGGTGGCCGAGCATATCGCGGTCCAGCTCGCCAGCCGTGTCTCGTTCCGTCGCGCCATGAAGAAGGCCATCGCCACCGCCATGCGCATGGGCGCCAAGGGCATCCGCGTGCGGTGCGCGGGGCGCCTGGGCGGCTCCGAGATGGCCCGCGTCGAGAGCTACGCGGACGGCAGTGTGCCCCTGCACACGCTGCGCGCGGACATCGACTACGGCACGGCCCTGGGCCGAAGCCAGTACGGATCGATCGGCGTGAAGGTCTGGATCTGCAAGGGCGAGATCTTCCCGGCCGAGTTCAAGGAACAGCAGCGGTCGCAGGTGGTCAGGGACCGGGGCTGAGCCGGTGATGCAGCAGTGAGCCGGCAGCGCACCGCGCCCGGCCCGAGAGGACGATGAGCCATGTTGATGCCGAAGCGCACCAAGTTCCGCAAGATGATGAAGGGGCGTCGCCGGGGCGTGGCGTACCGCGGCTCCCGGGTGGCCTTCGGGGACTTTGGCCTGCAGGCGATCGAAGCCGGCTGGATGAAGAGCCGGCAGATCGAGTCCGCCCGTGTGGCCATCACCCGCAAGATCAAGCGCATGGGCAACGTCTGGATCCGGGTGTTCCCCGACAAGCCGATCACGCTCAAGCCGGCGGAAACCCGCATGGGCAAGGGCAAGGGCGCCCCCGAGTACTGGGTGGCCGTGATCAAGCCGGGGCGGATCATCTACGAGATCAACGGCGTGAGCGAGGATCTCGCGAAGGAGGCCCTGCGCCTGGGTGCCTCGAAGCTGCCCTTCAAGACGCGCATCGTCAGCAGGCAGGCCGACTGATCGGCTGAGGCCAACGGGGAGACGGAGAGATGAGGAAAGCCCACGATCTGCGCGACCTGCCGCTGGAGGAGCTCCAGGATCTGGAGCGCGAGAAGGCGGAGGAGCTGATGAACATGAGCCTGCGGCTCAGGTTGCAGCAGCTGGACAACCCGCTGCAGGTGCGCCTGGCACGCAAGGAGATCGCGGTCATCAAGACGGTGATCCGTCAGAAGAGGCAGGCGGCCGCCCAGTAGGCGCCGGACCGGCACCGCCCGCGCACGCGGGTGGTCGAGGAGTAGGAATGGGAGAACCCATGGTGAACGAGCGAAACCTGCGGGCCGTGCGGATCGGCCAGGTCGTCTCCGACAAGATGGACAAGACGGTGGTCGTGAAGATCAGCCGCCGCTTTCCGCACCCTCTGTACAAGCGGATCATCACGCGTACGTCCAAGCTCGTGGCCCACGACGAGGCCAACGAGTGCAAGGTCGGCGACGTGGTGAAGCTGATGTCCACCCGCCCACTGTCCAGGACCAAGCGCTGGCGGGTGGCGGAAATTCTGGAACGGGCGAAGTAGGGCCCGGAGGAAGGCAAGATGATCCAGGAGTACACGCGTCTCACCATCGCCGACAACTCCGGCGCCAAGGTGGCCCAGTGCATCCGTGTCCTCGGCGGCACCGGACGGCGCTACGCGCGGGTGGGCGACGTCATCGTGGCCTCGGTGAAGTCGGCCATACCCAACGGGACGATCAAGAAGGGTCAGGTCGTGAAGTGCGTGATCGTGCGCACCCGCAAGGAGATCGGCCGGCGGGACGGGACGTACATCCGCTTCAGCGAGAACGCCGCGGTGATTCTCGACAGCGAGGGCAAGGAGCCGGTCGGCACCCGTATCTTCGGACCCGTGGCTCGCGAGCTGCGCGAGAAGAAGTTCATGAAGATCGTCTCGCTCGCCCCGGAGGTGCTGTGATGCGCATCAAGAAGGGCGACAGGGTCCGGGTGGTCGCCGGCAACGACCGCGGCAAGGAGGGCCAGGTCCTGAAGGTCTTCCCCGATTCGGGGCGGATCATCGTGGAGAAGGTCAACCTGATCAAGCGGCACCAGAAGCCCTCGCGCTCCACCCCCCAGGGCGGGATCGTGGAGAAGGAGGGGACGATCAATGCGTCCAACGTGATGCTGGTCTGCCCGCAGACGGGCAAGTCGACCCGCATCGGCAAGGAGATCCTTTCCGACGGCAGCCGCGCGCGCGTGAGCAAGAAGAGCGGCGAGATGCTCGGCGACTGACGCCGCGGCGGGAGGACGAGGACTGATGGCGGAGAAGACGAAGACGAAGAAGAAGACCCAGGCCAAGCCCGAGGGCAAGGCCGTGTCGCGGAGCAAGTCGAACCCGGCCCGCATGCGCCTCGTGTACGAGGAGCAGGTGGTACCCGCGCTCCAGGAGAGGTTCGAGTACACGAGTTCCATGCAGGTGCCGCGGCCGGTGAAGGTCGTGCTCAACATGGGTCTGGGGCGGGCCACGCAGAACCCCAAGATCCTGGAGAACGCCCTGGCCGATCTCGAGGTGATCACGGGGCAGAAGCCCGTCGCCACGCGAGCCAAGAAGAGCGTGTCGAACTTCAAGATCCGCACCGGCATGGAGATCGGCGCCCGGGTGACGCTGCGCCAGGACCGCATGTGGGAGTTCCTGGACCGCTTCATCAACGTGGCGCTGCCGCGCCTGCGCGACTTCCGCGGGGTCGGGACGCGGCTGAGCGGGGCCGGCGACTACACGCTGGGCCTCAAGGACCAGCTGATCTTTCCGGAGATCGACTACGACAAGGTGGACGAGCCGCGTGGCATGAACGTCACGATCGTGACCACCGCCAGAAACGACGAGGAAGGGCGCGAGTTGCTGCGGCTGCTGGGCATGCCTTTCCGGCGCTCGTAAACGGAGGAGTAGCTTTGGCCAAGAAGTCGTTGATCGCCAAGGCCAACCGGCCGCCCAAGTTCAAGGTGAGGGCCTACACCCGCTGCCGGCGCTGCGGGCGGGCGCGGGCTTACATTCGCCGCTTCGGGCTCTGCCGCATCTGCTTCCGGGAGCTGGCCCTTCAGGGCTATCTGCCCGGAGTGAAGAAGGCTAGCTGGTAGCGCCGTCGGGCGGACGGACTGACAACGAGCGATAAAGGGAGAACGAGCGATGAGCATGACCGATCCCATCGCCGACATGCTGACCCGGATCCGCAACGGGATCCAGGCCGGGCACCGGAAGGTCGAGGTGCCGGCTTCCAACCTGAAGCTGGCGCTGGCCAACGTGCTGCTGGACCAGGGTTACCTGACGCGGATCGAGAAGACCGAGCAGGGCGGCAAGAGCATGATCCGGCTCACGCTGAAGTACTACGATCGTGACGGTCGCAGGACCGGTGTGATCGAGGGCATCCGGCGGGTCAGCCGTCCGGGTCGCCGCATCTACTCCGGCAAGGGCGAAGTCCCGAGGGTCTGCGGCGGCTACGGCATCTCGATCGTGTCCACGAATCAGGGCGTCTTCACGGATCACCAGTGCCGCCGGCTCGGTGTGGGTGGCGAGGTGCTCTGCGAGGTCTGGTAGGCCGCGCAGCAGGCAAGGAGCGAACAGCATGTCGCGCGTAGGAAAGAACCCGATTCCGCTGCCTCAGGGCGTGACCTTCCACGTGGAGGACGACGAGGCGGTGGTCAAGGGCCCCCGGGGCGAGGTGCGCCAGCACATTCCGCCCGGCCTCACGTTCGAGGAGGCCGACGGCCAGTTGCTGGTGAAGCGGCCCGACGACAGCAAACCCATGAAGGCCCGGCACGGACTGGTGCGCGCCCTGGTGGCCAACCAGGTCACGGGCGTGACCGAAGGGTTCACCCGCGTCCTGCAGATCGAGGGCGTGGGCTACCGGGCGGCCGTCAAGGACGGCGTGCTCGAGCTGTCGCTGCAGTTCAGCCATCCGGTGAACTACCCCGTCCCGGACGGCATCAGCATCGCCTGCCCGGAGCCCACCCGCATCGTGGTGTCCGGCTCCAGCAAGCAGCAGGTGGGCCAGGTCGCGGCCGAGATCCGCGCCTATCGCCCGCCTGAGCCCTACAAGGGCAAGGGCATCCGGTACGCGGACGAGGTGATCATCCGCAAGGCCGGCAAGGCCGCCAACAAGTAGCGGGACCCGACGGTGCGGAGTTCGGCGTCCGCGCACGCGAGGAGACAGACGGCATGAGCGAGTTCACGAAGACGCGGCGAACGGCCTGGCTGCAGCGCAAGCGGCGGGTGCGACGCAGGGTGCACGGCACCTCCGAGCGGCCGCGGCTGACGGTCTATCGCAGCAACCGGTTCATCTATGCCCAGGTCGTGGACGACGACCAGGGACGCACGCTGGTCCATTTCGACAGCCGGCTGGCCGCGCCGGACGAGCTGCCCGAGGGCGTCGCCGGCAAGTGCGCCTCGGCGTACAGCGTGGGCAAGCAGCTGGCCCAGCGCGCTAAGGAGCGCGGGATCGAGAAGATCGTCTTCGACCGGAATGGTTACCTGTACCACGGGCGTGTCGCCGCCCTGGCGCGCGGCGCGCGCGACGGGGGCCTGGAGTTCTGAGTGGCGGCCGCCCAGGCGGCCGGGAACGGGAGCACGAATCGATGGCGGATTTCGCAAACAACCCCAGAGGCGGAGCGCGACCGGGCGCGGGTCCCAATCGCCGGCGCGGTGGCGGACCGGGCGGACCGGGCGGACCGGGCGGGCCGGGCGGGCCGGGCGGAGCGCGGCGTGGACCGGGCCAGCGGGCCCGTGGCGAGCGCAGCGATCGCGACGGCGCGCAGCCTGAACTGCACGAGAACGTGATCAACATCAACCGCGTGGCCAAGGTGGTGAAGGGCGGCCGGCGCTTCAGCTTCAGCGCCATCGTCACCGTCGGCGACGGCAAGGGCAGCGTGGGCGTGGCCATGGGCAAGGCCAACGAGATCGCCGACGCCATCCGCAAGGGCAGCGAAGCCGCCCGGGCCGGGCAGATGAAGATCCCGATGCTGAACGAGACCATCCCTTACGAGGTGACCGGTCGGTTCGGCGCCAGTCGCGTGCTCCTGAAGCCGGCCATGCCGGGTACCGGGATCATCGCGGCGGGCGGGGTGCGCGCCATCCTGGAGGCGGCGGGGATCCGCAACATCCTCACCAAGCAGCTGGGCTCTCGCAATCCCAACAACGTGGTGAAGGCCACCATGGACGGGCTGCGCCAGCTGCGGTCGGCCGAGCAGTTCGCCGCCAAGCGGGGACTGACGGTGCCGCAGATGCTGGGCCTGCAGCGCGGCCGGAAGGCCGAGCAGGAAGCCGCCGCCGCCGGTGGCCAGGCGGCCGAGGCGACGCCCCCGGAGCAGCCGGCCCAGGCTCAGGAACCGCAGAGCCAGGAGACCCAGAGCCATGAGTGACCGCAAGCTGAAGATCAAGCAGGTGCGCAGCGTCATCGGACGCCCGGAGAAGCACCGCCGGGTCATCGCATCCCTCGGGCTGCGTCATCACCAGGCGGTGGTCGTCCACGACGACACGCCGGCGATCCGTGGCATGATCCACAAGGTCCGGCATCTCGTGACCGTGGAAGAGGTGGAGTAGCAAGATGCTGAAGCTCAACGACATCCGGGCCCCGCGGGGGGCGAACCGCGACACCAAGCGGCGTGGTCGCGGTCCTGGTTCCGGCCAGGGCAAGACAGGTGGCCGCGGGCACAAGGGCCAGAAGGCCCGCTCCGGCGGCGGCATTCCGCCCTGGTTCGAGGGCGGACAGATGCCGCTGAACCGGCGGGTGCCCAAGCGCGGCTTCACCAACATCTTCAAGAAGGAATTCCAGCTGGTGAACCTCGACCAGCTCGACGCCCGCTTCGAGTCGGGCGCCAGCGTGAACGCCGGGGAACTGGCGGCGGTGGGGCTGGTCAAGTACGCCGACCGGCCGGTGAAGCTGCTGGCCCGCGGCGAGGTCACGAAGTCCCTGACCATCGAGGTCGATCGCGCCAGCCAGGCCGCCGTGAAGGCAGTGGAGGCTGCGGGCGGCTCGGTGAGCGTCAAGAGCTAGCGGCGGCGGTCACGTCGAACCAAAGGAAGCAGAGCGGTGAATCTCGGCAGCTACCGCGACATGTTCAAGATCCCCGAGCTCAAGCGGCGGATCCTGTTCACCGGCATGATCCTCGTGATCTACCGGCTGGGCGGCCACGTGCCGTCGCCGGGGGTGAACCGTGCAGCCCTGCGAGACATCTTCGAACAGCAGGCCGGCACTCTCGTCGGCCTCTACGACATGTTCTCCGGCGGGAACCTGAGCAACGCCACGATCTTCGCGCTGGGCATCATGCCCTACATCAGCGCGTCCATCATCTTCCAGCTGCTGCAGGCAGTGGTACCGTACTTCGAGAAGCTCGCCAAGGAAGGTGAGGAGGGGCGCAAGAAGATCAACCAGTACACGCGGTACGCCACCGTGTTGCTGGCGGCCATCCAGGCCTTCGGCGTGAGCTTCGCCGTGCAGGGCATGGGCGTGGTGGCGAACCCGGGCATCAGCTTCCAGCTGTTGACGGTGCTCACGCTCACCTCGGGCACCATCTTCGTGATGTGGCTGGGCGAGCAGATCACCGAGCGGGGCATCGGCAACGGCATCTCGCTGATCATCTTCATCGGGATCATCGCCGCCTATCCGACCGAGATCCTCAACACCTTCCAGGCGTTGCGGACCGGACAGCTGCACTGGATGCTCGGGCTGGTGATCGTGGGCTTCATGATCCTGGTGATCGGCGGCATCATCGCCATCACGCAGGGGCAGCGGCGGATCCCGGTCCAGTACGCCAAGAAGATCGTGGGGCGGCGCGTGTACGGCGGGGCCAGCACGCACATCCCGCTGCGGGTGAACACCGCCGGCGTGATCCCCATCATCTTCGCGCAGTCGATCATCATGTTCCCGGCCACGATCGGCGGGTTCTTCAGCGAGAACGCCTTCGTGATGTCGCTGACCACGTGGTTCCAGCCGCCGCATCCGGTGTACGTGATCGTCTACTCGGCGCTGATCATCCTGTTCGCCTACTTCTACACCGCGGTGATCCTCAACCCGGTCGACCTGGCGGACAACATGAAGAAGAACAGCGGCTTCATCCCGGGCGTGCGCCCGGGCAAGCGCACCGCCGAGTACATCGACCGGGTCCTGACCCGGGTCACGCTGCCGGGCGCCGTCTTCCTGGCGGTCATCGCCATCCTGCCGGACCTGATGATCGCCTTCCTGAACGTGCCGTTCTACTTCGGCGGCACGGGGCTGCTGATCGTCGTGGGCGTGGCGCTCGACACCTTGCAGCAGATCGAATCGCACCTCGTCATGCGCCATTATGACGGGTTCATGAAGAAGGGTCGGCTCCGCGGCAGGAGGTAGGGCGAATGAACGTGATCATCATGGGACCTCCCGGGTGTGGCAAGGGAACGCAGGCGGCCACGATCATCGATCTGCTGGGCGTGGTGCACATCTCGACCGGCGACATGCTGCGCGCGGCGGTCGGTAGCGGGTCGGAGCTGGGGCACCGGGTGCAGGACGTGATGAACCGCGGCGAGCTGGTGAGCGACGACCTGATGATGGAGATCATCCGGGACCGTCTCCAGCAAGACGACGCCCGCGAGCGGGGCTGGCTGCTGGACGGCTTCCCGCGGACCCTGCCGCAGGCAGACGGCCTGATGGAACTGCTCGAGAAGATCGACCAGTCGGTGGGCGCGGTGATCTCGCTCGAGGTCCCGGACGAGGAGATCGTGCGGCGCCTGAGCGGCCGGCTCACTTGCCGGTCCTGCGGCTTCGTCACCCATCGCGATGCGGTGGATCCGGCGCGGCCCGAGCTCTGCCCTCGCTGCGGCGAGCCGGGGCTGTATCAGCGCGAGGACGATACCGAGGCGACCGTGCGGAACCGGCTGCAGGTCTACCGCACCAAGACGTACCCGGCGGCGGCGCGGCTGGGAGAGAAGTACCCGCTGCACCGGATCGACGGTACCGGCGCGCCGCAGGATGTCTCGCAGCGGATCCGGACGGTCCTGGCCTGACACGGGCGGCGCCGGATGACGACCGCGGCCGGGCGGAAGGCGGACTGGGAGTGAGCGTGTCCTGGAACAGGCAGAACATTCGCCTGAAGACGCCCGGGGAGATCGAGCTGATGGCCCGGAGCGCGGCGGTGCTGGTGGATGTGTTCCGGCAGGTCCGGGACCGCATCGAACCGGGAGTGACCACGGCGGAACTGGACGCGCTCGTCGAGAGGCTGATCCTCGACGCGGGCTGCATCCCGTCGTTCAAGGGCTACAACGGGTTTCCCGCGTCGGCCTGCATCTCGGTGAACGAGGAGGTGGTCCACGGGATCCCCTCCGGGCGCGCGCTGCGCGAGGGCGACATCGTGGGCGTGGACATCGGCGTGATCCGGGACGGCTGGCACGCGGACAGCGCGGAGACCTTCCCGGTGGGCGAGGTGGACGCGGAGGCGGCGCGCCTGCTGAAAGTCACCCGCGAGTGCCTCGAGAAGGGCATCGCGGAGGTGAAGCCGGGGCAGCGGCTGTCGGCGATCGGCACCACGATCGAGCGCCACGCCCGCGCCAGCGGCTTCGCGGTGGTGGAATCGCTGGTGGGACACGGGATCGGGCGCGACCTGCACGAGGATCCGCAGGTCCCGAACTACCGGTGCTTCACCGCGCCGGACCCGGTCATGGAGGAGGGGCTGGTCATCGCCATCGAGCCGATGATCAACCAGGGAATCAAGCGCGTGGTGACGCTGCGCGACGAGTGGACCGTGGTCACCGCGGATCGCAAGCTTTCGGCGCACTTCGAGCACACCGTCGCGGTCACGGCTGACGGCGCCAGCGTGCTCACGGCCCGGTAGGGTACGGCGCCAGGGGAGAGAGCAGAGGATGGCGAAGGAAGAGGGAATCAGCGTCGAGGGAACGGTCATCGAGGCCCTGCCCAACGCCATGTTCCGGGTGGAACTCGAGAACAAGCACGTGGTTCTGGCCCATGTCTCGGGCAAGATGCGCATGCATTTCATCAGGATCCTGCCCGGCGACAAGGTCACGGTCGAGCTTTCCCCGTACGACTTGACGCGTGGTCGGATCACCTACCGGTACAAGTGAGACCGGCGGGAGCGTGGATGGGCCGTGTGCCGGCCCCGGAGGAGGCAGCATGAAAGTCCGTGGATCCGTGAAGAAGATCTGCCCCAAGTGCAAGATCATCCGCCGCGAGGGCGTGGTGCGGGTGATCTGCATCAACCGCCGGCACAACCAGCGGCAGGGTTGAACGAGGTACTCAGGCCCCAGCGACCAGGTTCACTGGGCCCGTGCGCAGCGGCGCGCCCACGGCGGCGCGACCGCCGGTAAGCAGAAAGGAGCCATCCGTGGCACGAATCGCCGGCGTGGACATCCCCAACGACAAGCGGGTCGCCACGTCCCTGACCTACATCTACGGCATCGGACCGCACCGGGCGCAGCAGATCTGCACCAAGGCGGACATCGATCCCGAGACGAAGACCCGCGATCTGACGGAGGAGCAGAGCCGTCGGATCATCGGGATCATCGACAAGGATTTCCAGGTCGAGGGTACGCTGCGGACCGAGACCAGCATGAACATCCAGCGGCTGATGGACATCGGCAGCTACCGGGGGCTCCGCCACCGGCGCAAGCTGCCGGTGCGCGGCCAGAATACCAAGAACAACGCCCGCACGCGCAAGGGCCCGCGCACGCGCCCGGGTGCCAAGAAGAAGTAGCGCAAGAGGAGGACGAGCTTGGCAGCGGAGAAGAAGGGCAAGGCCCGCAAGGCGAAGAAGAAGAAGCTCGACTCGCTGGGCGTGGCCCACATCAAGTCCAGCTTCAACAACACCATCGTGACCATCACGGATCTCCAGGGGAACACCATCACCTGGTCGTCCGGCGGTCACCAGGGGCGCTACAAGGGTAGCCGCAAGAGCACGGCCTTCGCGGCCCAGCTGGCGGCCCGTTTCTGCGCCCAGGAAGTCCTCGCCGGCGGCATGCGCAAGGTCGAGGTCTGGATCAAGGGCCCGGGGTCGGGCCGGGAAGCCGCCATCCGCAGCCTGCGGGCCGAGGGCCTGGACGTGTCGCGGATCAAGGACAACACGGCGATCCCGCACAACGGCTGCAGGCCCAAGAAGCGGCGCCGGCTCTAGTCAGCCGCCGCTCGCCGGTTCGAATCACGACGAGACCGCAGCCGGGCCGCCGGCCCGAGCTGCCAGGAGGTTAGCCGAGAATGGCCAGGTACACCGAGGCGAAGTGCAAGCTTTGCCGCCGCGAGGGGATGAAGCTGTTTCTCAAGGGCGAGCGCTGCTACTCGAGCAGCTGCGCCATCGAGCGCCGGCCGTATGCGCCGGGCGAGCATGGCCGTCGCCGCGGGCGTAAACCCTCGGACTACAAGCTCCAGCTGCGGGAAAAGCAGAAAGTCCGTTCGATCTACGGAGTTCTGGAGCGGCAGTTCCGCCTCTACTATGCCGAGGCGAACCGCAAGTCCGGGCCGACCGGTGAGAACCTGTTCAACATCCTCGAGAAGCGGCTCGACAACGTGATCTACCGGCTGGGGTTCGCGCCTTCCCGCGCGGCCGCGCGCCAGCTCGTGCGCCACAAGCACGTCCTCGTGGAGGGGCGGGTCTGCGACATCCCCAGCCGCGAGGTGCGTGTGGGGCAGATGGTGTCCGTTCGCGAGAAGAGCCACAACATCCCCGTCATCCGCGATGCGCTGAAGGACAATGCCAAGCGGGAGCGGCTGCCGTTCGTCGAGGCGGACGAGAAGAAGCTGGAGGGCCGCCTGGTGGGCGAGCCGCAGCTCAGCGATCTGCCGATCCCGATCCAGGAGAACCTGATCGTGGAGCTCTACTCGAAGGTCTAATGGCAGCGGCTCGAGCGGAAGGGATGCAGCGGACATGAAGTGGGTCAACATGTTGATGCCCGAGGGCGTCAAGATCAACAAGGAAACCCAGGAGACCAACTACGCCGAGCTGGAGATCTCCCCGCTCGAGCGCGGCTTCGGTCACACCCTGGGCAACGCCTTGCGGCGGAGCTTGCTCTCCTCCATCCACGGACACGCGATCACGGCCGCGCAGATCGAGGGCGTGAAGCACGAGCTCAGCGCGCTGCCGTTCGTGCTCGAGGACGTCACGGACATCGTGCTGAACCTCAAGGGCGTGGTGTTCGGGATGACCGACGCGCCGGCGCACTGGGCCACGCTGGAGAGCAGCGAGCCCGGACCGGTGACCGCCGGGATGATCAACGGCCACCCCGAGCTGACGATCGTCAACCCGGACCACGTGATCTGCAACGTGACGGACACCGGCACGTTCTCCGCGCGGCTGTACATCGACATGGGCCGCGGCTACGTGGACCGCGAGTCGCACGAGATCCCCGACGAGGTCATCGGCGTCATCCGGATGGACACGAACTTCTCCCCGATCCGCAAGGTGGCCTACCGGGTGCAGGACACGCGGGTGGGTCAGCGGACGGACTACGACAAGCTCGTCATCGAGATCCACACCAACGGCTCGGTGCGGCCCGAGGACGCGGTGGGATTCGCGTCCAAGATCCTCAAGGATCACTTCCAGATGTTCATCAACTTCGACGAGGCGCCCATCGACGCGCAGGAGGCGGAGGTCGACGAGGAGCAGGAGCGTCTCGTCGAGCTGCTGTCGCGCAACGTGGAGGAGCTGGAGCTTTCGGTGCGCTCGGCGAACTGTCTGAAGTCCGGCAACATCCATTCCCTCTACGATCTGGTGAGCCGGTCGGAGCAGGAGATGTTGAAGTTCCGCAACTTCGGGCGCAAGAGCCTCAACGAGATCCAGGAGATCCTGGACGGAATGAACCTCCACTTCGGCATGATCTTCGATCCGGATATCGTCGAGCGGATCAACGCCAAGGTCAGCGACTAGGATCGTCCGCCGGCGGCCTGCGCCGCCCGCCGCGGACCGAGGAAGGACGAACGATGCGTCACAACGTCAGTGGGCGGAAGCTGGGCCGCAGCGCGTCCCATCGCCGCATGCTATACCGCAACCTGGTGACCGCGCTCTTCGAGCACGAGCGGATCCAGACCACGGTTCCCAAGGCGAAGGAGGCGCGTTCCCTGGCGGAGAAGCTGATCACCTTCGCCAAGCGCGGTGACCTCCATGCGCGGCGCCAGGCGGCGCGGAAGATCAACGATCCGGCCGTGGTGCAGAAGCTGTTCGACGTGATCGGACCGCGCTTCGCCGAGCGTCCGGGCGGCTACACCCGCATCCTGCGCCTGTCGGGCGGCCGCAAGGGCGACAACGCCGAGCTGGCCATCCTCGAGCTGGTGGACAACACGGTGCGCCCGAAGGTGGTGGACACCAAGAAGCGCAAGCGGGCGCGTCGTGTCCTCGAGGCCGAGGAGAGGGCCGAGGCGAAGGCTGCCCTGCAGGAGGCCGCCGATGAGCGTGCGCAGGACGAGCGCGCGGCCCAGGAGGCGGACGAGGCTGCCGCCGATCAGGCTCCCGAGGAGCAGGCTCCCGAGGGCGAGGGCGAGGGCGAGAAGAAGGAGTGACGCGGCGCCGGCCCCGGTGCCCGCCGCTCGCGTCCCGTTCGATCCCCGCCGCCAGGCTACAGTGCGCAGAGCCCTCGCCGGTGCGGCGGGGGCTCTGCGATCGTCGAGACTGGACGCCGCCCGCGCTTGAAAACCGTATCGGATTGGCCTAGCTTCTCCTGCGTGCGGCCCCGCACCGGCGGATCCCGCAGGACATGACTCCAAGCCGCGGGCCGACGCCCCGGCGATCCTCCCCCGACCCGAAGGACGAGGTATGGCAGCAAGGACGCTCCACACCGCCGGGATCACCGGCGTGGGCATGGATTTTCCGTCCCGGGTGGTCACGAACCGGGACCTCGAGGCGATCGTCGACACCAACGACCAGTGGATCGTCGAGCGCACCGGCATCCGCGAGCGCCGCATCGCGGAACCCGGCGTCGGCGCCTCGCACCACGGCGCGCTCGCGGCGCGCGCGGCGCTGGCCCAGGCCGGCGTGGCGGCGGCCGACGTCGACCTGATCATCGTCCCCACGGTCACGCCCGACATGCTCTTTCCGTCCACCGCCTGCATCCTGCAGAACGAGCTGGGGGCGGAGCGGGCGTGGGGCTACGATCTGAGCGGCGCCTGCAGCGGGTTCATCTACGCCCTGCAGGCCGCCCGCGCCCAGGTGGAGACGGGCTTTGCCCGCCGCGTGCTGGTCGTGGGCACCGAGGTCATGTCCACCATCCTGGACTGGGAGGACCGCAACACGTGCATCCTGTTCGGCGACGGCGCCGGCGCCGTGGTGGTGGAGGGGCTCCCGCCGGAGCGCGAGGGCATCATCGACTCCCTCTGCTGGGTGGACGGCAGCGGCGGTCCGCTGCTGAACATGCCGGCGGGCGGCAGCCGCTTGCCGGCGAGCGCGGAGACGGTGGCCGCCAAGCAGCACACCGTCTACCAGGAGGGGCGCGAGGTCTTCAAGCACGCGGTGCGCGGGATGGCGCAGGTGACGGTCGAGATCCTGGAGCGCAACGGCGTGCCCCCCCGCGACGTCGCGCTGTTCGTGCCGCACCAGGCGAACATCCGCATCATCGAGGGCGTGCAGAAGCGCCTGCAACTGAGCGACGAGCAGGTGATGATCACGATCGACCGGTTCGGCAACACGACCTCGGCCAGCATCCCCACCTCCCTGCGCGTGGCGCAGCGGGAGGGACGGCTCGCGGAGGGCGACTTGGTGGTGCTCGCGAGCTTCGGAGCCGGCTTCACCTGCGGCGCGACGCTCCTGCGCTGGACCGCGAGAAACGGCGGACGGACGGAGACGGCATGACCCCACGGGGCCGCGGCAGTCCAGGCGGGGTGGCGGCATGATCCAGGTGGACGGGCTCGTCCGGCGCTTCGGCAGGACCACCGCCCTCGACGGGATCAGCTTCCGGGTGGGCGAGGGCGAGATCGTGGGGTTCCTGGGCCCCAACGGCGCCGGCAAGTCCACCGCCATGAAGGTGCTCACCTGCAGCCTGGCGCCGACCGCCGGCACGGCGCGGGTGGGCGGCTTCGACGTGCAGGAACATCCGCTCGAGGTGCGCCGGCGGGTCGGCTTCATGCCGGAGCACGTGCCGCTGTACCCCGAGGACAGCGTGGCGGTGTTCCTCGGCTTCGTCGCCGACCTCAAGGGGGTGCCGGGGCCCCGGCGAGCCGCGCACGTGGGTGACGTGATGGCCCGTTGCGGGCTGCTCGAGGTCCGCGACCGGCTGGTCGGCCATCTGTCCAAGGGCTACCGCCAGCGCGTGGGGCTCGCGCAGGCGCTGGTCGGCGACCCGCCGGTGCTGGTGCTCGACGAGCCCACCAGCGGCCTCGATCCCAACCAGATCGTGGACGTACGGGAACTGGTGGCCAGTTTCCGCGGCCACAAGACCGTCCTGCTCAGCAGCCACCTGCTCGACGAGGTGGCCCGGCTCTGCCAGCGCGTGCTCATCCTGGACCGCGGCCGCCTGGTCGCCGAGGAGCGGCCCGAGCTGCTGGGCGACGCGCCCGCTCTCAAGCCGCGGGTGGCCCTGTCCTGGGACGGCGACCGCGAGCGCGTGCGCGCCGCCCTCGCCGAGGTGGCGGGAGTGGACGACGTGCTGCTCACGCCCGAGGGTGCCGAGGTGGTCATCGCGGGCAATCCGGTGGAGATCCGCCCCCGCCTGGTGGAATCGGTGCTCGCCGCCGGCGGGCGTCTGCAGTCGCTGGAGGACCGCGCTCCCTCGCTGGAGGACCTCTTCCTGCGCCTCACCGGTGGTCATCGCCAGACCGGCGCCGCCGACGGAACCGCCGGAGACGCCGCGCGGGACGCTGCCGGGGACGCCGCGCGGGACGCTGCCGGGGACGCCGCCGGGGACGCTGCCGGAGACGCCGCCGGGGACGCCGACGACGCGGATCCCGACCGGGAGCCGCGCTCATGAGAGCCGTCGTCGCCATCGCCCGGCGCGAGTTCCGCGCGTTCCGGCACAGCACGATGGCACCGGTGCTGCTCACCGCCTTCCTGGTGATGAGCGGGCTCTGGTTCACTCTCTTCGTCTTCGGCTACAGCGACACCTCGCGGGTCGCCCTGACCAGCGGCCGCGGCGGCGGCTACCTGAACCTCACCGAGGGCATCTTCCAGCCGTTGCTCAGGGACATGGTGTTCTTCCTGGTGCTGCTGCTGCCGGCGGTCACGATGAGGCTGGTGGCGTCCGAGTACCGCTCCCGGCGCTACGACCTGATCGGCACCTGGCCCGTGCGGGACGCCGCCTGGATGCTGGGGAAGTGGCTGTCGGCCGTGCTGGTGGCGGCGCTGCTGGTGGCGTCGACGGTGGTCTACTTCCTGGTCGTGGCGCTCATGGGTAAGCCGGAGCCGGCGCCCATGCTGGTGGCCGCCACCGGCGTCCTGCTGCTGGGGGCGACGCTGGCCGCCTGGGGCACTGCCTTCTCGGCGATGGTGGGTCACCAGCTGGTGGCGTACCTGCTGACCTTCGCCGCGGCGCTGGTGCTGCTGCTCGTCGGCCTGCTGGAGCCGCACGTGCCGCGCTGGGCGGTGCCCGTGGTGAGGGAGCTGTCGCTGCCGGACCACGTGGACCGTTTTTCGCGCGGCATCCTCGACAGTCGCGACCTGGTCTACCTGTCGTCGCTCCTGATCCTCGGTCTCTTCGTGGGCACCCAGGCGCTGGCGGCGCAACGGCTCGGGCTGCGGCGGCGCCTGGCCCGCGTGGGGCCCATCGTGGTGGTGGCGTTGCTGGCGATCGCGGCCGTGCTGCTGGCCGCCCGCTATCCGGTCAGCCTCGACGTGACCCCCGACCGGCGCTACAGCCTGGCGCCGCAGACGCTGCAGGTGCTGCGCACCCTCGACACCGGCCGCGACCTGCTGGCCGGACCGGAGGCCACGCCCGCTGCGGGCGAGCGGCCGCCGGCGGACGCCGCCGGCGCGACGGCCGCGGTCGACCGCATCGAGGTGGTGGCCTTCTACCAGACGGCAGACCCCGCGCGCAAGCGCATCGAGGTCCTGCTGCGGGCGTTCGCCGAGCGCAGCCGGCGCGTCGACTTCGAGATCCTCGACCCGGAACGCTTCCCCGAGCGGGTCCGGGAACTGGGGGTGGATGTCACCCGCACGGTGGTGGTGACGGCCGGCGACCGGGGTTTGCACCTGCTGTCCCCCGGCGAGAGCGAGCTGGCGAGTGCCGTCTACCGGCTCGTCACGCAGACCCGGCCGCGGCTCTACCACGTCCAGGGGCACGGTGAGCATCTGCTCGACAGCCAGGAGGTGGGCGGCTACTCGCAGTACGAGCAGTTGCTGCGCTCCCAGGGCTACGACGTGCTGCCGTTGATGCTCGCCGACCGGCCGGAGATCCCTCCTGCGGCCGACCTCGTCGTGCTGGCCGGGCCCCGCCTGACGCCGGCCGCGGCCGAGCTGGCCGCTCTCGACGATTACCTCGAGCGCGGCGGCGCGGTGCTGGCCATGCTGGATCCGCAAACTCCCGCGGAGGTGGCGCGGTGGTCCACCCGCTACGGCGTGCGGCCGCTGGGCGACGTGCTCGTGTCCGCCGATCGTGCGAACCAGCATTTCGGGGTGGGCGCACGCACCATCGTCGTCTACGACAGCTACGGGGAGCATCCCGTCACGCGCGGGCTGGACGAGGTGGTGACGCTGTTCCCCCTGGCCCAGGGGCTGGGCTTCGAGGAGGCCGAGGTGGACGGGGTGGAGGGCCACGCGTTCCTGCTCACGAGCCAGTCCAGCTGGTCGGAACGGGAGCCCGATCAGCAGTTCTCGGGCCGCGCCGAGTTCACTCCCGGCGTGGACCGCGCCGGTCCGTTGCCCTTCGGCGTGGCCCTGGAGATCTCCCGCGACGACGGGCATCCGGCGCGCCTGGTGGTGATGGGCAACAGCGAGTTCGCCTCCAACGCCAATCTGGGCCTCTACGGCAACCGGGACCTGCTGCTGAACATGGTCGGCTGGCTGGGCCGCGAGGAGCCCCTGGTCCAGTTGCGGGGACGCGACCTCATCAGCCAGCCGGTGGTTCTCACGGCACCGCAGAAGCAGCTTCTGGGCTGGGGCACGGTGGTGGCGTGGCCGCTACTCGTGGGGGCGGGCGCGCTGGTCTCGGTGCTCCGGCACCGGCGCCGTCACTGACGAACGGAAGGGAACCGGAATGAGTCGGGGCCGG
Source organism: Candidatus Krumholzibacteriia bacterium (assembly GCA_046484865.1). Taxonomy (GTDB): domain Bacteria; phylum Krumholzibacteriota; class Krumholzibacteriia; order LZORAL124-64-63; family LZORAL124-64-63; genus JAWOID01. Next base: position 21,189 of record JAWOID010000023.1, read on the forward strand.
TGGGCGGTGCTCGGTTGGGTCCTGCTGGGGGCCGTGGCGGTGGCCGCGATCGTGATGCTCACGCGCCCGGACGCTCCCGATCCGGCGCGGCGCGGTCCGCTGCTGCCCATGGCGCCGCAGGAGATCGTGCGGGTGGAGCAGGTCGCGCTCGAAGGGCGGCACGTCCTTTCCTGGCAGACGGGTGCTGCGCAGTGGGCGCTCACGGGCCCTGCGGCAGATTTCGTCCACGCGCCCGCGGTGGAAGCGTTCCTCGCAACCGTCGCGGCCGCCACGGTGGGGCCGGTGATCCCCGGCACCGAGGCGCGCGACCCCCGCTACGGCTTCGGCGGTCCGGCCGCTCTGGAGATGGTGATCGCCGGCGCCGGCGGACGGACCGTCCGCTTCGAGGTCGGGGACGTCAATCCCGTCACCGGGCTCGTGTACGTCACGGGAGCGGGTCGGCCGGCGGTCTTCACGGTCGCGCGCGAGTTGCGCCAGGCGCTGGAGAGCTTCCCGACGAGCGTGCGCCTGCCGACGTTGCTCCCCGTGGGCACGCGGCACCGGGTCACCGCCCTGCGGGTGTCGGGACTCGGCGGAACGCCCCGTTCCTTCGTGCAGCACGCCGGCCGATGGTGGCTGCAGGCGCCGCAGGAGGGGCTGGCGAACTTCTCACGACCGGCGCGCACGTATCACGACACCTACGGCGATCGCCGGGTCCGGTTCGCGGGGCACGACTGGTACCTGGCCAGCCGACGTGCCCTGGAGAGCTTGCTGTACGAGGTCACCGAATCGCCGGTGCTGGAATTTCCCGCGGCGGCCCTCGACGAGGCCGGGCTCGCCGCGGCGGGACTGGAGCCGCCACGACGCCGGGCCGAACTGGTGCTGGCGGGGGGCGACACCACCTGGACGGTGGATCTCGGCGAGCCTCGCGGGCAGCGTCTGTGGGCGCGGCGCGAGGGCCGGACGGTGGTCACCGACGCCAGCGCGCTCGGGGCGATCGAGCTGCCCACGTCCGACCTGCTCGACCTCGGCGCGCTCTCCTTCCGGCTCGCCGCCGCCGATTCCTTCCAGCTCGACGGACCCAGCGGACCCGTGCTTCACGTCCGGCGGGCGCCGGGCACCCGCGCCGGCTGGCGGGTGACCGTCCCGCCCGGGCTGCGCCTGTCCGTCGCCCAGGAACGCGCCGATCTGGTGACCGCTGACCTGGTCGTCGACCTGGACCGGCTCCCGACGCTTGCGGTGCTGCCGCCGCTGGATCGATCGCCCGTGGCCGAGGACCAGGGTTTCCGGCTGCGTGCCTGGGGGCAGGAGGACGGTCTGGCGGGAATGTCGGAGCTGTGCTTCGGGCCGGCACTGCCCGAGATCGCGGACCTGCTGGCGGGGGAAGCGGGGACACCCGCGGCGGCGGTCGTGCACCAGCCGTCCACCGGCTGGACGCTGCAGGTGCCCGGGGAGATCCTGGTCACCTACCGTGCCCTGCGTCCCTTCTACCGCTGAGACGAATGCCGGGCCGGACTGGGCTGGATCCGTCCCTCCGCCGGCGTCAGTGGGCCACGCCGGCGCCCGGGAGTGCGCTTCCCGTCTCCACCCGCTCTTCCGGCGCTTCCTCCGGCTCGCTCGCCAGCGGCGGCAGCGCGGGCGGGCGCATCATGCTCGCCATCACCGCGCGCGGATCGACGCGCGGCGGCGCCGGTTCGGCCACGGCCCACAGCGGCGCGCGCGAACACACCTCGGGCATGGTCGACAGGGCATCCTCCCAGCGTGCCACCAGCGCCACGAACGCGTCGCGGTCACCGTCGCCCACCGGCTCTGCCGACGGCAGTTTCAGCGTGCGCGGATTCACCCAGGAGCCGTTGCGCTGGATCCGGAAGTCCAGGTGCGGGCCGGTGGCATAGCCGGTGGCACCCACGAATCCGATGACCTGGCCTTGACTCACGCGGGCGCCCCTGCGCATGCCGCTGGCGAAGCGGGAGAGGTGCAGGTACCAGCTCTCGTATTCCTGGTTCGTGTGGCGGACGCGGATGTACCGGCCGTTGCCGGACTTGCGGCCGATCTCGGTGATCACGCCGTCGCCGGCTGCCCAGACGGGGGTCCCCACCGGCGCGGCGTAATCGATGCCCATGTGGGGCATCCATCGCTTCAGCACCGGATGGAACCGCCGGTACGAGAACCCGCTGCTGATCCGCGAGTACTCGAGGGGGGCGCGCATGAGCTGCTTCTGCAGGTTGCGGCCGTCGGCGTCGTAGTAGCCGGAACGATCCTCGGAGTCGGCGAACCGGTAGGCGCGGTGAGACTTGCCGCGGTTGATGCACTCCGCGGCCAGGATCGGCCCCGTGCGCAGGAACCGTCCGTTCTTCCACACTTCCTGGTAGATCACGCGGAAGGTGTCGCCCTCGCGCAGATCGCGATTGAAGTCGATCTCCCAGCCGAAGACGTCGTTCATCTTCGGGGCGAGTTGCAGCGGGGCGCCCGACTCCTGCAGGCTCTCGTACAGCGAACGCTCGATCCGGCCGGCGATGGCCGCCTCTCGACGCTCCACCGGGTAAGACCCCTGCTCCATCTCGTAGCCGTCACCCACGCGCCGGTACTCCGCCCAGCTCTCGTCGTCGAGGTCGAACCCCAGACGCTCGAGACCGCCGTCGAGGTGCTGGCCGATCCAGAAACGATCGCCGCCCTTGACCTTGCCCAGGTTGCGGAACGGCTTGGCGGCCCCCACCACGGCCATGATGTCCGTGTGCGGCACGCCACGCGCGGCGAGGGCGTCGTAGAAGGTCTCCCTGCGGCCGATGGTGAACTCCAGCCGCTCGGCGAGCGGGGCGGCGCCGGCCGTGCTGTCGGCCGGAACCTCGTCCAGTCCTGCCGGAGCCGCCAGGTCGAGCGGGATCTCCGGTGGCAGCGATTCCACCGGTCCGCCGCGCCCCGGCGCCGTCTCGTAGTCGGGATCAGGATTCATCAGCAGAATGCCCAGCATCAGCAGGCCTGCCGCTCCGAAGACGACGGCGGCAGTCAGGATCTTGCGCGGTTGGGAAGCCAGGGTTCGATCCTTTCGTTGCTGAGAGAGTGCCTTCCGAGGGTTATAATCTGGCGCCTGAGGCGCTGGCTTCAAGGCTTTTCTCGGCCCGGCGGCAGAGCGTGCCGCAACGCTGCCGGACTGGTCCGGATCCTGCTTGTTCCGGCGGCGCAGCGTCTCCCGAGCCCCGGCCGGAGGTCTTCTCGTGCGGTTATTCGTGTCCCCACGGGCAATTTACGTGCTCGTCGCCGCAATCGCAGCGGTTCTTGTCGTTCCGGCCGGGGCAGGCGCCGTCCACCTGCGCCTGCCGGCCGGGCTCGCTTCCCAGCACCTGGGTGCGTCGCTGAGCGAGCTCCGGGATCAGAACGGCGACGGCCGCGACGAGATCCTAATCGGTGTGCCGCACTGGTCCGGCACGGGCGCGAGCAGCGGACGTGCCCTCATCTGGTTCGGCGGGAACGCGCTGCCCTTGAGCCCGGACGTGACGTACACCGGTGCTCCCGGGGAGCTCTTCGGACACAGCGTCGCACGGGTGGGGGACCTGAACGGCGACGGCATCGACGACTTCGCGGTGGGTGCTCCCGGCGCGGACAACGCCGGCCAGGGCGCCGGGCGGGTGTACGTCTTCTTCGGCGGCACGCCGCTTCCGGCGACTGCCGACGCGATTCTCGAGGGCGCCCCGGGCGACTCCCTGGGCTGGTCGGTGAGCGCCGCCGGCGATCTGAACGCCGACGGTCGCGACGACCTGATCGCCGGTGCCCCCACCCGTTCCCAGGACGGATTGAAGCGCGGCGCGGCGTACGTCTACTACGGCGGCAGCTCGCTCGGCCCCGTCCCCGACCTCGTCCTGCACGGCGAGGTGGCGGGCGACCGCTTCGGCTGGTCGGTGACCGACTGCGGCGCCTTCACCGGCGAGAATGCCGACTGCGTGGCCGTGGGGGCCCCGCTCAACGGTTCCAGGGCGGGCATCGAATCGGGCGCGGTGTACGTGTTCGAGGGGGCGACGAGCAGCCTGCAGGCGCCGGACGCCGCGTTCGACCTCGTCCTGGTCAGCGGCGGCACCGCGGGCGGTCGCTTCGGCCATGCGGTGCGCGGGGTGGGGCGGTGGAGCGGCGACTCCTATCCCGATCTGGCGGCGAGCGCCCCGTGGCACAGCGCGCGCAACGGACGGGTCGAGATCTTCTTCGGCGGTCCGGAGGCCGGCGGCGCGGCCGACCGCTACGTGACCGGCGACTTCGGCGGCAACCTCTTCGGCTGGGCTCTGGCCGCTGCCGGCGACGTGACGGGAGGCAACGAGCACGATCTGATCATCGGGGCGCCGGGCCATACCGGCGACGGTGCCGATGCCGGCCGCGCCTACCTCTACCCGGGCGGTTCGCCCACGAGCCAGTCGGCGCGGGTGACGCTGACCGCCACCGGCATCCAGTCCGGGTCGATCGCCGGCGACTGGTACGGTTGGGCCGTGGCCGGCGGCGGCGACTTCGACGGCGACGGTGTGGCCGACTACTTCGTGGGGGCGCCCGAGGGGAACGACGACAACGGGATCGTTGCCGGGTACGTCCACGTGTACGACAGCGGCGGCGGCCAGGTGCCGACCCTGCTCCAGGACTGGTCGGCCGACTGGGCTCCGGACGGCGCGGTGCGGCTCCTGATGCGCCTTGCGGCGGGCGCGGTCCAGGGAGAGGCGGAGTTGCGGATCACGCGCGAGGTGCGTGACCGGGACGCCGCCGGGCTGGAACGGCAACTCGTGCACGCCGGCCCGTGGCCGGCGGACGGCACGTGGCAGGGTCTCGACCCGCAGGCCGCCGCGGCGCTGGCAGGACGGCCCGCCGATGCGGTCCTCACCTACGGCGTGGAACTCCGCTCGGCCGGCGGCGACGTCCTGGACCTGGGCTCCCAGCCCGGGCCGCAGGAGGCGGCGCCGCGACTCGCGACCGCGCTGGCGCGACCGTACCCGAACCCCGCCAACCCCGGCACGATCGTGCGTTTCCGCGCCCCGGCCGGCGTGCCCGTTCGCTGCGCCGTGCACGATCTCCGCGGTGCCCGCGTGGCGGTGCTGCATCGGGGCACCGGCACGGGCGCGTGGCAGGAGGTGCGCTGGGACGGCCATGGCGACGGTGCCGCCGCCGGCTCCGGGGCCGGCGGGCGCAGCCCGGCGGGCCTCTACCTCGTGCGGTTGAACGCCGGGGAGGAAGTGCGGGTGCAGCGCGTGGTCCTCGCGCCCTGACCGTCCGGCGGCGATAAACCGCGGGTCTTCACCGGCGCGGCGGTTGTCTCCGGACCGTCCCTGTGTTAATTGGATGCGAACCGATCCTGCCGGGCACCGCCCGCCCGTCATCGACCCGCATTCGCCACCGGGGACGGAAGCATGGAACACGACGCAATCGCCGTGGTCGACTTCGGCGGACAGTACGCCCATCTCATCGCCACCAAGGTGCGCCGACACCGCGTCCTGGCGGAGATCGTCCAGCCCGAGGATCCGCTCGACGTCTTCGCCCGCTACCGCGGCATCATCCTCTCGGGCAGCCCCGCGCTCGCGTCGGCCGGGGAGGAGTCGGCCTACAACACCGCCATCTACGACCTGCTGGTGCCCATCCTCGGCTTCTGCTTCGGCCACCAGGAGATCGCCAAGCATTACGGCGGGCAGGTCATCCACGGGCGGCAGGAGTGGGGCAGGAGCGACCTCCACCTGCTGCGCGAGCACCCGCTGTACGCGGGGCTGGGGCCGGTGGAGCAGGTCTGGATGAGCCACTTCGACTCGGTCACCGCCCTCGGTCCCGACTTCTTCGAACTGGGGTTCACCACCAGCGGCGAGGGCGGCGAGCAGCACCGCTTCGCCGCCATCGGCTCGGACCGGCACCTTCGCTACGGCTTCCAGTACCACCCCGAGGTGGACGACACCGTGCACGGCGATGCGATGATCGGCAACTTCGTGCTGAACATCTGCGGCTGTCGGCCCACCTGGACGCTGGAGAACTTCGTCGAGACCCAGGTGGAGAGCATCCGCGCCCAGGTCGGCGCCCGGTCGGTCTTCCTGCTCGCCTCCGGCGGCGTCGATTCCACGGTGGCCGCGCGTCTGTTCGGGGAAGCGCTGGGTCCGGACCGGCTGCACCTGCTGCACGTGGACAACGGTCTGATGCGCAAGGACGAGAGCCGCGCCGTGCTGCAGATCCTCCGCGACCTGGGTCTCGACCGTCACCTCCACTTCGTCGATGCCAGCGATGTCTTCCTGGCCGCGCTGGCCGGCGTCACCGAGCCGGAACGCAAGCGGCGCATCATCGGCGACACGTTCATCGAGGTGTTCGAGAGCGAGGCCCGCCGTCTGGGCATCGAGGACCACCTGCTGGGGCAGGGGACCATCTACCCCGATACCATCGAGACCGGCGGCACGAAGCGGGCGGACACGATCAAGACCCATCACAACCGGGTGCCGATCATCCAGGAGATGATCGATGCGGGCAAGGTGGTGGAGCCCCTCGCCGATCTCTACAAGGTGGAGGTGCGCGAACTGGGCGAGCTGCTGGGAATCCCCCGCGATCTGGTGTGGCGACACCCGTTCCCCGGCCCCGGGCTGGGGGTGCGCCTGCTGTGCAGCGATGGACGGGTGGCTGGCGCCGACGTGCTCGAGCGGGCGGCACCGGCGGTGGAGCAGCACGCTGCGCAGTTCGGGCTCGAGGGGACGGTGCTGCCGCTGCGCTCGGTCGGCGTGAAGGCGGACCTGCGTTCCTACGAGCACCCGGTGCTGCTGCAACCGGCCGCGTCCGGGGACCAGGGCCGGGGGCCGGGTGCGGGCGGGGCGGGCGCGAACCTGCCCCGGGACGACGCCGGCTGGGAGCGCCTCGATCGCGCCATGCGCGAGATCCTCAAGTCCACCCCCGGCGTGAATCGCTGCCTGCTGAACCTCACCGGACGATCGCCGCAGGACTGGGACCCGCGCGCGGCTCACACGACGCGCGCGCGCCTGGACCTGCTGCGCGAGGCCGACCATCTGGTGATGGAGGCTCTGCGCTCGCACGGCGTGCACGACCAGGTCTGGCAGTGCCCCACCGTCTTCATCCCCGTCGTCGTGGACGGCGAGGCCGGCGAGCTGTGCGTCATCCGGCCCATCCACTCCGAGCGCGCGATGACCGCCACCGCGGCGCGGTTGCCGCAGCCGCTGCTCGCCGAGCTGGTGCCCCGGCTGCTCGCGGTGCCCACGGTGGTGGCGGTCGCGTACGACCTCACCAGCAAGCCCCCCGGCACCATCGAGTGGGAATGACCGGGAATCGCTCCCGGCGGAGCCCCGTCCGGTGACGACGCTCCGTGCCCGGGTGTCTCTCCGCTTCCAACCCCACGGGCATGGCCGGCGTCCAGAAGACGTCGGCTCGCTCGCGCGGTGGTATCGGTGCCGGCCGAGCCGGGTTGGACGAGTGGAGACCTCGAAACCTCGAGAGGAGACGCCGATGACCGGACCAGCGCGCAGCCTCGCCCGCATCCTCGTTCTCGCCGGCGCTCTGACCGGTGCGGCCGCTCCGGACGCCGCCGCGGCGGAGCTGTCCAGCTTCCCGATCGCGTACGCGCAGGCCGTCGAGCCATGCCGGCCGCAGGTCGCCGCCGAGCGGGAAACGCGGATCGCCTCGATGCTCGCGAGCATCGAGGTCCGCCACGACGAGGCGCTGTTCGCGACCTTCGCCTGGCTGAACCTGGCGGGCAAGACGGCGGCCGACACCGCCGGTCTGGCGCCGGCGGGCCGCCATGCCTGGGAGCGTCTGCGCGAGGTCGTCAGCGCCGCGGATCTCGCTCGCTACCGGACCCATCACGCCGAGCTGGATGCGGCCTACGGACACATGGTCGACTACCTGGGCACCGTGCTCGCCCTGAACATGTCGCCGCCGCCGGAACTGCGCGTCCTGTCGGTCGAGCTGAGCGAGTGGAACGCGACGCACGGGGTCGAGGACCGCTGGACCGAGAAGCGCCTGGCCGAGCTCGAACCGCTGGCCGCGATCATCCGCGAGTTCTACGGCCGCTACCCGGTGCGTGCGATCTTCGAGGAGTGCCGACCCTGGTACGAACCGGTCGGCGCCTCCGACCTGCAGCGCGCCGGCGACGTCGTCCGGCGATCGGTCGACACCCTGCGGCTGGCGGCCGGCGAACTGCCGGCGCTCTCGCGGATCGCCATCGTGCCCAATTTGCTCGGTTCGCGCGGGGAGATGGGACCGGAGTACCGGGGCGTGAAGTACGACGTCAAGGGGCCCAGGGTCAGCTCCACCTACCGCGCGCACGAGTTCCTCCACTCGCTGGTGGCGGGCTGCACGCGCGACCCTGCGGCTCGCGAACGCATCATCGCGGCGATCGGCCCCACCTGGGAAGCGGCGGCCGGCACGCCGGCGGTCGGCAGCTACCCCGACCCGGTGCTCTGGTTCGACGACTGCCTGGTGCGGGCGCTGGACGCCGTCGTCATGCATCCCGACGATGCGGATGCCAGGACGCGGGAAGCGGCGTTCGAGGCGGAGCGGGGGTTCACGCTCGTGCCGGATATCCTCGCTGCGCTCGACGCGTTCGCGCGCGCGGAGGTGAGCTTCCCCGGCTGGTTCCCGGAACTGCTCACGCTGCTCGCGAGCCCGTGACGCGAGCGGTCGCCGCACGGCATCGCCCGCAACGACACGGCGGGTCCAGCCGGAGCCAGACCCGCCGTCGGCGGCGCCCCGCGGTGCTGCGGCGCGCCGTTTCCCTGCCAGACCTTCGGGCCCGGACCTGCCGGGAAGCCGCGTCGCTGGTGCCGAATCCCGTCACGCAGGGGGCGTCCGAGCGTCGAGGGAACCGCCGGCCTCGACGCCACGTCTGCAACGACTGTGCGCCCCCCGAGGTTCCCGGCCCCGGGTGGAGGCGCGAGAACGTACACGAAGAACGGGATCCGGGCAATCCACATTCGTCGCTGCGGGCAGCTACGGAGGAGGGCAAGAGGCGGTCGGCGGCCTGCCGAACCTCCGTCTGCGGTCCGTGCGCTGTGAAATCTCTTGAAAGGAGCTGGACCGTTCGACTAGGATGCAATCGCAATATATGATCAATTGATGAAAAGGACTGAGATACGACCGTCGGGAGGCTGCATGGGTCCGCGCCCGGCCAACATCGATATCTCCGGAGGGGATTTCCCGAGCCGGCTGACGGAACTCCGCGAGCGGGCACGCCTCACCAAGGCCGAACTCGCGGCCAAGGGGGGGCTTTCCTACCGAACGGTCCACGACCTCGAACTCGGCCGGCGCGAGCGGATCCAGGAGAAGACGCTGATCCTGCTGGCCGACTCGCTGGGGGTCACGCCGCTGGAGTTGTTGACCGGGAGCGCCCCGCCCGGAGAGGTCCGCCCCGAGGCTACGGTTCCGATGACGGCCGTATCCGGCCCACGAGCCCTGCCGCAGGGGGCGGAGGGACAGAATTCGGCGCCCGTGGAACCGCGTCCGGGCTGGAACGGATCGCCGGCGAGCGAGCTGCGAGGGAGCGAGCCCGGAGAGAGCGGGTCGCGAAGGAACGGGGCGGGAACGAGCGCGGCGGGAACGAGCGCGGCGGGAGCGAGCGAAGCGTCGCGCCTCGGCCTGCCGGAACGCTCGTCGATCGCACGGGCACGTCTCTGGCCGCTGGCGATGATGATCGGCGCGTTGCTGCTGTTGTTCGGCGGAGGCGCGCTCGTCTGGACGGTCGGAGTCACGAAGGCGGACTGTCGTCTCGACGGCGGGGTGCTCGTGGCGCGCCACGGAGTGCTCGGCATCGAGATCTGGCGCTGGCGAGGTCCCGAACTGGTCAGGAGCTGCCACATAGCTCCGTGGTCCGATCGTGTTCTGCTCGCGGGTCTGGTCATGGGAGTCGAGAGCCGACTGGTGGCGCTCGACCGCGCGTCCGGCGCGCTGCTGTGGTCGGTCGACCCGGACGTGGACGAGTTGATTGCGGCGTTCGGGGCCGAGACCGTCACGGCGGGCACCATGAACTACGCGAGCCACCGCGCCTGCGATCTCGACGGCGACGGCGAACGGGAGATCATCGTCCGGTTCACCCACTCGGTCTACTATCCGTCAGTTCTGTTGTGGGTGGCGCCGACGGGCGCGGTGCTCGGGCAATATGCCAACAAGGGGCACTTCCTCGACCTGCTCGTGGCCGATCTCGACGGCGACGGTCGCGACGAGGTGCTGGCGACCGGGACCAACAATACCCCGGCCTACCAGGGGGCCACGGTCGTGTTGCTCGATGGTGACCATTTCCGCGGCGCCTCGACCGATGCCGCGGCCACCCCCGGCAGCACCGTGCCCGATTCTGCCGCCGTCCGGCTCGTCCTGCCGCATCTCGGCGAGCCGTACATGGGACTGCTGGCCGCCAACCGGCTCCATGCCTACCGGCCCCAGGCGAGACGCGACAGCAACGGTGCCGTGCACTACTGCTTCGAGATCAACGGCGGGAATGTCCCCATCGGGCACCTCCTCGTCTTCACGAACGGTTCGCTGACCCCCACGACCGCCGACATCACGGACGGTTTCCTCGCTTACATCCTCAGCGCCTGGCCCGACTCGCTGCACGATACCGGGCCGGCCGATCCCGGGTGGCGCCAGGCGTGGCTGGACCGGCACCTGCGCTTCGAGGCGGGGCACTGGCCGCCCGGAGCGAGCCTGGCCTCGGCCCAGGCCGGGTCGACCGGGTCGACCGAGCCGTCCGGGTCGTCCAGGTCGATCAGATAGGGCTGTTTCAGTGGATTTCGCCGGCTTTCAACTCGGTTCGATAGCGCCGGACCGACCCTCGGGCGACAATTCCGGCAGGGAGCGACCGACGAGCGGGCTGCCCGAGGCGGAGGAGGCGTATCTCGTCTCCGATCAGGTGACCATCATCTCCCGTCTCTCGACCGCCATCATGCCGTGATCTCCTCCGACCTCGGGCAGCAGCACTCCCCGCCACCGGCCCCGGTCTGCGCCGGCATGCGGGTCTTTCGCTCGCTTCCTCACCCGCCCTCCACCATCCGCTGCAACCGTTCGATCTCCGCCTGCACGGCGTTCTCGTCCAGGCGCGGGAAGAGGATCTCCGGCTGTCCGAGCGTACGGCCACCGGGAAGGGGACGACGCCCCTCGGCGAGGCCGCCCGCGAACAGATCGCTTTCCATGCCCAGCCAGGCCCAGACCTTCGCCATGGCGAACGGCGTGACCGGCGCCAGCATCACGGCGAGCTGGCGGATGATCTGGACGGCCACGCCCAGGCTCTGGGCGCACCGTTCCAGATCGGTCTTGCGGGTGCGGAACGGCGCCGACTCGTCGAAGTACCGGTTGCCTGCCTGCGCCGCCATGAACGCGGCGTCCACCGCGGCCTTGATCTCGAATCGCTCCAGGCGGCGCTCCCACGTGTCGAACTGGCCGGCCACCTCGGCCAGTGCAGCCCGGTCGGTGTCGGTCAGCGCCGACTCCGACCACGCGGGCACCACGCCGTCGAAATACCTGTGGCAGAAGGTCAGCACCCGGTTGACGAGATTGCCGAAGTTGTTCCCCAGCTCGTTGTCGTTGCGGGCGCGGAAACCCTCCCAGGTGAAGTTCATGTCGCGCGTCTCGGGCAGGTTGCGCGCCAGGGCGTAGCGCAGCGGGTCGGCTGCGAACCGGTCCAGGTATTCCGGCAACCACACGGCGAACCCGCGGCTCGTGGAGAGCTTCTGTCCCTCGAGGTTGAGGAATTCGTTGGCCGGCACGTTGTCGGCGAGGACATAGTCCTCGCTGTGGGCCATCAGCATGGCCGGGAACATGATGGCGTGGAAGAAGACGTTGTCCTTGCCGATGAAATGCACGAGACGGGTGCCGCCGTCCTGCCACCAGCGGCGCCAGTCCTCGGGGGCGCCCTGCTGCTGCGCCCACTCCCGGGTTGCCGAGATGTACCCGACGGGTGCCTCGAACCAGACGTAGAACACCTTGCCCTCGCGACCGGGCAGCGGCTCGGGCACGCCCCAGGAAAGATCGCGGGTCACGGCGCGGTCCTGCAGCCCGTCCCGCAGCCAAGTGTTGCAGTATTGCCTGACGTTCTCCTTCCACTCCGGGTGCGCGCCGAGATACGCCTCCAGCCGCTCCTGCCACGCTCCCAGCGGCAGGTACCAGTGGGTGGTGGGTCGCAGCTCGAGCGGCGAGCTGTCCAGGACCGAGCGGGGATCGACGAGATCGGTCGGATTGAGCGCCGCACCGCAGCTCTCGCACTGGTCGCCGCGCGCCCCCTCGGAACTGCAGCGCGGGCAGGTGCCCTCGATGTAGCGGTCGGGCAGGAAGCGGCCCTGCGCTGGGCTGAAGAACTGCTCGGTCTCCCTCTGCACCAGGACGCCCTGGCGGTGCAGGTCGAGGAAGAACGCCTGGCTCGTCTCGGTGTGGATGGGCCGGCTGGTCTGGCTGAAGTTATCGAAGCTCATGCCGAAGCGCGCGAAGGAGTCGCGGATCGACGCGTGGTTGCGGTCGACCAGTTCCTTCGGGCTGATGCCCTGCTTCTCCGCCGCCAGCGTGATGGGCACACCGAACTCGTCGGTACCGCAGATGAACAGCACCTCCTCGCCGCGCAGGCGCAGGAAGCGCGCGTAGATGTCCGCCGGCAGGTACGCACCCGCCAGGTGGCCGAGATGGATGTCGCCGTTCGCGTACGGCAGCGCCGCGGTGATGAGCGTCCGCCGGAAGCGCGGCGGACCGGACGCGGACTTTCGGCCCTGATCGGCGGGCGCTGCGCGTTCGGTGCCCTCCCCGCCTTCGGCGCGGTTCGCGGCTCCGGCGCCCTCGGCGCGGTCGACAGGGTCGGATGGATGGCGGTCTTCAGCAGTCACGCGATTCCTCCGCAGATGGCGCAGACGGGTGACGCAGACCGGGGCGCGCGCACGGTCGGGTCCGCGGGTCTGCGAGCCTGGGAACTTAAGACAGCGGAGAGACCGGCGCCAAGCATTCCGTTATTCCACGCAAATTGTTTCCGGCTCTTTCCCCGGGGTCCGCAGCCCCGTTCACACCGCGTACTTCAAGTCGTGGCGCCGGTTCACCTTCAGCGCCCGCGTCCTGACCTCCCCCCAGTAGTACTGACGCCAGCGGCCCTCCA
>JAWOID010000032.1:0-12439 GCA_046484865.1 Candidatus Krumholzibacteriia bacterium
CGGTCGCGATCTGGCTGTTGCACATCCCGCCGGTGACCTTGGTCATCAGCTGGGGGAGGATCTCGGGTTTCTTCAGCCAGTAGGTGGTGGCGAAGGTCTGTGAACTGAAGGTGACACCGCAGTGGAGACAGCGAAACCTGCGGATACGCTGCGGGTAGGCGACGCGGAGATAGGAGCCCATGCGCTTGAACCGCCAGCCTGGCTGCAAGGGGTTGTGGTACTTGCAGGTAGACGACGGGCAGTGGGGTGGCGTCCAGCGCGGGTGGCTGAGTTCGTAGGTGTCCATGCCCGCCGGACTGCAGGACCGGGGCCGGAAACATTCTTCGTGGAATAACTCACAAGTTACACTCAACTGGAGGATCGGAATGCCGATCCCTATCCCGTAGTCCACACCCCCATCGCCCACCCCCACTCGAGGTTCGACCTTGGGCACGAGGGACCGACAGCCAGATGACAGCAGGGCCACAACCGCCCTGGCGCCGGACACGACGACCGCCGATCCGGAGGTCCTCGCCGCCGTCCGCACGGGACTCGCCGAGCTCAATACACTGCAGAAGGTCAGCGACTTCCCCATCTTCTTCGCCCGCCTCGCGGCCCGCGGCGATCTCCGCATGCTGCTGTTGAAGCGCTGGAATTCGGGTCTCCAGGTGCTCATGGAGGAGGGCGTGACGCTGCCCAGCGAGGTGAGGCGACGGCGACCGGACGGGCGAGCGCCGATCCCCGTCGCGCCCGGCGATCTCTTCGCCGCGGTGGGCGAGGAGGTCGCGGTCTACAGCGGTCCGGTGCCGGTCAAGCACTTCCCGCTCGACCTCACGCTGCTGCTGGGACGCGGCAGCAGCGAGCGGCGCATCGTCGTGCTGCCGCTGCCGGCTCGCGATCGGTGGAACAGCTTCGTCTACCTGGATGCCGAGCGACGGGGGCAAAGGACGCTGGCGGCCGCGGAACTGCTGGCGCAATACGCACTGGCCCGGCTGAAGCTCCTGGAGCGGGGGGAACAGAGCCGGGACGGGCGCGTCGTGCAGATCCTCCGCGAGGAGGAGCACCGTCGGCGACATGGGCGCGCTCCGGACGGAGCCGACGCCGGGACGGCCGATCCCGGGCCGCTGCCGGATCCGTTCGCACCCACCGACGAGGACGGTGCGACGGTCGCTCCGGCCTTGTCCGGCGCCGAATCGGCGCAGGCATCGGCGGATCGACCGGCCCCTGGCACCGACGATCACCCGGCCGTCAGCGAGGACGGCTCCGCGGCGGGGCCCACGTTCGTGATCTCGCCCCGGCGTCTTTCGCGGGTATCGGCTGTCGGCCAGCTCTCGGAGGCGGAGGTCAGCGCGGCCCGGGTCCAGGCCGAGGAGATCGTCCGCAAGTGGGAGGAGGCGGTGCTCAACCCCCGGACCGCGGCGGCACGGAGAGACGACGGGACTGACGGGACCGCGGCCGACCTGTCGGGTGACCCGGATGTGATGCCGGAGGGCGCGGCGCCGGCGGCAGTCGCGGGGGACGGAGGCCGGGACGATGCGATAGGCGCCGACGACCTGGTCGGCGAGTTCGTCGCGAGCGGGCGAGAGCTCAGTCCCGGCGATATCCTGCACGCCAGCGGTGAGTTGCCCGCGTTGCCCAAGGCCGCCTGCCACATCATGGCGGTGATCGAGGACCCCCGCACGACCGCCACCAGGCTGGAGAAGGCGATCGCCCTCGACCAGGCGCTCACCGCGAAGGTCCTGCGCGTGGCGAACAGCCCCTTCTACGGTGCGGTGCGGGAGATCAAGACCGTCAGCGAGGCCATCGTGCGCCTCGGCTTCGTGACGATCCGCAACTGGGCCCTGGTCACCGCCACGAAGTCGGTCTTCCTCTCACCCGGTGCGGGCATCCTGTTCCAGAAGATCTGGCGCCAGTCGGTGATGTCGGCCATGGCCACCCAGCTCGTCGCGCAGACCATGCACCTGCGTGATTCGGAGTCGCTCTTCGTCGGCGGACTGATGCAGAACATCGGGCAACTCGTGCTCGCCCGCAGTCAGCCAGAGCTGTTCCACCACGTCGTGGAAGTCAGCGCGCGCCGGTCACGGCCGTATCATGAGGTGGAGCGTGCGGTCATCGGCTTCGATCACGGCGAACTCGGTGCGCTGCTGATCAAGGAATGGAATCTGAGCGAGGAACTGGAGGAGGCGGTGCGCTGGCACCACCGATTCGAGCATCCGGACGCGCAGAACGTTCGCGCGGCGGCGATCATCGCGCTCGGGGAGGAGATCGCCGCGTGCACCGGCGCCGAGCCCGGCGAGGAGGTGGCCCGTCACGAGGCGAGCGCACCAGCGCGCTTCCTCAAGGTCACCGAGGAGACCTACCGGACCCTCTCCGACCGCTCGCGGGACCTGGCCATCGATTCCGCCTTCTTCGCCTGACCCTCCTGTCGTGCCCGGGAAAATGTGTCTGGAACCGCGCAGGCTCCGGCCTCGATGGCCGGTTTGCCGCAACGGATGAGGTCGCCTCGCTCAGGAATCCCGAGAATCGCGACGGGCGGACCGACGTGCGGCGAACGCGGTGGGGGGAGACGGGGCGGCTGTCGCAGCCACTTCGCCACCGGCTCGAAGATCGATGCTCGCGCCTGCCTCAGTACGGGCCTCGTGGTCACCGGGCCGGGCGAGGTCTTCTGCGGGCGGCTCGAAGTGCATGCGGCAGCGGGCCTCGTAAGTGCCGGCGGCGCCCACCACGATCTGGTCGCGGCTGGCGGTCAAGCGCTGCGTGAAGTTGGCCGGCTCGCCGCAGGTCATGCAGATGGCGAGCTGCTTGGTCACGAACTCGGCCGAGGCGATGAGGAACGGCATGGGCCCGAACGGCCGTCCGCGGTAGTCGAGATCCAGCCCCGCCACGATGACCCGCTTGCCCTGGTTGGCCAGCCGGTTGCAGACCTCCAGGATGCCGTCGTCGAAGAACTGCCCTTCGTCCACCGCCACGAGTTCCGTGCGATCGTCCACCTGCGCGAGCACATCGTCGCTGTGGCTCACGGCCACGCCCGGCAGACTCTGCTGGCTGTGGGAGACGATCTGACTCTCGTCATACCGGGCGTCAACGGCGTGCTTGAAGATCTGCACGCGCAGGCGGGCGATCTGCGCCCGGCGCAGTCGGCGAATGAGCTCCTCGCTCTTGCCCGAGAACATGGGACCGCAGATGATCTCGATCCACCCCGAGCGGCGGTTCATGAGCTGGTGCATGTGAGACTCCGTTGGGTGCCTGCCCCGACGACCGTCGCGCCGCCGGGGACTCCAATCTACACCACCGCGGGATCGAGGCCAAGGGCGGCCGTGGATCCGGCGGCCGTGGATTCGTCCGCTCCCGGAAAACGGACTTCGATGCTGCCAGTCGCGCGGCCGTGCGATACAATGCCGTTCATGCTGTCTCGCGCCGCATTCGCCGCCCTGCTGCCCACGCCGGTCATCGGCATGGTCCATCTCGCCCCCCTGCCGGGCTCTTCGGAGTACGGCGGCGACCTGGACGAGGTGCTGCGGGCCGCCCTGCGCGACGCCGCGGCCCTGCGGGAGGGCGGCGTGGGGGCGGTGCTGGTGGAGAATTTCCACGATGCGCCCTTCCATCCGGGACGGGTGCCGCCGGTGACCGTCGCCTGTCTGGCGGTGGTGGTGCGCACCTTGCGAACTGCGCACCCGGAACTGCCCGTGGGCGTGAACGTGCTGCGCAACGACGCGGAGGCGGCGCTGGCGGTGGCGGCGGCGACGGGAGCGGCGTTCGTGCGGGTGAACGTGCACGCGGGAGCGGCGGTCACCGATCAGGGCCTCATCGGGGGGCGAGCCCACCGGACGCTGCGCCTGCGGCGAGATCTCGGCCTCGCTCCCGGCGACGCGGCCGGCGGGGTGGCGATCCTCGCGGACCTGCGGGTGAAGCACGCCCGGCCGCTCGCCGAGCGGCCGCTGGCGGAGGAGGCGCAGGATCTTCGCCGGCGCGGTCGCGCCGACGTGATCATCGTGACGGGTGTGGCGACGGGTGCCGGCGTGGCGGCCGGGGATCTGATGGAGACGCGCCGCGCCGTGCCGGACGCGCCGCTGCTGGCGGGCAGCGGCGTGACGACGGCCACCGCCTTCGAGCTGGCGGCCCTGGCCGATGGCTGCATCGTGGGTACGGCGCTGAAGGCCGAGGGCGACATGCAAGCGCCCGTCTCCGTGGCGCGCACGCGGGACCTGGTGTCCGCCTGGGTCGCCGGGCGGCAGGCGGCCCGCGAACCGGGCTCGGTCAACGCAACCGGAGGGACGAAGCGATGAAGGGCGTCGTGCTGGCGGGTGGGCTGGGCAGCCGCCTGTACCCGTGCACCAAGATCACCAACAAGCACCTGCTGCCGGTCTTCGACCGGCCGATGATCTACTACCCTCTCGAGGCGCTGGTGAACGCGGGGATCGACGAGGTCTTGATCGTCACCGGCGGGCAGTTCGCGGGCGACTTCCTGCAACTCCTGGGCAACGGCAAGGAACTCGGGCTGCGCGACCTGCACTACACCTACCAGGAGGGCGAGGGCGGGATCGCGGACGCCCTGCGCTTGGCCGAGGACTTCGCGGACGGTGGCAAGCTGTGCGTCGTGCTCGGCGACAACATCGTCGAGCGCTCGATCCGTTCGGCCGTCGAGGCCTTCGACCGGCAGCCCGAGGGAGCCCGTATCCTGCTCAAGCAGGTCCCCGACCCGCAGCGCTTCGGCGTGCCGGTGCTGGAGAACGGGCGCATCGTGCGCGTGGAGGAGAAGCCGAGCCGCCCGGCCACACCCTACGCGGTGACGGGGATCTACTTCTACGATCGCCGGGTGTTCGACTTCATCGGCACCCTCAAGCCCAGCGCCCGCGGCGAGCTGGAGATCTCGGACGTCAACAACATGTACATCGATGCGGGTCTCCTGGAGTGGAGCGAACTGGAAGGCTGGTGGACGGACGCGGGGACGTTCCCGA
Source organism: Candidatus Krumholzibacteriia bacterium (assembly GCA_046484865.1). GTDB lineage: Bacteria > Krumholzibacteriota > Krumholzibacteriia > LZORAL124-64-63 > LZORAL124-64-63 > JAWOID01. The sequence goes on from JAWOID010000032.1 coordinate 4,938, forward strand.
GCCTCCTGCATGCCAGCAACCTGGTCGCCGAGGGCGGGGCCAACCGCTCCGAATGAACCACGGCGCGTGGGCCCGTCGACCGCCGGCCGACGCTGACGCCGAAGCCGACGCCGACGCCGGCCGTCACGGACCGGGCGGCGGCCGACGCGGGGAAGGAACGACAACCCGATGAACATCCTCGTCACCGGCGGCGCCGGTTTCATCGGATCGAACTGGGTGCGGCTCTTGCTGGCGGAGAGCGACGACCGCGTGGTGAACCTGGACCTGCTCACCTACGCCGGCAACCTGGAGAACCTGGCGGGTCTCGAGGACCATCCACGCTACCGGTTCGTGCGCGGCGATATCGGCGACGCGAAGCTGCTGGCAACGTTGCTGCCGGAGGAATCGATCGACGCGGTGGTCCACTTCGCAGCCGAGAGCCACGTGGACCGTTCGATCGAGGCGCCACGCATCTTTCTCGAGACGAACACGCTGGGCACGCAGACGCTGCTGGAAGCCGCCCGCCGCTCCGGCGTGCGGCGCTTCGTCCTCGTCTCCACCGACGAGGTCTACGGGACCCTCGGGGCGGAAGGGCTCTTCACCGAGGATTCGCCCCTGCGGCCGAACTCTCCGTACGCGGCCAGCAAGGCCGCCGCCGATCTGGTCGGCCGCGCCTACTTCGAGACCTTCGCGCTTCCCGTCATGATCACCCGCTGCAGCAACAACTACGGACCGTACCAGTTTCCCGAGAAGCTGATCCCGCTGATGATCGCCAACGCCCTCGAGGGCAAGCCGCTGCCTGTCTACGGCGACGGTCGCAACGTGCGTGACTGGATCCACGTCGAGGACCATTGTCGGGCCGTGGACCTGGTGCTGCGCCGAGGGCGGCCCGGCGCGGTCTACAACGTGGGCGCCGACGGCGAACTGGCGAACATCGATCTCGTGCGCCTGCTGCTGGCGAAGCTGGACAGGAGCGAGGATCTCATCACGTTCGTTACCGATCGGCCGGGCCACGACCGCCGCTACGCCATCGACGCCTCGCGCATCCGTTCGGAACTGGGCTGGCGCCCGCGCATCGACTTTCCCACCGGGCTCGAGCGAACGATCACGTGGTACCGGGAGCACCGCGACTGGTGGGAGAAGATCCGGAGCGGCGCTTATCGCGACGACTACGAGCGCATGTACGGTGCGGGCGGACGGTACGCTGCCCCGGGGAACGCCGGCTCCGGCGCCGATCCCGGCGCCGCACCTCGGCCGGGGAGAGACGATTGAGCCCGAGCACCACGCTGCCGGACGGTCGGAAGGTGACGCTCGCGGACGAGATCCACGACCGCGTCAGCGCAGAGGTCGTCGTCGCCGAGGGGGCGGCGGTTCGCCCCGAGCCGGCCGTCCAGGCGGAGACCGCGGCGCTGGCCCGGCGCCTGCGCGCAGAGCATGCCGGCCGCCGGCCGGGCGAGATCCCGGGTCTCCAGGAGGCGCGCAAGCTCTACAATGCGTTCGGGATGGAGCCCACCCGCTACCGTCCGAGCTCGGAGGCGCTGCTGCGCCGCGTGCTGCAGGAGAAGGAGATCACCGCCGTCAACAACGCCGTGGACTGCGGGAACCTGGCGGCACTCAGCTTCCTCTTGCCCCTGGGGCTGTACGATCTCGATCGCGTGGAGGGCGACGTGGTGCTCCGCGTCGGCCGCCCGGGCGAGGAGTACCCGGGCATCCGCAAGGGTGCCGTCCACCTCGAGGGACGGCTCGGCCTCTTCGATGCGGCCGGACCGTTCGGTTCTCCGACCAGCGACTCGTTGCGCACCTCCGTGCAGGCTGGGACCACCCGCTTGCTCGCGGTGATCATGGCCACCGCCGGCTACCCGCCGGATCGTCTGGCCGCTCACGCCGGCATGCTCGGCGATCTCTGCACCCGACACTGCCGCGCCCGTACCGTGGTGCACCACCGGCTGGCCGTCGCTACGGCCGGAGCGCCGTGAGGGCCCGCGGGTTCCGCCCCGGCGCGGCGGCCGCTCTCGGTGAGTTATTCCACGAAGAATGTTTCCGGCCCCGGACCTGCAATCTGGCCGGCATGGACAACCACGAATCCGACGATCCCCGCTGGACGCCGCCCCACTGCCCGGCGCCTAGTTGCAAGTACCACAATCCTTTGCAGCCGGCCTGGCGGTACCAGCGCATGGGCTCGCATCTCCGCCTCGCCGAACCCATCCGTATCCGCAGGTTTCGCTGCATCCACCGTAACGTCACCTTCAGTTCACGGGTGTTCGCTGCGATGGCTTCAGCACTCGCGGGGGAGGTCAGGACCTCGGGCGCGGAAGGTGTACCGGTGCCACGACTTGACGTACGCGGGTAAAGGGGCAGCTCGGCATCATGGCAAGGAGCCGGAAACAATTTCCGTGGAATAACCCTCTTGGTGCCGCGCTCCTCGCGCTCCACGCCCTATTCGCGATGCCCGCCTGGTCTTCGCCGGGCCTGGCGGTCGGCGGCTCGGTGATGGTGGCGAGCGCACACCCGGCAGCCACGGCCGCGGGCGTGGCCGTACTGCGCGACGGCGGCACCGCGGTGGATGCGGCGGTGGCCACGGCCTTCGCCCTGGCCGTGGTGGAACCATACAGTTCCGGCCTCGGCGGTGGTGGCTTCGCCGTGGGATTCACGCCGGGGCGGGCAGCGGGCGACGCGGGCGAAACCTGGGCTCTCGATTTCCGCGAGATCGCGCCCGCCGCTGCTCACCGTGAACTCTACTTCCGGGAAGGCCGGCCGGTCGCGGAACTCTCCCGCACCGGCGGGCTTGCCGTGGCGGTGCCCGGCATGGTGCGCGGCCTCGAGGAGTTGCATCGGCAAGGGGGGCGGCTACCGTGGCGCCGACTGCTCGAACCCGCCGTGGCGCTCGCCCGCGACGGTTTCCCGGTTTCGGCGCTGCTGCGCGAACGCATCGCCCGCCACGCCCCCCGGCTGAACGATGCGGCGCGGGCGATTTTCCTGGACCGCGGCGAGGTGCCGGCCGAAGGGTCGCTCTTGCGGCAGCCCGACCTGGCCCGGACCCTCGCCGCCGTGGCCGCCGGCGGCGCCGACGCATTCCACACCGGACGCCTGGCGGAGGCCGTCGCGGCCGGAGCTCGCGGCGCCGGCGGGATCCTGACCGCTCAGGACCTGGCCGCCTTCCGGTCGCGGTGGCGCGTGCCCGTGGAGGGTCGCTACCGGGGTCTGAGGGTGGTGGGCATGCCGCCTCCCAGCAGCGGCGGCGTGCACGTCGTGGAGATGCTCCAGATCCTCGACGGCTGGAACCTGGCCGCGGCGGAACACGGCAGCGCAGAGGCTTCGCACCTGCTGCTGGAGGTGATGAAGCAGGCCTTCGCCGAGCGCAGCATGCTGCTCGGCGATCCCGACTTCGTGGCGGTGCCGGTCGACCGTCTGCTGAGCCGCGGGCATGCCGACTCGCTGCGGGCGCTGGTGGATCGGCGCCGGGCTCGGCCCCCCGAGAGCATCCCGGGCGCGCCCGTGGTCGCTCCCGAGAGCGCAGAGACCAGCCACCTGAGCGTGGTCGATGCCGCCGGCGGTGCGGTGGCCGTGACCGTCACTATCAATCTCGTCTTCGGCAGCGGCGTGGTGGCGCCCGGCACGGGGGTCGTACTCAACGACGAGATGGACGACTTCGCCACCGCCCCCGGTCTGCCGAACGCCTTCGGTCTCGTCGGAGGAGAGGCCAATGCGGTCGCTGCCGGCAAGCGTCCCCTGTCGAGCATGGCCCCCACGCTGCTCCTGCGCGAGGGCGCCGTCTATCTGGTGACCGGCAGCCCGGGCGGATCGCGCATCATCTCCACCGTGCTGCAGACCATCGTGAACGTGGTGGACTTCGGGATGGATCCGTACCAGGCGGTGGCGGCGCCGCGGCTCCACCACCAGTGGTGGCCGCGGACCGCCTACCACGAGCCCTACGGCATCTCGCCGGATACGCGCCGCCTGCTCGAGGGATACGGCCACCGCTGGTCCGAGCGCGAGCCCATGGGCAATGCGCAGCTGATCGTCGTCGATCCGGAGACCGGCCAGCGCCGGGGCGCGAGCGATCCGCGCGGGATGGGTCTGGCCGCCGGTTTCTGAGCGTCCCGTGGTGGCCGCGGGCGACATGCCGCCCGCGGCTCCCCGAAGGAGGAGATCCCCTCATGCTCTCGAGGCGACGTCAGGACGGTGGGCGCAGCAGGCTCGCCGGCTGGGCGCTGGCCGCGGTCGCGATGGCCGCGGCCGGTCCCGCCTGGACCACCGATGGAGGCGCCGCCGCTCCGGAGCGCAGCGAGTCCCGCCTGCGGGAGCGCGTGGCGGCTCTCTGCGGTCCCGAGCTGGCGGGGCGCGCGGCGGGCAGCCCCGGCGCCGAGCGCGCCGCGAGCATGATCGGGGAGTGGATGAGCGCGGCCGGGCTCGAAGCGCCCGCCGGCGGGTCGTTCTTCCAGACCGTGCCGCTCGAGGGTGAGGCGCTCGCGGGCCGGTCCGACCGCAACGTGGTCGGCGTCCTCGAGGGGCAGGGTCGGCTCCGGTCGCGCTGGGTGGTGGTGGGGGCGCACTTCGATCATCTCGGCCGGACCGAGCGTGCGCCCGGACCCCCCGCCGTGCCCCGCGAGGGGCAGTACTACCCCGGAGCCAACGACAACGCCGCCGGCGTGGCTGCGCTGCTCGAGCTGGCGCACCTTTCTCGCGGCGCCCCCGTCGCCCCCGTCGCCCCCGGTGACGATCGGCGCAGCATCCTGTTCGTCGCGTTCGCGGCCGAGGAGGTGGGGCTGCAGGGATCACGCCGTTTCGTGGCAGACCTGCCGGTGCCGCGCGACTCGGTGGACCTGATGCTGAATCTGGACACCGTCGGCCGCCTCGGCGAAGGCCGGCTGCACGTGGGCGGCGTCGGCACCGCCCCCGGCCTGGACGCGCACCTCGACCGCGCGGCCGCCGCCGGCGTGGAACTGCGTCCCTCGCAATCCGGCTGGGCGGGCAGCGACCACGTGCCGTTCCTCGCCGCCGGCATCCCGGCGCTCTTCTTCTTCACCGGTCCGTATCCGGATTACAACCGCGTCACGGACACGCCCGAGACGCTCGACTTCCCGGGCCTGGCTCAGGTCACGGGCCTCGTGGCGCGGTTGCTCCAGCAGCTCTGCACCGACCCGGCGCCATTCCCGTTCCGCGAGGTGGCCGGCCTGCCGGACGACCGCGAGCCCACACCGGCGGACGGGAGCCGCAGCACCTGGTTCGGCTCGGTTCCCGACTTCGACGCCGGTGCCGGCGGCTACCGGCTGGCGGGCGTGGTGGCGGGCAGCCCGGCGGCGCGGGCGGGCCTCGGCGCGGGCGACGTCCTCGTGCGGTTCGGCGGAGAGGCCGTGACCGACCTGCCGAGCTTCACCCGGGCGCTGCGCCTGCATCGCCCGGGCGAGATGGTGGAGGTGGAGGTGCGGCGCGACGGCAAGCTCATGCGCCTCACCGTCGAGCTGGCGGATCGTGCCGAGCGATGGCGGTAGCGCACCGAGCGACGGCGGTAGCGCACCGAGCGGCGGCAGTAGCGCACCGGGCGACGGCGGTAGCGCACCGACCGACGGCAGTAGCGCACCGGGCGGCGGCGGGAGTGCGGATTCGTCCGCTGCTCACTCCGGCTCCACGTGCACGAACACCCGCGTCACGTCGGGAAAATCCTCCATGATGCGCGCCTCCACGTCGTGGGCGATCGCGTGGGCGCGACCCACGGTCAGTTCGGGATCGACCGCAAGGCGGAGGTCCACCATCTGTTCTCATGGGGCCATGGGTGCGGCAACGGTTCTCCGCCCCCCGGTTGTCCGGCGACGGCGGGTGATGGCGTCAGAATTGACCCGGACGGGCTCGTGTCCACGAAGCTGCCAAGCCATCCCATGAGCACGACGGCCACCGACATGGCCATGATGCGTCGGACAAGACCGCTTCTATTTTTTCCATTCGCGCAGATGCAGGTCATCAGAATTCCTTTTCGGATAGTCGTTGCATGGCCTCACGTGGGCCCAATACGCAATACGCAAATAGTAATACAGTGATGAACAAAGGCAATGCAGGGGATGATGCCCGATGAACAGAAAAGCCTTGCGGTCGAATCTGTTGGAAGATTCGGCCGCAAGGCTTTTGGGTCTTGAGATGGGTTAACTTGCCCCTGGAAGGGGGCTCGATCGGCGGTTAGGCTTTCTTTTTACCATAAACACCCCTCGAAAGGGCTTCGATTTTTCCTTTTTTGGTCAGCTTATAGAGGGCATTACTGACCTGGCGGGCTTCTAGCCCGGTTCGTTTTTTCAGTTTTTCCACCGTAATGCCGCTGCGGCTTCTGCTGATCATGCCGAAGATGTTATCCAGCATGGTTGGGGAGTCTGGGGCGGCAGGGGCTTTTGCTTGTGCTTCTGCCGTCACAGGCTTGATGGCTTTTTTGGAGGGTGCGGTCTTGGCCCTGGATGCCTTTTTGGCCGCCCGGGTTTTGTTTGCCGGGGTTTTGGCCTTCCGGGGCGCCGGTGATTTTTTCACCGGTGTCGCTTGGGCCTTTTCGGCTTCAAGGGCTTCGATCATTTTCTCCACTTGGTTGGCAAGAGAAGACAGCTTGGCGGAAACTGCCAATAGTTTCTTCTGAACATCTTTCATCAGCTTGAGCCTCCTGTTAAAGCGGTTTTGGCCGAGAATTTAGCTATTTGTTTTGAGCCCTAATATATTCCCCTTCGATTGTCAACCCTGTTTTGAGAATTTTTGCGGTCCTGTTGGAAGTATTAGAGAGGGGCCGTCGTGTGCCAGGAGGCCGGATCATTCATCACGGCTCCCTGAAAAAGGCCCACCACACATAGAAGAAGAAAAACAGCCAGGCCGCGATGACCGCCGCATACCCTTTACAGTCCGTTTTGCGTCCGGCCATGCCGTGCTTGTTGATTTTTCCGACGGGAAGTTTGCACGACGGACAGACCGTTGCATACAAAGCCATGTACTCCATGCATTCCGGGCATTTTTTTGAGACGAATCCGGCTGGCCTTCCGGATCTTCTTGAGGTATGTGGCGTATTCATGTCAACCAGTCCTGTCCTTTCTGACACCGGAGAAAATCGCAATATGGGCGGCCTGCTATTCCAGAAATGATTTCTCGATGATGACCCGGCTGTCCGCTTTTCGTGCGTCGATCCAATCCTGGATCAGGATTCTTTGCTTCTGCCCAAGCAGCATGCTGGTGATGTCCTCCTTTTCGGTTTCGAAAGTGTCGTCTGCCGGTGCTTTTCTCTGCGAGAGCCGGAGCAGGTAAAATCCTGCACTCCCGTGCACCGGCGCATCGCTTGTGCTTCCGATAGAGGAGAGTTGAAAGGCCGCAGCATTGAACTTCGGGTCGGAGCCGATTTCCGGTATGGCCGCGTTGCGTGTGATCAAGCCGGTTTTTTTCACCGTCACACCACGACGGCCCGCGCTTTCCTCGAATGACTTCCCTTCCCGCAGATCCGCCGCCATCGCTTCGGCTTCTTTCCCGGCCTTGTCGGTCTGTTTTTTTCGGGTCAGATCCGCCGC
>JAWOID010000008.1:0-3475 GCA_046484865.1 Candidatus Krumholzibacteriia bacterium
AGCAGCGAGACCAGCACTTCCTGGTCGCACTGGTGGCTGTGGGTCGCGACTACCACGTAGCTCTCCGCGAGCGCCGGCAGCGCGGGCAGCTCGGTGTAGTCGGCTCCGGCCGGCAGGCCCGGCGTCTGGAGGTCGGCGAGCTGTTCGGGCCGGCAGTCGATCAGGGTCACGGCGAAGCCGAGCGGCGCGAGCGCCGGGGCCAGCGCGCGGCCGACGTGGCCGGCGCCGAAGAGGTAGGCCGGCGTGCCGCCGTCGATCAGCTCGAAGAAGAGCGTGGCCTGGCCGCCGCACAACATGCCCGTGGCCTGGCCCTGCTCGTGCTCGCGCGTGTCGAGGTGGAAGACCTCGAGCAGCGGCTTCCGCTCGTCGAGCACCACGCGCGCCCGGGCGATCGCCAGGTGCTCGAGCGCGCCGCCGCCGATCGTGCCGGCGAGCCGGCCCTCGGCGCCGACCAGCATCTTGCTCTGCAGATCGGTCGGCACGTGGCCCTCGGCCGCGACCGTGGTCACCAGGACCGCGCGACGGCCCTGCCGCTGCAGCTCGACGACCGCGCCGTAGATGTCGTCCTGCTCCCGGTGCTGCATGGCTTCAGCCCTTCGCCAGTCCGGCGAGATCTTCGCCGCGGTCGAGGTCCATCAGGACCGCCGGTTGGTCCACCGGCAGCCGCACGGGCGATAGGCGCCGCAGCACGTCGCGCAGCGTGGCGGGTGGCGCGGCCGCCAGCACCAGCGCCCGGGCGGCGCCGGGCAGCAGCGCGGGGTGGCCGCCGCGGCCCTCGTGCTCGGGAACGACCGGCCGCCGGCCGCCGTGGTCGAGGAAGGCCCGGATCATCTCCCCGGGCACCTCCGTGCCGACCAGGGGACAGTCGGCCGGCAGCACGAAGAACCCCGTCGTTTCGGGGTCGAGCGCGCGCACACCGGCCTGGACCGAGGAGAACATGCCCCGGTCGTACGCCTCGTTCCGGACCAGCGCCAGGCGCCGGCGGCCGGCCAGGAGCGCCGCCACCTCCTGGTGCCGGTAACCCCCCACCACGACGACGCGCGTGCACCAGGGCAGCAGGCAGCCGGCGGCGTGCAGGAGGAGGGGGCGACCGGCGTGCAGGTGGGCCGGCTTGAAGGTGCCGGCGCGGTGCGACCGGCCGGCGGCGAGGACGATGCCCTCGAACACGGATCATCCTTCCGTCTGTTGGCCAAGGTATGCGACGGGGAGGGTGGAAACAACGAAAAGCGTGTTGAGCGGCAGGTTGCGCCAGGGGCCGAATTCGCTCAGTGCCGTGGACGACAAACCGAGAGTCTCCGGACGCTCACCGAAAGAGCCGCCGCACTCCGCTCAGCGACCGCCTCTGCGTCGGTGTCGAATCGGTCCGGAACGGCTCGAACAGGATCGTGTACTCCGTCTCATCGGTGTCGTTGGCGTCCCGGATCCAGGCGGCGATGCTGTCGGGATCGGATGTGCCCCAGTAGTTGTTCGTGAAGTCGAAGCTGGTCGGGTCCTGGTACGCGGACCACTTGTAGGTCGCCATGACCGTGTACTGAGCGCCGCGTCCGAGGTCGCAGTTGTTGACCTGGATCGACAAGGCGCCCCGGATCTCGTAGCTCGCCTCGCTGATGTTCTCGAAGGTGCAGTGCGTGGCGCGGTGGGTGACGGTAGGGTCGGACAGGAGATGAGCGCGCCGCTGGTTGCGAAACGTGCAGTGCTCGACGTATGACTCCGTACTCGCCTGAACGGTATGCAGCCCGAAGAACGTCTGGCCATCGAAGATGCAGCGGCGGATGTGGGCGACCGTGCGCTGGTCCAGTTGGACTCCCATTTCTCCCCCGAGGAATTCGCAGCCCTCGATCACGGCGTCGGCCACGTTGTTCAAACCGATATGCCATCGTCCCCAGGTGCTTTCCCCCAGGGTGAACACGCAGTTCTCGATCCGGGTCAGGGCCAGCCAGTTCGTGTAGATGAACATCATGTCGCGTGCGAGCTCCACAAACTGTGAATCGGATACGTACAAGCCCGAGCTCGCGTGGGTCAGTGTCATGATCGCGATATCGCATGCTTCGAACCGGCAGTGTTCGATATCCATCTCGACGCCCCAGCTATAGATACCTTCTCGCGCGTTCTCGATGCATAGGTTTCTGACCTCTACGCGCTCAACGCCTTGATAGGAATGCGCATAGATACCCTTGTGATCACCTTGCGGAACATCCCAAGATTCCGCTTGTCCAATGAACGTATGCTCTGCTCCGGATCCAATGATCGTGATTTCTCTATGATAGATATAGACACGCGTAAAGATCGAGGAGCCGTTGGGGAATTCCACCGTCTGTCCTTCATAGAACCGCCCTGGCCCGATGCGTATCGTATCCCCCGCTGCCGCCGCATCCACCGCGTCCTGGATCACCGTGAAGTCCCCGGTCCCGTCCTTCTGCACCCACCAGGTCCGGGCTTCGGCGATGCCGCAGAACAGCAGCGCGGTAAGGATGCTCATGTAGATCCGCTTCATCTCGCCTGCCTTCGTCCTGCGGGGGGCGGGCTCTGCCCGCCCCCCTTCTGCCTCTGCGTTACTGCACCAGCGTCAATCGGCAGCTCAAACGCAAGCTGCTGGTCTCCAGCCGTGCCATGTACACGCCGCTCGGCTGCTGCCGGCCCTGCCGGTCACGGCCGTCCCACGCCGCCGTGTGCTCGCCCGCGGTGAGCTTGCCCTCGTGCAGCCGCTTGATCAGCCTGCCGGCGCCGATTCGCCCGTGGTCCTGCTGCCCGGCCACGGCGACATCAGCTTCGCGCCGACGATCGGCGCCGGTCTCGGCCTGGGATCGCTCGCCGGTGCCGCGCTCTGCTCCGCCGTCCTCGACGGGGATCGCCGCGCCGATGTCGTGGTCTTGCTTCCGGACCTGTCTGAAGGGCTGCGGATCCTGCAGGCCACGGGCGACGGCTTCGCGCCGCCATTCGGCGTCAAGATCGGCGGGGCCGATCTGATTGTTGCTGCCCGAAGCGGAAACAGGAGACGACGGTGCGATCTCGTGCCCTATTTCCTGAAGATCCTCCTAATGTCGCTCAACGACCGCCTCTGCGTCGGTGTCGAATCGGTCCGGAACGGCTCGAACAGGATCGTGTATTCCGTCTCATCGGTGTCGTTGGCGTCCCGGATCCAGGCGGCGATGCTGTCGGGATCGGATGTGCCCCAGTAGTTGTTCGTGAAATCGAAGCTGGTCGGGTCCTGGTACGCGGACCACTTGTAGGTTGCCATGACCGTATACTGGGCGCCGCGGCCGAGGTCGCAGTTGTTGACTTGAATCGACAAGGCGCCCTGGATTTCGTAGCTCGCCTCGCTGATGTTCACGAAGATGCAATCGGAAGCGCTGTGGGTCACCGTTGGCTCTAGCAGTAGATTGGCGCGTCGCTGATTGCGGAAAGTGCAATATTCTACGTGTGATTCTGTGCCCGCAAGGAACGTACCCAGTCCAAAGCTCGTCTGGCCATCGAA
>JAWOID010000049.1:0-48076 GCA_046484865.1 Candidatus Krumholzibacteriia bacterium
TGCAGGACCGGCTCAGCCTGGTTCGTGGCGGCGATGGCGTCTTCCGCACCTACGGATCCGACGAGGAGGGCGACGCGACCCTCGTGCTGCTGCGCCGAACGGAGCTTCCGGATGCCGTGTCTGCGGAGTGCCTGGCCGCGATCCGTACCGGACGGTCGCCTCGCGAGGCCGGTCTGCACGGCCATTTCGTCGTGCGGGTCGCCCTGGCCGAAATGGAGGACCGCGCCCGGGGCGGCGACATCGTCGGGCTGGAAGCTTGCCTGGAATACCTCGCGCGATCGGACCTGGTACCAACCCGCGAACGCCTCCTCGTATTGGCGGACCGCCTCGTGGACGACGGGACCGAGCAGACCCGGCGAACCTTCAGGCGCATCGTCGAGATCGCCAGGGAGGCGGATGACTGAGGCGCGGCGCCTCCGGCCCAATCTCCCCATCAAACCCCAGAAGCAGCATCCTCAGCGAGCGCGACCGTGATCGTGTGGCGATCCCACGCGACCAGGTTCAAGGATGTGGTCCCGTAGTCGCCCGCCGCCGTGACGATCTCGAGGTTCGGCAGCATGGTGCAGCGCCCGGAGCCATGGGTGTGGCCGCAAAGGACGACGATCTCGCACCGCGGGTTGTCGCGGGCTGTTTGCAAGAGCAGGTCGCCGACGGCCTTGCACGTGAACCCCGGCTGCCACGTCTCGGTCGAGAGGCGGCCCTCGTGCCACGCCGCCTCCGGAAACGGAGGGACGTGCGTGAGGACGAGCACGTGGCGGGCGGCGCTCACCGCCTCGGCGAGGGCGGGACGCAGAGTCGCGGCGGCCTGGTCACCGAGTTCCTGCAAGCGACGCTGCAGACCGGCTCTCTCCTTGAAGCCTGCGACGAGGTTGCCCCGGCCGGCGACCGCTTCCAGATCGGCGATGGCGAGATAGTCGGTCAGCAGGGGTGCGCCGGAGAAATCGCCGTTGCGCGCATCGCCCCAGCCGCCCACGCCGACGAGGGCCAGGTTATCGTCCAGGCCGACGCAGCCCGCTGCCGGCAACCAGCACAGCGGCGGTGCGTCCAGCGGCTGGACGGCCGCGCGGACGGACGCGATATCGCGTCCGTAGTAGTCGTGATTGCCCAGCACGACGTACACAGGGAGCGGAATCGCGTCGCGCAGGGTCGCGAGGTGCTCTCGTAGATCGCGGCCGTTCGAGATGTCTCCGCCGAGCAGGAGCGCTTCAGCGGGCGAAGCTACTACCCGTGCACAGAAGAACGCCAGCTCGTCGCCGACGAGGTGGTCGCAGTGCAGGTCGGTTGCCCAGGCGAGTTGCATCGGTTTCCAGCGACTCCAGCCGTGATCGGGCCAGGTTACCATGATGCGATGAGAAGAGTACCAGATCCGGCTCGTCGGGACACTTGCTGGGCCGCCCACTCGATGGCACGGTTCCGCCGCGGCCGCCGACCTGCTATGCTCGGCCGGCAGTCCGGGCAGCGCGAGAAGGCGACCGACGAGGCACCATGGACGATGTGACTCTCGACACCGACGTGCGCCGGGAAGCGTTCGCATTCCTCACGAACGCGGCGCAGTGGCATGGCGACGTGTTCCCGTGGGACGTGCTCGCGAACGGGTTCGTCTACCGGGGCCGACGTATCTGCCTCATCGGGCAGAAGGGGATCTGGAAGCCCAAGCTGCTGCCGCGCATGCCCATCAGCATCAGCACGGCGCCTCCACATACGGGGCGCCCGGCCCCCTACGACGATGGGCTCGACGAGAGCGGACGGCTCAGCTATCGCTATCGCGGCACCGATCCCGCGCATCCCGACAACGCCGGGCTGCGGGAAGCGATGCGTACCGGCACCCCGCTGATCTACTTCTTCGGGGTGGCGAAGGGTCAGTACCTGGCGACCTGGCCGGTCTACATCGTGGACGACGCCCCCCGCGCGCTCACCTTCAAGGTCTCGGTCGACGATCGCGTGATCGGGATCGGACCGGAGGCCACGGCCGGCGCCGATTTCTCGCGCGACATCCGGCGGGAGTACGTGACGGTGGTGGCGGTCCGGCGGCTGCACCAGCAGGCCTTCCGTGCCCGCGTGATCCGCGCCTACCGCGAGCAGTGCGCGGTGTGCCGTCTCAAGCATGCCGAGCTGCTGGACGCCGCCCACATCCTGCCCGACGGGGACCCGCGCGGTGAACCGGTCCTCTCGAACGGCCTCGCGCTCTGCAAGATCCATCATGCGGCCTTCGACCGGCACATCCTCGGTGTGCGTCCGGATCTCGTGGTCGAGGTCCGGCGCGACATCCTCGAGGAGGTCGACGGTCTGATGCTCCGCTACGGCCTTCAGGAGATGACCGGCCGGGTCCTCAGCGTCCCGGCGCGGCGGCCGGACCGCCTGGACCCGAGCTTCCTGGAAGAAAGGTACGCCGCCTTCCGACGTGCCGGGTGATTTCCACGGTGAGAAAGCGGAAGCGAGTACCGGGGCCGCCTGGTGGAGACGGCGGTCGGGGCCTGGCTCTGGGATGCCGTCAGAGGGACGCGCACCGGCCTGCACTACTGGTCGTCCGGTCGCGCGGAGCTGGACTTCGTCCTCAGCCGCGACGACCGGGTGGTCGCCATCGAGGTGAAGAGCGGACGGCCCGACCGACCGGCACCCGGGCTGGCGGCGTTCGCCAGGCAGCATCCGGTCACCCGGCGGCTGCTCGTGGGCGGCGATGGCATGCCGCTCGAGGAATTCCTGACGACGGATCCGCTCGATTGGCTGGGCTGACGACAGCCCGGGGATCGTGATGCGGGTGCGCTGCGCGTCTGGTGCACCCGGGTGCGCTGCGCGTCTGGTGCACCCGGGCGCACTGGCGGGTCAGCCCCTCACCTCACCCCCGCACTCCCGCTCAGCGCCCGCCCCGCCTCGGCGCGGCCCAGGTCGGTCACCCGCACGCGCGCGCCGTCGCGCTCCACCAGGCCGCGGTGAACCGCCAGTTCCACCACCCGGCGGGTGAACTCGGGCGTCCAGCCCACGTGCTTGCCGTGGAGGTGGTCCACGCGCGACTCCTCGGCCTCGTCCGGCTCGCCCTCGTGCTGCCACAGGTGGATGGCGAGCATGAGCTGCGCGAACTGCCAGCGCTGGCGGCGGCGCCGGCGCAGCACGGCCAAAAGACCCTGGCCGGGCGCCACCACGAACACCACCGCGAACACCGCGCCCACCGCCACGGCCATGCAGCCGGCGATGGACGCGTCGAGCAGGGTGGCCCACCAGAAGCCGAGCGCGGCCGCCACCGCGCCAAGCAGGGCCGACAGGCCGAGCATCGCGCCCAGGCGGTCGGTGAGCAGGTAGGCTGCGGCGGGCGGGCCGATCATCAGGGCCACGACGAGGATGAGTCCCACCGCGTCGAACGCGCCCACGGCGGTGAGCGACACCAGCGACATCAGACCGTAGTGGATCACCGCGGGCGAGAAGCCGAGCGCGGCGGCGAGGCCGGCGTCGAAGGTGGCCAGCTTCAGCTCCTTGAAGAAGAGGCCCACCGCGACCAGGTTCAGCGCCATGATGCCCGCCATCAGCCACAGTGCGCGCGGGCCCAGGTCGGTGCCGCCCACCACGAAGCGGTCGAACGGTGCGAAGGCCAGCTCTCCCAGCAGGACGACGTCCACGTCCAGGTGCACGTTGCCGGCGTACCGGGTGATGAGCACCACGCCCACCGAGAAGAGGGCGGGGAAGACGAGGCCCATGGCCGCGTCCTCCTTGACGCGGCCGCTGCGGCTGAGCGCTTCCACCAGGGCCACGGTGAGCACGCCGGTAGCCGCGGCGCCGAACACCAGCCAGGGCGAGGCGAGGTCGCCGGTGAGGAAGAAGGCCACCACGATGCCGGGCAGGATGGAGTGACTGATGGCGTCCGACACCATCGCCAGCCGGCGCAGCACCAGGAACACGCCCACCACCGCGCAGGCCACGGCCGTGCAGCCGGCGATGGCGAGGATCTCGACCTGGGCGGCGCTCATCGCTGCACCTCCCCCTCGACGCGCTCGCGGGCGACGCTCAGGCCGCGCTCCGTGAGGGCCCAGCGGCCGGCGCCTTCCTCCCGCACCAGCCCGCGCTCGGCGAGCGCCGCGAGGCTGCGGCGCACCCCGGCGCTGACGCTCATCGCCTGCAGGACCCCGGTGGCGTGGGGAGCGCGGGTGGGGTCGGGGTGCTGCGATGCGAGCCGGTAGAGGTCGGTCAGCACGTGCTCGCTGCTCAGGTGTCGCCGCTGGCGCCAGCGGCGCAACCAGGCGGCGACCAGTCCGCGGCCGGGCGCGAAGAGGAGCGAGAACACGGTGAGCGCGGTGACCACCAGGACGATCGTGGGGCCGGTGGGCAGGCGCGGCACCAGGCCCGAGAGCACCGCGCCCACGAGCCCGCTGAGCGCGCCGAAGCCGCCGGCCAGGAGGACGAGCAAGCCCAGGCGATCGGTCCACTGGCGAGCGGCGGCCGCCGGGGCCACGATCATGGCGCTCATCAGCACCACGCCCACGGTCTGCAGTCCGATCACGATGGCCACCACCAGCAAGGTGGTGAGCGCGACATCGAGGCGGCGCACCGGGAAGCCCAGCGCCGCGGCGAAGGCCGGGTCGAAGCTGAGCAGCTTGAATTCCTTCCAGAGCAGCGCCAGAACCAGCAGCACCAGGCCGCCGAGCACGGCCATGGTCACCAGGTCGTCGCCCACCAGCGCGGCGGCCTGCCCGAAGAGGAAGGTCTCGAGCCCGGCCTGACCGGCTCCCGCCCGCCGCTGGATCAACGAGAGCAGCACCATGCCCGCGCCGAAGAACACCGAGAGCGTGAGGCCCAGCGCGGTGTCGGTCTTCAGGCGGGTGGTGCGCACCACCAGCATGATCAGCAGCGCCGCGGTCCAGCCGGCGAGCGCCGCCCCGAGCACGAGCGCCAGCGGCGCCTTGCCGGCCACCAGGAAGGCGAGCACGATGCCCGGCAGCGCGGCGTGGCTCACCGCGTCACCGAGCAGGCTCTGGCGGCGCAGCACCGCGAAGGTGCCGAGCATGCCGGCCACCAGGCCGAGCGCGGCCGAACCCAAGGCCACGGTGCGCAAGGTGTAGTCGGTGACGAGATCGCGCAGGATGTCGACGACGACGCTCACGGCCGGATCTTCCCGTAGCCGCCGAGGCCCAGGTCGCGGGTGCGGTCGCTGGCGCGCTCGCGCTCGTCGGCCGCGAGGTCGGCCGGGGCCTGGCGCTGCAGGAACTCCACGCGACCGCCGTAGGCCAGGCGCAGGTTCTCGGCCGTGAAGGCCTCGTCCACCGGGCCGCTGGCGATGCGGCGCACGTTGAGCAGGGTGACCCAGTCGAAGTACTCGACCACCGTCTGCAGGTCGTGGTGCACCACCACCAGGGTGCGCTCCTGCTCGCGAAGCTCCTTCAGGAGGAGGACGATGGCGCGCTCGGTCTTCGCGTCCACGCCCTGGAAGGGTTCGTCCATGAAGTAGACCTGCGCGTCCTGCACGAGCGCGCGGGCCAGGAACACGCGCTGCTGCTGCCCGCCCGACAGCTCGCTGATCTGGCGGGCGGCGAAGTCCTCCATGCTCACCTTGGCGAGGGCGGCCGCGGCCTGGTCGCGCTCGCGCCGGCCCGGCCGCCGCAACCAGCCGAGAGCGCCGTAGCGGCCCATCATCACCACGTCGAGCACGGTGGTGGGGAAGTCCCAGTCGACGCTGCCGCGCTGGGGCACATAGCCCACCAGGTGCCGGTTCTCGCCATAGGAGCGGCCGTGGATCCGCACGCTGCCCGCGGCCGCGGGCACCAGGCCGAGGACGGCCTTGATGAGCGTCGTCTTGCCCGCGCCGTTGGGCCCCAGGACGGCCATGAGCTTGCCCCGGGGCACCGCCAGGTCCACGTCCCACAGGACCGGACGCTCGCGGTAGGCCACGGTGAGGTCGGTCACCTCGACGGCGCAGGACGTGCTCTCGGTGGTGCGGGCGGCGTCGCTGACGGTGGCATCGTTCATGGGTTCGCCTCGCCGGCGAGGGCCGCCACGATGGTGTCGACGTTGTGGTGGATCATCCCGACGTACGTGCCCGCCGGCGTGCCCGTGTCGCCCATGGCGTCGCTGTAGACCTCGCCGCCCACCACCACCTGGTGCCCGCGCGCGCGCACGGCCTGCTGCACGGCCTCGATGGCTCGCGGCGACACCGACGTCTCCACGAACATCGCGGGAATCCGGCGGTCGGCGATCAGCGCGGCGAGGGCCTGCACGTCGCCGGTGCCGGCCTCGGAGGCGGTGCTGATCCCCTGCAGCCCCACCACCTCCAGACCGTAGGCGCGGCCCAGGTAGTTGAAGGCGTCGTGGGCGGTGACCAGCACGCGCTGATCCTCGGGGATGCGCGCGAACTCCTTGCGGGCGTATGCGTGCAGCTCGTCGAACCGCCCGCGGAGACGGTCGGCGCGTTCGCGGTACGCGCCGGCGCGCTCGGGGTCCAGCTCGCTCAGCTTCGCCTCCACCGCGTCGAGCGCGAACCGCCACAGCTCCACGTCGAACCACACGTGCGGGTCGCGGGCGCCGTCCTGGGTGATGAGGCGGTCCTCCGGGACGGCCTCGGCGGCGGCGAGGGTGGGCTGGCGGGCGTCGAGGCGCTCGAGCACCTCGGCCATCTTCGCTTCCAGGTGCAACCCGTTGTAGACGATGAGGTCGGCGCGGCCGAGACGCTCGACGTCGCCGGCCGAGGCCTTGTACTGGTGCGGATCGAGGCCCGGTCCCATCAGGACGGTGAGCGCGACGTCGTCGCCGCCGATCTCGCGCACCAGGTCGCCGGTCTGCATGGTGGTGGTGGCCACGTTCAGCTTGCCGGCTGCCTTGCCGGCCGCGGCAGCGTCGCGTTCGCTGCCACCACCGCCGCCGCCGTCGCCGCCCTCGCCGCCGCAGCCGGCCAGCAGGGCGAACGATAAGAGCACCGCGACCAGCGCGGCCAGCGCCGGACGTGCGAAAAGCGCTGGACGAGCGGACTGCGCATGGCGCGAGGAAAGCGCGGACGGCGGCGCCATGGCGGAGGGCGGCGCCATGGCGGACGGGGACGCCATGGCAGACGGCGAAGCCATGGCGGAAGGCGACGCCTTGGCGGCTGAAGCGGCCGGAGCGGGGAGGGGACAGCGTCTCATCGGTCAGTCTCCTTCACGACGGTGACGTACCCGGTGACCTCGGGGCCCACGACGCAGGGGCGGCCCTCCACCTCGAGCGTGACCGGCCCCGCGAACGGCCGTCCCTCGGTCACCGTGACGGTAGCACCCGGC
The DNA here is from genome assembly GCA_046484865.1 of Candidatus Krumholzibacteriia bacterium. Lineage (GTDB taxonomy): Bacteria > Krumholzibacteriota > Krumholzibacteriia > LZORAL124-64-63 > LZORAL124-64-63 > JAWOID01. The sequence continues at coordinate 7,233 of JAWOID010000049.1, forward strand.
TCGAAGCCGAGCGAGCGCAGGTACGCAGCGTGCTCGGGTCCGCGGCTCGCGACCTCCGTGACCGTGGCCACGTCGCCCTCGGAAAGGGCAGTCAGGCGCAGGTCGCTCGTCCGGGCACGAGGGATCGGGGTGCCGTGCGGGTCGGTGTCGGGGCGGCCGAGCCAGGCGTCGAGCCGGTCGAGGGCGTCGTCGCCGATGGCGTGCTCCCAGCGGTGCGCCTCCGCGTGGACGCGCTCGGGCGGCATCCCGAGCGCGCGCACCAGGAAGGTCTCCACCAGGCGGTGACGCCGCAGCACGTCCGTGGCGGCGCGCCGGCCGCTTGCGGTGAGGCGCACGCCCCGGTAGCGCTGGTAGCGCACGAGACGCTCGTCGGCCAGTCGCTGGAGCATGCCCGTCACCGACGGCTGCGCCACCTCGAGGCGCTCGGCCAGAACGCTCGTGGACGCGGGTCGGCCCGCCTCCTCGAGGCGCAGGATCTCGGTCAGATAGTTCGCCATGGACTCGCTGAGCATGATCAGAACCTCGTCACGAGGCCGGCGCCGAAGAAGGTCTCGTCGTCGACGTCGCCCAGACCCTGGCCCACGCGCGCGTCGAGCGTTCACCGAGGCCGAAGCCGACCGCGACGGAGAGCCACTGCTGGAAGAACGTGTCGTCGGCGAACTCCACCTCGGCGCCCGGGTTCATGCGGAGCCCGGCGTTCTCAAACAGCGTCCATTCGGCCGCCAGCACCAGGTCGACGACTGTGTCGCCTGCGTCAATGTCGTCCGAACCCGTTGACGCTATTTAGGTCGTCCTAATTTAGACGAGATCCCGAATGTCGCAATGGACGAGTGCACCCGGCTGAACCGCGGCGCGGGCTGCCGGCTCGACGACGGTGTACCCGGGTACACTGCGCCGGCGGCTGGACGAGTGCACCCGGCCGAACCGAGGCGGCGGGCTGCCGGTTGGACGGTGTACCCGGGTACACTGCGCCGGCGACCGGACAGCGCTGATCAACCTGCGTACGACGCAAGACGCACGACGCGCGACGCAGGACGCCGCCACCCATTGCTATTGATGGTCGACCTTCAGTGCCCTAGTCTCGCCGCGGTTTCTTCTTCCGGCGCAGCGGCCCGCGCGGGCCGCTTCGCTCGCGAGCCGACCGGTGCGGCGGGCCGCTTCGCTCGTGGGCCGGCCGGTGCGCCGGGTCGGTCGATCCGGGGTTCCCAGTGGCAGTGGAGGTCGTCATGTCGAAGCGGGTCTTGCTCCTCCTCGCGGCGGCGCTGGTGCTGGCTGCGCTGGCCGGGTGCGGCGGCGACGATCCCACCGCCCCGCCGCTCGAGGGCGGCGACCTGCTGCTGAGCCGGACCTCGGTCGCCGTGGTGCCCGGAGGCTCGGAGACCGTCGCGATCGTCGTCAGTGGACTCGGTGGTGCGCGGGAGGCGTGCACGGCCGTGAGCAGCGATCCGGGGGTGGCCACGGTGGTGGCCGCCGATTCGACGCTCACCGTCACGGGCGTCGCGGTCGGCGCCTGCACGGTGACCGTCACCAGCCAGGGCGGGCTCACGCGCTCGCTGCCGGTCCAGGTGTACGATCCCACCGTGATCGACACCGGCGAGCTGCTGATCACGTTCACCGACGAGTTCTCGCACATCACGACCTGGGCCGCGGGGCCGGGGTGCTCGATCTGGCGGCCCGTCGCGCCGGAGGGCTTCCACGCCCTGGGCTCGCATCTCGACACCTACACCGCCAACCCGAACGGCCAGCGCGGGGTGATGGTGGTGAAGGCGAAGCCCGGGACGAACGCCATCGCCTTCACCGACACGTTCGAGCTGATGCTCAACTACAGCAGCCGGGAGTTCTGGCGGCCGGTACCACCGGCAGGGTACGTCGCGCTCGGCATGGTGGTCACGCACTGGACGAGCCCCGACTCGGTGGCGTGCATCCGAGCGGACCTGACGGTGCCGGCCGCGGCGAGCCCCACGCCGCTCTACACCTTCAACGCGTACAGCACCGATTTCTCCTGGTGGGGCGTCGAGCAGCCGAACTCAGGGCCACACGGCGGCGCATACCTGGCGCCCGGGACGTTCTTCTACGAACCCGGGCTGTCGCCGCCGACGCTGGACCCGGTCCTCCACATCCTGAACGTGGAGCTGCCCCTGCTCGCCGAGGCGCCGCCCCAGGAGTTCGCGCCGACGCTCGCCGGCTACGCCTCGCCGCCGCAGCAGACCGCTCCGCGCTTCGCCCGCGCCATGCTCGCGCCGTGCACGATCGTCCGCGACGCGCAGTACGCCGACGACATGCCCTGGCGGATCGCCAACTCCCCGTTCTACCGCCTGGAGCGGCAGGTCTATTACAAGCTGCTCTACCACAACTACAACCAGACCTCCGAGGTGCAGACCAACAGCGTGACCCTGCGTTCGGGCGCGTCGGTGACCCAGAGCGAGGCGTTCCACGTGAACACGGGCGTGTCGATCGCCTTCGAGACCGGCGTGGACATCAAGATGTTCTCGGCCAAGGTGACGACCACCGTCAGCCTCGAGATGGGCTACGAGACCCAGACGTCCGTGTCGCAGCTCGAGGAGAAGGAGGTACAGACCTCCATCAACACCGCGCCCGGCAAGGCCGCGGCGATGTGGCAAGAGTTCAACCGCTACGTCCTCTACCGCCACGACGGGACCACGCTGGAGCCGGTGTCGGCCTGGGAGTTCGGTATCGACAGCTACGTGACGGACGAGTATCCGGACTGAGGGGGGCGGCGAGGGATCTGCAGGGCAGGGTGCGTCCTTGGAAGTTGCTGTCAGGAGGGTGATTAGCCGCTTCGTTACAGATTGTAAATGCGATTTTCAATCTGTGCGGCGCCGTTCGGGTCATTCGCTGCCCCGTTGCTCCCGTTTTCTGACCCATGCACCGATGCGAGCCCAGTCGTCGATTTGCCGGCTCATCGGCCGGTTCTGGTTAACGCCCCGGGCGCCGCAATGAAAAACCGGGAAAACGACACTACCGGTACCAGGAAGGGCGTACGGAGCTCCCGCGACGAGGTCGGTGAGGCTCATGCCGTTTGCGCCATTCATTCCATAGGCTTCCAGAATCGTTCGGGCTGCGTGTAGGCCCATTGCCACGACGACTGCGGGCTGGACGATGTCTAGCAATTCCCTGAAGATGTTCCGTGCGCACGTGCGGAACCAGACGGGCTTTACGGCCGCTTGGAGTGCCCCCTGCTTCAGACACAGAATGAGGTTCGAGAAGAAGAGACTATCGGAATCCGCGGGGTTTCCCGGATTACCGGACTCGAATCCGATCGATCTAAGCAAGAGTTCAAGATTCTCGTTGGTTCTGTTTCCGGTAGGTTCGTCGCGGCCTTGGTGTTTCAGAAAGTAAGGTACGCCCCCCCAATCCTGCCCAATAACCATGATGGTTGCTGTCAAGGACCCCTGCCATAGCGTCCAAGGGCCAATCTCGCGAGAATCGAACTGAGATAGCGTTGGATCAGCCGCGTTCGTAAGTCCTTCGCATAGGCGGCAAGACTTGCGCGTTGCAACTAGTCGCTCGTATCTCAACTGCTTGGCCGCGGTCCCGGAAGGCGAGGAAAAGAGGTCCTGCGGATCCACAGTCAATCTCCTCTTATCGGAGGTGAACAACCGTATTGCAATGGCCAGAAGCACGGTGTCCGGACGCAGGTTGCCGCACAGTCGGGGGTCACGGCGCCTCCCGGGTACCGAGGAAGATCTCATCCTGATGGAACTCAAGATAGTGTCGTTGACCCGTGCTGAATCCCCCGACCTGAGTGCACCCGTCAGGGTCGAACCCCATGCGTAGGAGCGATTCGCGATGCGCGGCCGGGGAGTAGATCAGCTTGCCGTCGCCGCGGAAGCTGATGAACCCGCGGTCGAACAGATGGTCCACGTTCGGGGTGAGCATCAGCCCGTTCTCCGGGTCGAGGCGCTGATTGTTCTCGCTATGGCGCCACGGCTTGATGTGGCTGGCCACCAGATGTTCGGGCCGGTCAACGCGCGTGACCCGACACGATCGCTCCCGCGCGTAGACGAGCGAACGGAAGCGACCCTGACCGACACGGGCGTCGATGAGCTGCTCACGCTCGGTCGCGGGGAGTAGGTGAAGCTGCTCGATCTCGTGGATGATCCTTCTTTCCCAGCGCTCCTGAACAGGATTTGCCTCGCGAATAGGATCGTGCACGACGCTCGGCGGATCGTCGAGAATCGCGAGCATCGGTGGACCGATCAGGAGCGCCAGCTGGGACATCAGGCCATTGGAGAGTTGGGTTAGATACATACTCTGCTGGCCGCGGCCGTCGAGCTGCAGGGGCGCGTACTTCGGTGGAAGCAGGGGTCGGAGGGCCGGCATATGGGCCGACGGCCGCAATGGCGCCGGTAACGCCTCGTATACGACATCTACTCGCCACCCGATATGGTCCCAGTTCGCCCCAGCGGTACCGAATTCCTCCGGCTTGGGCGCTTCGTAGCAGTGCGAGTCGGCGATGCCCACCGCAACGATATGCTGCCGGTAGAACGAGAGGATCACGTCACCCGGTGCGACGATGCGCATGAAGTCGTAGAACGGGTTCCGCAGGCCCCCCTTCTTCGCCTTAGGAGACCAGAGGTAACCGCCCTCGTATTCCTGCCGGAAGGTCTGGTTCTGATTGACCCACCAGTATCGGCGCATGGGGCCTCCGTGGAAGTTACCCTAGAGATGCTACGCGGGAGCGCGGAGGAAGACAAGAGACGAAGGATTCGCGTATGCCGCCCGGCGGACTGCTTCTCCAACGAAGTCGCTAATCAGACTATCGATCAAGCTCGATATTCTATAGGACGTTTGGTCACCGGCGCGATTCGCCAGCAAACCTCGCCTACGTTGAACCGCACCCCAAACCCCGTCCCCGGCCGCCCCGCCTCATCCCCGAACCACCCCTTGAGCAGATCAGGCAACCGATTCCCCTCCGCCCCAACCGGCCTCGCCACATTCACCGCCACCTTCGCGAACCGAAACACCCACACGCTCCCATCCGGAAGCAGCACCTCGGTATCCCCCTCGGGTATCCCGGGCACCTTGTCCCGGCCCGGCAGCTTCAGGATCGGCACTCGCTGGTTCCAGATCACCCGAGCCTCGAACCCGCCCCCCTCGACCGTAACCGACTCTCGCTTCTTCGCCCGATACCGCGCCAACCGGTACTCCACCAGCTCCCGCGTCATCGCCGCCAGCGCCTCGGCCGCCTCGCCCAGCACCGCGAACTCCGGCTCGAACCGGCCTCCCTCGAGGCGGAACCAAACCCGCTCCCCCTCGCGCCTCCCGGCCCCAGCCCAGTGCGCCAGCGGCCAGCGCTCCCAGTACGCGGCGAACTCCTCCACCGACACCGACGCCGCGTCCGCAATCTCCTTCGTCCCCTCCAGGTCCGCGAACAGCTCCGGCGACCGCCGCATGATCTCGTAGGACCGCCGGGCGTTCTCCTCGACAGACATCCCGGTCAGGAGCGCTCCAGAGTCTAGCATCGCCTCCAAGGCGACCATCTTGTACGACTTGTTCATCGCCTCGCGCACCTCGACCGCCAGCAACCAGTCGCGAGCGTGCTCGAGCGCGAGCGCTTCATCGGCCTTCAGGTCCCCCTCCGATGCGACGAAGTCGAACCAGCCGCTGAATCCTCTCAAGCTCCGCGGGTTCATCCCCATGCGGTACAGCTCGCCGATGGTAGGACGCGCGTCGCGACTCGCCCGCAGCTCCCGGTACGCCTGCACCAGCGCTGCGCCGCCGCCGCGAGCGATCAGCTCTCGCAGCAGGTCGATCGCCTCCAGCTCGATGTTCACCGCGCAGCCGTCGGGGAACTCCGGCAACCTGCCCGACCGGACGAACCGGTGCAGATCCGACGGCTGGTACGACCGCGCCAGGCTCAGGAGCGTCCGCACGCGGTTGAGGAACACCCGATGGTTCCCGACGAAGTCGATGACCTGCAGGTGCTCCTTTTCCGGTGCGGTCCGCAACCCTCGCCCGAGTTGCTGCAGGAAGAGCACGGGCGACTCGGTCGGACGCAGCATCACCACGCGGTCGATCGCCGGGACATCGACGCCCTCGTTGAACAGGTCCACGGCGCAGATCGCTTCCATCTGACCGCTCTCGAGCTGGTGCAGTGCCTCGGCCCGGTCGGCCGTGCCCGGCTGCGAGTGGACGGCGACCGCGCTCACGCCGCGCTCCCTCAACCACTCCTCGACGAAACCCGCGTGGCTGATGGAACAGCAGAAGACGAGCGTGCGGGTACCCGGGTGCTCGCCCCAGGCCTCCCAGAGCCTGTCCATGCGTGCCTGCGTCTCCACGGCGGCGGCGAGCGCGTCGGGGTCGAAGCGGCCGTTGCGCCACGGGATCGGCCGGTAATCCACGGTGTCCTTGAGCCCCTGGTACCGGAACGGCACGAGATGTCGGAGCCCGATGCCGTCGCCGATGTCCGCCCGGGCCGCCACGTGGTCGTCGAAGAGCGCGTAGATGTCGCCGGCGTCGGCGCGGTCCGGCGTCGCCGTGAGGCCGAGCAGGAACCGCGGGCGCAGGTGCTCGATGATGCGGCGGTAGGTGGCCGCATCGGCGTGGTGCACCTCGTCGACGACGACGTAATCGAAGGCCGCTGGATCCAACCGCGCGAGATTCGTCTTGCGCGCCAGCTTCTGCACGGACGCCAGCACGACGTCGCCCGCGAGACTGCTCTGGTCGGCCACGTACCAGCCGAACCGCCGCTCCGGAAACAGGCGCCGGAAGGTGCTCGCAGCCTGCCGGAGGATCTCCACGCGATGGGCGAGGAAGAGGACCCGTGCTCGCTTTCCTGCGCTCGCGCGAGATTCCTGCTCGAACTGCCGCACGTCGAAGGCCGCGAGCCACGTCTTGCCGAGCCCCGTCGCGAAGACCACCAGCGCCCGCGTGCGCCCCTGCTCGCGATCGCGCCGGAGCCGGCGCAGCGCATCCACCTGGACGTCGCGCGGCTCGGGCGGGGCCTCGTGGGTTTCCTCGACATCCCCCGGCGCCGCTCCCGGGGCCGGCTGCCGCCGGGCGCGGAGTTCGTAGGCATCGACCCAGTCGTCGTCGATGGCGCGCGCGCGGTTCCACCAGTCCTCGAAGGCACCAGCGACGCGGCCGAACCCCTCCGGGTCCCGCTCGCGGTCCACCCGCAGGTTCCACTCGACGCCGTCCACGAGCGCGGCCTGCGACAGGTTGCTCGACCCCACGAACGCACTGCCGAGACCCGGTCCGGCGAAGATCCATGACTTGGGATGAAAGGAGGTCGCGGTCGGGACGATGCGCTCGACCTCGACCACCCGGACCTCGAGGCGGCCGGCGCTGACCACCTGCGCATCGTCGCCGTCGTCGTCCTGCGTCGAGATCCTTCCCCCTCGCGAGAGGTCCAGCAGGTGACGGAGGGCGCGGGCCTGCGTGATGTTCAGGTAGTCGCCGGTGATGAGACGGACCTGGGCGCCCCGGCCGATCGCCGAGAGCAGATAGCGCTCGAGGCGGTTGACGCCGCTGTCCTGCACGAAGGCCGCCAGGATCCGGATCTCGACGGCCCGACCGAAGAGGGGGACCAGGTGGTGGAGGAAAGAGTCGCTGTGCCAGCCGGTGGACAGGGGCGCCGCGCGGTGCTGCCGTTGCCACTGGCATTCAGGCGCCGCCTCGCCGGCGAGCGAGGCTCCGCCCGAGGCCGTCGGGATGTACCCGGGTACCCGGTAGTTGCCCCGCTCGGGAATCACCAACCGGACACCGCCGGTCGGGTCGTCCACATCGCCCCGATACCGCGGAATCACGTGGATGTGGAGGTGCGGAACCGTCTGACCCGCCGCCTCGCCGACGTTCATCCCGATGTTGTAGCCGTCGGGGTGCAGCTCGGCGTCGAGCTTCGCCTTCACCTGCTCGACGAGATCGAAGAGCGCCTTCTGCTCCTCGGGGGAGGCTTCGAACCAGGTTGCGATGTGCCGGCGGGGGATGACGAGGGTATGCCCTGGGGTCACGGGGTAGCCGTCCTGGACCGCAACGGCGAGCGCGGACCCGGCCACCACGTGCTTGTCTTCCAGGTGGCAGAAAGGGCAGGGTGCCATGCTCGTGGTCGTCCGATTGGCGAGGATGCGACCTGATGAAACGCGTGGATGCCCGGGGATGATAGGGGACGGCAGGGCCGTCACTCAACAGTTGATGCACCTTGGCCGCGTCGCACGGGCGGGATTCTGGTGAATCGTTCCAGGCCACGGAACGAACTTCGTGTAGCGCCCGGTTCGGAGGTCGCGCCTGATGACGGATTCCGAATGCCCCCCGCCGCACTGGAGGTATTCCCGAGCGAGAAGCGCTCGGTCGACTGATCGCAGGGGCGATCTGAGGCGGGCGCCGCACACCCTGTGCGTCGCCGACACCCACCAAAATCGCTTTGAAGAATCCCCCCGCCCGTGCGTCTTCTCGGGTAGTGACGCGAGTCGTGAACCCCGAGGTCGCCCATGATCGCCGCCCCGAGCCCGCCGCCGCCCGCCACCCTGGCCGCCCTCGCCGCCCTGGCCGAGACCCACGCGGCCGGCGTGCTGCGGTACTTGCGGTCGCTGGTGGGAGACGGCGAGACGGCGCGCGACCTTCTGCAGGAGACGTTCCTGCGCCTGCACGGTCGCGCCGACGGCGCGGGGGCGGCGCTCGTCTACACGGTGGCGCGGTCGTGCGCCATCGATCATCTGCGGCGCCGCAAGGTGCGCGCGCTGCGCGAGGTGCCGGACGAGACCGCCAGCGCCACCGCCGTGGCCGCCGCGGGGCGGCCGGATCGCGACCTCGAGACCCGAGAACTGCGGGCCGACCTGCTGGCCGCCCTGGCCATCCTGCCCGAGGACCAGCGGTCGGTGTTCCATCTGAGCGAGATCGAGGGGCTGTCGTACGCGGAGATCGCCACGATCGTCGGCGTCAGCCCCGGCACGATAGCGTCCCGCAAGCACCACGCGGTGCGCAAGCTGCGGGACGAGCTGAGGAGGCGCGGACATGGCGCGTGACGACACTCGCGACACCGGGGGCGGCCGCCACCCGGACGAGCGCCTGGAAGCCTATCTGGATGGCGAACTCGACCACGCCGCCAGGGCCGCCTTCGACGCCGAACTCGACGCCGATCCCGCACTCCGGGCGGCGCTCGCCGGCCGTCGCGCCTTCCGCGAAACCACGCGTCGAGCCCTGGGCGACGCCCAGGCGGTGGATCTGGAAGCCCTCGTCTGCCGTCCGACCGCATCCAGGAAGAGCGACCGATTCCCGCACGGGTCGTGGCGCCACGCCTGGCCGGCGCTGGCTCTCGCCGCCGGCATCGCGCTCGTCGCGCTCGTGCCCCCGCTGTTGCGCAACGATCCCGGAGCGGAGGGCCCCCGCTCCCCCATCACGCGCGCCGGCCAGGTGGTGGCCGTCCGCTTCGGCGAGGTGCCGGGCGGCACGGTCGTCCTGCGGGCCGGCGTCTACGACGAACGGACCGGAGAGGTCCACTGAGGGAGGTCCCCGCATGGTATCGCGCGCATGGATCCCGACCGTCGTTGTGCTGCTCGCTTCCGCGAACCTGGCCACCGCCGCTGCCGCGTCCGACGACTGGAAGGTGGTGCTCGAGGACGGCCGCAGCTACGAGGGCACGCTGGTGCGCCTGCAGCCCGGCCGCTACCTGCTGCAGACCGACGACGCGCTCCTGGAACTCACCGACGACGACATCGCACCCCGCACGTTCGATCGCCGCCCGCGGGAGGAGGTACCGGCGCGGCCGGTGCGGGAGATCCGCCAGTTCCACGACGTGCACGCCGACGGCACCACGACGGCCTCGTGGACCCGTCGCGGCGTGAACCCGAGCGACCGGGCGCTCACGGAGTACCGGTTCGGGTTCGCGCCATGGGAGCAGCGCGTGGCCGATCAACGCTCCTGGTACGACGGGTTCGGCAACCGGCTGGAGCCGGAGTTCGATCCGCCGCAGTCGAAGTGGAAGCATCCACCCAAGGGTCGCGTCCAGGTCACGCTCCCGCTGTCGGTGCCCGTGGCCCCCGGCGAGGAGTACTGGATCACCGGCAAGGAGACGTCGCAGCGGATCATGCGGACCAAGGAGGGTCTGGTCTACCGGTTCGGCGGCGACTTCGCCGAGGACAACCTGCTCTGGCTGAAGGTGCGCCTGCCGGCCGGGGCGGACGTGGTGAGCATCGAGCCGCAGCCGTCGGCCCGGTTCACCGACGAGGGGCGCGAGTACGTGATGTGGCGGCGCTACTACCGGGCCGGCGACGCCACGCCGCTGACGATCGTCTACACGCTGGATTGATCGGCTTCCCGGAGAATGCGTGCCGCGCCGGCGCGGGGGGGCGCCGGCAGCGGCGCATCCAGTCGAGTCCCGGTTTGGGTTGAAAATTGAGCTTGTTGGGCTCAATTTTCGATGCTAGGCTGCGGCCATGATCATACCACGCGAGCAGCACCTCCAGGAGATCCGCCGCCGCCTCGAACTGGCTCCCGTGGTTGCGATCATCGGGGCACGCCAGGTGGGGAAGACGACGTTGGCGGGCATGATCGCCGATGGCTTCGCGGGCGACGTGACCCGCTTCGATCTGGAGGATCCGAAGGATCTGGCGCGGCTGAGCGAACCGCAACTCGCGCTGGAGCCGCTCCGGGGCCTGATCGTTCTCGACGAGATCCAGCGCCTGCCCGGGCTCTTCACCTTGCTGCGGGTCCTCGCGGATCGCCCGGAATCACCGGCGCGCTTCCTGGTGCTCGGGAGCGCTTCGCCAGAGCTGTTGCGCCAGACCGCCGAGACTCTCGCGGGGCGCATCAGCTATTACGAGCTGCCGGGCTTCGTCCTGCGCGAGGTCGGCGCCGCGGCACATGGCCGTCTGTGGTCGCGGGGGGGGTTCCCCCGTTCGTTCCTGGCGCCCGACGATGCAGCCAGCGAACTGTGGCGGCAGGACTTCGTGCGGACGCACCTCGAGCGTGATCTGCCCTCCCTCGGCATCAACCTGGCGCCCCAGACCATGCGCCGCTTCTGGACGATGGTCGCTCACCTGCACGGGCAACTGTGGAACGGCTCGCGGCTGGGAGCGGCGCTGGGGGTGGCCCATACCACCGCGCGCGCTTACCTGGATGTGCTGGTGGACACCTACATGGTCCGACTGCTGCCGCCGTGGGTCGCGAACGTCGGCAAGCGTCAGGTGAAGTCGCCCAAGGTCTACGTGCGCGACTGCGGTCTGCTGCACGCGCTGCTCGGCATCCTCTCTCCCGAGGACCTGATGGCGCACCCCGTGGTGGGCGCGTCGTGGGAAGGATTCGCCGCCGAGCAGGTGATCCGCTCCCTGGGCGTCCCGGAGCGCGACTGCTACTTCTGGGCGACCCATGCCGGCGCGGAGCTGGACCTGCTGATCTCCCGAGGGTCCCGGCTGGAAGGATTCGAGTTCAAGCGAACCCTGGCGCCTTCGGTCACCAGGTCCATGCGCAGTGCGCTGGAGACGCTCGGACTGGAGCGGCTGACGGTGGTCTATCCGGGAGCGGACGCATTCCCCCTGGCTTCCGACGTGCAGGTCCGACCGGTGTCCGATTTCGCGTGACGACCGTGGCTAGACCGGGTCGACCCGCCACAACGTGCAGCAACGGCGATTCCGTTGACAAAGTCACCGCCCTGTGTAAATCTAAACTTGAAATTTCGATTTACACACAGAGGCGGTGGCCGTGGCGAGCTGGATTCCACGCCTGGGAATGAAGACGCTGCACCAGCTGGCCCGCGGGTTCCCCGTCGTCTCCGTCACGGGGCCACGCCAGTCGGGCAAGTCCACGCTCGCCAGAGCCGCGTTTCCCGACCACCCGTACGTCACCCTCGAACTCCCGGCGGATCTCGACTGGGCACGGACCGACCCGACTGGATTCCTCGATCGCTTTCCCGAGGGTGCGATCCTGGACGAGATCCAGCGGTGCCCGGAGCTGTTCTCCCACCTGCAGGTCCGCGTGGACGAGAATCGCAGCATGGGCCAGTACGTGATCACCGGCTCGCAGCAGTTCGGGATGAACGAGCGGATCTCGCAGTCTCTGGCCGGGCGCGTCGGGGGAATCGTCCTGCTGCCGTTCACGCGGGAGGAGATCGCAGGCGCCGGTCGTGCTCCGTCCAGCCTCGATGCACAGCTGACGACCGGCTTCTACCCGGCCATCTACGATCGAGACCTCGCACCTCACCTCTGGTACGGCAACTACGTGAGCACGTACGTGGAGAGAGACGTGCGGCAGATCCAGGCCATCCGCGACCTCGAGACCTTCCGCACCTTCCTGCGGCTCTGCGCCGGCAGGACCGCTCAGCTCTTGAACCTTGCGAGTCTCGCGAACGATGTCGGGATCAGTGCCGTCGCGGCGCGCCAGTGGGTTTCGATCCTGCAGGCCAGTTACATCGTCCACCTGCTGCCGCCGTACCATCGCAACTTCAACAAGCGGCTGGTGAAGTCTCCGAAGCTCTACTTCCTCGACTGCGGACTCGCGGCGCATCTGGTCGGCATCAGCGAGCCCCAGCAGGTGACCGCTCACCCGCTGCGTGGTCCGCTGTTCGAGACCTACGTCGTCGGCGAGATGCTGAAACGCCGCTTCAACGCCGGCCGGGCAGCCGACCTGTTCTTCTGGCGCGACAGTCACGGGCACGAGGTGGACGTGCTGCGACAGGACGGGCCCCGCGTCACGACCGTCGAAGCGAAGGCGGGCGCCACGGTGGACTCCGCCCAGCTTGCGGGGCTGGAGTACTGGCGATCCTTGGCGGGTACCGAGGCGGGTGCGTCCTACCTGGTCCATGGGGGAAACACCCGCGGCCGGCGCGGCGGCTGCGAGATCCTGCCCTGGACGGATGCGGGAGCGATCTGAGTCCGCGCCAGATCTACGTCAAAGAACCGAACCGACGACCACCGTCCATTCCCGGATCCGCCATCCGGTCACCAGTCCGTTGACCACGTAGGGATCCTTCTCGACGAATTCCTCGATCTCCGCTTCGTTCTCCACGTTGAACACGAGGACAGCGCCGTCCGCCGGGTTGGCGAAAGCGCCTCCCAGGACCAGCTCGCCCCGGTCGACGTACTCCCCCACCAGTGCCAGATGGGCTTCCCGGTAGGCCGCTCGCCGCTCGACGATGTTCTCGACGTAGTCGTAAAACAGCAGGAAATACACGGTTTCTCCTGTCCGAACGACCCCTGGCGCACGACCACGGAGCGCCGCCGTCCTACTCGACGACGCTTCTGCCCTCGAGCCCGCCCTCGCCCACGGGCTCGCCTTCCTCGTCCCCCTCTTCGCCCTCCACCAGCGCCATGTTCGCCACCTTGTCCCCATTCCCCAGGTTGATGATCCGCACGCCCTGGGTGTTGCGCCCCTGGCGCGACACCGACGCGACCGCGATGCGGATGATCACGCCGCTGCGGGTGATCACCATCAGCTCGTCGCTCTCCCACACGTTCCGGATCGCCAGCAGGCGGCCGTTCCGCTCGGAGCAACGGATCGTGATCAGGCCCTTGCCGCCCCGGCCCTGGGTGCGGTACTCCGCCAGCGGCGTCCGCTTGCCGTAGCCGTTCTCGGTGATGGCCAGCAGGTCCTGGTCCTTCGCCGCGAGGCCGTGCAGCGAGTACTTCGCCTCCTCGTCGGCCGCCCCGGAAACGCCGGCCGTGTCGCCGGCGCCGCCGACGGCCCCGCCGATGTCCTCGGCCGGCGGGATCATCTCGTCCATCTCGCCGTTGCGCGGCACCACGACCATGCCGACGCACTCCTGGCCCTTGCCGAGCGCGATGCCCTTCACGCCGCGGGCCGTGCGGCCCATGGCGCGCACGTCGTCCTCGTGGAACTGGATGGCGAGGCCGCTCGACGAGGCCAGGATGATGTTCGACTTCCCGTCCGTCTCGCGCACCGCCACCAGCCGCTCGCCGTCGAGCAAGCTGATCGCGATGATGCCCGCCTTGCGCGGTCGCGAGAAGTCCACCAGCGGGGTGCGCTTGATCACGCCGAGGTTCGTCACCATGGCCAGGTAGTGGTCGGGACGGAACTCGCGCACCGGCAGCACCGCGTGCACGTGATCGCCCGGCATGATCTGGATCATGTTGACGATCGGCTTGCCGCGCGACTGCCGGCCGCCCTTGGGCACCTCGTGCACCTTCAGCCAGTGCAGCACGCCCTTCTGGGTGATGACCAGCAGGTACTGGTGCGCCGACGCGATGAAGAGGTTGTCGACGAAATCCTCTTCCTTGGTCTGCATGCCGCTGATGCCGCGGCCACCGCGACCCTGCTGCCGGTAGGTGTCGAGCGGGATGCGCTTGGCGTACCCCTGGTTCGAGATCGTCACCACCATGTCCTCGTCGGCGATGAGGTCCTCGATGTCGATCTCGCCCTCGTCCTCGACGATCTCGGTGCGGCGATCATCGCCGTACCGGTCGCGGATATCCTGCAGCTCGTCCTTGATGATCTGCAGCACCAGCGCGCGCGACGCGAGGATGGCCTTCAGCTCGGTGATCTTCTCGATCAGCGCGCGGTACTCGTCCTCGATCTTCTGCCGCTCGAGCCCGGTGAGGCGCGCCAGGCGGAGGTCGAGAATGGCCTGCGCCTGGATCTCGCTCAGCCCGAACTGCGACTGCAGACCGTTGCGCGCCACCTCGGGCGACTCGCTCTGGCGGATGAGCTGCACGATCGCGTCGATGTGGTCGAGCGCGATGCGGTAGCCCTCGAGGATGTGCGCCCGCTCCTCCGCCTTGCGCAACTCGTAGCGGGTGCGGCGAACCACCACCTCCTCGCGGAAGGCGAGGAACTCCTGCATCGTCTCCTTCAGCGACATCACCTTGGGCCGCTGGCCGACCAGGGCCAGGTTGATGACGCCGAACGTGGCCTGCAGGAAGGTGTGCGAGTAGAGCTTGTTGAGCACCACCTGCGGGAACGCGTCGCGCTTGAGGACGACGACGATGCGCATGCCCTCGCGATCGCTCTCGTCGCGCAGGTCGCTGATGCCCTCGATGGTGCCGGCGCGCACCAGGTTGGCGATCTTCTCGATGAGCGTGGCCTTGTTCACCTGGTACGGAATCTCGGTGATGATGATCTTGGCGCGCCCGCCCTCCTCGATCTCGATATCCGTGCGCGCGCGCACGACCACGCGGCCGCGGCCGGTGGTCACGTAGTCGAAGATGCCGCGCCGGCCGTGGATGATGCCGCCGGTGGGGAAGTCGGGGCCGTGCACGTACTCGAGCATCTCGTGCGGTTCCAGGTCCGGGTCGTCGAGCAGCGCCACGCAGCCGTCCACCACCTCGCGCAGGTTGTGCGGCGGGATCTTCGTCGCCATGCCCACCGCGATGCCGTCCGCCCCGTTGACGAGCAGGTTCGGCACCGCCGACGGCATCACGCTCGGCATCTCGCGCGAGCCGTCGTAGTTCGGGACGAAGTCGACGGTCTCCTTGTCGAGGTCCCGCATGATGTCGGTGGCGAACGCGGTGAGCCGCGCCTCGGTGTACCGTTCGGCCGCCGCCGAGTCGCCGTCCACGCTGCCGAAGTTCCCCTGCCCGTCGACCAGCGGATACCGCAGCGAGAAGCTCTGCGCCATGCGCACGAGGGTGTCGTACACCGACGCCGTGCCGTGAGGATGGTAGTTACCGGTGGTGTCACCGGTGATCTTCGCGGATTTGCGGTACGGCCGGCCCGGCTGCAGGTTCAGGTCGTTCATGGCCGCCAGGACGCGGCGATGGACCGGCTTCAGCCCGTCGCGGACGTCCGGCAGCGCGCGCGAGATGATGACCGACATCGAGTACTCGAGATACGACTTGCGCATCTTCTCCTCGATGCCGACCTCGCGGATGGTCTCGCCCGAAGCGAGGTGCTCGATGCGGTCGTCGTTGTTCTTGCCGTTGCCGTCGGCCATTCTCTCTGCTCTCCTGCTGAATGGTGGCCCGGGGGGGTCTGCCCTTCGTCATCCGGTCGGCCTTCGATGGCCAGGAACGGTGCGGGGCGGACGCGGGGAGAGGCACACCGCTGGGGGTCGCGGGGTTTGTGCCATCCTCCTCGACGTCGCGTCGCCGCCGCCGGGGTGTGCGAACGCTGATCCTGGGTTCAACGCCCCCAGCGGTGTGCCTCTCCCCACGTCCGCGGCGGCCTCGATGCTGGTCGCGAGGTCGCCGGGAAGAAGAAGAGTGTCAGGCCTCCCGAAATACGCTCGCCGGGTGCCCCGGACATTGCCGGCACGGAGCGGCCACAACGTTCTCCGTCCCTCGCCAGGTTACCCGGGGAACCCGTGGCCCGGGATTGCGAACTCGGTGTACCCGGGTACACTGGCTCGCACCTCCGGCCCGCGACCTCGAATACGATTGCCTTGGGAACCTTCGCCCATCGCCGCCGATCGCACCGCCGCCCCCGGCAAGAACGCTTCTGGTCTCCCTGGATACGCTCCCTCTGACGCCGCCACCCACGTCCTCGAGGTGCGACGGAGGGCACAGGTACGCCGCTGGGGGCGTTGAACCTAGATCGGCGCTCGCACATCCCGGCGGCGGCGACGCGACGACCGGCGAGGATGGCACAAACCCCGCGACCCCCAGCGGCGTACCTGTGCCCTCCGTCGCCCAGCCCGGCCCACGTGGCGGCTCAGATGTCCAGCGTCTCCAGCGCCACCGTCCCGGCGTTCTCCTCGATGAACCGCCGCCGCGGCTCCACCTCGTCGCCCATCAGCACCGAGAAGATCCGGTCCGCCTCCGCCGCCTCCGACACCGTGACCCGCGTGAGCGTCCGCCGCTCCGGGTTCATGGTCGTGCTCCAGAGCTGCTCCGGGTTCATCTCGCCCAGACCCTTGTACCGCTGCACGTACACGCCCCGCGTGCCGTACTCCTCCAGCAGCCGGTCCTTCTCGTCGTCCGAGTGCGCGTACGCCTCGCGCTTGCCGTGGGACACCCGGTACAGCGGCGGCTCGGCGATGTACATGTGGCCGCCGTCGATGATCTCGCGGAAGTGCCGGAAGAACAGCGTGAGGATCAGCGTCCTGATGTGGGAGCCGTCCACGTCGGCGTCCGTCATGATGATGATCTTGTGGTAGCGCAGGCGGGCGATGTCGAACACCTCGTCGCCGATGCCGGTGCCCAGGGCGGTGATGATGGTCTTGATCTCGTCGTTGCCCAGCATGCGGTCGAGGCGGGCCTTCTCCACGTTGAGAATCTTGCCCTTCAGCGGCAGGATGGCCTGGAAGCGGCGGTCACGGCCCTGCTTGGCCGAGCCGCCGGCGCTGTCGCCCTCCACCAGGTAGATCTCGCACTCCTCGGGCTTGCGGCTGGCGCAGTCGGCCAGCTTGCCGGGCAGGTTGCCGCTGTCGAGGGACGACTTGCGGCGCACCAGGTCGCGGGCGCGGCGGGCGGCCTCGCGCGACTGGGCGGCCTGGGTGCACTTGCCGATGATCGCCTTGGCCTCGCGCGGGTGCTCCTCGAGCCACTCCATGAGCTGCTGGTTGACGAGCTGCTCCACCAGGCCCTTGACCTCGGTGTTGCCGAGCTTGGTCTTGGTCTGGCCCTCGAACTGGGGCTCGGGCACCTTCACCGAGACGATGGCGGTGAGCCCCTCGCGCACGTCGTCGCCGCTGAGGGCCTTGATGTCCTTCAGCATGTTGGCCTTCTGGGCGTACACGTTGAGCGTGCGCGTGAGGCCGGCGCGGAAGCCGCTGAGGTGGCTGCCGCCCTCGGTGGTGTTGATGTTGTTGGCGAAGGTGAAGAGGCTCTCGCTGTAGCTGTCGTTGTAGTCGAGGGCGATCTCCACCTGCACGCCCTGGTTCTCGCCGGTGAAGTACACGGGCTGGGGCGAGATGACGGTGCGGCCCTCGTTCAGCCAGCGCACGTACTCCACGATGCCGCCCTCGAAGTAGAACGTCTCCTCGCGCTCCTTCTGCGGGCGGGTGTCGCGCAGGACGATGCGCAGTTCCTTGTTCAGGAACGCCAGCTCGCGCATGCGCGAGCGGAGGGTCTCGAAGCTGAAGACGGTCTCGGGGAAGATCTGCGGGTCCGGCTGGAAGGTCACCGTGGTGCCGGTCTCGTCGGCGTCGTCGGTCTTGCCCACCACCTCGACCGGGGTGACCGGCAAACCGCGGTGGTACTCCTGGCGGTAGATGTTGCCGTCCCGCCGGACGTGGGCGAGCAGGCGGATGGACAGGGCATTGACGCAGGACACGCCCACGCCGTGCAGGCCGCCGCTCACCTTGTAGCTGCCCTTGTCGAACTTGCCGCCGGCGTGCAGCGACGTCATCACCACCTCGAGGGCGGGCTTGCCCTCTTCCTTGTGGATGTCCACGGGGATGCCGCGGCCGTCGTCCACCACCGTGACCGTCTCGGCGCCGTTCTCGGGGTCGAGGCCGATCACGACCTCGATGTTGTTGCAGTAGCCGGCCATCGCCTCGTCGATGGCGTTGTCCACCACCTCGTAGACGAGGTGGTGCAGGCCGCGCACACCGGTGTCGCCGATGTACATGGCCGGACGCTTGCGCACGGCCTCCAGGCCCTTGAGCACCTGGATCCCTTGCGCCGTGTAGGCTTTCGCTCCCTCGGCGGCTGCGCTCATCGGTTCCTTCTTCCTCGTCTCGCGTGCTTCGTCCCGCGCCCGGTGCGCAACGGATCAGCCACGGCGCCGGCCCCGGTCGGGCGGCGCCGCGGTGGTCTCGATTCTCGATATCTCATGTCAACGCCGGTTGTCGCCCTGGCGTCCCCGCGTGAACCGCCGTTCCCAGCGGATCTCGCGGACCGTCCCCTCGCCGAACTCCCGGTTGTAACGGTCCTTGATCTGGGGCATCAGCAACGTCAGCTCCTGGCGCCAGGCGCCGTGGTCGGCGTCGAGCGTCAGCACCCCGTCCTCGAGCGAGATCGCCTGCGAGTGCCGCGCGATCTTCTCGCCCACCATCCGCGGCCAGGCCTCCAGCTTGTGCAGGCTGTCCAGGCGGTCGCCCAGGCCGCACCCGCGCAGCGCGCTCTGCAGCAGGTCGCCGATGACGGGCGGCCCGAACCGCGGGCTGCTCGGGCGGGGGCCCGGCTGGCCGGGCCGGCCGGCGTGCGGACTGCCCGGCCGGGTGCCCGGCGGGCTGCTCGGCCCTTGGCCCTTCTTCGGGGAGTCGTCGCGGTCAAACATCGTCACCCACGGTCAGCACGCCGGCGGCCACGGTCCACACCTTGCGGTGGGCCGGGCGCCAGCCGGCCACGTCCTCGGCGCGCGCCGTGGCCACCAGGAGCTGGTGATCGGCGACCGCCAGGTCCTGCAGGCGGCGGGCCCGCTCGCGATCCAGTTCGCTGAAGATGTCGTCCAGGAAGAGCACGGGCCGGACCTGTCGCCGGCGATGCACGACCTCGCTCTGGCCCAGGACCAGGGCGACGGCCGCCGTGCGGGTCTCGCCCTGCGATCCGTACCGCCGCAGGTCCTGCCCGTCCAGGCGCACCTCCAGGTCGTCGCGCTGCGGCCCGCTCAGGGGCCGCCCACGGCGCACCTCATCCGGCCAAATATAGTCAAACTCTCGGAATATTTCCTGCTCGAGATCGTCTTTTTCTGGGCCTTCCAGAGGCCTCTCCGGCGAGATCTGCGGCGGGTCGCCGACCTCTCCCTCGGACGATGCCGGTCGAGGGGCCCCGGAAACGCTGCCAGGGCCGCCGTCAGCGGCCCTCTCCAGACTCTCTTCGGTGCGCCTCGCTGCCGCGGCCGCCGCCCGCGCCGCTTCCATCTGAGGACGATATTCTGTGCTCAGTTCTGCGCGCGGATCGGTGAGCCGGCCGTGGGCGGCCCTCGCGGCGGGGTCGAGATCGGCGAGGTACCGGGCGCGGCCGCGGATCACGGCCGCCGCGTGGTGTGCCAGCTCGGTGTTCCAGGCGCGCACCTCGTCGCCGACCTCGGCCGTGGAGACAAGCCGGCGCTTGAGATCACGCAGGATGCTCGCCTTCTGGCGCAGGGCGCGATGGTAGGCGGTGAGCGACGCCAGGTAGGCGGGGTCGATGAGCGACAGGCCGCGGTCGAGGAACCGGCGCCGCTGTTCCGGGCCCTCGCGCACGAGCCGGACCGTCTCGGGGTCGAAGTAGACGGCGGCCAGTCTCCCCACCAGTTCCGACTGCAGGGCCACCACCTCGCCGTCCACCCGGTAGCGGCGTCCGCCCGCGCGGTCGATGCCGTACTCGAACCGGTGGCCGCGGCCGGGCGCCTCTTCCACGGTGACGGCCACGTGCAGGGCGTCGCTGCCGAAGGCGACCAGGTCGTCGTGGCGGGCGCCGCGATGGGAGCGGCCGAGGGCGGGGAAGTGCAGGGCCTCGAGGAGGTTGGTCTTGCCCTGGCCGTTGGGCCCCAGGACGATGTTCACTCCCGGGGCCAGGTCGAGATCGACGTCGGCCAGGTTCCGGAAGCCGGTGATCCTGGCCGACACGATGCGCATGGTCTAGTCGGTGGCGAGGCGCAGCGGCATCAGCAGGCAGAGCAGCTCGCCGCTCGTCTCGCCATTCTCGTCGACCGGCTCGAACACGGCCGCGCTCTGGGGGTCGCGCAGCGAGACCTGCACCTGCTGCGTGCGCATGTTCTTGAGGATGTCCTGCAGGTAGGCGTAGTTGAACCCGATCTCCAGCGCCTCGCCGTCGTAGGAGACGTCGAGCTCGTCCTCGGCGCGGGCGCCGTCGGTGCCGCGCGACTGCAACTCCATGCGTCCGGACTCGACCCCCATCTTGATCTGGCTGGTGATCCGGTCGGCGGTGATGGCCACCCGGCGCACCGCGCTTTGCATCAGCTCGCGTTCGACGATCAGCTTCTTGTCGTTGTTCTGGGGCAGGACGGCGCGGTACTCCGGGAACGGGCCCTCGAGCAGCCGCGCGTGCAGCACGGACGGACCGACGCGGAAACTGAGCTGGTTATCGCCCATGAAGATCTCCACCTCGGCGGGACTCGCGGCGGCCGCCGCGGCGTCCAGGCCGTCGTCGGCATCGGCGTCGAGCGCGCCCTGATCGGCGCTCGAACTGTCGGCCTTCTCGCCGCGGCTCCGGTCGAGCTTGCCGACGGCCAGGCCGCCCACCAGGCGCGGCAACTGCTTCAGTGCGTCGGTCGCGACGATCAGGTCGCGCGGCTTGTCCACGCTCCAGTCCAGGCTGCGTGTGCTCAGGGCCAGGCGGTGCGCGTCGGTCGCGACGAGGGTCAGCCCCTCGGGCCTCACTTCCCACAGGATGCCCATGAGCGCGGGGCGGGTCTCGTCGCGCGACACGGCGTAGGCGGTCTGGTTCACCATGGTCGTGAGCACGCCGACCGGCATGGTGAGCGCCTTCTTCGCGGCCAGCGCCGGCAGAGCCGGGAACTCGTCGGCGTTCATGCTCGCTTCCTCGAGCGAAGCCTTGCCCGCGCGCAGCTTCACGCGGCCGTCCTTCTCCTCGAGGGTCACCGGCCCGGGCGCCAGGTTGCGCACGAACCCGAGCAGCTTTTGCGCCGGGATGGCGGCCTTCCCCTCGCGCGCGACCTTGGCCGCATCGGTGGTGGTCACGGCGGAGATGTCGAGGTTCGTCACCGACAGGCGCAGTTCCTCGTTCTCCACCTCGAAGAGGATGGCCGTGAGGATCGGCAAGGTGGTCTTGTTCGGCACGACGCTCGCCACGACCTCGAGGGCCCGCTGCAGGTCTTCCTGCTGGATCTCGAACTTCACGATCCCATCCTCCGAGGGAAGGTTGCCGTCACCCGGCCCAAGCCAGATGAATGCCAGCGGTCCGCCGGATCTGCTGACCGGGTCGCCATGATAGCGTCTGGGGTGGGGAGCATCAAGGCTGCTTGCCGGTCGGAGTCGTGCTCTCCTCTGCTTCCTTATAGAGATAATCCGGGGTAGCAGCAGTAGTAGGGGTTGGGGATGGTTGGGACAACTCGGGGATTCGCCCGGTGGCCCGGATCGACGGGCGCCGATGGCCCGATCCGCGCCTGGCCGACTGGGGGAAATCCCGTGGACCCCCATCCCCGAAATCCCCCACCCCCCATGGGGAAAATCCCCAGGCGTACCGCTGTCCGCCTTGACGCACCACTCGTCCCCAGCCTTGTGCGCACGGAGAGGCAGCGAAAAGCGGGCTTTCGCGGCAGTTGGAGAGGTGGGAAGGGGCGGCCGGCGGTGTCGAGCCGGGGATTGCGGAGGGGCGTAGATCGGGCGTAGAAGGCGCGTTGGCGCGGCCGGCGGACTCCTGGGTGCGCGGGTGGCAGGGAGAGAACGGGCGGATTTCGAGGGCGAACAGACAGCGGAGGTGGTCGCGGGGCGGCGGCTTGGGACGCGGGATAAACAGTTATCTGGCGAGGGATTGCGGCTTGAACCTCGAGTGCGCGGTCGCGGAGGAACTCGCGGTTGAGTTCCTGGGGCTGGCCGCGAGCGGGGTCAGTGCGGGCGGTGCGGGGCGGAAGAAGGCGCTGAAAAAGGGGATTTCCGTCGGGGTGCCGACGCCGCAGATGACTCTATACCAGTCGTTTGCGGCATCCTCCCAGAAGGTTCGCGGGAGTTTCGCGCCGGGAGGCCGAGGAAGCGGCAGGACCTGGTATACAAAATACAGAGAACACCCGGGTACCCGGGTACTCGCGGCTGCGGGGCACGAGGAAATGCGGTCAGGCGGCGACTCGGACCCAGTGAAGTCGTTGCTTGATAATGCTCTAGGTGCGGACAAACCGAATATTATACAGAATACAAATGACCAAGAAGCGGGCCAGTACGCGCGGAGCCAGGCGATAGGGTCCTCGCCCCTGCGAAACTTGTTTGCCCGCGCCCCGGGTCGCCGGGTACCCGAGTACTCGAGTGACGCCCGGGTCCGGTGGGGAATCGACCTGGCGATAAACTGCGGGCAGCCCTGGCGCGGGCTTGCCCAAGCCGGGACCGTCATGAGGCCGATCCGTCGGCTCGTTCGGCTTGATCGGCTTGATAGACAGTCCCTCAGTTTGCCGGACCAGACGGCACCTGAGCCGAATGCCATACGGCCACGATCCAAACCGACTTGCCGACCACGCGGTAGAAGAATCGATACGGAGGAACGATCACTTCACGGTGCGGGAGTTCCGGGAACTCCGGGATCGTTCGCCCAGACTCCGGAAACTCACGTAGCCGGCCAAGCGTTTCCTCCGCTTTATCACGGAACTGCCTCGCGGCCGTTGGGCTGTCCTGCCGGATGTATTCCAGGCCTTCCAGAAACTGCCGGCGGGCAGACGGCGTAAACTTGATCTTCAAGACTCGTCGTCCCCGAGCAACGCGTCGGCCTCCTTCATCACGCTTTCCAGTGTAAGCCCCTTGCCGCTGGCAATCTCGCGTTCTCCAGCCGCGAGTAGCCTCAGCAACTCGCGCTCGCGCTGGAGCCTCTCGTATGCCTCGACACTCTGCATGACGGCGACGGCTCGCCCACGTTGAGTGACCACGAGCGGCCCCGCACTGGTCTGCAGTCGCTTCAGGACTGCCGCAGCGTCCTGACGAAAGTCGCTCACAGGTACGATGTCCGGAATCTTGGTCATTTTGAAGCCTCCTGGTGTACTACCAATAGTACGCTTGGCTGTACCTACCGTCAACCCGCGCAACTCCTGCCGTTCAAGTCGCGGGCGATCTCAGCGCCTGATCTCTTGCGGTGTCGCGGCCTCGACATTCTGCGGCCGACCCCACGGCGAGTCCCCGGGTACCCGGGTGCTCGCAGGCAGGCAGGTACAAGGGCCGAGTGGCCGAGTCCCCGGCGACCCGGCAACCCCGGCCAAACAAGCGCGATAGAAATCTCTACACCCATGGTCAAGTTATCGGCGGCGGCGGCGGCGGCCCGAACCGCTGGGTCCGAACCGCGCCACCAGGGCCACGCTCGATCCCACCCGAACCGCCCCGCCGACCACCCCGCCAACCACCCCCGGCCGAGCTGCACCCGATCACACCGGCCAAAACCACGCCGCCCCGGCTGGCGAGGCCGGGGCGGGGGGGATCGGACGGGTGGACCAGGGGGTCCGGACGCTTGCGAGGGGACCGGAAGACCTTTTCAGTCCTTTCGCTCGCGGAGCCGGTCGATGATGCTCCGCAGTACGCCGCGGAAGGCGGGGTCCTGCTGGAACATCCCATGGACCTTCTGACAGGCGTGGGCCACGGTCGTGTGGTCCCGGTTGCCGAAGGCCCGCCCGATCTGGTTGAGGGTGCTACCGGTCATGTCTCTCGCCAGGTACATCGCGATCTGACGTGCACGGGCCAGGTCCTGGGTGCGTCGCTTGGACTTGAGCTGATCGACCGTGAACCCGAACTCGGCCGCGACGGCCTTCTGGATGTCCACGATCTTCAGTGGCCCGGTGGACTCGCTCTGGACGATGGAGGAGAGAACCTCGGAGGCCATTTCCAGATTGATGTCCCTGCCGGTCAGGCTCGCGAAGGCGAGGAGACGGATCAGCGCCCCCTCCAGACGACGGATATTGTCGGTGATATTCTCTGCGATGAACTCGATGACGTCGTCATCGATGCTGATCTTGTGGATCTCGACCTTGCGCCTGAGGATGGCGATGCGGGTCTCGAAGTTGGGCGGCTGGATGTCGACGATCAGCCCCCACTCGAAGCGCGTGCGCAGGCGTAACTCGATGGTGCTGATCTCTTTGGGTGTGCGGTCGCTGGTCAGCACGATCAGCTTGCCGTCGTTGTAGAGGTCGTTGAAGGTGTGGAAGAACTCCTCCTGCGTCGACTCCTTCTTGGCCATGAACTGCACGTCGTCCACCAGCAGCACGTCGGTGGTGCGGTAGCGCTGCTTGAAGTCGTACTGCCGGCCGCGCTGGATGGCGTGGACCAGGTCGTTGATGAACTGCTCGGCCGTGACCACGCAGATGTGCAGCTGCGGCCGCGTGCGTCGGATCTGGTTGCCGATGGCGTGCAGGAGATGGGTCTTGCCCAGCCCCACCCCGCCGTGGATGAACAGCGGGTTGTAGTGCTTGCCCGGCGCGCGGGCCACGGCGGTGGCGGCGGCGAAGGCCAGGTTCGAGCCGCTGCCCACCACGAAGTTCTCGAAGATGTACTCCATCCGCAGCTGCGGGTGGAGCCGGGGTCCGCGGCCGATGTCCTCGAGATCGGCGGCGGTGGTGACGGTGGCGCCGCCACGATGGTCGCCGGCGCGACGGTGCTCGCCGCTCGTCGCGGTCGTGAGCCCGTCCGCGTCCGGTCCGGAGCCGCCGTCGGCGCCGGACGCGCGGCCCGGGCCGCCGGTGCGGTCGTCGCCCCGGAATAGCGGTCCGTTCTCCGTCCCCGAGGGGACGGTCTCGGGGTGGAAGAGTTCGGTCATCGGCTCCAGCCTCGGATTGACGGCGAGATGGAAATGGACCGGACGACCGAAGAACGCCGATCCGGCGGCATCGAGGAGGTGAAGATGGTGTTCGCTGAACCAGTCGAGATAGAATGAATTCGGGCAGAGGACACGATAACCGCCGTTCTCAGTGGAGCCCTCGGGCTCCAGGGGCAGAAACCAGGTGTCGAATGTCTGCTGCTGAACCTTTTGTCTCACCGAGCCGAGAATCTCGGGCCAGTAGGTATCGAGTGCTTCCATGCGCCGCCCGCGACTCCCTTCCGGCGTGACCACCGAGCTTGTCCCCATGTTTGTCCACAGGGGCCGTCTCGACATAACTCCTTTTTTCAGAGCACGTTGATCCCGAAGAAACGAAGCCGGGCGAGGGGTTGTCCCCAGCCTGCTGCGGGTTGTGGATGGCCGGCCCTGAGTTGTTTTGACTTGTCCCCAAGTGGGGGCGAAGCTATCACCGGGTCCCGGGGCCGAGCAAGGGATTTCTCCCCCGCCGAGGTCGCAAATTTCTAAGCGATTGTATCTGCAGGATCTACCGGTGGGGCAGCCGCCGGGGAACCGCCCCGGGGAGAACGCCCCCGGAAAGGAAGGCTGGTGGACGGATGGGGGAAAGCCGGAGATCGCGCCGCCGGTAACCGCCCGATAACCTTGACAGTAGCGCGGTCCGCCGCTATCGTTGGCCCGCCGAAAAAGCCATCGACGTCGACGTCGCGATGCAAGGAGAGATCTCGTGAAGCGCACGTTTCAACCCAGCAACATCGTCCGCGCGCGCCGTCACGGCTTCCGCAAGCGCATGTCCACGCGCGCCGGCCGCCTGGTGCTCAAGCGGCGTCGGACCAAGGGGCGCAAGCGCCTGTCGGCCTGATGGTCGAGCGTGAGGACCGCCTGTCGCAGTGGCGGCCCTTGAGCGACCGCAGAGAGTTCGCTCGGATCTATGAGGAAGGCGCCAAGATGGTGGGGCGCCTCCTCGTGCTTTATGTATTCCCCGCGAGCGACCACGCGAAGGCGGTGGTGGCGAGCCGCAAGGTCGGCTCGGCGGTGCGGCGCAACCGCGCGAAGCGAGTGTTGAGAGCGGCCCTGATGCAGAGCCGGCTCCGCGATCGCGCCGGTGCCGACACCGTCCGCGATCAGCTTTTTCCGGTCCGGCAGGAAGCCGGCCCCGATCGGCAGGCGAGTCCCGCCGGTCCTGCGCACGACCCGGCCGCCGCCGCGCCCGCTCCCGGAGCGCGGCCAGAGGCGGCCACCGCATCGCCCGCGTCGGGGGTGTGGGTGGTGGCGGTGGCCAGAGCGCGGATCCTGGCGGCGAAGAGCCAGGACGTGACCGCCGAGATCGAGGCGCTCCTGGACGCGGCGGCGGCCGCGAGGACGCGCGGCGCGAGCGGCGCCGGCGACCGGGCTTCCTGAATCGAGCCGACCCGAACGCCGAACCGGGTGCTCCGCTCCCCGTCTGCCAAACGATCCAGGGGAAGGGGCACTCTCGGAAGCAGCACGAATGTGGCGTGTGGCCGTTTTCCTGATCCGTATCTATCAGCGGCTCGTCTCGCCGTGGCTGCCCCCCACCTGCCGCTTTCATCCCTCGTGCTCGTCCTATGCGGCCGAGGCGCTGCGCCGGCACGGCATGCTGCGCGGCGGCTGGCTGACTTTGCGGCGGGTGGCGCGCTGCCATCCGTGGCACCCGGGCGGCGTGGACCCGGTTCCCCCCTTGCGCACGCCGGCCGCCGCGGACGCCCGCAGCGGCCGTCCGGGCGGCGCTCACCGTGATCGATTGCTGACTGGAGACCCTGCCGATGGATAAGCGGACCCTCGCGGCCTTCCTCCTGATCTTCCTGATCCTGGTGGGCTGGAGCGCCATGATGGAGAGGATGGCCGGCGACCGACCGGCCACCACCGAGCCCGACACCACCGTGGCGGCGGAGCGGCGGATCGAGCCCGACCTGCGCCTGCGGGAGGAGACGGGCGAGGCGGGCATGGCGCCCGGCGGCGAGATGGCGGAGCGGCTCGCTCGCCAGGAACGGACAGGCCAGGAACCGACGGGCCAGGAACGACCGCAGGACGAGCGGCTGTGGGATGACCGGCCGCGGGAGGACGCCCGGGACCGCGCGGCGGCCGACTGGCAGGATGAACGCACCGCTTCCCCCGTCACGGCCACCGAGGCGCTGCAGCCGGCCACGGCCGCCGGCACGCCGCAGACCGTGACGGTGAGAACCCCCCTCTACACCGCGGAGATCTCCGGCCAGGGCGCACGGATCACGAGCCTGCGCCTGGCGAACTACGACATGGACGACGGCACGCCGGTCGACCTGATCCCGGACACGGCGCCGGCGAACGGCGCCGATCTGCTGGTGTTCGAGCAGGAGATCCTGCCCCTGGGCGACCGGGTCTTCGAGTCGGTGGGCGAGTCGACGGTGCACGTCGATTCGGGCCGACGCAGCGTGGTCTTCCGCGCGCGTACTCGCGGTGGGCTGGAGATCCGCAAGACCTACTGGTTCGAACCCGGCAGCTACGGCGTGGGTCTCGATCTGGTGGTGGCGGCCGTCGATCCGGAGCGGGCGCAGCAGACGCTGACCCTCACCGGCCGGCCCGAGCGGGTGGTCTTCGGCTGGAACCAGGGGATCGCCGTCACCGAGCGGCCGCACCAGGATGCGGTGCGGCAGATGTCGTTCGCGCGGTCGTTCGCCCGCGTGGGCGAGGACCTGCACTTCAAGAAGCGCGACGCCCTGAGCAAGTCGCCCGAGAAGGTGGAGGAGATCTACACCGGCGCGATCAGGTTCGCAGGCGTCCAGAACAAGTACTTCACCGTCATCGGAATCGTCCCGCCCACCGCCGAGGGCATGGTGAGCGAGGGACGAGCGGGTCTGAGCGGCGACCAGCAGCGCATGCAGCAGACCTGGGCTCTGGACCTGCCGCTGCGCACGGTGCGCGGCGGATCCGAGCTGGCGAGCCGGGGCATCGAGATCTATATCGGCCCGCAGAAGGACGAGCTGCTCTCGGCCTACCAGGTGGGGCTCGAAGACACCATGGACATGGGCTGGAGCGTGTTCCGGCCCCTGGCGCGGGGCGTCGTCTGGATCATGGAGCAGATGGCCCGCGTGATCCCCAACTACGGGGTGATCATCATCCTGTTCTCGGTGCTGACGAAGCTGGCGTTCTACCCGCTGACCCGCAAGAGCACCGAATCGATGAAGCGGATGCAGGAGCTGCAGCCGAAGATCAAGGAGCTGCAGGCGAAGTACAAGGACAACCGGGAGAAGCTCAGCCAGGCCACGATGGAGCTGTACAAGAAGGAGAAGATCAACCCGATGGCGGGCTGTCTCCCCCTGCTCATCCAGATGCCCGTCTTCGTGGCGCTGTACCAGGGCCTGATGCACACGATCGCGCTGCGGCACAAGGAATTCGCGCTCTGGATCGACGACCTCTCGCAGCCCGACGCCCTCTTCGCCCTGCCCTTCTCCATCCCATTTCTCGGCAGCGAGTTCAACGTTCTGCCCATCCTCATGGCCGCGGCCATGTGGGTGCAGACCAAGCTCACACCCACCGGCGCAGCGGGCGGCCAGATGGCCCTCATGAACTCCGTGCTGCCGGTGATGATGCTCTTCTTCTTCTACCAGATGCCGTCGGGCCTGGTGATCTACTGGCTGGTCAACACGCTGATGCAGATCTACCAGTCCTGGAGAATCCACAAGACGGCACCGCAGGGGAGTGTGACGACGGCATGAGTGACAGGATCGAAAGCCGGGGCAAGACCGTCGATGAAGCGGTCAACGAAGCCCTGCTCAAGATGGGCGCCCGTCGCGATGAGGTCGACGTGGAGGTCCTCGAGGAACCGCGTGGCGGATTCCTCGGCATGTTCGGCAATCGACCCGCCGTCGTGCGGGTCACGCGCCGGCAGCGCGCCGGCAGCGGCCGCCGCGGCGCGAGTGGGGCGGGCGGCGCAGGCGGCGCGGGCGACCGCGGCGAGAGCATGGGCCGGGGCGGCCGGGGTGGCCGCGGTGGCCGGGGTGGCCGGTCGCGCGACGACCGCGACGGGGGCCGGAGCGGTGGCCGCGGTGGTGGTCGCGGTGGCCGCTCGGGCGGCGACCGCGAGGTCGGCACCCGCGTCGGCGCCAGGGCCGGCGAGAGCGAGCGAGCGGGGTCCGGCCGCGGCTCGGGCGGTGGACGCGAAGACCGGGGCGAGGGCGCGCAGGGCGGCACTCGCGGCAGCGGCGGCAGCCGCGGCGGCCGACGAGACCCCGGTCGCACCGGCGACGCGGAGCGGACCCGCAGCGCGAACGGCCCCGATGGCGGCCCCGATGGCCGGTCCGAGCGGGGCGAGCGGCCCGCGGCGGCCGCCGGCGCCCGCGATCGCAGGGCGCAGGACGGTGCCGGTGAGCCGGGCGACCAGAGCACGCGCCGCCGTCGCCGCCGGGGCGGCCGTCGCCGCCGGCGCCGGCCCGACGACGAGCAGGGCGCGGCGGTCGCCGGCAGCCCGTCCGCGGGCGGCGAGGGGGCTCGGGCCGGGGGCGGCGAGGGGTCCCAGGCGCGCGGCGACGACAGGGATCAGGCGGCAGGTGCCGGTGCGATGACGCAGGCCGACCAGCGGGTCGGACGCCCGGATGACCGCGGCGGGCGATCCGACGCCACCGTCGGCGGCACCCGGGAGCCGGCGCGGAGCGCCGAGGACTCGCCCAACTGGGCCGAGAACGAGGTGACCGCCGGGCCACGGGACACGGCACCCGGTCGGGTCATCGATTACGGACCGTCGGACGATGCGGGGGAGTACGCCGAGCGCGCTGCCGACCGGAACCGGGAAGCCCCGCGGCGCGAGCGCGAGGAGTTCGGCCGGGGTGGCGGCGGCGGCGAGCAAGACCGCGGCGCGCGCCCGGAGCGTCCCGAGCGTGGCGAGCGTGACGAGCGTGACGAGCGTGACGAGCGTGGCGAGCGTGGCGAGCGTGGCGAGCGTGGCGAGCGCGGCGGGCGCGACGAGCGTGGCGGTCGTCCGGCCGCCGGTCGTGAAGAGCGGGTCATCCTCCAGGGTGAGCTCGCTCTCGATCACGCGCAGCCGGTGCGCGGCCGCGATCGCGCGGCTGTGGCCGACACGCTGCTGGAACTCACGGGCGAGGTCATGCGGCGCGCCGCGTTCCCCCATCGCGCCGAGGTGGTGCCGGGCGAGTATCACCAGGTGAAGGTGCTCACGGACGAGGTGAGCGCAGGTCGGCTCATCGGCCGGCACGGCGCGGGCGTGGATTCGCTCGAGCACGTCGTCGACCGCATGGCCGCGCAGACCTTCGGCGAGCGCATCAAGCTGAACCTCGACGTCAACAATTACCGTCGCAAGCGCGAGGCGATGCTGGTGGACATCGTATGCGGAGTCATCGCGCGGGTGAAGAGCAGCGGCGAGCCGGAGCCCCTCGAGCCGCTCAGCGCTCGCGAGCGCCGCGTCTGTCATCTCGAGGTGAAGCGGCATCCCGGGCTGATGTCTTACACCATCGAAGACGAGTGGGGCAAGCGCGTGGTCGTGGCCGTCGACGACGGCCGCGAGCGTGACGCGAGCGACGACCGCGATGAGGATGCGCAATCCAGCGAGCGGACCGCGGCGGTCCTGGCGAGCGATTCCGGCGCGGATACGGGCGCGTCGGCAATTCCGGCCGGTGACGAGGCAGCCGACGCCGCCGATGTCGATGTCGACGATGTCGACGCCGCCGAGGTCGCGGAGACGGCGGAGCCCACGCGGGCGGTCTCGGAGGACGCGCCGCCAGTCCGGGCGTCGGGTGAGATTACCGGTGACGAGGCCGGCGGTGCGGCCGGCGGCGAGGCTGGCGGTGCGGCCACCCGCGAGGAAGCGGCCGCCGAGGCCGCGGCCGAACGCGCCGAGACCGAGGACGATGTCGACCGCGCGATCGGCAACGGAGACCATTCGGGCGAGACCCGGGATGGCGAGACTCCTGCTGCCGACGCCGGCGGTGCGGGTCCCGACGAGGACGTCGTCGAGGGCGACCAGCACGACGGCGAGCCCGGACGCGAACGACGCGAGATGCGGGAAGGCGACGAGCGCTAGCGCCGCCGCGCAGCCTGCGGACGGAGAGAGGGCGGCGCGCGGGCGGCGCCCTCTCGCGTCCCGGGGAGGGACATCGGTGCTCGAGAACCGCGACGCGCCCGGGATCGGCGGCACGACCGTCGTGGCTCGGGTCACGGCAGCCGGAGAGGCCGGCCTGGCGGTGGTCCGGGTCAGCGGTCCGGCGGCGCTCGCGGTGGCACGCGCCGTGGCGCCCGCGCTGGGCGCGGAGCCGGAGACCCATCGCGCCCGCCGCACGCTGGCGGTCTGGCCGGAGCAGCCGGCGATCCTCGGGCAGCCGGAGCAGCACGGGTCGCCGGGGCTCTCGGGGCGGCCGGAACCTCCCGGGCAGCCGGAGCAGCCGGGACAGCCGGGGCGGCCTGGGCAGCAGCAGCCGCCGCCGGGGTTGGCGCCCGGCGATCCGCTCGACGACGTCGTGGTGCTCGTCTTCCGCGGCCCGCACAGCTACACGGGCGAGGACGTGGTGGAGATCTCCTGCCACGGCGGTCCGATGAGCGCGCATCTGGTGGTCGAGGCGTGCCTGGCTGCCGGCGCGGCGCCTGCCGGGGCGGGAGAGTTCACCCGCCGCGCGTTTCTCAACGGCAAGCTGAGCCTCGACCAGGCCGAGGCCGTGGCCGATCTCATCCAGGCGGAGGACGTGCTCTCGGCCCGCGGGGCGCTGCAGCAGCTGCGCGGCGGTCTCGATCGCGAGATCCGCGCGGTGGAGCGGCCGCTGCTCGCGCTTCAGGCCGAACTCGAGGGAGGGCTGGAGTTCCTCGAGGAGGAGCGGCCGGCCGTCGACCCGCGGCGGATCGTCGCGCCCTTGACGTCCGCGCTCGCGGACGTGGAACGCCTGCTCGCGCTCGCCACGGCCGGGCGCCGGCTGCGCGACGGTGTGCACGTGACGCTGGTCGGCGCGCCCAACGTCGGCAAGAGTTCGCTCTTCAACGCGTTGCTCGGCGAGGCGCGCGCCATCGTGGACGACGAGGCCGGCACCACCCGCGACGTCGTGACCGCCCATCGCGACCGCGACGGCGTGCGTTACCACCTGCACGACACCGCGGGACTGCGCTCGGGCGGCGGCCGCGTGGAGCGGCTCGGCATGGACCGCACGCGAGCGGCGGTGGCCCGGGCAGACGTCGTCCTCGACCTGGCGCTCTCGACGGCGGTGAGCGGCGGCGCCGGACCGGACGCGGGAACGGCCGCTGCGGGGATCGCGCGCGACGGCGGCCCGGCCCCGGTCGTGCTGCGCGTCTGGACGCAGTCCGACCGGCTGGATGCCGCGCCACACGAGCGCCTGCGCGACGGAGCGGGCCTGATCACCTCCGCGCGCAGCGGCGAGGGCCTGACGGCGGTCTGGGAGGCGATCGCGACCGCGGCGGAGCGCGAGCGCCTGGTGGAGGCGGCGGATCTCGGGGTGGTGCTCAACCTCCGGCACCGCGCGCGCCTGGCTCGCTGCCGCGACGAGCTGCAGCAGCTCGTCCGGGAACTCGAGTCGGCGGAGCCGCCGGGCGAGGAGGTGGTGGCCGGCTGGCTGGGTGCCGCCCTCGGGGAGCTGGGCGAGATCTCGGGCCGCGTCTACACGGAGCGGCTGCTGGGCGAGGTGTTCGGACGCTTCTGCGTCGGAAAGTAATACACGAGTAATATTTATAGTTTCGCTGCGGGCCGGAGAGAGACATGGACATGCGATTCGATATCGTGGTGGTGGGCGGCGGGCACGCCGGGATCGAGGCGGCGCTCGCAGGTGCGCGCCTCGGTTGCCGGACGGCGCTGGCCACCCATGCCCTCGACGAGATCGGACGCATGCCCTGCAACCCGGCCATCGGCGGACTGGGCAAGGGCCATCTGGTCCGGGAGATCGACGTGCTCGGCGGGGAGATGGGTCTCGCCATCGATGCGACCGGCATCCAGTTCCGCATCCTGAACCGACGCAAGGGCCCGGCGGTGCAGGCCCCGCGCGCGCAGGCGGACAAGCATCGCTACCAGGAGCGCATGCGCGACGTGGTGATGGGGCAGCCCGGACTCACGGTGGTCGAGGGGGATGTCGTCGACCTTCAGACCGTGGTCGACGGTGCGCAGCGGCGTGTCGCCGGGACGGTGCTCGCGGACGGTCGCGTGCTGTTCGCGCCGCGCGTGGTCCTGAGCACGGGGACGTTCATGCGGGGGCTGATGCACGTCGGCGGGAACCGTACTCGCGGCGGCCGCGAGGGGGCGGCGAGCTCCGAGGGGCTGAGCGGGAATCTTACCCGTCTCGGGCTGCGTCTGGTGCGGCTGAAGACCGGCACGCCGCCGCGCCTGCGCGCCGGCAGCATCGAGTATGATCGCCTCGAGGAGCAGCCCGGCGACTCCGAACCGCGGCCGTTCTCGTTCCGGACCCGGCACTTCGCGCCGCGCCAGGTGCTCTGCCATCTGGCGCACACGAACACGTGCACCCACGACGTGATCCGCGCGAACCTGCACCGTTCGCCCCTGTACGGCGGGATCATCGAGGGGCTGGGGCCGCGCTACTGCCCTTCCATCGAGGACAAGGTGGTGCGCTTCGGGGAGCGCGAGCGGCACCTGCTGTTCCTGGAGCCCGAGGGGCTGGACACGGACGAGGTCTACGTGAACGGGCTGTCCACCAGCCTGCCGGCGGATGTGCAGGAGGCGGTGGTCCACTCCATCGAGGGGCTCGAGCGCGCCGTCCTTTCGCGCAACGGCTACGCTGTGGAATACGACAGCGTGCCGTCATACCAGGCGGACCGCACGCTGCAGTGCAAGTCGTTGCCGGGATTGTGGTTGGCGGGGCAGATCCTCGGGACGTCCGGTTACGAGGAGGCGGCGGCGCAGGGACTCGTCGCCGGCGTCAACGCGGCACGGTCGCTCGCCCAGCAGGAACCGTTCGTGCCGGTGCGCAGCGAGGCCTACATCGGCGTGCTGATCGACGACCTGGTGACCAAGGAGATCCTCGAACCCTACCGGATGTTCACCTCGCGCGCGGAGCACCGCCTCCGGCTGCGGTGCGACAACGCGGCGAGCCGCCTGGCCGATGCCGCCCGCGAGCTGGGTCTGTTGCCGGCCGCGGACCTGGCGGCGCTGGAATGGCGTCGTCAAGCCGTAGACCGGGCGATCGCCCTGCTGCAGTCGCGTCTGGTGGAGACCGGCGAGCGGCGCCTGCCGGCCGCGGAGTGGCTGCGTCGTCCGGAGGCGCGCCTGCAGGACATCGGCGCCTTGCCGGGCGGGGGTCGCGAGGTGGCGGAGGAACTCGATGCGGCGTTGGTTCGAGATCATGAAAAATCAAACCATAAAATCTTAGAGCAAGAAGCCCGCGCCGAAGTCGAGAACCAGATTAAGTACTCCGGCTACATCGACAAGCTGGACAACGAGTTACGGAGGCAATCCCACCTCGATGATCTCGAATGCCCCCCGGCTCTCGATTACCTGTCGATCGGCGCTCTGAGCCGGGAGGCACGCGAGAAGCTGGACCGTTTCCGGCCGGAGACCGTCGGCCAGGCCAGCCGGATCGACGGGGTCAGGCGAGGCGATCTCGCGGTGCTCACCGTGCATGTGCGGCGCTGGCGCGAGCGCGAGGCCGGCTGATGGCGGGATACGGACAGCCCGCGCCGGGACCGGGCGTCGCAGCCAAGCTCGCGGTCTACCGGTCGGAGTTGCTGCGCTGGCAGAAGAGCTTCAGCCTGGTCTCCCGGGTCGATCCCGAGGCGAGAATCGATGCCCTGATCGCCGAGAGCCGGAGTGCGCTGTACGCCCTGACGGCAGGCGGCGATCTCGGGCCCACGGATCGTGGCGAGGCAGCGCCGGGCGAGTTCCGATGCGTCGACATCGGATCGGGCGCCGGCTTTCCCGGGCTGGTGTGGGCCGTGGAACTCGAGTCGGTTGCGCCACGGGCGAGCGTCTTGCTGGTGGAGCCGCGCGAGCACCGGGCGTGGTTTCTGGAGCGCGCGATCCGGAAGCTGCAGCTTGGCGGAACCGGCGTCGTCCAGGCGCGATGGGGCGACGACGAGGTCGCCGGGGCGCTGGCGTTCCGGATGTCCGGGGGCGGGGCGAGCCCCGCGGCCGGCGAGCGAGGGCCGGACGGGGTTTCCAGGAAAGGTCCCGCCTCTCCGTTCACCAGCGTGCCCCTCGTCGTCACCCTGAAAGCGCTTCGGCTCGGTGACGTCGAGATCCTCCTCGGGATCGACCCCGCCGTGGCGCCGGCGGGCACCCGGGTGCACGTGGTCCGGTTCCTGCCGGGCGCCACGACGACAGGCGAAGCGACGGAGAGCATGCCCAGGGGCTGGAAGTTGCTGCGAAGAAACCAGCTGGACGCCTCCGCGACAGGGGACGGGACGCGCGAACTCTCCATCAACACCTACGAGGCCGTCATCGCGGGGTGACCCGCTGTCCCGGTCTGGCAACGGGCGTGGACACCGATCGCGGCGACGATCCAGTCCCGATTCGCGCGGGGCGCCGGCTGGCGATGTTCCACGTGGAACATTGCCCCGGTGGCCCCGGTGAGCGCGCCGGGGATTCCCTTGTCGTCATCCGGACGGGTGGTCGGTGTACCGGCCCCGGTCGGGCCCTGGGCCTGCTTCGCCGGAGCGTCGCGCCGTCTCCGGGGGGGCCCGCCGGCTGGACGGTCCCGCCGACCGCGCGCCTGGGGTGAGTCCCCGTTCCAGCGGGCGGCGGCCGCAGGGCCGCATCCGACGCTGGCGGAGACCCCTGGCGCCGATGCGCAGGCGCTCCGTGCCGGCGCGCCCCCGACATCCGGGGCCGGCGCTTGCCGCAGGCATGTTCCACGTGGAACACGGAACTGCCGGCCGTCTTCGCCCGCATCCTCCTCGCGGCGCCGCGCGCCCCTCTGCGGGCGGGCAAGGACCGCCCTCCGGCAAGGCGACCGCTGTGTCCGTGTCGCGCGCGTGCGGCCGTCGGGTCCGGCTGTGGCGGGGGTTCCAGGACAACGAGGTCCGTGCCGTGCGAGCGCGGCCGCCGGGGCCGCCGCGCGCTGGCCCCCGGACATGGTTCTGGACAGGTTCACGGGACCTCCCTTACATTCCGCCCCGATCGCCATGACGCATCAGTTCGGCGGGTCGGCGCCCACGCCAGGCGGCAGGGCAGGATCAGCACGGGAGCGAGATGGGAAAGATCATCGCGATTTCGAACCAGAAGGGCGGGGTCGGCAAGACCACCACGGCCGTGAATCTCGCTGCCAGCCTTGCAGTTGCGGAGAAGAAGACCCTGCTCGTGGACTTCGATCCGCAGGGCAATGCCAGCAGCGGGGCGGGTGTGCAGCCCGGAGACGCGACCTCCTACGAGGTCCTCCTCGACGCCGTGGCGGCGCGGGCGGCGATCCAGGCCACCGGGACGCCGTACTTCGAGGTGCTGCCGGCGGATCGGCGCCTGGCCGGCGCGGAGATCGAGCTGGTTGACCAGCCCCGGCGCGAACAGTTCCTCCGGACCGCCATCCGGCCGCTGAAGCCGGCCTACGATTACATCATCATCGACACGCCGCCCAGTCTGGGGCTGTTGACCCTGAACGCTCTCTGTGCCGCGGACACCGTGCTGATCCCGATCCAGTGCGAGTACTACGCGCTGGAGGGGCTGAGCCAGTTGCTGAGCACGGTGCACATCGTCCAGAAGCAACTCAATCCGGACCTGCGTCTCGAGGGCGTGCTGTTGACGATGTTCGACCGGCGGCTGCGGCTCTCTTCCCAGGTGGCAGAGGAAGCCATCGACTACTTCGGTAACACCGTGTACCAGACGAAGATACCGCGCAACGTGAGGTTGAGCGAGGCTCCGTCCTTCGGCCAGCCGATCTTGATGTACGACGTGGAGTGCGCCGGTGCGCGCAGCTACCTGGACCTGGCGCAGGAAGTCATTGACGCCAACACCGCGCGGAAATCCGTCGGGGCGTGAAGAGCGCGGGATAGAGCGCAAGATAGGGCGCTAGATAGGGCGTGAGATCGGGCTTGAGATCGGGCGTGAAGACACGTCCCCGGGCCGACGGACCAGCGCCCCGGGGACTGGGCGCGATCGCCCGACGTTCGATATTTCCGCGGGGGCGGGCACGACCGCCCGCCCTTCGAGACCGCCGCGGCTGCGCACCGCCGAGCCGGCGCCCAGCCGCGGCACCACGAGCGACCGGACCCGGGCCGGAAGCCGGGCCCGCAGACGAGGAGAACCAGGGATGGTGACCAGGACCAATCGCGTGCTGGGCAAGGGGTTATCGGCCCTCATCCAGGGTGCCGACGAGCTGGGCCTCAGCGGCGGCGAGACCGTGCGGCGCATACCGGTCGCCGAGATCGGCTTCAATCCCGCCCAGCCGCGTCAGACCTTCGACGAGGAGAAGCTGGACGAGCTGGCTGCCTCCATCCGGCAGGTGGGCGTTCTGCAGCCGGTGCTCGTGCGTCGACTCGAGGACGGCGAACAGGCCCGCCGCCACCCCGGCGCCGACGACGCCGAGGGACCGGTGGCGTACTGCGTCGTCGCCGGCGAGCGACGGGTGAGAGCGGCGCGGCGGGCCGACCTGGCCGAGGTGCCGGCCCTCGTCTGCACCTACCGCGAGACCGAGGCGCTGAAAGTGGCGCTGCTCGAGAACATCCAGCGCGAGGATCTCGGTCCGCTCGAGGAGGCCCAGGCCCTGCAGGACCTGATGCAGGCCTACGGCGCCACCCAGGAGGAGCTGGCCCAGATGCTGGGCAAGAGCCGCAGCGCGGTGGCCAACAGCCTGCGTCTCCTGCTGCTGGAGGACGAGATCAAGGCCTTGATGCGCGACGGCAAGCTTTCCCGGGGGCACGCCAAGGTCTTGCTCGGTCTGCCCGCCGGCGCGGAACGGCAGCGCCTGGCCCGCATCTGCGCCTCGCGCGGCCTGTCCGTCCGCGACGTCGAGCGCCGGGTGCAGCAGGCCCAGGCCGAACCGGCGCCACAACCGGGCGCGGGGCGCCCCCGCCGCCGCGGCCGCCGGAGTCGGTCCAGCGTCGAGGAGACGCCGGCGATCCGCGAGCTCCGACGCCGCACCGAGCGCGCGCTCGGCTCGCCGGTCACGATCGAAACCGGCGCCCCCAAGGGCGGCAACATCAGCATCAAGTTCTTCGACGACAACGACCTGGAGCGGATCCTCGGTCTTCTGGGCGTGGACACGGATCTCGAGTGAGCCGGCAATCCGAACCGGGCCAGATGCGAAAAAATAGCGAAAGACGAGCGGCGACGGGCGGCGACCGGCCATGAATCTCCAGCGCCTGATCAGGAGGATGCGGAGCGGCAAGGCCTGGCGCCTGCGCGTGACGCTGCTGGTGCTGGCCGCGGCCACCGTGGTCCTGCTGGTCGTCAATCTCATCGACCTGGTGCAGCTCTACGACCAGTATGGCTCCTGGCGCGGCTTCTGGAACGCGCGCTGGCAGCTCGAGAGCGGCATCGCGTCGCTGGTCACCTCGGGCCTCTTCCATCTGTTCATCCTCTTCCTGGGCTGGAGCATCTGGTTCCGGGTGCGACATCGTGAACTGGAAGACCTGCGGCTCCGCCGTTCCGAGCAGAAGTACCGCAGCATCATCAATCACGCCGGCGAGGCCATCTTCCTCCTGGACACCGACGGTCGGGTGCTGGAGTGGAACAAGGCGGCGGAGACGCTGTTCGGGGCCCCGCGGCGGAACGCCCTGAACCGCCGCTTCCAGGACATCCACCTGTGCTACGGCATCGAGGTGGAACGCGCCATGGCCGACGCGCTCAAGCACAAGCGCAGCTTGAGCTTCGAGTTCCCTTTCCCCCGTCGCCAGTGCCAGCCGGGCAGCGACGGTCGACCCGGGGAGATCAGCCTGACCATCTCGCCGGTGACCGGCGGCGGCGGTCCGGTGGAGCTGCCGCCGACCGTCGTGGTCATCGCCCGCGACATCACCCGCGAGAAGCAGCTCGAGTCGAAGATGAGCGAGACGGAGAAACTGGCGGGAATTGGCCAGCTGGCGGCGGGTATCGCCCACCAGCTGAACACGCCGCTGGGCTCGATCCTGCTGTCCGCCCAGATGCTCGAGGACGGAGGCCTCGCCGAGGACGAGGTCGAGGACGTGCGGCGGATCATCCGGCAGACCGAGCAGTGCCGCACCATCATCAAGGGACTGCTGAACTTCGCGCGCCCCAGCGGCAGCGAGCGCACCGTGGTCCCCCTGCCGGAGGTCGTGCGCGAGACCGTCTATCTGATGGAGAAGGCGCTGCGGGTGGCCGACGTGAAGCTCGACATCCGCGAGGAGACCGAGGCCGAGGTGCGCGGCAACCGCAACGAACTCGACCAGGTGTTCTTCAACCTTCTGGCCAACTCGCTGGACGCCATGCCGCAGGGCGGGGAGATCCGCGTGGTCTTCCGCGAGGGGTCGCCCGGCGAGGTGGAAGTGGAGTTCCGCGACACGGGCGAGGGGATTCCGGCGGAGAGCCAGGACAAGGTCTTCCTGCCGTTCTTCACCACCAAGGAGTACGGTCGCGGCACCGGGCTGGGCCTGTCGATCGTGGCGCGGATCGTGCATGAGCACGGCGGACGGATCGAGATGGAGAGCCGGCGCGGCGAAGGAACGGCGTTCACCCTCGCCTTCCCGCGACCGGTGCGGGCCGCGGAACCGAGGATCTGACAGCGTGAGGATTCCCGAGCACACCCGGATCCTGCTGATGGCCACCGACGAGCGGTCCAGCCGCGAGTACGGGATCGGCCGGCGCATGGTCCTGGCGCTGCTGGCGCTCCTGGCGGTGACCGGGCTCCTCCTGACGGCCCTGCTGGTGGCGTTCGCACTCCAGAGCCGGGAGGTGCGCGAGCTGCGGCTCGCCACCGTGGAACTCGACCAGGCCCGGCGCGAGGCCGGGCAGGTGCGCGCGCTGAGCCGCGAACTCGAGCAGATGCGGTCGTTCCAGGAGCGACTGCTGGTGATGCTCGGGGTGCGGCTGCCGGCGGCGCGCGACAGCGGCGAGGGGCTGCTGGCGACCGCCGCGACCACGGGGCCTGCGGATCTGACCGACCTCCCCCGCCCTGCCGGCCCCATCGGCACCACCGGCCCCGCCACCGGCGACCCGCACGCCCCGGGGCTCACGGATGATCGCCCCGCCCGGGCGCTCGGCGGCGTTCACGCCGCGGCGGGCTTCAGCGGAATTCTGGGCAGCGTCGCCGGCCGAGGTACCGGCATCGTGGCCGGCCATGGCGCCGGCGATCTCGCCGGCGACAACGTCGGCGCATTCGTTCCCGGGAGCACGGACGACCGCCTCGGGCGGGCCTCCGCGGTGGTCGTCAGCCCGCCGCCGGACCTCTGGCCGGCACGCGGCTACGTGACCCGGGAGTTCATCGTGGGACAGCCGAATCGTGGTATCGTCGCCCATCAGGGCCTCGACATCGCGGCTCGCGGAGAGGCGCCCGTTCGGGCGGCCGGAGGAGGCGTCGTCTACCGCATCGGCGAGGACCCTTACCTGGGAAACTTCGTTGAAATCCAGCATGGTTTGGGTTACCTAACGGTCTATGGTCATTGCAGCCGTACCATGGTCGAGCGCGGCCGGAAGGTCGAGCGTGGCCAGGTGATTGCTTACGTCGGCGATACCGGCGAGGCCAGCGCGCCGCATCTGCACTTCGAGATCTGGCGCGATGGCGAGGCCATCGACCC
>JAWOID010000036.1:0-6680 GCA_046484865.1 Candidatus Krumholzibacteriia bacterium
GGGCGCACCCGCACGTACATCAACCTGGCGCTGACGATGCTGCTGGGCGGGCTCTGGCACGGCGCGGCCTGGACCTTCGTGGTTTGGGGCGGCCTGCACGGCCTGTATCTCGCGGTGCACAAGGCTTTCCTCGGCGAGCGGCGGATCGCCGAGCGTTACCGATGGACCGGCCCGGCCAGCCTCGTCGGCTACGTGGCTGGCGTGATCGGGACCAATCTCCTGGTTCTGTTCGCGTGGCTCTTCTTCCGGGCCGAGAGCTTCGAGCAGGCCTGGTACTTCCTGGACCGGTTCGTGCACTGGCAGGGCAGCGGACTCGGCGACCGGTTCCTGGTGATCACCGCCGCCATGGCCGCCATGGTACTGCTGCTCGATATCCTCGAGTACGCCAGCCGCAGCCATGTCTACCTGCTGCGGCTGCGGCCGCCGGTGACGGCGGGGGTCTGCACCGCGGTCATGCTGGTCGTGGGGCTGTATCTCGCCGTGAACAAGCCGTTGCCGTTCATCTACTTCCAGTTCTAGCGGGCGCCCGCGAGAACGGCGCCGGCACGTCCGGAGATTCGATGGTACGCAAGGTTGCACTCTTCGGGATCTCGCTGCTCGGAGCGCTCGTGGCGCTCGACGTCTACCTGCAGGTGGCGGAGATCCAGACGCCGATGGAGACGCGGATCGATCCGGTGA
Organism: Candidatus Krumholzibacteriia bacterium; assembly: GCA_046484865.1. GTDB lineage: Bacteria > Krumholzibacteriota > Krumholzibacteriia > LZORAL124-64-63 > LZORAL124-64-63 > JAWOID01. The sequence continues at coordinate 679 of JAWOID010000036.1, forward strand.
TCGGGCCGACGTACATCCCGGACCGGCCGATCGTCCGCTTCAACGAGGGTTTCTACATCGGCGGCTCGAACGAGTACGGATACCTCGGCGAGCTGTCGCACCCGGAACGAGAGGGCGACGAGAAGCGGATCCTGCTGATCGGCGATTCCTTCGTCCTGGGCCACACCGTCTTCGACCGGCACCACTTCGGGCGCATCATCGAGCGGGACCTGGGCCTGGCCACGGGGGAGGAGGTGAAGGCGCTGAACTTCGGCAAGGCCGACTTCAACCTCTGGAACATGTACCAGTACTACTGCGATTTCGCGGCGCACTTCGAGCACGATCTCGCGCTGTTCTTCTTCCAGCAAGGGGATCTCGCGCCCACGCGGCAGCTCGCGGGCGAACTCTACCCCACCTGCGTGCTGGAGGGAGATTCGATCCGGATCGACCGGAGCTTCGTCGAGAGCGAAGCCTACCGCCAGTACCGGCTGCTGCAACCGCTGCTGAGCCGGTCGGCCGTGCTGAGACTGGCGTTCAACACGCACAAGATGATCCTCCGCGGCGAACTCGAGCAGGTGGTGCTGGGCGAGCTGGCGAGGTTCCGCCACCCACCTGCGCAGCCCTACACGCCGCCGGTGCCGAAGCGCCTGCCCGACCTGTCGCGGAAGATCCTCGAGATCCTGGCGCGCGACCCCCGGAACGTCTTCGTGCTGCAGAAGGACCTGGACCCGGGGCTGCGCAGCGAACTCGAGGAACTGGACCTGCCGCTGATCGACCTGGGGGCCCGGCTGGCCGAGGCGCAGGAGGAAGGCTTCGATCCCTACTACTGGCCCGTCACCGGAGCGCGAGGGCACTGGAACAACGCGGCCCACGTTCTCATCGGCGAGTTCCTCGCCCGGGAACTGTTCGCGCGAGGCCACGTCTGGCCCGCAGCGGCCGGGCCGGACGCCGGCGACGATGCCGGGTCCGGGCCGTCGGCTGCGCTGGCCTCCCAACCGGCTCCTGCCGGCGGGCGCAAGCCCGGGACCGACGCCGCGCCGTCGACCGTGGAGCCCGGAGCTGCGCGCCGCTGAGTGGTCGGGTCACCGCTCACGGCCTGCGCCGGCTGCGCCGGTCCGCTGACTTCGGACCGCGGCCGGCGCCGCGCAGCAGCTTCCAGTCGAGCAACCAGGTGGACCACGCGCTGGTCGCCGCCCATACCAGCCCCGGCCAGCCGTCGCGGACCCCGCCGCGCCCGACGTAATTGCGCAGGAACGTGAGCGGCCCACCGGTGGCCAGATGGAACCACGAGGGATCGCGCAGCCGGCGCTCGGCGTCGAGGGTCGTGTAATGATCCACCTTCGCCAGGTAGTCGCGCCAGCGGATCATCGTGTCGTGCCACAGGGGTTCGGCGAGCCAGCCCACGGATGCGCCGGCCGGCAGGCTCACGCCCTCGTGGACGACCGAGTCGGAGATGCGGCCCAGGTCGGTGCGGAAGAGGCGCAGCACCCTGTCGTTCGCGAGATTGCGCTGCTTCATCGTCCGCCCGAGCACCCGCGCCACGCGGCGGATCCGCCAGGCCTGGTGGCGATCCAGTTCGCCGCTGGCGCGCAGCTCCCGTAGCCGGCGCGCCAGCTCGGGCGACACGATCTCGTCGGCGTCGATCCACAGCGCCCAGGGGGTGCGCACCCGTTCCAGCGACTGCTGCCGGGTGGGGCCGAAGCCGCGGAAGGTGGTGGCTGCCCAGTCGAGCGGCGGTCCCTCCGGAGCCGCCGCGCGCGCGGCCAGCAGGGCCCGGGTGCCGTCGCTGCTGCCGGTGTCCAGGACCTCGATGCGGTCGATGCAGCCGGCCAGGCTATCGAGGCAGGCGGGCAGCAGCTCTTCCTCGTTCTTGACCATCAGGAACGCGGTGATCTCGCTCAAGGACGGTCGGCCTCCTGCCGGCCGGCGTGTCGGCGGCCGGCTGTCGGCGGCCGGCGGCACGATGTCGCAGACGGCGTTCTGCGTGCCGCGGCCGAGACGGAACCTAGCACGTCCGATCGGGCGACGGCAACGTACGGCGCGGCTCGCAGGGTTGCCATCGCGTCGCACGCGCCGGCGACCCCGGCGGGAGCGGCGGCTTGCCGGGCGGTCGCCCCCGACCCATCTTCGCGCCGGGAGGCACCATGCAGATCCTCTTCGCAACCAACATGCGTCGCTGGGGGGGCGGCGAGAAGTGGATGCTCACGGCCGCCGCGGCCATGCGCGAGCGCGGACATGGCGTGGCGCTAGCCGCGCCGCCGGACGCGGTGATCCTGGCTCGCGCGGACCGTGCCGGCATCGAGGTCCTGCCCGCGCCCTTCGCCCGCGACCTCGATCCGGTCTCGTTCCTGCGCGTGTGGCGGCACTGCCGCCGCCGCCGGGTGCAGGTGCTCTGCCTGAACATGGACCGCGTGCTGCGTATCGCCGGGCTGGCTGCACGGCTGGCCGGCGTGCCGGTGGTGCTGCCCCGCCGCGGCAGCGAGTTCCCCCTCAAGAGCCATCTCAACTATCGCTTCCATTACCGGTGCGTGGCCACCGGCGTCATCGTGAACTCCGAGGCCACCGCCCGCACGCTGGTGCAGGACATCGCCTGGCGTCCCGCGGGGAGCGTGCACGTCCTCTACAACGGTCTGGATCTGGCGCCGTTCGCGACGGCCCGGCCGCGCGCGCGGCTGCGGCGCGCTCTCGGTCTGGCCGAGGGTGATCTGGCCCTGGTCCTCGTCGGCGAGTTGACCGCCCGCAAGAACGCCGCGCTGCTGGTGGGCGTCCTGCCGTCGCTGCTGCGCGATCATCCCCGGGTCCAGGTCCTGCTCGCCGGCGAGGGCGAGGAGCGCGAGGCCCTGTCCGGCCAGGCTGCGGGCCTGGGCGTCGCCGATCACGTGCGCATCCTCGGCTTCCGCGACGATGTCCCCGACCTGCTGGCGGCCGCGGACCTCCTGGTGCACCCGGCCCGGGTGGAGGGCTTCGGCTACGCGGTGGTGGAGGCGATGGCGGCCGGCCTGCCCGTGGTGGCCACCCGGGCGAGCAGCATCCCCGAGATCGTCGTCGACGGCGAGACGGGCTTCCTCTTCCCGCTCGACGACGCCGCCGGGCTGGAAGCCGCCGTGCGCCGCTATCTCGCCGATCCCGACCTCCGCGCCCGCCACGGAGCCGCCGGTCGCGAACACGTGCGCCGCCGCTTCGAGCTCGGTGCCCGCACGGGCGAGCTGGAGGCGATCTTCCGTACCCAGCTGGAGCAGCGGACGGGCCGCTGATGCGGAGGCGTCCGCTCCGGCGGATCCGTGCCCGCTGTCCGTCCTTGTGGACCGCGATCCCGTCGGGGAACGCACGATGGGAACCGGAGCAGTGGCCCCGGCCCGATGAATTCTGCTATCATCCGGGAACACCGCAGGCGCGAGGAGTCGGGACCGGCGCGGACGGGAACGGAGGGGTTCATGAACGGCTCCACGATGTCCCACTACCGGATCGAGAAGGAACTGGGGCGCGGCGGGTCGGGGACCGTCTATCTGGCGCGGGATGTGCGGCTCGGCCGACCGGTGGCCCTGAAGCTGCTGGCGGAGCCGCCCGCGGGCGGACACGCAGCCTGGACCGCGTATCACGACGAGGCCCGCGTCGTCGCCGAACTCAACCATCCGTCCATCGCCACGATCTACGACGCGGACTCCAGCGAGGGCCGGCACTTCCTGGTCCTGGAGTACCTGGCGGGGGGATCGCTCGCCGACCGGCTGCGCGAGGGCCCGCTGCCCATGGCGGAGGTCGTCGCTGTCGGGCGGGCGATCGCGGAGGGGCTGGCAGAGGCGCATGCGCATGGGATCATCCATCGCGACGTGAAGCCAGGCAACATCATGTTCACGGTCCAGGGGGCGCCCAAGCTGGTGGACTTCGGCCTCTCGCGCGTGCGTCCCGATCTGCTTTCGCCGATGGATCCCGATGCCGTCACGGTTGACCTGAGCTGGAACGAACGCATCGAGGGGACGCTGGCGTACGTATCTCCGGAGCAGCTCCGGCGGTTTCCCGTGGATCCCCGTTCGGACATCTACTCCCTAGGCCTGGTCCTCTACGAGATGGCGGCTGGCCGCCGGCCCTTCCCCGCCACCGAGGCCGCCGAACTGATTTCCGCCATCCTGCGCGATCCAGTGCCGCATCTCGCGGACCTCCGGCCCCAGCTGCCCGATCGGCTGCAGTTCCTGATCGATCGCTGCCTGGAAAAAGATCCGGCCCGTCGTCCGGAGACGGCCAGGGAAGTGGCGGAGGAACTGGAGCGTGTTGCGCGAGGCGAGGACGTTCCGGCGAACGCAGGCCGGTGCTCGCTGGCCGTGCTGCCGTTCCTCGACCTCAGCCCGGAGCGCGACCAGGCCTACTTCTGCGATGGAATCGCCGAGGAGCTGATCGCCGGCCTGGCGCGCCTCGGCGACCTGCAGGTGGCGTCCCGCACGCTGGCTTTCGCCTACCGCCAGCGCGAGACGGATCTGCGGATCATCGGCCGCGAACTCGGGGTGGGCACCATCCTCGAGGGCAGTGTGCGCAAGGCCGGCCGTAGGGTGCGCATCACTGCCCAGCTCATCGATGTGACCACCGGGTTCCATCTCTGGACCGACCGTTTCGATCGCGAACTGGATGACATTCTGGCGATCCAGGACCAGATCGCCGCCAGCATCGTGACGGCGCTGGAGATCACGCTCAGCCCCCGCGAGAGCGCGAGTATCCGCGCCCGCCCCACGCGGGATGCGCGCGCGTACGACTTCTACCTGCGCGGGCGGAGCCTCTACTTCCAGTTCCGGCGCAGTTCGGTGGAGCGAGCGCTGGACATGTTCATCCGGGCCAGCGAGATCGACCCCGACTACGCGCCGGCCTACACCTGGATGGCTCTGTGCTGGTGCTTCATGTACCTGTACACGGATCGCCGCGAGGAGAGCCTGGAGAGGGCCGATGTCACCAGCCGACGGGCTCTCGAAGTCGACGCCGATCTCGCCGAAGCACATGCGGCCCGTTGCCAGGTGCTGTCGGTGGCGGGACGCTCGAAGGAGGCCGAACAGCACTTCGAGACCGCGATCCGCTTGAATCCGCGGCTCTTCGAGGCCTACTACTTCTACGCACGCGATCGCTTCGCGGCGGGAGATCTCGAGCGCGCGGCACGGCTGTTCGAGATGGCCACGATCGCCGACCCGGACGACTACCAGTCGCCCCTGCTCATCGCGCAGATCTACGCGAGTCTGGGGCGGCTCACAGACGCGCGGGCGGCCCAGCGCCGGGGCGTGAAGAGCGTCGAACTGCGCTTGCTCGCCTGGCCCGACGACGTTCGGGCCCTCTATTGCGGCGCCAACGGCCTGGTGGCTCTCGGCGAAGTGGAACGCGGACTCGAATGGGCCGAGCGTGCGCAGCTGCTGGAGCCGGAGGAACCGATGGTCCTCTACAACCTGGGCTGCATCCACTCTCTCGCGGGTCGCCGCGAGTCGGCGCTGGACCTGCTCGAGCAGGCCGCCCGGTCCGGCCTGCGACAGATCGGGTGGTTCCAGCATGACAGCAACCTGGATCCCTTGCGGGCCCATCCTCGCTTCGTCGCGCTCATGCAGTGGCTCGAGCATGCGCAGGATGCGGCTCCGCAGACGTGACCCGTGACCCGCGGCTCGCCCGGAACCGCGACCCGCCATCGCCTCGTCGCCCCGCGAGCGTCGCCTCGCGAGCGTCACCTCGCGAGCGTCACCTTCCGCGTCGCGGTCGCCCGTTCCGTGACCACCTTGACGAGGTACGACCCCGAGGGAGCCGGCCGGCCGCAATCCTCGCGGCCGTCCCACGAGAGCGTGTGATGGCCCGCCGGCAGCGACGTCCGCGCGTGCACCACGCGTCGGCCGCGCAGATCGAACACGGACAGCTCCACCGTTCCGGACACCGCCAGCTCGAAGGCCACGTCCAGGCGGGGGTTGAACGGGTTGGGGTGGACCGAGACGGTCAAGCTACCGGCAGCGGGCGGACCGGCCGGCGCAGCGGTCGGCGCGCCCAGCACCTCGCCCCGGATCCAGGCG
>JAWOID010000039.1:0-3031 GCA_046484865.1 Candidatus Krumholzibacteriia bacterium
ATGTAGCGGCCGTCGCTGTCGCGGCAGGCCTGCGGGTCGCGATCCTGCCACTCCGCCGGGATCGACAGCAGCAGCCGGCCGCCCGGCCGCAGGACCCGCCGCAGCCCGTAGACCGCGTCGAAGAGCCCCTCGTCCGGCACGTGCATCAGCACCGCCGAGCAGAGGACCCCGTCGAACTCGCCGTCCGCGAAGCGGTCCAGCGCGGGCAGCGCGGACTCCACCACGCGGTCGCCGGCATCCACGCGCGCGAGCCGGCAGGTCTCGAGCGTGGCCTCGACCATCTCGCGGCAGGCGTCGGCGCCGTGGGCGTCGTGGCCGAGAGCCAGCAGGCGGGCGAGGTCGCGACCGGCGCCGCAGCCGACGTCCAGGATACGGCGGCAGTCGGCGAAGGCCTCGGCGAAGTGGTCGGAGACGCCGCCCTGGGCGGCGCGGTAGCGGGCGGCGAGGTCGCGGGCGTGGCGGCGGTAGAAGTCCTGGGTGCGGGGGTCCATGGGGGGAACGTAGCAGATCTCCGGTGCGGCGTAGCCAAAGTTCTCGCCGGCCGACCACAGCGATCGTCGACTGACCTCACGAACAGCGATCGAGAAGCTGCCGGACGAACCCCACCACGTCCGCCTGGATCGCATCGTCTGGCCCACCAGTCAAGAACTCAGCGACGCGCCGTGGACCGAGGCCAGAATGTTCCAGGAAGTCCCGACGAAGGATGGCAATCGCCCGGGAGGCGTCGGCATCAGCGAGAAGTGGGCGGAGGCAGGCAGCGACGTCCTCGACGCCTGATCCGAAGTTGCGCACGACGTAGAACAGGTCGTAGGCATCCTTGTTCTCGCCTCGGGAATCGAACGCCAAGGCCTTGAGGACGACAAAGGCACCGGGCCCACAGATCCACACTTCGCGCTCGGCGTCTTCCCCCATGATCGTTTGTCCGCTGAGATTGGCCGAAATACGATCCTGGAACGCCAGATGCAGGCCGGGCGCGATGAGTGCCGCGAAGTCGGCTTCGATGTCGCGGAGCTCGCCGCCGGTATCCTCTGGCCGAGTCGGCTGGATCAGGAAGTCGACCGTGACCTTTCTTGTTCGTTCGATCTTCCAGCGCTGCCTGGTCGGATTCCCTTCCTTGTTCACGTCCTGCGAGAAGCCCGCTGTGCGCAGTCGGTCGGTCAGCGAACGATATCGACCCTGATCCAGCAGCGCGACTGCCAATCCCACGTCGAGATCCATCGTCCCTACGTGCGCAGCGGAAGCATCGACGAGCCTGTCTCGATCGACGATCAGCGACGGCACCAGCCCGCCGACCACGACCAGACTATCCATCAGGTCGCCGAGCTTCGTGGCCACATAGAGACAGGTCGCCCGTACCAACGCGACGTGCTCGCCACGGTAACCGTCTGCCCTGGCCGGTTTCTCAGTCATCAGCACCCCATTTCAACAACTCGCTCCGCAGGTGTTCGGCGGCCTCCTTCGCCCGTTCCGGCTGGCTCTTCAGATCGAGGTATACTTGCACGGGGTGAACGCACGCCACCCCGTCGCGATCCACGACCCCGTGGAACACCCCCTCATCCTTGGGAAGTACGAGCCGGACGTTCGCTCCGCGCTCCTCCTCGCGAAAGCCCAGACGATTCAGGATCCGCGGCGCCGGATGCTCGGCCACGTAGATCGTCACCAGCCGGAAGCCGGCGAACCTGGTCAGGAGCCACGCGGCAGCGAGGCCCGTGGCGGCGTATTGCACAAGGCCGTCGCGCAGCTCGCCGGCGAGTTTACGCAGGAGGTCCGCGCCGGAACGAGCCGGCACGTGGCCAGAGATGATCTGGTGCTTCGCGAAGTCGTGCTCCTCATGCCACGCATCGAGCAAGAGATCGGGATCCTGGAGTCCGATGGCACCGTCCGGCCCCCGGACGATCAGGCCGTCCTCCTCGAGCCGGGCGAGGATCCGGCTGGTGAACCCCTTGTCCATGCCCGTCGCCTGCGCGATCTCTTGCTGCATCGTCGGCTGATGCGGATGCATCAGCAGCCAGCGGGCGATCCGGGCGCTCTTCGGCGCGAACGCGCTGGAACGGCGGCCCGGACGCTTGTATCGATTCGGCTGACCATCGATCCGCACCCGGATTCCCGGGGCGACGATCTGCGCGTTGCCGCTCAGGTCGAGCCAGGCGACTCCTGCGTCTTCGCAGCGGCGCTGGCCGGTGGGTCCCATGAAGGGCACGGCGACCAGCGGGATCACGCTCCGGTCCGCGGCCGAGGCCAACCGCTGGACCTGCTCGATGGCGGTTGCGACCGGAGCGGTTCCACCCGAGTTCCGCCACTCGATGACGAAGGTCGTTTTCACGGTAGCCTCGTCGCCAAGGAGATCGGCAAGACGCCGCTGCACCTGGGACAGGGCCTCTTGTTTGTCTGGCACCCGCATGGTTGACTAAATACAGGCAATTGACCGTCTTGTCAACACACATTATTTAGTCAACCAAGTAGTAGGATTCGGATCATCCTGGTTCGATACTCACGACGTCTGCGCTATACTCCGGCTATAACACAGAGCAGAAATCCGCCCATGTGATAGTCTGGCAATCACATGGAAACGCCCAGGAGCCGCCCCTCCCATGCCACCCCCCACCAAACTAGCCCTCTGCCTCTCCGGCGGCGGCTTCCGCGCCGCCCTCTTCCACCTCGGCCTGCTCCGCCGCCTCCACGAACTCGGCACGCTCGGCCAGGTCAGCACCATCAGCTCGGTCTCCGGCGGCAGCATCCTGGCCGGCCTGCTCTGCGAGCAGATGCGCCGGTACGACCTCGCCTCGCTCGCCGAGGTCGGCGACTGGGAGGCGCAGATCGCCGTGCCCCTGCGGCGCGTGGTCTCCCGCGACCTGCGCACCTTGCCGATCCTGGCGACCTGCCTCTTCAACTGGGTCCTGCCCGGACCGCGGGCCCAGGCCATGCTCCGACGCTACCGGGACCGGGTCTCGCGGCTCGCGCTGGTCGACATCCCGGCCACCCCGCGGTTCGTGTTCTGCGCCTCGGACCTGGTCTTCGGCGCCAACTGGAC
>JAWOID010000068.1:0-3648 GCA_046484865.1 Candidatus Krumholzibacteriia bacterium
GTCACGCCGAGCTGGTATCCGAACCGCGACATGCCGGGCACCTACTACTACACCGCGGTGCACTGCTACGGGCGCATTCGGGTGCAGTCGGACGCCGAGCTGCAGCACTGGCTGGACGTTCTGTCGGACCGCATGGAGGCGCCGTTCCCCGACGGCTGGAGCACGCGCGAGATCCCGCCGTCGGAGATCACACGCAGGCTGCCGGGCATCGTCGGCTTCGAGCTCGAGATCGAGCGCCTCGAGGCCAAGCTCAAGCTCGGCCAGGACGAGCCGCGCAAGGACGCGATGGCGGTCGCCGGGCACCTCGCCCGGTCGGATGACGCCGGGCGGAGGCTGCTGGGGGAGGCGGTGGCCCGGGCCAACCGCGACCGGCCGGAGGACGGGACGTGACCATCCTCTTCCGGGCGGGCCGTCGGCGGTGACCACCCCCACCAGGTCGCCGGCCGGAGTCGAGAGCACCGGCTTGGTCCGCGCCCTCGGGGTGGGGGACTCGGTCGCGCTCATCATGGGGATCATGGTCGGCTCCGGCATCTTCCTGATGGCCGGCAGCATCGCCATGCAGCTCGAGTCGCTGCCGGTGATCATGGCGGTGTGGGCGTTCGGCGGGCTGCTCAGCCTGTCCGGCGCGGTCGCCCTGAGCGAGCTCGGCGCCGCCCTGCCGGCGGCGGGCGGGATCTACGTCTACCTGACGCGGGCGTACGGGCCGGGGCTGGGCTTCGTGTACGGCTGGAGCGCCGTCACCCTGATCCACGCCGGCGGCCTGGCCACCCTCGCCGCCGCGATCGGGCTGTACGCCGGTCCGATCCTCGGGCTCGGGCCGGGGGAGCAGAAGCTGCTCCAGCTCGCCTGCCTCGCCGCCTTCGTCATCGTCAACTGCCTCGGCGTCCAGATCGGCAAGTGGGTCCAGAACGTTCTCACCGCGGCCAAGGTGGCGGGGCTGCTCACCATGACCGCCCTGCTGTATGCGCGCACCGACGTCGCGCTCCTTAGCGACAGCTGGGCGCCGCCCGCCGACGGCATCCCGTGGAGCGCCTTCGGCGTCGCCCTGCTGGCGGTGCTGTGGGCGTACGACGGCTGGCACTTCGTGTCGTTCGCGGCGGGCGAGGTCAAGCGCCCCGCGCGCACCATCCCGGCCAGCCTGCTGATCGGCACATCCCTGACCCTGGTCATCTACCTGCTGGTCAACGTTGCCTACTACGCGGTGCTCGCGCCGGCGGAGATCCGCGGCACCCACCGGGTCGCGGCGGCGGCGATGGAGCGTGCGTTCGGCAGCGGGGCAGCGTCGCTGATCACGCTGCTGATCGTGGTCTCGATTCTCGGAGCGATGAACGGCATCATGCTCGGCGCGGCGCGCGTGGGCTGGGCGATGGCCAGGGACGGGCTGTTCTTCCGCTCCTTCGCGCGCCTCAGCCCGCGCTTCCACACGCCGGTGGTGGCGACCGTCGCCCAGGGCTCGATCGCGGCCGTCTTCACCCTGGTCGGCAGCTTCCAGCAGCTGTTCACGTCGTACGTCTTCACCTCGTGGATCTTCTACGGCCTCGCGGTGGCCGGGGTGATCGTCCTGCGCCGCCGCGAGCCCGAGCTGCACCGGCCGTACCGCTGCCCGTGGTACCCGATCACGCCGGTCTTCTTCCTCCTCGCCACCTCCGGGATCGTGATCGCCACCTTCCTCGCCAGCTTCTGGCAGGCGCTGGCCGGCGTCGCCCTGATCCTCGCCGGCCTGCCGGTGTACCTCGTGCTCCGCTGGCGCGATCCGGCGGCGCGCGGCCAGGTGATCCCCGGCGGCTGACCGGCCCGTGACCGATCGCGGCGAGCTATGTCCAACGCCGTCGGGCTGATACCATTCGAGCCCGGGGAGGTTCATGCGAACGCTCGGAGGTCTCTGGCTCGACCGGTCGTCGCGCACCACGCTGCAGGAGCAGCTCGCGCGGCACATCCGGGAGCTGATCCAGCGCGGCGAGCTGAAGCCGGGCGACGCGCTGCCCTCGACGCGCGACCTGGCGAGCTCCCTGCGAATCTCCCGCAACACCGCCGTGTACGCCTACGATCGGCTCGTCAGCGAGGGCTACCTCGAGCCGACCGTACGCGCCGGGGTGTTCGTCTCCTCCTCGATCACCCTGGCGGCGCCGTCGCGCTGGGCCGCGCCCGCGTTCAACGCCGCCGCGCGCGAGGAGCCGCCGCCGGACGGAGATCCCCTCGGGCCCCCGAGACCGTTCCGTCCGTGCCAACCCGACGTCGAGCTGTTCCCCCTGCTGATCTGGAACCGCCTGCGCGGGCGCGTGCTGCGGCGGGAGGGGCGCAGCATCCTCCACTACCAGGCGTCGTGCATCTCCGGCCTGCCCGAGCTGCGCAGGAACGTCGCGGCGTACCTGCGCGACCATCGCGGGGTGAACTGCGACTGGCGCCAGGTGGTGATCACCTCGGGGTCCCAGCAGGCGGTCTTCCTGCTGGCCAACCTCCTGCTGTCGCCGAGCGACCTGGTGTACGTCGAGGACCCGGGCTACCTCGAGGCGCGCCTGGCGTGCGCCAACACCGGCGCGAAGATCGTGCCCGGACCGGTGGACGAGCAGGGGCTGCGCCTGCCGTCCAGCCGCAACGGCAAGGTGTCGCTCGTCTACACCACGCCCTCGCGCCAGTTCCCGACCGGGGTGTCGATGTCGCTGGCGCGGCGGCTGGCGCTGATCGACTTCGCCGCACGGGCCGAGGCCTGGATCGTCGAGGACGACTACGACTCGGAGCTTCGCTACGGGGCGCCGCCGCTACCCAGCCTGCAGAGCCTCGACGGCAGCGGCCGCGTGATCTACGTCGGCACCTTCAGCAAGCTGCTGTTCCCCTCCCTGCGCTTGGGCTACGTGGTGGTTCCCGAGCCGCTGCTGGAACGCTTCACGGCGATCAAGCACCTGGTGGACGACCACCTGCCGCTGATCGACCAGGCCACCCTCGCGCTGTTCCTCGAGAGCGGCGCCTTCTACTCCCACATCCGGCGTTGCCGTAAGGCCTACGCCGAGCGCCAGGGAGTGTTCATGGAGCTGTTCGCGCGCGAGCAGCTGCCCCTGCGCTTCGAGAACACCGACGGCGGCATGAACCTGGTCGGCCTGCTTCCCGACGGCAGCGACGACACCGCCTGGTCGCTGCGGCTGCAGGAGGCCGGGTTCGACGTGCCGGCCCTGTCCCGCTACACCATCAGGTCGCCCCGGCGCGGGCTGGTGTTCGGCTTCACCGCCTTCACCCCGGCGGCGATCCGGGCGTCCTTCGAGCGCATGCAGGCGATCCTCCACGCGGCCGCCGCCGAGCGCCCATCCTGACCCCGCCAGGTTCGCGCGAACTCGAAAATTCGAAAATTCGAAAACCGGGCGGGGTTGCAGGGCCTTGTATTTGCGCAGGCGCCCAGTGCGCCGACGCAGAGGATCTCGTCGGTTGCCGGAGCGCGCGCCTTCGCCGTTCGGGACCCTTCGCTCGCTGACTCGCTCAGGGTGACGGGTAGGTGGTGGGGTGGGAGTCGGAGTCGGAGTCGGATTCGCATTCGGAGGCGAATCGCCGGCAGTGCCACAATGCACGGCATGGCAGTCACCAACGTCCTCGTCGTCGAGTCCGCCGCCAAGGCCAAGACCATCCAGAAGTACCTGGGCGACGGTTGGCGGGTGGTGG
>JAWOID010000033.1:0-40770 GCA_046484865.1 Candidatus Krumholzibacteriia bacterium
CGTCGGCCGCGAGCGCGCGCGGCGTGCGCAGCGCGTCGGAGAAGGGGGCGTCGGTCGGTCCGACCACGGGCCAGCCGCCCTTGGCCTCGGGCACGCCACCCCTGGCGGACGCCCAGGGGCGGTAGGTGGCCGCCTTGCGCCCGGCGTGGGCGAGCTGCACCCCCGCGGCGGCGCCGTGCTCGTGGATCGCGGCGGTGGCGCGGCGCAAGCCGTCGACGTGGCGGTCGTCCCAGAGGCCGAGGTCCTGCGGCGAGATGCGCCCGCGCGCCTCGACGGCGGTCGCCTCCGTGAGCACGAGCCCCACGCCGCCGGCCGCGCGCGAAGCGAGGTGCACGAGGTGTGCGTCCAGCGCGAGGCCCGCTAGCGGCGCCTCGCCGCGATGACGCGGGCCCGGCTCCGGCTCGACATCGTGTGCTCGGCGGTGGCGCCGAGCCAGTTCCTGGCCGAAGCCGGGCTGCGGGTTCCGCGATTGCGCGAACGCGGTCGTGGGTGCGGACGTGGCCGCGGCCGCGGGTGCGGCAGCGATCGCGTCCGTGATCGCCGTCGCCTTTGAAGTCCGGAACGCTCACCCGGCCGTCGTGCTCCCGCCCAGCAGTGTCAGCACCTCGCCTGTGATATAGCTCGAGTCGGCCGGCGACGCGAAGAAGACGAACGCCGGCGCGATCTCCTCCGGTTGAGCGGGCCGGCCCACCGGCGCGCCCTCGCCGAAGTGGGCTACCTCCTCGGCGCTGCGTTCGGCGGGGTTCAGCGGCGTCCACACCGGGCCCGGGGCCACGCAGTTCACCCGGATGCCGCGCTCCACCAGCGCCTGCGCCAGGGACTTGGTGAAGGCGTGGATGGCCCCCTTGGTGGTGGCGTAGTCGATCAGACCCTTGTTCCCGATCAAACCGGTGATGGACCCGGAGTTGATGATGCAGCCGCGATCCGGCAGGTGCTTCAGCGCCGCCTTCGCCATGTGGAAGTAGCCGTAGATGTTCGTCTGGAAGGTGTGGTCCCACTGCTCGAGCGTGAGATCCTCAAAGCTCGGCAGGTGATTCTGGAAGGCGGCGTTGTTCACCAGGATGTCGAGCTTGCCGAACCTCTCGACGGTCTGGTCCACGGCTCGCTGGCAGAACGCCGGGTCGCGCACGTCGCCGGGGAAGAGCGCGCAGGTGCGACCCTCCTCCTGGACGGCGCGAGCGGTCTCCTCGGCGTCGCTCTGCTCCTCGTCCAGGTAGATGATGGCGACGTCCGCGCCTTCGCGAGCGAAGAGCACGGCCACGGCGCGTCCGATGCCCGAATCGCCTCCGGTGATCAGCGCCGTCTGATCGCGCAGCTTGTCTGCGCCGCGATAGGTCGGCGCGGCGTAGCGCGGGCGGGGGTCGAGCTTCGACTCGAGGCCGGGCGGCTCCAGTTCCTGCTCGGGAAAGGGCGGCTTCGGCTCGCGATCGGGACGAGGATGCTTGCTCATGGGCGATCTCCTTGCCGGGGTGGGGGTTGGCCGCGGTTCGCCGTCACGTAAGAACGGCTGGGCAGACAGGACCATGGGGCGACGCCGGATGGCGGCCGGGCCGGCTGGCGAACCGGAACTTCCCGACTCTGCGACCTCGCGAGACCCGAAGATCCCGCCGCGTCCCGGTCGGACCGGTCGATTGCGGCCGTCATCGCCTTCGGTTAGCGTCAGAACATATCGGCCGCGGACCGCAGGCACGTCGCGGCCGCTTTCGTCGCCATCCGTTCGGGAGGATCATGGACGTTCTCTACGTCTCCCGTGAGTACCCGCCCCACGTCTACGGGGGAGCGGGCGTCCACATGGAGCACCTGGCCCGGGAGATGGCCGCACTGGCGCAGGTCAGGGTCCTTCACTTCGAGGGCGACGGGCGGACCGCCCCGGCGATCGTCGCCGCCGGCGCGCCGGAATCGCGGCTGCCGAACCCGCGAGACGAGGCCCTGCCCTTCGGTGACGATCTCTTCGCCGCCGCCCCACCCGAGGTGCGCACCGCCCTGCAGACCCTGCAGACCGATCTCGTGGCCGCCGCGCGACCGCCCGACGCCGACATCGTGCACGTGCACACCTGGTACGCTCACCTGGCCGGCGTGCTCGTGAAGCTGGCCTACGGCGTGCCCCTGGTGGTCACGGTGCACTCGCTGGAGCCGCGCCGGCCCTGGAAGCGCGAGCAGCTCGGCCGGGGCTACGACATCTCGACCTGGGTGGAGCGCACGGCGCTCACGATGGCCGACCGGGTGATCTGCGTCTCGGATCACGACCGCGACGACGTCCTGAGCCTCTTCGATCTCGATCCCGAGCGCGTGATCACCATCCCGAACGGCATCGATGCCGACTTCTACCATCCGGCGAGCGCCGATGCGGCGGTGCGAGGCCACGGCATCGACCCCGAGCGACCCTACGTGTTCTGTCTCGGCCGGATCACGCGCCAGAAGGGGATCGTCCATTTCCTCGCCGCCGCGCGCCATCTCGATCCGGACCTGCAGGTCGTCCTCTGCGCCTCCGGACCGGATACGCCCGAGATCGCGCGCGAGGTGGAGGAGAAGGTGGCCGCCCTGCAGGGCGAGCGCGCAGGGGTGGTCTGGATCCCCGAGATGGTCGCGCGCGAGACTGCGCGCGAGCTGTACGCACACGCCACCGTGTTCTGCTGCCCGAGCATCTACGAGCCGTTCGGCATCATCAACCTGGAGGCCATGGCCTGCCGCACGCCGGTCGTGGCCAGCGCGGTGGGCGGCATCCCCGAGATCGTGGTCCACGGCGAGACGGGACTGCTGGTCCCGATCACGCCCCGTTCCCCCACCGACGCCGAGCCTGCCGATCCCGGACGCTTCGCGCATGACCTGGCCGCCGCCATCGGCGAGGTGGTCGCCGACCCGGCGCGCCGCGCGGCGATGGGCGAGGCCGGCCGGCGGCGCGTGCTCGAGCGATTCTCCTGGAGCGCGGTGGCGCGACGGGTGCACGCCGTCTACCGGCAGCTCCTCGACTCTCAGGAGGTCATCGCCTCATGAAACGACCCCCGCTAACCCCTGTTGCCGGGCAGGCGACGCCGGACCCGGCGCCCGAGCTGGTCCGGCGCGTATGGATCGAGAACGTGCGGCCGAACGTCGACGACGGCCGGTATCCCATCAAGCGCACCGTCGGCGAGGAGGTACGCGTCACCGCCGACATCTTCACCGACGGCCACGACAAGCTGGCGGCCGTGCTGATCTTCCGGCCCGCCGCGGACGAGGGATGGCGCGAGATCCCCATGGAGTTCGTGCTCAACGACGTGTGGCGCGCGTCGTTTCCCGTGGCCGAGCTGCACGACATCGCCTACACCGTGGAGGCCTGGATCGATCCGTTCGCCACCTGGCGCGACGCCCTGGTGAAGAAGTTCGCCGCCGGGCAGAACGTGGCGTCGGAACTGGAGGAAGGCGCGCACATCGTGCGCGACCATGCCGCCCGCGCCGTGGGTGCCGACCGCCACTGGCTGGAGGAGGCCGCGCGGGAACTGGCCGACCTCGACACCCTGCAGGCCAACCGCGTGGCGCGCGCCACGGGCGACGACCTGGCGAGCCTCATGCGCCGCTACCCCGACCGTTCGCGCGCCACCCGGTACGCACCGTTGCTGTGGGTGGACGTGAACCGCGTGCGGGCGCGGTACGGGGCCTGGTACGAGATGTTCCCGCGCTCGGCGCTCGCCGGCCGCCAGGACGACCTGCCCGGCTTCCGGGCCGCCGAGGAGCGCCTGCCGGACATCGCCCGCATGGGTTTCGAGGTGCTCTACCTGCCGCCCATCCATCCCATCGGCGAGCGGAACCGCAAGGGGCCGAACAACGTCCTCGCGCCCGGGCCGGGCGCCCCCGGCAGCCCCTGGGCCATCGGCTCGCGCCTGGGCGGCCACCGCGCGATCCATCCGGAACTGGGCACGCTCGACGACTTCCACCACTTCGTGGCCGCCGCCGCCGAGTACGGCCTCGAGACGGCCATCGACATCGCCTGGCAGTGCGCGCCGGACCACCCGTGGGTCGCCGAGCACCCGGAGTGGTTCCGGCATCGACCCGACGGCAGCATCCAGTACGCCGAGAACCCGCCCAAGAAGTACCAGGACATCTACCCGCTGAACTTCGAGGGCGAGAACTGGCAGGAACTCTGGCGCGAGCTGCGCGACGTGGTGCTCTACTGGGTGGAGCAGGGCGTCAAGATCTTCCGCGTGGACAATCCGCACACGAAATCGCTGAGCTTCTGGCAGTGGCTGATCGCCGAGGTGAAGGAGCAGCACCCGGACACGATCTTCCTGTCCGAGGCCTTCACCCGCCCCAAGGTGATGTACGCCCTGGCGAAGGCCGGCTTCGACCAGAGCTACACCTACTTCACCTGGCGCAACACCCGCTGGGAACTGACGCATTACCTGGAGGAACTCACGCGCCCGCCGGTGAGCGACTTCTTCCGGCCCAACTTCTTCGCCAACACGCCCGACATCCTGCCCGAGTTCCTGCAGTTCGGCGGCCGTGCGGCGTTCGAGATCCGGCTGGTCCTGGCCGCCACCCTCGCGGCCAGCTACGGCATCTACAGCGGTTACGAGATCTGCGAGAACGTGGCGGTGCCCGGCAGCGAGGAGTACCAGGACTCCGAGAAGTTCCAGCTCGTGCTGCGCGACTGGGATCGACCGGACAACATCTCAGATCTCATCGCGCGGGTGAACGTTATCCGCGCCGAGAATCCGGCCCTGCACAGCAACGAGCGGCTGCAGTTCCACGCGGTGGACAACGAGCAGATGATCTTCTACAGCAAGACCGCGGCCGACCGGGAGAACACCGTGCTCGTGGTGGTGAACCTGGACCCGCACCATGGCCAGGAGGGCTGGCTCGAGATGCCCCTGGAACAGCTCGGGCTGGCGGAGCACGAGGCGTACCAGATGCACGACCTGCTCTCGGGCGAACGCTACCTGTGGCAGGGCCGGCACAACTACGTGGAGCTGGATCCGGCGACGGCGCCGGCGCAGATCTTCCGTCTGCGGCGGCGGGTCCGGACCGAGAAGGACTTCGACTATTACATGTGATGAAAGCGGGACGAGCCCATGGCCCGAGGCAAGAACTCCCTGTGGTACAAGGACGCGATCATCTACGAACTGCACGTGAAGGCCTTCTTCGACAGCAGCGACGATGGCATCGGCGACTTCCGGGGCCTCGTCCAGAAGCTCGATTACCTGCAGGATCTGGGCGTGACGGCGGTCTGGCTGCTGCCGTTCTATCCGTCGCCCATGCGCGACGACGGCTACGACATCTCGGACTACCGGGGTGTGCACCCGCAGTACGGTCGCGTGAAGGACTTCCGCCTGTTCGTGCGGGAAGCCCACCGCCGCGGCATCCGCGTGATCACCGAGCTGGTGATCAACCACACCTCCGACCAGCATCCGTGGTTCCAGGCGGAACGGCGCGCCCGGCGGGGTTCGGCGCGCCGGGGGTTCTTCGTCTGGAGCGGCACCGACACCAGGTTCCCCGAGACGCGCATCATCTTCACCGACACCGAGTCGAGCAACTGGGCCTGGGATCCCATCGCCGGCCAGTACTTCTGGCACCGCTTCTTCTCGCATCAACCCGACCTGAACCACAACAACCCGGCCGTGGTGAAGGCGGTGAGCAGGGTGCTGCGCTTCTGGCTGAAGATGGGGGTGGACGGGCTGCGCCTCGACGCGGTGCCGTACCTGTGCGTGCGCGAGGGGACCACCAACGAGAACCTCGAGGAGACCCACGAGGTCATCCGGCAGCTGCGCGCGGCGGTCGACGCGGAGTTCTCCGACCGCATGCTGCTGGCGGAGGCGAACCAGTGGCCCGCCGACGTGCGGCCGTACTTCGGCGACGGCGACGAATGCCACATGGCGTTCCACTTCCCGCTGATGCCGCGCATCTTCATGGCGCTCAGCCAGGAGGACCGTCTGCCCATCACCGACATCCTGCGCCAGACGCCGGACATCCCCGACAATTGCCAGTGGGCGCTCTTCCTGCGCAACCACGACGAGCTGACCCTGGAGATGGTCACGGACGAGGAGCGCGACTACATGTACCAGGCCTACGCCCTGGAGTCGCGCATGCGCCTGAATATGGGGATCCGCCGCCGGCTGGCGCCGCTGATGAACAACAGCATGCGCCGGATCGAGCTGCTCAACAGCCTGCTCTTCTCGTTTCCCGGCACGCCCATCATCTACTACGGCGACGAGATCGGCATGGGCGACAACATCTTCCTGGGCGACCGGGACGGCGTGCGCACGCCCATGCAGTGGTCGGTGGACCGCAACGCCGGCTTCTCCAAGGCCGACCCGGCGCGCCTCTACCTGCCGGTGATCATGGACCCGGTGTACGGCTACGGCGCGGTGAACGTGGAGGCGCAGGAGCGCAATCCCTCGTCGCTGCTCCAGTTCATGAGACGGCTGATCGCCCTGCGCCGGCAGCACAAGTCGTTCGGTCGCGGCACGATGGAGTTCCTGCACCCGGGCAATCGCTCGGTGCTCGCCTACGTGCGGCGTTACCAGAGCGAGGTGATCCTGGCGGTGGCCAACCTGTCGCGGTTCGTGCAGGCCGCCGAGCTGGACCTGAGCGAGTTCCAGGGCTGGACGCCGGTGGAGATGTTCGGGCGCAGCGAGTTCCCGAGCATCGGCGAGTTCCCGTACTTCGTGACCCTCGGGCCGCATTCCTTCTACTGGTTCCGTCTGGACCCGATGCCGGAGCCGGTGTCGGTGGCGAGGGGGAAGGCGGTGCCCGATCAGGCCCAGCTGCCGCTGATCACGATCGAGAGGGGGTCGGACCTGCTGGACGACGGGCAGCGGCACCTGCTGGAGCATGACGTGCTTCCCGACTTCATGCGCCGCCAGCGCTGGTTCCGCAGCAAGGCGCGCGACCTGGTGGCCGCGCGGATGATCGACTCGGCCAGGCTCGGCTCGGGGTTCTACATCACCTTCGTGGAGGCGCGCTACCCCGAGGGTCCGCCCGAGACGTACGTCATGCCCATGAAGGCGGTCACCGGCAAGGCGGCCCAGAAGCTGACCGCCGAGGTGCCGGCCAGCGTGATGGCCCGTCTGAAGATCGGCGCCGCCGAGGGTGTGCTCTGCGACGCGCTGTTCGACTCCACCAGTTGCCGCGTCTTCTACACGGCCATGGTGGACGGCCGCACCGTGCCGACCGACTGCGGTGGCACGCTGCAGGGTTTCACCACCACCGCAGGCGGCGAGCCGGAGGCGCGGCTGAGCGCGCGCAAGGTGCGCCAGCTGTCGGCAGAGCAGAGCAATACCTCCATCGTCCTGGACGAGGCGCAGATCCTCAAGGTGTTCCGCGTCCTCGAGGACGGCCCCAATCCCGACCTGGAGGTGGGACGGTTCCTCACCGAGCACACCGACTTCCGCGCCATGGCCGTGGTGCAGGGAGGGCTCACCTACCAGAAGACCGACGGCACGGTGACCACCGTGGCCATGCTGCAGGATTTCGTGGCCAACGAAGGCGACGGCTGGGAGCACGCGCTGGCGGGGCTGCGCGGTTACTTCGCCGGTCTCGGCCGGCGCCGCTGGCCTACGCCGGAGGACCTGACCGCCGTGTCGGTGCTGGACCTGGCGAATCAGGAGCCGCCCGACGCGTTCATCGCGGCGGCGGGCGACTTCCCCGACCAGGCGCGGTTGCTGGGCCGGCGGACCGCCGAGTTCCACCTGGCGCTGGCGTCGGCCCGGCGCCAGCGAGACTTCGCCCCGAGGCCCACCACCCAGGCCGATCTGGAGATCATGGCCGACGGCTTCCGCAGTCGCGCGCAGCAGGTGTTCGAGCTGCTCAACAGCCGGATCAGCCACCTGGACGACGACGTTCGTGAACGCGCCGACCGGGTGCTCGGCGTGGGTTCGCTGCTGGTGGAGCGGTTCCAGGCCGTCACCCACCTGCGCCCCGGGATGGTGCGCATCCGGATCCACGGCGACTACCACCTGGGCCAGGCGCTGCGGGTCGAGGACGACTTCATCCTCCTGGACTTCGAGGGCGAGCCGCTGCGTCCGCTGGCGGAGCGGCGCGACCGCCACTCGCCCCTGAAGGACGTGGCGGGCATGCTGCGCTCCTTCGACTACGCCGCCCAGGCGGCCTTGCAGCGGCTGCTGGAGGACCACCCCGACCGCGCTCCTCGGGCCCTGCCCTGGGCCCGGACCTGGGAGCGGTGGACGGGCGCCGCCTTCCTCGCGCAGTACCTGGAAACCGCCGGCAACGCGCCGTTCCTGCCGGAGTCTCGCGACGACCTGCGCGTGCTCCTGGACGCTTTCCTTCTGGACAAGGCTCTCTACGAGCTGAACTACGAGCTGAACAACCGTCCCACCTGGGTGCACGTGCCGCTGGGAGGCATCCTGGAAATCGCGGGCCGGCTCGGGTTGCGCGACCGCGGCCCCGAGTGACGGTGGAATCGTTGCCGGTACCTTCGTCTCCCTCGTATACTGTCGGGCCCGCGGCTGCCCACTGGGGCGGCGGTCGCAGAACCTGCAGGACCCGCACCGGCCGGCGCGCCGGCGCGAGAAACAGGGGATCATGACGTCGTCTCGCTGGATGCTGGTCAAACACGCGCAAGGGCGCGAGACGCGGTACGAACTCGATGAGCCCGTGACGGTGATCGGCCGCGCGACCGATTGCAAGGTGGTGGTCGCCGAGGGGGCGGTGTCGCGGCGGCACGCCGAGATCCGCCGCGAGACGGGACGTTACCTGCTGCGCGACCTCGACAGCCGCAACGGTACCCTGCTCAACGGCTCGCCGGTGACCGTGATCACCGAGCTGCATCCAGGCGACCGCATCGCGGTCGCCGCCGTCGAGTTCAGTGTGATCGACGGCAGCGCACCGGTGGGAACGCCCGACACCGCCCGGCTGAACGTCTCCGATACGGTGTTGTCCACGGGGGTGGAGGTGCCGTGGGACGAGATCCAGGAGCTGCGCGTGGGCCGCTTCGACCGGCGCGACCGGCTCTTCCAGGTCCTGGTGGAAGCGGGCGACATGCTCACGGCCGCCTCGCATCCGGCGGAACTCTACGGGCCCGTGCTCGACCTCATCGACACCGCCTTCACGCCGAAACGGACGGCGCTGCTGCTGCTCGACGAGAGCGGGGTGCCGCGGGTGACCTCGTGCCGCGAGAGCGGCCACGGCACTCGCGGCGAGAACCTGGTGCTCAGCCGCACCGTCATTCGCCGGGTCCTGGAAGAGCGCGTGTCGCTGCTCATCGAGGACTTCGGCCTCGACGACTCGCCCCAGCTCATGCAGAGCATCGTGGCCCAGGGGATCCGCGCCGGCATGGCCGTGCCGCTGGTGGACGACGACCGCGTGGTGGGCATTCTGTACGCGGACACCACGGCCGCCAGCGTCCGCTACGAGCGGGACGACCTCAAGGCGTTCACCCTGCTCGCAGGCGTGGTGGGCAACGCGTTCGCCCACGCCCGCTATCACGCCCTGGAGACGGACCGTCGCCGTCTCGAGGCC
The DNA here is from genome assembly GCA_046484865.1 of Candidatus Krumholzibacteriia bacterium. GTDB lineage: Bacteria > Krumholzibacteriota > Krumholzibacteriia > LZORAL124-64-63 > LZORAL124-64-63 > JAWOID01. Next base: position 9,451 of record JAWOID010000033.1, read on the forward strand.
GAACTGGAGGCGGCCCGCGGCATCCTGGCGGAGATCTTGCCGGCCCGCCTGCCCGAGGTGGCGGGGCTGGAGCTTTGGGCCCACCTCGAGTCGTGTCAGGAGGTGGGCGGCGACCTGTACGACCTGCAGGTGCTGTCCGACGGGCGTCTGCTGGTGGTGGGCGGCGACGTGGTCGGCAAGGGTCTGGGCGCCGCGCTGCTCGTATCGTCGATCGTGCCGGTGCTGCGGCTTTTGGTGGAGACCGATCGCGATCCGGCCGTTCTGGTGGAGAGGCTCAACCGGCACGTGTGGCGCACCACCGACACCTCCCGCTTCGCCACCCTCTTCGTGGGTCTGCTCGAGCCGCGCACCGGCCGTCTCGACTACGTGAACGCCGGTCACAACCCCCTCTACCGGGTCTCGCCGGCGGGCGAGCTGTCCACCCTGGGGTCCACCGGCCCGCCCGTCGGCATGCTCGAGGGGATCGACTTCGCGGCGGCCCGCGTGGACCTGGCTCCGGGCGAGTTGCTGGTGCTGTACAGTGACGGGATCAGCGAGGCCGAGTCTCCCACCGCCGACGTCTTCTACGGCGAAGGTCGGTTCGAGCAGCGACTGCGCGAGCTGGCCGGGCAGCCGCCCCGGCAGGTGGCCGACGGATTGCTCGAGGATCTCCACGTCTTCCTGGCGGGTCGACGCCCGGACGACGATCTCACCCTCGTCCTGGTCCGCCGCTGCTGATCGCCGTCCCGGGCCGGGGCGTCAGAGCACGGACCGCCTCACCAGACGCCGGATCAGTTCGGGGAGCCGATCCATCGGGCCGTCCTTGGCGAGGTAGGCCTGAGCGCCCGCAGCGAGCATGCGCTCGGCCATGTCGGTCTGGCGGTGCATGGAGAGAGCGACGATGCGCGGGGGATCCGCCTGACGGCTGATCTCGCGGGTGGCGGCGATCCCGTCCATCTCGGGCATGCTGATGTCCATGACGATGACGTCCGGCGCCAGGCTGGCGGAGAGCGCCACCGCCGCCAGCCCGTCGTCGGCCTCCCCCACCACCTCGATGTCGGGCTCCATCTCGAGCAGGGCTTTCAACCCCTCGCGCACCACGGCGTGATCGTCGGCCAGCAGCACGCGGATGTCATCGCGGCGGCGGCCACGTGCCACCGCGGATCGACGGCGCGGCGCAGCCGGCGCCGCTGCGTCGTCGGCCTGCTCGAGCGCCGGCTCCAGCGCCAGTCGCACCTCTGCCCGCGTTCCGCCACCGGGGTGCGACACGACGGCGACGCTGCCGCCGGCGTACTCGAGCCGCTCGCGCAGGCGCAGCAGGCCCATGCCGGGAGCGTTCCGCGCGCTGCCGTTCGGCGGCGGGATACCCCGACCTTCGTCGACCACGGCCAGGGACAGGACTTCGCCGTCGCGGCGGAGCTGCAGGCGGGCGTTCTTGACTCCGGCGTGCTTGGAGACGTTGAAGAGCAGCTCGCGGGCGGTCTCGAAGAGCAATAGCTTCACGCTCTCGACCAGCGGCGGGAGATCGTCCTCCAGCTGCATCTCCACCTCCAGATGCTGGTCGCGGGCCATGCGCCGGCCGAGCCAGAGCAGCGCCTCCGGCAGCGGGGAGTCGTGCAGGACGGGCGGGCTGAGCTCGACGGCCAGCGAGCGGGAGATCTCCACCGCATCCGTCAGCAGCCTCTCCACCCGGGCCACCAGCACGGCGGCCTCCTTGGCACCGCGGCCGGGGATCAGACCGATCTGGTACTTCGCGCCGACGAGCACCTGTTGCAGGTGGTCGTGGAGCACCTGGGACAGGCGCTGCCGCTCACGGTGCTCCGCCTCGGTCAGCTCCAGCGCCAGGTCGCGCAGCTGATCGGCCCGCTCGCCCAGGCGCTGGTTGAGAACGGTGAGTTCGCGCAGCAGGTCGCGCACCTCGTACTGGCGTCGGCGCGCCTCCACCGCGGCACGCACGAGGGCCAGGAACGTGGGAGTGGCCACCGGCCGGCGCACCACGGTCACGCTCCGGCGGCGGGTGAGCCCGCGGAAGCGGGCGGCGTCGCTGCTGCGTCCCATGAAGATGATGAGCGGCAGCTCGGACCAGCGGGGCTGCGCCTCCATGCGCACCAGCATGCGTTCCGGATATCCGGGCGGCAACGCCTCCTCGGCCACCACCACCGGGCCGCAGTCACCGGTGATCAGTTCCAGCAGTTCCGCCACGGTCGCGCAGCGGCGGCAGGCGAGCCCGTCGCGCTCGAGAATGGAGCACACCAGCTCCGCATCGCGCCCCAGGGGCGTGAGGACCGGGATCTCCAGGTCGTTCCATCCCGCGCGGAGCGGATCATGCATCGTCGGCACACGCTTCGTGGTTGTCCATCAGGTCGGCCGGCGGTCCTTCGTATCGCGGCGTGCCGCCGAGCACGCCCGAGAAGTTGACCAGCGGCGCGCCGACCCGGATGCCGCCCGCACCCAGCCGGAACTCCCGGATGCTCTCCTCGTGCCTGCCGGTCCGCTTCTTCATCACGGCGATGCAGCGATGGATCCGGCCGCGCGACTCGAACAGGCGCACCATGACCACCGTGTCGGCCAGGTAGCTGGGGTCCACCAGCATCTCGAGGTAGGGGGCGTTGAGGCTGTGGCTGGACATTACCAGGAACGACAGCGCCCCGGCCTGGCCCGTGTATCCGAGCAGTTCGTGGAGCTGCGTGGTCAGGTGCTCCTCGTGCGGCATGGAGGCGAAGTAGCCGGTGAGACTGTCGATCACCACCACCCGCACTCCATCCTCGTCGACGGCCCGCCGTATACTCTGCAGGAACTCGCCCGAGGTCAGCTCGCCCAGGTCCACCTGCCGCAGGTCCACCTTGCCTTGCGCCACCAGCCGCGAGATGTCCATCCCCAGCCCGTCGGAGCGGCGCAGGAACATCTCCCTCCGCTCATCGAAGCAGAAGACGACGGCACGTTCGCCGCGGGCGGCCACGGCCTGGACGTACAGCGACGCGAAGGTGCTCTTGCCGGCACCCGTGCTGCCGGCCACCAGGCAGGAGGTGCCCTCCTCCATCCCGCCGCCGAGCATGGCGTCGATCTCGGCCACGCCGCAGGAGATGATCTCCGGCGGCTTCGACCGGGGCGCGTTGCGGGGGATCTCCAGGCGGGGAAACACCACGATGCCGCCGCCGACGATGCGGAAGTCGTGCCAGCCGCCGGCGTACACCATGCCGCGCATCTTGCTCACCCGGAGGCTGCGGTGGGGAGGTCCGAACTCCGGCGTCGTCTGGCGCAGGTGGATCACGCCCGTGAGCATGGTCTTGGTGGACTCCAGGTCCTCCTCCCGACCCTCGCCCGCGATGAAGATCCCGGTGCAGCCGTAGCGGGCCAGGCTCCGCTTGATCCGCAGCAGCTGCCGGCGCAGGGGATAGTTGCTGTCCACCAGCACGGCGAGCTCGCTGATGCTGTCCAGCACCATGCGCTGCGGTCGATGGCGTTCGATGGCCTTCACGATGGCCTCGGCAGCCTCGTTCAGTTCCACCTCGGCGGTGACGAAGAGCGTCTGATCGCTCGAATGGTCGTCGACCATGGCCGGCGGCATCTCCATGAGGTCGATGCCGTCGAGGTCCCAGCCGTGGCCGTGGACGGCGCTCTCGAGTTCCTCCCGTGTCTGCAGGAGTGTGGCATAGAGCACGCGCTCGCCGCGGTCGCGTCCATCCATCAGGAACTGGAGGCCCAGCGTGGTCTTGCCGGCGCCGGGGCCGCCGTGCACGAGGTGGGTCTGGCCCGACGGGATGCCGCCGCGCAGGATGTGATCGAGCCCCTTGATGCCGGTGGCGCAGCGCGGCAGGCTCGGCCGATCGTCGTTGTTCATGGTGTCGACCCCTCCGGCGTGCTGGAGATTCAGATGCGGGCCGTCGCGAACGACACGAGATAGCGCGCGGCCACCCAGAGCAGGACGATCACCAGGAGGACCTTCAACCACCGACCGGGTACGTACCGTTGCAGCCGCGAACCGGCATACATGCCCACGAGGCCGCCCGCGCCGAAGAGAGCCCCCAGCGCCCAGTCCGGCGCCACGGCGAGACCGTCCGTCGTTCCGAACTGCGCGGCGATCTGGTAGAAGGCCACGCCTGCCACCGAGGTCACGAAGGTCGCCATCAGGGTGGCTCCGGCGATGGTATGGACCGGCAAGCCGTAGACCGCCACCAGGAACGGACCGATCAGAGCTCCGCCACCGACACCATAGATCCCTCCGACGATTCCCACCACCAGACTGAGCGCGAAGATGACCGTGGGCGGGCAGTCGTACTCGTCGCCGCGGAACCGGTAAGCGAGCCGGCGGCGGCTCCTGACGGTCACCTGGATGTCCCAGTCCCGTCGGGAGCCGCCACCCCCCGCCGAACTCGAGCGGGAGTGGAGCGGGATGGCGGCCGGGTCCACCGCGCGCGGCGCTCGCCGGCGCCAGCGCAGCACGTCGGCCAGCAAGCGGCCGCCGATGAACAGCAAAACCAGACCCACGAACGCCTTGAAGGCCACCGGGTCGGGCAGCCAGTGCAGCCGCACCAGTCCGCCGACGGCCACGCCCGGCAACGAGCCGGCGGCGATGATCCAGGTCAGGGACCAGAGCATGCGGCCCTCGCGCACGTATCCCCACACGCCCGCGGGGATGCCCACCACGTTGAACAGCAGGTTGGTGGCGGTCACCGCGGGGCTGGTGAAGCCGAGCACGCTCATCTGGAACGGCAGCAGCAGGAAGGCTCCCGAGAGGCCGCCCATGGACGTGAAGAACGAGATGGTGAAGGCCACGGCGGGCGGCACCCACAGGGGTGTCTCCACGCCCGAGACGGGAAAGACCACGTTCTGCTCCCTCGACGAGGTGCCGGACGCCTTCAGGATGCCGCGCCACCGCATTCGCGGCAAGATCCTCTTTGTCGGCGGGCGCCGGCGATCTACCATTGTCCTCGAGGTGACGGGCGCCGGCGGCGCGCGGTCGCGCGCGGCGGCAGCCTGCGGCCCATGGCGAGGACTCGACACACCGGTTTCGGACGCGCGTTCCAGCTCACCCTGGCCGCCGTGGTGGTGACGGCGCTGGCGGCGGCGTTCTGGGGCAGCCACCGCATTGCCCGGGACGTCCGCGTCTTCGTCACCGACTCTTTCAACGCCGAGCAGCTCCTTTTGGCCCGTCATGCCCGCCTGCTCATCGAACGCGAGTTGCAGCAACTCGGGCGTGAGGTGGCCGTGACCGCGCGCACGATCGGCAACGACGGATTCGACCCGGAGCGCGACGGCGCGGTCCTGGCGACGAGTCTTGCGCGCCTGCACGACGGCGGTCTGCGGCGCATCGTGGTGCGCCCTCCCGGCGACGTCCAGTGGGTGGCGCTTCCCTTCGCCGCGCGCCTGCGCGAGGAACCCCGCCCGGCGGCCGACCTCGTCGACAGCCTGGCGGCGCGCCTGGAACCAGGCGGCCTGGCGGTTCCCCCTCCTTCGGTGGCCCCCGGTGCCGTCACCCTGCTGCTGGCGGCGCGGCTGCGCGGTCCTCCGGGCGGCCTCCTGATCTACGACGTGGACCTCGCCCGCCTGCTCGTTCCCTTTTTGCGGGATATCCGTTCAGGCCGCACTGGATACGCCTGGATCATCGACGGCGACGGTCGGTTCCTCTATCACCCCGATGAGAGCTTCGAGGGGCGCAACGCGTTCCGGGTGCGCTCCGAGCAGGCGCCGGAGCTGACCTTCGATTCCATCAACCAGATCCAGCGCGAGCACATGATGGCCGGTGAGGAGGGGATGGCGGCCTACGTCTCGGGCAGACATGGGAGCCGGACCGGCCGGATCGAGAAGCTGATCGCGTACACCCCGGTCCGGGTGGGCCACGCGCCGGCGCAGACCTGGTCCGTGGCCGTCGTGGCGCCAACGGACGACCTGCGCGACCTGCTGGCTCGCGGCCAGCGCTGGCAGGCGCTGCTGCTGGCGATCGCGGCCGGTACGGTGGCCCTGGGCGCGGCGGCCCTCCTGCTGCGCGAGGCGCGCTGGGCGCGGGTGCTCGGGCGGCGAGTGGCTCAGCGCACGGCCGAGCTGAGGCGATCCGAGGAGCGATATCGCAGCCTCGTGGATGGATCGGAGGATCTGATCATCGCCGTGGACGATGCGGGGGCCATACTCGCCCTGAACCCGGCTGCGGCTCGCTTCCTCGGCGGCACGCGGGACATCCTGCGCGGTACCTCGCTGGTGGACCGCTTCCCCGCCGCGGAACGGCGCCGGCTCCAGGAGCAGATCCGGCGTACGCTCCAGGAACGAAGCAGCCGGCGCGACGAGTTCATCATCGCCGAGGGCGGCGGCAACGGCCGACGGGTGCGGCTGAACGCCAGCCTGGTCCCACTGCGCGACGAGAGCGGCGAAGCCACCCGCGTGCTCTGGGTGGGGCGCGACGTGACCGAGCAGCGGGATCTCGAGGCGAATCTCATCCGCACCGAGCGCCTGGCGGCGCTGGGCACGCTGGCCGCGGGGTTCGCGCACGAGGTGAACAACCCCCTGGGCGTGATGCTCGGCTTCAACGAGCTGCTGCTGGCGCGGGCGGAACCCGGCAGTCGCGACCACGAGGAGCTGGAGGTGGTGCAGCGCCAGGGACGACAGTGCCAGCGGATCGTCGAGAACCTGCTGAGCTTCGCGAGGGGAGGCACCGGCGGGGCCGAGCGGTGCGACGTGAACGTCGTGGTCGCGGAGATGTCGGCCGTGGTGCGCCATGCGCTGGAGATGCACGGCGTGCGGCTGGTGCTGGACCTGGCCGAGGCCCTGCCGCCGGCGCGCGTCGATCCGCGCGAGTTGCAGCAGGTCCTGCTCAATCTGGTCCAGAACGCCGCCGACGCGCAGCCGGAAGGCGGCGAGGTGCGCATCCGCACGCGACACCTGGCGCCGCAGCAGCAGGTGGAGATCACGGTGGCCGACGACGGTCCGGGGATCCCGGCGGCCGACCGCCAGCGGATCTTCGCGCCGTTCTACACCACCAAACCGGAGGGGAAGGGAACGGGACTGGGCCTGTTCGTCAGCTACGGCATCGTGGAGCGGCACGGCGGCGACCTCCTGTGCGGCTCGCGCACCGCCCTCGAGACGGACGCCGGCACCGGCACCACCTTCACGGTCCGGCTGCCGGAAGTTTCGCGCGGCCCGCAGGATGGTAAGACATGAAGGCCCGCATCGCGGTGGTGGACGACGAACGGGACATGCTCCTGCTCATGGAGAGCGTCCTGGGCCATGAGGGCGGCTACGAGGTCGTGACCTTCGCCGACCCCGAACAGGCCCTGCGGGCACTGAAGGAGCGGCCCTGCGACCTGGTGATCACCGACCTGCGCATGCCCGGCCGGGACGGTCTCGGCGTGATCGAGGAGGTCAAGCGGCAACGGCCGGAGACGGTGGTCATGGTGCTCACGGCCTACGGTACGATCGAGACGGCGGTCGAGGCGGTGCGCCGGGGTGCGAGCGATTACCTGACGAAGCCTTTCCGCCGCGACCAGCTGCTGCTGGCGGTCGATCGCAACCTGCGCTGGCTGCGTCTGAACCGCGAGAATGCTCGTCTCCGGGAGGCGCTCGGCCGGCGGGACGGCACCGTGCCCTTTGTGGGCGACGCTCCGTCGGTCCGGCAGCTGCTCGCCCGCTTGCGCCAGGTGGCGCCCACCACGGCCACCGTCCTCATCACCGGCCCCAGCGGTTCGGGCAAGGAGCTGCTCGCCCGCGCCCTGCACGAGTTGAGTCCGCGCGCCGGGCGCAAGCTGGTGACCGTCAACTGCACGGCCATACCCGAGACGGTCCTCGAGAGCGAGCTGTTCGGCCACGTCCGCGGAGCCTTCACCGGCGCCTGGAAGGACAGCAGCGGTCTCGCGGCCGAGGCCGACGGCGGCACGCTGTTCCTGGACGAGATCGGCGATCTGAGTCCGGTGCTGCAGACCAAACTCCTGCGCCTCTTGCAGGACGGCGAGTACAAGCCGGTGGGCTGCGTGGAGACCCGCCGCGCCGACTTGCGCGTGGTGGCGGCCACCAACCGCAACCTGCGTGAGGCGATCCGCGAGCGGCGATTCCGGGAGGACCTCTTCTACCGGCTCAACGTCATCCACCTGGAGGTGCCGTCGCTGCGCGAGCGTCGCGAGGACATCGTGCTGCTGGCCCGCTACTTCTTGCAGCGTTACGCCCTGCGCAACGGCAAGGAGATCCACGACCTCTCGCCCGCCGCCCTCGACGCACTGCGGGCTTACGACTTCCCCGGCAACGTGCGCGAGCTGGAGAACATCGTCGAGCGCGGCGTGATCTACTCCAGCGGCTCGCAGCTCACGCTGCACGACCTGCGTCTGGAGGACGAAGATCCGGAACCGGTGGTGGTGGCCGAGCTGGTGGAGCTGCCCTACCGTGAGGCGAAGGAGAGCATGTTGCGCCATTTTCATCGGCGCTACCTGGAGGCCATGTTGCATGCGTCTGACGGCAACGTCAGCCGTGCCGCCGAGCGCGCCGGCATCCAGCGGCAGTACTTCCACCGCCTGATGAAGGAGGTGGGGGTGACCTCGCGGCGAGACGAAGGCGATCTGGCGGACGGCGGTTGACGGGACACGACCGGGCAGCCGTGCGCCGGCAGCGGAGCGTGGCCTTCGGAGGCACCGCCATCGGCCTGCACCACCACGACCACGAGCACCTCCTCGCCGGCAGCGGTTCCGAGCGCGCGGGCGATCGCCGGCTGCTCGCCGGCATGGGAATCAACCTGCTGCTGACCTTCGTGCAGGTGGCTGGCGGGTTGGTTTCCGGGTCGCTGGCGCTGGTGGCCGACGCGCTGCACAACCTCAATGACGCCGCCGCCCTCGGATTGGCGGTGGTGGCCCGCCGCATCGCCCGCAAGCCGGCCGACCGCCGCCGCACCTTCGGCTATCGCAAGGCCGAGGTGATCGGGGCTCTCGTCAACACCACCGCCCTCGTGATGGTCGGGCTCTACCTCGTCTACGAGGCGCTCGCACGCTGGGCGAATCCCCAGCCGGTCGACGGGTGGATCGTCGTGATCGTCGGAGGGGTGGCGCTGATCGTGGACGCGATCACGGTAGCGCTCACCTACGCGCTCGGCCGTAGGAGCCTGAACGTGAAGGCCGCGTTCGTGCACAACGTCTCCGACGCGCTCGGCTCGCTCGCGGTGATGATCGCGGGCGCCCTGGTGCTGCTCCACGGCTGGTACCTGGCCGATCTGGTCGCCACGCTCCTGATCTCGGTCTACATCCTGTGGCAGAGCTACGGCCTGCTGCGCTCCAGCGCGCGCATCCTGCTGGACAGCGCTCCGCGCGACGTGGACCTGGCAGAGCTGTTTGCGGTCATGAGGGCTGTGCCTGGTGTTCGCGAGGTCCATCATCTCCACGCGTGGGAGCTGGACGAGCGGAACCGGGCGCTCGAGGCCCACGTGGTGGTGGAGGTCACCGACCTGGTGGAGGCCGAGCGCATCAAGAACGAGCTCAAGCGCCGGTTGCACGAGCGCTTCGGCTTCGGCCACACCACGCTCGAGATCGAGGCGCCCGAAGCCTGTGCCGATGACCCGCATCGCTGCTGGGAGCCTCCCACCACGGGGATCTGACCGCGTTCGCCGGCCGTCCCGCGAGCGATCCGGGCTAGCGCATCGCCAGGTGAATCGCCACTCCCAGCGCCGCCAGCCAGATGTTGGTGATGTTCGAGACGGTGATGTTGAGCACCGACGCCAGATAGCGCCGCCGGCGGTTCAGCGCCAGGCAACTCTTGAACTCGGGCCAGCTGGTGAGGGTGGAGAGCACGAAGAATCCGATCACGCCCTTGGGCGCCTGGGAGTGGGCCGCCGTCGAGCTCACGACCGGATCCAGCAGGTAACCGGCGCCCACGAGCACCAGGAACGCCGGCAGGAACCAGGAACGGGGCACGCCGGCATCGTCACCGGCGTCGTTCCGTGCGGGCTCCGGCGGCCGCCGCAGAAAGAGCATGACGGTCGCCGTCACGGCGGCGCCCAGCCACAGCAGACGCCACGCTGCGGGAATGAAGAAGAAGCTCGTCGCGAGGCCGGCGGTCACCCCGACGCAGACGATGGTGTACCGGGGGTGGGTCCGCAGGACCGGGACCAGGACGCCGGCGAGCAGCGCCGCCGAGATGAGCATCACCGGGTTCATCACGTTGCTGCCCAGCGGCGTGCTCGCGGCGAAAAGGACGTCGCCGGCCAGCAGCCCGACGATCAGGCAGAGCGCTTCGGGGCCGTTGGTGATGAATCCCACCAGCGTGCCGAGCCCCTTCGCGTCGCTCAGTGACGCGATGATCACCTCGATGGCGGCACTCACCACCAGCATCACCGCGATGATCGCCACCGCGCCGCCGAGCGAGGCACCCGGTTTGCCGTCGTTCAGCGCCGCGGAGCCGAGGAAGAAGGCCAGCACCAGCACCCAGGCCGACAGGTCCAGGAATTCGAAGATCTGCACGCCGCCCACCTCCACCCGTAGACGCCGATGGAGCGGAACGCGCAGGGGCGGCGTCGGCGCGGTGGTCGCGACGGGGGCGACGAGCGTCGTGGTGCGCGGGGCGCGGGGCTCCGGATCGGCGGGGACGGTAGGAAGCGGGGTCGTCTTCATGAGCAGCCTCTCCTGGTGGGGCGCGCTGCCGCCAGGCGGCGGCTCGGCCGCGCGGTTGCCGCGGTTGCCGCGGGTGCGGCGGTGGCGCAGCCGGATCGACTTCCGCGTGGCCTCTGCATGGGCGATGCCAGCGGCGGGCTTCGCGCCGGCTGACCTGCCCCGCGTGTTCTCTGGCCGCTCAGGACGGGGCCGCGCCCCCCGTGCCGGCTTTTTCCGTCATCACGAACCGCCGGCGGCGGCCGGATGGCGCGAACCGGCGGAGGCGGCTGTCTGCGATCCGGTGACATTCCCTGTCCGCGGTGTCCACGAGAGGTGGGCACCACGGGCCGGCGGAGGTCGAGACGCCGGTTCGCGCCGACGATCTTCCCCGCGCGCAACGCTTTGCGCGCCTGCGCGTGGTGGCGCCCCGTGGCACGCCTCTTGTGATGCGGTGATGCGGTAGAGAACCGCGGCGACGACCGCCGGGCACCGGGAGACCGAACGGTCGGGGCGCCGGACCGAGATCTTCGGCAAAGGAGCCAGCTGTCATGGCGACGAAAACCGACACCAGACCGGAGCGCAAGATGGGATGGGAGGTGGCCCGGGAGTTGGAGCAGACCAAGAAGACGGTCTGGGAACGCATGGTCCCGGACCTGCGGCACGTCAAGGCGGCCGTCGGCGGCATGCTCGTCTTTTTCGTGGTCTTCCTCATCGGCTGCTGGCTCGCCGGCAATCCGTGGGACGCCACCCAGCGCATCGCCTCGCCCGCCATGGTGGAGCGTGGCTGGGCCGGTACGGACCAGTGGGGGATCATCTGGAGCGTCGTGCTGCTGGCCATGTTCTTCGAGTTCATGGATGCCTCGGCCGGCATGGGCTTCGGCACCGCACTCACGCCCATCCTGCTGGTGATGGGATTCGCTCCGACCCAGATCGTGCCCGTGGTGATGATCCAGCAAGGCGTGGCTGGTCTGGTGGGCGCCTTTCTGCACCGCGAGTTCGAGAACGTGGAGTGGCGGTTCAAGCCGATGTCCGAGACCGTCAAGCTCTGGATCATCATCGCCGTCACCGGGTGCGCGGCGGTGGCGTTCTCCATCACCGCCGTCTACGCGGTGTTCAAGCTGGCGAAGATCTGGATCAAGCTGTACGTGGCCGTCCTTTTGCTGGGCATGGGCGTGATCTCGCTGCTGCAGATGCGTCGAGAATCCCTGTACCGACCGCTGCGCATGATCGGCTTCGCCGCTTTGGCCGGTTTCAACAAGGGGGTGGGCGGCGGCGGCTATGGCCCGGTGATCACCGTGGGCGGGCTCATGTCCGGCGTGCCGGTGAAGAGCATGCTGGCGGTGACCGCAGTCACCGAGGGCACCGTGTCCACCTTCGCCATCGCGGTCTGGGCGCTGATGCTCACGGCAGGCGTGCAGCTCGACTACGTGCTGCTGCCGAGCATGATGCTCGCGACCATGTTCAGCGCCGTGGCCGCGCCGTACGCCACGCGCGTGTTCCCCGAGAAGCTCTGGAAGCTGGTGGTGCCGGCGTACTGCCTGGTGGTGGCGGCGATCTGCCTGAAGCAGATCGTCCCCGACGTCGTCCAGAAGCTGGGGAGTTGATCATGACCTCACGGACGTCGGCGCCGGTGTCGGCCTTCGCCCGGATGGGCTTCGGATTCGGGGGGATGCTGTTCTGCTTCGTCCTCCACGACCTGGGGCTGTTCGGCGGCGTCGAGGGGCCCTTGCAGCCCGGACGCATCGGCGCCCGCCTGGCCGCCGCGGGCGTGGGTCGCGGCGACCTGCTCGCACTGCTGGGGGGCTTCACCTTGCTGGCGGGAACCTGGAACTGGCTCGTGCCCGGCGCATCCCGGCTCCTACGCCTCAGCCGGCGGCGGACGCCGGCCAAGGGGCCGGTGGGAAGGACGGCCTGCCTGATCTGCGCCGCCGCGTGGGCCGTGGCGGCCTGGACGATCGCCACCGGAGGTTGAACCGTGGACGGGGTGAGCGGCCGCAGCGGTTCGCCGGCCATCGCCAGCGACTTCCCGTTCTTTCGCGCCACCTGGGGACGGGTCGTCGGTGTCCTGCTGGTCGCGGCCCTCGTGCCGCTCACCCTGCTCGGCGGCGGCCTCTATCTGCATGCCGCCCACCGCCTGGAAGCGGCCGTCCGCTCCGATCTGGTCGGGGAGACCCGCGCCTGCGCTGACGCCGTGGACGCCTCCCTGCTGGAGAAGAAGCGGCTTCTGGCGCTGGCCGGGCGCGCCGTGACGCCGCTGCGGCATCTGCCGCCGCAGCGGCTGTCGGCGCGCCTGGACAGCCTGCGGGCCGAGATGCCCGGCATCACGGACGTGGTTCTGCTCGGCGCGGGCGGGCGTCGTCTCGGCCATGCCGGTCCGTCCGATCCGCTCGACCGTGACGATGCGGACGCTCTCTGGAACCGCACCCTCTCGCAGCAAGATCGCGCTGTGACCGATGTCTCGCTCGATCGCTGGAGCCGGCCCCGCTTCATGATCAGCGTGCGCCTGCCGCCGCCCGACGACGACCTGATGCTGTGCGGCACCACGACCAGCGAGGCCGTCGAACTGCTGCTCGGCGGATCGGTGCGCGACCACGGCGGCGACGCTCACCTGGTGAACCGCGACGGGCGCTACCAGACCCGGTCCGCTCGCGGCGGGCAGCCGACGGACTTCTCCCGGGAGAGCCTCGCGAGCGCCGGCGACGGCGAGGTGCACGAAGTCGGCGACGATCTGGTCGTGCAGGTCGCGCTGCGTCAGGTGCCGTGGTCATGCGTGACGAGGGTGCCGCGCGCGACGGCCCTGGCCGGGCTGCATCGACTCCGCAATACCACGGCGGTCGGCTACGTGGTCGCGGTGTTCCTGGTCGTGCTCGCGGTGCTGTTGACGACCAACGAACTGGTGGCGCGCCTGGAGCGGGAGCACAGGCGGCAGTGCAGGCTGGACCGGCAGCTCCGGCGGTTCGGACACGTTTCCTCGAGCCAGCGCCTGACCAAGGGGATGCTGGAGGAGACGCGCGATGCCCTGGCGAATCTGGACCTGGCGCTGGCGAGGCTCGCCGATCTCGGCACCGAGGCCGCACCCGGCGAACGTGCCGCGGTGCGCGCGGTCCTGCGCACGAGCCTCGACCGCTGCTGCCGCAGCGTGGACCGCGCGCTCGGCCTGAACGCAGGCGGACCGCCGGCCCGGGTCGTCACCGCGCTCGATCTCAACCAGCTGGTCGGCGAGCTGGTCGAGCTTCTCGCCCGCGAGACCCGGCTGCGCTGCATCCGCTTCGACCTCGACCTGGCTCCGGACCTGCCGCGCGTGCGCGGCGTGTGTCCCGACGTGCGCCAGATCTGCCAGCAACTCCTGCTCAACGCTGTGGACGCCGTGGGCGACAACGGCTCGGTCCGGGTGCGGACGCAGCCCCTGGAGGGGTCGGTCGAGCTGGTGGTTTCCGACAGCGGCCCGGGCATACCGGAGGGGCGGCACGAGCGGATCTTCACCCCGCTGTACACCACCCGTTCCGATGCGCTAGGCTTGGGATTGACGCTCAGTCGCGAGATCGCCGAGAGCATCGGCGGGCGCCTGGAGGCGGGCAACGAGCCCGGCGGGGGTGCGCGGCTGACCCTGATCCTCCCCGCCCAGGGCCCGGTGCCGGTGGGCTAGGCGCCGCCGGGGCATAGTCCATGATCAATCGCGAGACCATCCGCCTGGCCGTGGCCCGGATCGCCACCGGCGATCCCGAGGCCGCGTATGCTCTGGACGCCATGCTCGCCGACGGATCGCTGGCGCCGGGCCCCGCGGCGGAAATCGGCGATCCCGAACTGCTGCTGCTCGGAGACAGGCTGACGGTGCGCCGAAGTCTCGCCTTCGGGCGCGGTCCCGCCGCCGTCGCGGAGCGCCTTCTGCTGCGATACGGCGAGCTGGTGCGCCGCCAGGAATTGTTGCAGTCGAGATGCTATCCAGACCTGGCCGCGGCCGGCCGGGATGTCGTGGCGGCGGGGGTCGATCGACTGCTGGCATGGTACCAGCGACGGGACGCCGTTCGCGGCGGACCAGCGACGGTGGACTGGACCGTGACCGAGTTGCCCTGGGACGAGGCGTCCGGCGGCCCCGTGCTGCAGGGTGTCGTGGACGTGGACACGCCGGCGCTCTTCGTGCCCTTCCCGGCCAGCCGGGCCGCGCTGGCCCAGGTGGCCCGGCGCAACCTCGAGTTCTTCGACGTGGGCACCGTCCTGGAACTGCTGCGCCAGGGCCGCGGCGGGCGCCTGTTCGCCGCCGTCGCGCAGGGGCGGCTCGCGGGCATCATCCTGCTGGGGCGGAAGCGCCGGTACGGCGGCGATGTGATGGAGGTGGCGGCGGTGGCCAGCGTGGCCGATCCGGGCGCCACGCCCTGGGGTTCGCCCCCGCGCGGTGTCGGAGCACTGCTGCTGGCGGGAGCGTGGCTGCTGTGGCGACGGTGGGAGCCGGGTCTCCGGGAGCTGACCCTCACGTCGGAACTGGCCGCCATCCGCTTCTACGAGGCCGCCGGCTTCCAGCGGCGGCGCGGCTACGATTACGTTCTCGCGGCGCCGCGCTCGCACCTGCTGCGCTGTGCCGTGGCGATGCTGAACCGGGCCGTCGCCGGCCCCGGCTGGACTGACGTCGCGGACGAACTGGCGGGCCATGTGTGTCGGGAGACCCGTGCTCTGGCCCGCCGCGACCCCGCCGGCTGGGAGGCTGCCGCCCGGCGCGACGCAGTGGTCCTGTGGGAGGAGTGCTTCCGTTCCAGCCGGCTGCCGGGTGTGGCCGCGGCGGCCACGCGATCGCTGATCGAGCATGGGCAGGGACGTCCGCTGTGGGAGGCGCTGCTGGAGTCGGCCGCCGGTTACGGTCTGGCGAACCGCTGCGACGGCTCTGCCGTGGCGCCGGCTCGGGTCCTGGTGGCGGTGGACGACCGCTGTGCCGGCCACCTGGCGAGGCTGTTGCACCTGGAGAGCGGGCGTCGGCTGGCCGCGGTCCAGGAAGTCCTTGCCGGGCCGGACCTGGCGGGGCGCTGGCGGCAGGTACCGGCGCGCGCCGCCACCGCAGACGAGTTGCGCCTTGTGCACACGTCCGACCACGTGCACCGGATCGCCGCCACGGCAAGCCTTCCGCACGCCGTCCTGGCCGGCGACACCGAGGTGACCGCCGGATCCTGGGATGCCGCGCGTCTGGCGGTGGGTGGGGTGCTGAACCTGCTCGACGCCGTGGTCGCGGGTCCTGAACGTCGGGGTTTCGCCTTCGTGCGGCCGCCCGGGCATCACGCGCGGGCGGACCGGCCGGCGGGATTCTGCCTCTTCAACAACGTGGCCGTGGGAGCCCGTTACCTGCAGGCGCGCCACGGACTGCAGAGGATCCTGATCGCCGACGTCGACGCCCATCACGGCGATGGCACCCAGGCGATCTTCCTCGAGGACCCCTCGGTGCTCTACGCGTCGTTCCACCGCGCGCGGACCTATCCGGGTACCGGCGAGGCGGACGAAGTCGGCCTCGGCCGCGGCGCCGGCTTCACCGCGAACGTGCCGTTGTCGGCGGGCGTGTCGGACGACGACTACGCACGCAGCGTCCACCACCTGCTCGTGCCGCTCGCGGACAGGTTCCGGCCCGAGCTGGTGCTCGTCTCCTGCGGGTTCGACCTGCACCTGCGTGATCCCGTGACCGACTGCCGGATGTCCGCCGTCGTCTACGCGCTGGTGGTCGAGATCCTGGCCGGGATCGCCGGCCGGTGGAGCGACGGGCGCCTGGCCCTCGTGCTCGAGGGCGGCTACGACCTGACGGCCGTGCGGGAGTGCACGCGGACCGTGCTGCGACAGCTCGGCGGCGCCGGTCTCGATCTGAGCGTCCGTCTCGCGCGCGTGCGCTCCGGCACCGCGGCCGACGTCCCGCAGCTGCGGCCCACGCTGGCGGCGTTGCGTCCCTACTGGGATCTCACGTGAGACGCAGCCGGCCTGTCACCCGCCAGGAGCCGCACCCGTCCTCCCGGTGTCTCCCCCGCGTGGACGGTCGCACCGCGACCGGACGCCGATTCTCCGCGCCAGGAACGTAATGCACAGGCGTGCATAGGGTTCACGAAGAGGCAGCGAGGCCGCCGCATGGTACGGCGCTTGTACCGGACCGTGACGGAGGACCTGTCATGGCGACACCGAACAGACCCGACCCGATCACGACCGCCGCGGACGGCGCCCGCCCGGCCCTGCCGCGGTACGGCTGGATGTACCGGCGCCTGATCCTGTTGACGCTGACCTGCGCGGTGCTGCCGCTGGCGCTGGTGGGTGCGGCGCTGAGCGAGCGTCATGCGGGCGAGGTGCGCGAGCAGGTCGTCGATTCCATCCGGGGCGAGTTGGACCATCACCACCGGGTGATCCAGACCTTCCTCGACGATCGCATCGCGCGGTTACGGCTGGTCGCCGACACCAGCGACCTGGCCGAGATGTCGGACGCGGAAATGCTGGGGCGCGTCTTCGCCAGCCTCAACCACGATCGCCGGGCCATCGCCGACCTGGGCGTCATCGACGAGCAGGGCCGACACCTCGCCTACGTGGGGCCGCACGACCTTCTCGCCTGCAACTACGCCGGGGAGGAGTGGTTCGTCGAGGTGGTGCGCGACGGCGTATACGTCTCGGACATGTTCCTGGGATTCCGGCAGGAGCCCCATTTCATCATCGCCGTGGCGCGCGAGGAGGGGGAGCGGCTCTGGATCCTGCGCGCGACGGTGGACACCGGGCACTTCCGCTCACTGGTCGACGGCGTCTGGTTCGGGTCCACCGGCGAGGTGTGCCTGGTGAACCGGGTAGGCGTCCTGCAATCGGCGCCACGATCGGGCGGTCGCATCATGGAGCCGGCGCCGTGGCCGGTGCCGGCGGCACCGGGACCGGAGGTGATCTTCGTCGACGGGACTCGGAGCGGATCCCCGGCGGCCGACGGCGGGCGGGACGTGGTGGCGGGCTACGTCTGGCTGGAGCGGCCTCGCTGGGCGCTCGTCGTGCGCCAGCGCGCGGACGAGGCGCTGGCCGAGGTCACCCGCGCCCGCCGCAACACCCTGGTGCTCGTGGGTCTGGCAACGGTGCTCGCGCTCGCGGGCGGGCTGGCGCTCACCGACCGCCTGGTCCGGCTCATCCGCCGCCGCGACCGGGTGGCCAGCGACCTCGACCGGCAGCTCGTCCAGGCCGGCCGGCTGGCGTCGCTCGGCGAACTGGCGGCAGGAGTCGCCCACGAGATCAACAACCCGCTGGGGATCATCCTCACCGAGCGCGAACTGCTGGCAGACGCGCTGGCGGGCGCGGAGCCGGTGGACCCGCGGCTCCGCCGCCAGCTCGAGTCGAGTCTCGCCCAGGTGCGCATCCAGGTGGACCGCTGCCGCCGCATCACGCACGACCTCCTGCGCTGCGCCCGCCGCGCAGCCTCTGCGGCGGAGACCGTTGATCTCAACCGTTTCGCCGGCGAGATCGTCGAGCTCTTCGCACCCGAGGCGACCAGCGTTGGTGCGGAACTGCGCTGCGACCTGGAGCCCGGCATACCGCCGCTGTCGGCCGATCCGGCGCTGCTGCAGCAGCTGGTGCTCAACCTCGTGAACAACGCCCTGGACGCGGTGGCGGGCCATCCGGAGCGGACGGTGACGATCCGGACGCGCCACGACCCCACGGCCGGCGAGGTGCTGCTCGCGGTCGAGGACACCGGTGCCGGAATTCCCGAGCAGCTCAGGCAGCGGATCTTCGACCCGTTCTTCACCACGAAACCGGTGGGGCAAGGGACGGGCCTCGGGCTGTCCATCTGCGATCGGATCGTGCGCGATCTGGGCGGCGGAATCGCCGTTCGGGAGCGCCCCGGAGGTGGTGCCCGCTTCGAACTGCGCTTCCCGTCGAGTCCGGCCGCCGATCCGGTCCTCGCCGGAGGGGCCGACCAGACGGGCCGGCCGGCTGGCGGACTGCACCGATGATGCTGCCGCGGGAACCGGCAGCGGTGAACCGGGAGGGACCCCGACCCAGGAGGAGTCGAGACATGAACGTCGCGCGGATCCTGCTCGTGGACGACGAGGAGGTCTTCGTCCAGAACATGCAGCGGTTACTGACGAACCGGGGCTACACGGTCACCACCGCGTCCAGCGGCGAGGATGCCCTGGACCGGCTCTCCGAACGGGCCTACGACGTGGTCGTGCTGGACCTGCGCATGCCCGGTCAGGGCGGCCTGAGCACCCTGAAAGCGATCAAGCGCCGCTTTCCGCTGGTCGAGGTGCTGATCCTCACCGGCCACGGTGCGATCGACTCGGCGTTGGAGGCCATGCGCGCCGGAGCCTACGACTACATCACCAAGCCTTGCGAGGTGGACGACCTGACCCGCAAGCTGGAGAACGCGCGGGAACACAAGGACGGCGCCGAGCGATCGGAGATGGAGGACAGGATCCAGAAACTGATCGAATCGCCGCTGTCGGTGCTGGACCTCGTGCGGGAGGCGAAGCAGCGACGCAAGTGAGGTGAGAATCAGGTTTTCCCGGAGTCGGTGAGCGGCCACCGTCGGTGTATACTCGTTCCGCGACCACCGGACGAAGGACACCCCTGCGGGGCAACCGATGGCCTGGGCGAAACCCACATTGACGGCCTGGCTGGCGGTACCAGGCTTCCTCGTGGTCATGGCGGTCCTCCACCGCCTCGATGCGCAGGTGACCGTCGAACCGGCGTACCTGCTGCCCATCCTGAATTTCGTCTTCGGCACCGCCGTCTCGCTCTTCGTCGCGTTCCTCGCCGCCCGCAGCTACACCGCCGGCGGTTGCGTGCCGGTCCTGCTG
Organism: Candidatus Krumholzibacteriia bacterium; assembly: GCA_046484865.1. Taxonomy (GTDB): domain Bacteria; phylum Krumholzibacteriota; class Krumholzibacteriia; order LZORAL124-64-63; family LZORAL124-64-63; genus JAWOID01. The sequence goes on from JAWOID010000033.1 coordinate 28,766, forward strand.
CTGGGGACGGGCATGCTGATCTACGGCTCGGTGTCGCTGGCGGCGGCACTCGCCGTCGGCGCAGGCTGGGTGAACGCCGGGGTGACGATCCACAACGTGGGTGTCCTGCTGGCGGGCGGCTGCCATCTGCTGGGGGCGCTGGTGGTCCTGGGGCCGATCGGACGGCTGCCCGTCCGGGCCACGGGACCGTCCCTGGCGCTGGCCTACGGCGGTGCGGGCAGCCTGGCGGGACTCCTGATCTTCGTGGCGCTCGAGGATCTGGGGCCGGTCTTCTTCGTGCAGGGGCAGGGTCCGTCGGCGCTCCGCCAGATGGTGCTCGGCGGGGGCGTCATCCTGTACGCGCTGGCCTCGGTGCTGGTGAGCACGGTCCACCGCCGGTCGGGCTCGTCGATGCCGGCGTGGTACTCGGCGTCGCTCGCGCTGACCGCCACCGGTCTGTTCGGTGTCCTCGTCGTCACCCAGGTGGGCAGCCCCCTGGCCTGGGCCGGGCGTGCCGCGCAGTACCTGGGCGGCGTCTACATGCTGGTGGCTGCCGTCATCGCCACCCGCGAGTCGGGGGCGTGGGGGACGGCGCTGCAGGTGGCGCTGCGCGAGAGCGAGGACCGCTACCGCCTGCTCGCGGATGCCACCAGCGAGGGGATCGCCGTCTGCGACGAAGCCGTGGTGGTGGACGCCAACGAGCAGCTCGGACGGCTGCTCGGACGTCCTCCCGGCGAACTCGTGGGCCAGCCGCTGAGCAGGTTGCTCGCCGACGCGGATCGCGGGGGCGAGTTGGCGGCGGTGCTGGACGGGCGCGAGGAGGTCCACGAGCACGAGCTGGAAGACGCCGCCGGCGAGGCGCTGACCGTCGAGATACGCGGCCGCACGCTTCGCGAGGGCAGCCGCACGCTGCAGGTTCTCGCCCTCCGGGACATCACCAGCCACCGGCGTCTGGCGCGGGAACTGCGCGACAGCGAACAGCGCCTGCGCACCAGCCGTGAAGAACTGGAGGAGCGCGTCCGCGAACGCACGGCCGAACTGGCGCGGCGCGCGGAGCAGCTGGCGCGGCTCACCTCCGAGTTGACGCTGGCGGAGCAGCGGGAGCGGCGCCGACTCTCGCAGGTGCTCCATGACCACCTCCAGCAGCTGCTGGTGGCCTCGCGGTTCGGGCTCGAGGCGCTGGTGCGCCGTCTGGACCACGACCTGCGTCCGGGTGCCGAGCTCCTGCAGGGTCTCCTGGACGAATCCATCGAGGCCTCGCGGAACCTGAGCGTCGAGCTCTCCCCGCCGGTGCTGCAGGAGGCCGGTCTGGGCGCCGGGCTGGAGTGGCTGGCGCGATGGTTGCGGGAGAAGCAGGGGTTCACGGTCGATCTCCATCTCGATCCCCGGATGTCGGCAGAGCGCGAGGATGTGCGGACCCTGGTCTTCCAGGCGGTCCGCGAGGCGCTGCTGAACGTGGTGAAGCACGCCGGCGTTACCGCAGCCCGGGTCGAGACGACCCTGCTGGATGGCGGGCGTCTCCAGGTGGTGGTGAGCGACGACGGGATCGGCTTCGACCCGGCCGCCGTGTGGAACCCGGAAGGACCGGTCGCCAGTGGACTCGGGCTCCTGAGCATCCGGGAGCGCGTGGGGTGGCTGGGGGGCTCCCTCGACATCGACAGCGCGCCGGGCAACGGTGCGCGCGTGACGCTGGTGGTGCCGCGCTCCGCAGCCGCGGAAACGAAGGCGGTCGGGTCGAGGGGAGTGGAGCGGAGGGGCGAACGGGACGCCGTCACCCAGGCGGTCGAGGCGCAGGTGTTCGCGATGCCGGCGGCCGCACCGTCGTCGACCGGGGCGCAGCCGTCCGGGAGACCGGCGGGTGACGTCGAGGAGGTCGCACAAACTGTGGCGGCCATGTCCGCCGGCGCGCCTCCGGCGGCGCGGTCCGGCATCCGCGTCCTGCTGGTGGACGATCATGCCATGCTGCGCGAGGGGCTCCTCTCGCTGTTCGCCGAGGAGCCGGACATCGAGGTGGTCGGCCAGGCCGCAGATGGCGAAGAGGCCGTGACCAAGGCCCGCGCCCTCGTTCCCGACGTCGTGCTCATGGATTACGGCCTGCCCGGGATCGACGGCGGGGAGGCCACCCGCCGCATCCTGGCCGACGTGTCCGGCACGCGGGTGATCGGGCTGTCGATGTTCCACCGGAGCGAGCGGGGTGATGCCATGCTCGCCGCCGGGGCGGCGGAGTTCCTGTCGAAGAGCGAGCCCGCCGCTCGCCTGCTGGCCACCATCCGCGCCGTCGCCGCGTCCTGCCCCGGCGACCTCGTCTCTGCCTCGAGCCGCGAACCGGCGCAAACGGGCGATTGATCGGGCGATCCGGGCTGCGTCCGGGTGCCGGCGATCAGCGATGGACGCCGGACGATCGACTGCCGTAGTGTCGGGCGGGGATCGGTACCGGAGCACACGAGCGACGAGACGACGACAGAAGACGAGATGGACCTGAACCCGCGGCGGCTGATCAGACGGCTCGTCCGGGCGCCGGCGTGGCTATGGCACCGCGCGCTCGGCATGACCGGCGGTTCGCCCTGTCCGGCGTGCGGGCGGCCGTCGCGGTTGCGGCGGCGGCGGGTCCTCTGGCCCGAGCTGATCGAGACCTGGGAACTGGACGAGCGCTGGGCGACGTGGTTCGACGAACGGGAAGGCCGCCACTGTCCGCTGTGCGGCGCCTCCCTGCGCGCGCGGCAGCTCGCCAGCGGGTTGCTCCGGGTGGGAGACGATCTCTGCGGCGTCCAGGCGACGAGCCTGGCCGCGCTCTGCGCCCACCCGCGCTGCGCCGATTTGCGGGTGGCGGAGATCAACGGCGCGGGGCGCCTGCATCCCTTCCTGGCCCGCCTGCCGCGCCTGGCGTATTCCGAGTTCGGCAGCCAGGATCCGGACGTGCCCGCCGAGGATCTCCTGAACCTCTCCTACGCCGACGAAACCTTCGACCTGGTGATCACGTCCGAGACCCTCGAGCACGTGCCGAGCGTGGACGGAGCCCTGAGGGAGATACGCCGCATCCTGCGCCCCGGCGGCTGGCACGTCTTCACCGTCCCGGTGGTCTGGGACAGGCCACGAACGCGCCAGCGCACGCACCTGGTCGACGGCGCCTGGCGCCACGCACTGGCCCCCAGCTACCACGGACGGCCCGAGCAGCGCCCGGACGACCTGCTGGTCGTCTACGAGTTCGGCGCGGACTTCGTGCGCCGCTGCCAGGAGGCGGGTTTCGCGGTGGAGGTCCTGCGGGATCCGGAGAATCTTGCGCTCTCCACCTTCCTGACGCGGCGATCATCGCCAGCCGGTCGAGATGACCGTGGAGCCGTCCGCCATGAATGACCATGCCGTCACCGTCGTGCCCCGCCTGCGTCGTCTCCTGCTTGCCGCGGTCATCGGAGCGGCGGCCCTGGTCGTCGGCCCGCCGGGTGCCGTGGGAGCCGAAGCCGCGCGACCGGCGCCGGGCGACGACCCGGTGCCGACCGTGGCGAACCCGCGCGAGGCGCCTCGGCGCGAGGCGGTCACCCTGCAGGAACTCTGGCGCGCCGGTGGCGACGACGACGAGGTGCTCATCGGCAAGGTGGGCAGCGCCGCGGCGGACGCCGAGGGACGGGTTTACGCGCTCGACAGCCAGCTCGCGCACGTCCTGGCGTTCGCGCCCGACGGCGGTTTTCTCGGCACGCGGGGACGGCAGGGCGACGGTCCCGGCGAGATGCGTCAGCCCATCGGTCTCAGCGTGGGCCCGGACGGGCGGCTCCACGTGGTGCAGACCTTCCCCGGCAAGATCATCAGCCTCGACCCGCAGGGGAACCCGGCCGGTTCCATCTCGCTGGGCGGGAACGACCCGGGCCGGGGCGGCTTCGGTTTCGTGTTCGATGCCCGGACACGGGCGGGGCAGACGGTGGTGGCCGGCCTGCGGTCGGTGTTCGACGGAGCCTCCGGGGAGATTCGCGAGACCCGGTTCCTGGCCACCGTGGAGCCCGGCGGCGCCGAGGTGCGCCGTCACGCCGAGATCGCCTGCACGCGCAATCTGGAGCGCTTCACGATCGACGAACTGGCCGAGTTCTACCCCGGCGAGCGGGGGTTGTGGGACCTGGGACCGGACGGTCGCCTGTGGCTGGTGAACCGGTACGACGCCTACGAGATCGCGGTGCTCTCGCCCGATGGCGTCCGCGAACGCCTGGTCACCCGGCCGCACGAGGCCCGCCGTCGCACCGACGAGGAGATCCGGGAGATCCGCGCGTCCATGCGCATGAACATCAACGGTCGCGAGCCGGAGATCTCGCACGTGGTGCAGCCGCGGGCCAGGTGCATCACCCGCTTGCACGTGCTCGACGACGGCACACTCTGGGTGGAGAACAGCCACGGCCGCGACCGCTGGGACTCGGCCGGCGTGGTGGTGTACGACGTGTTCGACGCCCAGGGTCGGCTGCTGAAGGAGGTGGAGGTCACGGTGCCGCAGGGCGGCGAGGACCACCGGCTGATCCTGCTGGCCGACGGCCGTTTCCTGCTCGCGCTGGGCATGGCCGACCTGTCGGTGTCCATCTCCGCCGGCTCCGGCGAGTCGGTGGCCGAGACCAGCGCCCCCGATGTGGACGTGCTGCCGGAGCTGGTCTGCTTCGCCGCGCCCTGAACGGCGGTGCGGCGCGCCCCGAGCGCCGGCAGACGAGCGCGGCCCGCGTCGTGACGCAGGCCGCGCATCGCTCCGCGCCGGGAGCGGATCGGCTGCAGCGGTCTACAGCGCCGGCCGCTCGTCCATGGGCGTGTCCACCGACTGGCGCAGCTTCGAGAGCATGTCGTGGTGCCGCTGCTCCTCCTCGGCCAGCTCCTCGCAGACGCGCCGCTCCTGTTCCCCGTCGACCAGGTCGGCCAGTTCGCGATAGGAGTCGCGGGCGAGCGCCTCGCGGCCGATGGCGAACTCGATCACCGCACGCATCTCGCCGTTCTTGATCAGCTCGCTCTCCTCCACCGGCAGGTCCCGCGCCAGCTCCGCTTCCTTCTGCTCGAGGAAGGCGGTCGGGTCCTGGCCCGCGGACCGCATGATCTCGCCCAGGTCGTTCACGACGCGCCGCGCGTGGCCGTCCTCCATCTCCACGAGCTCGAGGAACACCATCTGCGACTCGCCCTCGCTGGTGAGGTCGGCGGCCTTCCCGTAGAAGATCCTCGCGCGCACCTCGTTCTCGATGGCGATCTTGACGATGTCGACTGTCTTCATGCTCCCGCCCCTTCGTGCCGTCGAGAAGAACCCGAGGCCGGCGCCCGCGGCCCGGCCGCTCTGTCAGCCCCGTCAAGATAGCATCCGGCAGCGAGGTGCGGTAGCGCGGCTCGCGGGCGTTCGATTGCCTTGACGGCCGATGGCGCCCGCGTATGCTGTGTTCGATATCTTGCAAACGGAGGCGCGATGTCCGCCCACGAGGCCTTCGCCAACCACGCCGCCCTGCTCGAGCAGAACCTCGACCTCGCCCGCAAGGACCGGAATCTCGCCGATCGCAACGGCGACGAACCCGCGCCCGGTCCTCGCGCCCGGCTGGCCGAGACGGAGCGCTGCCATGCGCTGGTGCAGACTCATCTGCGGCGCTTCCTCGCCGCAGGGGCCGTCGAGCGCAGCGGCCGGGAGGAGACGACATGAACCGACTGCAGGACCGGGTCGCCATCGTCACCGGCGGCGCCGCCGGGCTGGGACGCGCCACGGTGGAATTGTTCGCCGCCGAGGGGGCCGCGGTCTCCATCTGGGACGTGACCGCCGACCAGGGCGAGCAGCTGGCGGTGGAGCTGACCGGCGCCGGCCGGCGGGCGGAGTTCCGCCGCGTGGACGTGAGCGACCCGGCCGAGGTGACCGCCGCGGTGGACGCCGTGCGCGGGGCATTCGGCCGCATCGACGTGCTCATCAACAACGCGGGCATCACCCGCGACGCCACCCTCCTGAAGATGGAGGAGAACCAGTTCGACGCGGTCGTGGGCGTGAACCTAAAGGGCGTCTTCAACTGCGGCCAGGCCGTGGCGCGGGTGATGGTGGAGCAGGGCGCGGGGAGCATCGTCAACACCAGCAGCGTGGTGGCGCTGTACGGCAACTTCGGGCAGACGAACTACGTGGCTGCCAAGGCCGGCGTGATCGGGATGACCCGCGTGTGGGCCCGCGAGCTGGGTCGCAAGGGCGTGCGGGTGAATGCGGTGGCTCCGGGCTTCGTCGCCACCGAGATGGTGAACGCCATGCCGGAGAAGATCCGCGCGATGATGGCGGACAAGACGCCGCTGCAGCGCCTCGGGCGTCCGGAGGAGATCGCCGCCGCCTACCTCTTCCTGGCATCGGACGAGTCGTCGTTCGTGCACGGGGCCGTGCTCAGCGTGGATGGCGGGCTGGTGGCTTGATCCGGCGGGGAGGGAGATCATGATGGACGGCGCACCGCGACCGCACGTCACGCGCAACGCCCGCATCGTCGCCACCGGCATGCACGTCCCCGCCCGGGTCCTGACCAACGCCTGGTTCGACCGGCAGCTGGGGGAGGACGTCGGCACCTGGCTGGTGGAGAACCTGGGCATCCGCGAGCGCCGCTGGTGCGGCCCGGACGAGAGCACCGCCGATCTGGCCACCGAGGCCGCGGTCGAGCTGCTGGCTGCAGCCGGCCTGGGCGCGGACGACCTCGATCTGATCGTGGTGGCGACCGACACGCCCGAGTACATATCGCCGGCCACGGCCGCGGTGGTCCAGCACCGTCTGGGCGCACTGCGGGCCGGCAGCTTCGACCTCAACACCGCCTGCGCCGGCTTCGTGACCGCGCTGGATCTCGGGGCCAAGTACATCCGCAGCGATCCGCGCTACACGAACATCCTCGTGGTGGGCGCCTATGCCATGAGCAAGTACCTGGACCTGAACGACAAGAAGACGGTCACCCTGTTCGCCGACGGCGCTGCGGGCGTGGTGCTGCAGGCCTCCGACGGCGATCGGGGGTGGCAGGCGGCCCGCCTGGAGACGCGCGGGCAGTATCACGGCTGGATGGGGATCTACGCCGGCGGTACGGCCCGGCCGATCACGCCGGAGGTGCTGGCGGCAGGCCAACACCAGCTCCGCTTCGTCAAGAAGTTCCCCCGCGAGCTGAATCCCGAGGTCTGGACGCAGGTGGTCACCGAGACGGTGGCCGATGCCGGGCGGCGGATCGATCAGATCGACCGCATCTTTTTCACCCAGATCAACATCAACAGCATCCGGGCCGCCATGGAGGCGCTGGAACTGCCCATGGAGCGTACCCACTGCGTCATGGACCGCTTCGGCTACACCGGATCGGCCTGCATTCCCATGTGCCTGGCCGAGGCGGACGCCGCCGGGCAGCTCCGCGAGGGCGATTTCGTCGTGTTCATGGGCTCGGGCGGGGGTCTGGCCTTCGCCTGCGCCGCGTTCACCTGGTAACGCCGCCGCGTCGCCGCGCCGGCGCCGACGGTCCGGGGAGGTTTCATGCAGGCCGGCGATCTCTCGGTCGCGATGCTGGCAGCCTGGGCCGCGGTCGGACTGTACGCTCTGGTGATATTGGTGCTGGTGGTGCGCGGCGCCCGGCGCAACCGTTCGCTGGCCGACTACGCCCTGGGCAACCTGGCCTTCTCGCCGGTGGCGGTGGGGCTGGCGCTGGCTGCCTCCATGACCAGTGCCGCCACCTTCATCATCAATCCGGGCTTCATCGCGCTGTATGGCCTGAGCGCCGTGCTCTCGTACGGCATCGTGCTGCCCCTGGCGGCGGTGACGTCCCTCGTGGTCCTTACCCACGGATTCCGGCGCCACGGCTCCAGCGTGAAGGCGCTGAGCATGGCCCAGTGGATGGGCACCCGCTACCGCAGCCGTGGCATGGCGCTCCTCTTCGGCGTCCTCTCGCTGCTGCTGATCACCTTCATCGTCCTCATCGTGGTCGGCCTGACGAAGGTCCTGAGCGCGGCGCTGGGCATCGGCGAGACCGCCGCTCTGTTGGGCCTAGTGGTCTTCGTGTTCGGCTACATGATGTTCGGCGGCGCCAACAGCATGGTCTACACCAACACCGTGCAGGCGACGCTCATGCTGATCGTCGCCTGGATCCTGCTCGGTTCCGGCTACGATCATTTCGCCGACGGCGTGCGCGGGTTCCTGGCGCGGCTGCGCGCGATCGATCCGCTCCTGGTGGCGCCCACCAACCCCGACAGCTTCCTGTTCCGCAGCTGGTTCGAGATCATCGTGGCGCAGATCGTGGTGGGCGTGGCCATCGTCTGCCAGCCACACATCATCACCAAGAGCCTGCTGCTGAAGAACGACAGCGACGTGAACCGCTACCTGCTCGTCGGCGGCGTGACCGAGTTGATCTTCTTCGCCGTGGTGTTTGCCGGACTGTACGCCCGGCTGGAGTTCCCCGATCTCACCGTCGGCGGCGTCCCCCTGGCCATGGACGGCATCATCCCGGCCTACGTGGTGCACGAGTTCCCCGTCTGGCTGGGGCTGGTGGTGGTGATGGGGCTGATCTCGGCGGGACTGTCCACGCTGGAGGGACTCGTACAGGCGCTCACCACGACGATCACGTCGGACCTGGTGGTGCCGCTGGGAGGGCGCTGGCTGCCGGCCGAGGGCAGCGAGGCGCGCGACCGGACGCTCCTGTGGATCGGCCGCGCAGCCATGGTGGCGCTCGCCGTGGCCACCGTCGCGCTGTCGCGCCAGCAGCTGGTCAGCCCCCGGCTGAGCGTGGCCATCTTCGCCCAGAACGGCGTCTACGCGTACTTCTCGGCCGCGTTCGTGCCCATCCTCTTCGGCATGTTCCTGCCCCGTACCCCCCGTGCCGCCGCGGTGGCTGCGGCCCTGGCGGCGGTGGTGGTCCACTTCGCGATGTTCTACGGCCGGGTGCGGGTGCCCGGAACCGTCGCCACCGGCGAGAATCCCGCGGTCGCGGCGTGCGTCGCGATCCTGGTGGCGGTAACCGTGGGGGGAGCGATCTATCTGGTACTGGCACGGGGGCGGCGGGACGAGGACGCCGCCGTATCCACCGGCGCCCCGAGGAGGTGAGCATGCGGTGTCCCGAGGTGGACTGGGTGGCCCGGTGGGCGCATTACACGCCCGGCCGCCTCTGTCTGCGCGATCACGACGACGGCCGGGAATGGACGTACCTCCAGACCGAGCGTCGCGCCGCCGCTCTGGCGGCCCACCTGCACGCGGCGCGCGGCGTCGGGCGTGGCGATCGGGTGGGCGTCCTGGCGCGCAACACCAGCGAGCACGTCTTTCTCTTCCTGGCTTGCGTGAAGCTCGGAGCCATTCTCGTGCCACTGAACTTCCGCCTCACCGCTCACGAGCTGGCGACTCCCCTGCGGGATGCGGCACCCGTGGTGGTCTTCCACGACGCCGAGCACGCCGGACGCCTGGCCGGCTCCGGCGTGCAGGCGGCGGAGCTGGAGGAGGTGTCGGAGATCGTGGCCCCCGGCCGAGCGCCGGCCTCCACGCCCGGGCGCGGCGACGGCATCCTGTCGCCCGACCGATCCGGTGCCCTGGAAGACGTGGTGATGATCCTCTACACCGCCGGCAGCACCGGGCAGCCGAAGGGCGCCATGATCACCCACCGCATGCTGCTCTGGAATGCCGTCAACACCGAGCTGCGGCTGGACATCACCAGCGCCGATCATACCCTGGGCTTCGCGCCCTTCTTCCACACCGGCGGCTGGAACGTGCTGCTCACGCCCTTTCTGCACCACGGGGCGAGCCACACGCTGCTGAAGGGCTTCGACCCCGACCTCATCCTCGAACTGATCGCCGGCGAACGGGTGACCATCCTCTTCGGCGTACCCACCATGCTGCAGATGCTCGCCGACGCCCCGGGCTTCGGCGCCGCCGACCTTTCCAGCGTGCGCTACGCCATCGTCGGGGGCGCGCCGATGCCGCTGCCGCTGATCGACACCTGGCACGGTCGCGGCGTCTTCGTCCGCCAGGGCTACGGTCTCACCGAGGTGGGTCCCAACTGCTTCTCGCTGCACCAGGACCATGCCGTGTCGCACCGTGGCTCCATCGGCTTTCCGAACTTCTACGTCCAGGCCCGGGTGGTGGGCGACGAGGGCCGCGACTGCGCCGCCGACGAGGTGGGCGAACTGTGGCTGAAATCGGAGGTGGTGACGCCCGGCTACTGGCGCGACGAAGCGGCCACCCGTGCCGCCCTGGTGGACGGCTGGTTCCGGACCGGCGACCTCGTGCATCGCGACGCCGACGGCTTCTTCTACGTGGTGGATCGCCAGAAGAACATGATCATCTCGGGGGGCGAGAACGTGTACCCCGCCGAGGTGGAGCGCTGTCTGCTCGAACATCCGGCGGTGCGGGAGGCCGCCGTGATCGGCGTGCCTCACGCGCGCTGGGGAGAGGCGGGACACGCGTTCCTCGTGCTCGAACCGGGGCGGACCGTCGACCCCGTCGCGCTGCGCGAGCACTGCCGGTCCCGTCTGGCCGGGTACAAGATTCCCCGTCACATCACGTTCACGAGCGGGTTGCCGCTGAACGACGCCGGCAAGCTGGACCGGCTCGCACTGCGTCGGCTCGCCGATTCGGGGCCGGGCGGCGCTGCCGCCGCGCCGGCCACGCGTTCCAACCCTCCTCAAGGAGACGATGGATCATGAAATGGACCCTCAAGACCTCGCTGCTGTTGACCGCCGCCCTGGGCATGATCGCCCTGGGCGCGTGCGACGACGACGACGACGGCAACGGCATCGTCACGCCGCCCGTCGAGGCCCAGATCGTGGGCACCTGGTTGAGCGCCGGCGACGACGTGGCGCCGCTCCTGGTGGCCGTCTTCAACATCGACAGCGTCCGGGTGACCTTCTTCGACAACAACACGGTGCGGCTCGAGCAGCACACCGAGAACGGCGCCTGGACCACCAACACCGGCATCTACACCGTCCAGGACGTCGCGGACAACCCCATCGACGAGTTCGTCGCCAGCTACTCCAACCCGAGCTTCACGCAGGAGGGGATCATCCGGATCTTCGAGGCCAGTCCCGACTCGATGTGGCTGGAGGTGGTGCAGACCGAGCCGAACATCGGCGCCATGGTGCCGACGCCGGACGGAGGTTTCGGCGCCGATCCGGCGCTCGGCAACAGCAACATCCAGGTCTACCGCCGGATCAGCGACGAAGGCACCCCGCCGCCCGACATCCAGGTGCTGGGCACCTGGCTGAGCGCCGGCGATGACGTGGCGCCGCTCCTGGTGACCGTCTTCGACATCGACAGCGTGCGGGTGACCTTCAACGCGAACCAGACCCTGACGCTCGAGCAGCACATCGAAGGTGGCGCCTGGACCACCAACACCGGCACTTACGCTGTCACCGACACGCCGAACAACCCCATCGACGAGTTCGAGGCCAGCTACTCCAATCCGAGCTTCACGCAGGAGGGGATCATCCGGATCTTCGAGGCCAGTCCCGACTCGATGTGGCTGGAGGTGGTGCAGACCGAGCCGAACATCGGCGCCATGGTGCCGACGCCGGACGGAGGTTTCGGCGCCGATCCGGCGCTCGGCAACAGCAACATCCAGGTCTACCGCCGGGTCGAGTGACCGCGGTTCTGGTGGGGACCGGCCTGCCGGGGCCGGTCCCCTGGCGGCCGCGGCGGCAAGCGGCGGCGGACTGGGGGGTGACATGAGCAGAGACGACCGATGCGCGGGAGCGACGGCGTGGGCGCTGGGGATCCTGCTGGTCGTGACCGCGACGGGCGTGGCGGCCCAGCCGGTTCCCGACACATGCTGGCCCTGCTGGCGCAGCGCCACGGCCAGCATCGCCGCCACCGATGATTTTCCCACCCCACCCTTGCCGCTGACGACCGCGACCACCTTCTTGATGTGATTGAGATGCTCGGCGGCGCCCGCCTGAGGCTGTTGCTGCTGTTGTGGAAGCGCGCGCTGCTTCTCCGCCGCCGTCATCTCCCGGCACTCGATCTGCACGTCATCGACGCCTCCGAGCGCCATGATGGCCGCACGCGCGTCATCCATCATGCGGTTCCTGAGCGGACAGGCCACTGTCGTGAGCGCCAGCGTAAA
>JAWOID010000083.1:0-19075 GCA_046484865.1 Candidatus Krumholzibacteriia bacterium
AGGTCCTCCGACCAGCGGAACGGGCTCTCGAGGGTCGGCGCGCAGGCGAGGCCGGCCGCCGTCGCCGCCCGCCGCGCCAGCGCCACGGCCGCCGGGTGGTTGATCGTGGCGGGGAACTCGTCGTGCCAGCCGACGGCGATCTCCAGGCCGTCGCGGGCGGCCTCCTCGCGCGCGGCGGCCACCGCGCGCTCGCGCAGGTCCAGGAGCCCGGCGTCGGTGTCCGCGCGCAGGGTCGCCAGCAGCTCGCCATGTCCGGGGCTGGTGCCGAACGTGCGGTCGCCCACGCGCACGTGGACCACCGTCACCAGCGACAGCCCGCCGCCGCCCGGCCTGGCCCCGCCGCCGCCGCCGCCGCCGGGGCGGGCGCCGGGCGCCGCTCCGAGGGACGCCAGCCGCGGCACCAGGCGCGCCACCGCGTCGGCCGGGTTCAACCCGTGCTCGGGATGAGCCGCGTGGGACGTGCGCCCCTCGAGCCGGATCTCCAGGCCCACGCTGGCCGCGGCCAGGGCTCCCGGGCGGATCACCACCTGCCCCAGGGGATAGCCGGGAAGGTTGTGCAGCGCGAACACCCAGTCCGGGGCGAGGGCCCGGTACCGCGGGTCGGCGGCCACCGCCCGGCCGCCCGCGCCGGTCTCCTCGGCGGGCTGGAAGAGCAGCACCACGCGCCCGCGCGCCGGGCGGCGCGCCGCCAAGTCCACGCCCACGCCCGCCAGGATGGCCATGTGGCCGTCGTGGCCGCAGAGGTGGCCCACGCCCGGGCGCCGGGAGGCGTGGGGGCGCCCGCCGGCGCCGGCCGTTCCGCGGCGGCCCCCCGGGACCCGCTCCTGGATCGGCAGCGCGTCCAGCTCCGCCCGCAGCACCACCGTGGGGCCGCCGGCCGCCGCCGACGCTGCGCCGGCCGCCGTCGCGCCGGCCGCACCGTAAATGACGGCCAGTCCGTGCCCGCCGATGCCGGCGACGATCGCGTCGGGCTGCGTGGCGGCCAGGCGGCGTGCCAGCCGGGCCGCGGTGGGGCCCTCCTCGCCCGACAGGTCGGGCTCGGCGTGTAGCGCACGGCGCAGGGCGGTCAGATCGCCCGGATCGGGCTGGCGCCGGTTCCCGGTCACGTCCCGGCCCCGTTCGCGCGGCGACGGTTCTGCAGGGTGAGCCCGCCGACGATGAGCAGCAGGCCGGCCACCGTCGCCGGCCGGATCGTCTCGCCCAGGATCGTGCCGATGAACACCAGCGACACGAACGGGGAGAGGAAGATGAGATTGGCCACGCGCGACGTGTTGGCGGTGAGGCGCAGGGCGGTGAGCCAGAGCACGAACGTCACGCCCATCTCCACCGTGCCCACGTACACGGCCGCCGGCACGCCCGCCGCCGGGAACACCCAGCCGTGCCGGGCCACCGCCACCGCCCACACCGGCAGCAGGCCCGCGGCGAAGTTCCAGAACAGCATCACCACCGGATCGAGCCGGCTGCGCGCGTTGGACAGCCAGTAGAGCGCCCAGATCACGGTGCTGCCGAGGGCCAGCGCCACGCCGAGCGTCTCCACCGTGCCGGCTGCGCCCGCCGCGGTCGCGTTGCCGCGCGAGATCACCAGCACCCCGCCGTAGCAGACCACGCCGGCGACCAGGTCCACCCGGCGCAGGCGGTGGCCGCGCAGGGGCACCGACAGGTAGGTGAGGGTGAGCGCCCAGGTGTAGTTCAGCGGCTGGGCCACCTGAGCGGGCAGCCGGTCGTAGGCCTCGAACAGGATCAGGTAGTACGCCCAGGGGTTCAGCAGGCCGAGAGCTGCGGCGAGCATCAGGTCGCGGCGCGACGTCCTCGTCAGCTGCCCGAGCTTGCCCTGCACGGCGAGGATCAGGGCGAGCGCCACCAGCGACACCGTGGTCGCGCCGGCCAGCAGCTGCGCGGGAGCCAGCACCCGCAGGCCGAGCTTGAAGGCGGTGGCCACCGTCGACCACAGCAGCACGGCGGCCAGGCCGAAGAGCATGGCGTTGCGCTCGCGCGGCAAGGTGGGAGCGGTGCTCATGGGGGCAGCATAGGCGGTGACCCGCGCCGACGGAACGGCAAGTTCGTCGTTCCCGCCATGTTCATCGGGTGTTATCGGGTGTCGGGCGACAGCGACCCCGGCGGCGGCGTCACGACGGCGGCGGCCGGAGCACGGCCGCGGAGCCGCGCGCCGAGCCGCCGCAGGCCCCATCCCCAGCGCGTGCAGATCCAGTACAAGGCCGGCATGGCCATCAGGATGAGGACCGTGGAGCTGGCCAGGCCCCCGATCGACGCGAGGGCGAGGTTCTCCCAGATGTCCTTCCCCTGGGCCTCGCCCGAGCTGTAGATCAGCGGCAGCAGACCCGCGATCGTGGTGCCGCTGGTCAGCAGGATGGAGCGCATCTGGATGCGCACGCCGTCGACGATGGCCGTCCGCAGGATCCCCTGCCGCTCGGGCGCGGCCAGACGCCACAGGTCGAAGCCGCCGAGCCCGCGCTTGGCGGGCAGCAGGCCGTTGGCCGCGCCCGCCGCGGGGGCGCCGCCCGCGGCCACGAGGCCGCGTTCCTCGAGCAGTTCCCGCACCTGCAGGCGGAACCGGTTCACCAGGAGGATGGCGTTGTTCACCACGATGCCGGCCATCAGCACCAGCCCGATGCGGGCCGAGGAGTCGAAGTCCGAGCCCTCCGCCCAGAAGATGCCCGCCACCCCCACCAGCGACATGGGCACCGCGAGCAGGACCAGCCAGGGCAGGGCCAGCGACTCGAACAGCGCGGCCAGCGTCATCATGATGAACACGAGCGTGAAGATCAGCGTGTCGCGGAGCTGCTCCTCCTCCTCCGGCGTCACCTGCTCGCCCGACACGTCCTCGGCGCTGTAACCGTAGGGGAGGTCGAGTTCCGCCAGCAGATCGCCGATGAACCGGCGCCGCATCTTGTCGGTGCCGATGTACTCCCAGTTCACGAGTTGCCGGTAGCGCTGGTCCTTGCGGTTGATGGACGTGATCTCGGGCCGGCTCTCGAGCCGCACCAGCTTGCCGAGCTGCACCCGCTGTCCGCGCGAGGTGGTGATGGTCCGCGCCAGCACCTGATCGGCCTGGATCTCCTCCGACTCGGCGAACGAGAGCTGCACCCGCCGGTGCTCGCCGTCGAGGATCATGTTCCAGGGCGTGTCCACGCCCAGCAGGCGCCGCAGGTGGCCCACCATCTCGGCCACACTCAGGCGGTGGCTCACCAGGGCGGCGCGATCGATCACCACGACGGTCTCGTCGGTGCCCGCCCGGTCGAAGCGGTCGCCGCTGGTCAGCCGCACGTTGCGCGCGCGGCGGTTGCGCTCGAGACGGCTCACGATGCCGTCGCTGATCCGCTTCAGCTCCTTGCTGTTGTAGCCGGTGAGTTCGATGGTCGAGTTGCTCTGCCCGCCGCCACGGCCCCCCTTCATGTAGGGATCGCCGAAGCCGGCCAGCCAGATGAACATGCCGCCCAGCTCCTCGGCCAGCACGATGAGCTTGTTGCGGTACAGCTCCGGGTAGGCCGACGCGAGCAGCTCCTCGTCGAACTCGATGCTCATGAACGCCCGGTTGTCGAACGAGGTGGAGCGCATGGTCACGCCCTCGGGCACCGGCAGCAGTTCCCGCTCGAACAGCGCCATGGTGGCGCTGGCGAGCTTCACGTCGGTCCCCACCGGTCGTTCCAGGTAGACGAAGATCTGCTCCTGGCTGCGCGGTCGCCAGAAGCCGCCGTGGCTCACCTTCTCGTCGAACGCCCACCAGGTGCCGGCGAAGAGGACCACGATCAGCACGGTCGGGTACCACCAGAAGCGCAGGTGCAGGCGCGTGATGGCGTCGACCCAGGCCACGAACACGCCCACCAGGAGCAGCAGCCCGGCGGCACCGGCGGTCCAGGGCACGAGGTCGCGGGCCCAGCGCATCCCCTGCCAGGCGGCGGCGCCGCCGAGCACGGCGAGCCCCACCGCCAGCACCGCCAGCGCCCAGCGCCACAGCAGCGACCAGCCGCGCACGCGGAACTCGTCGCCGCCCGCCACGGTGGTCCGCAGCGTGCGCGCCGCCGCGCCGCGCAGAGCCACCGGCATCCAGCAGAACGCCACGAAGACGGACGCGAGCATGGCGATGCCCACGCTCATCGCCAGGGGCACGTAGAAGAGCGAGAGGCGGTCGGTCAGGAACGTGAAGGAGAGGAAGGCCACCACGGTGGTGAAGGTGGTGGCCAGGATGGGGAAGGCCACCTCGGAGGCGCCGCGCACCAGCACCTCGCGCACGCCGGCGTCGCGGCGGCCGGCCAGGCGCCGGTGGATCGCATCCAGCACCAGGATGCTGTTGTCCAGCAGCATGCCGAAGCAGACCGTCAGGCCGCTGATGGTGATGAAGTTCACCGAGATGCCGAAGAAGTAGAACAGCGACAGGCAGATGACGATGGCCAGCAGGATGGACGCGACCACGATGGCCACCAGCCGCACCTGGCGCAGCACCACCGCGAGCAGGGCGAACAGCAGCCCCAGGATCACGAGCGAGCGGATCACGAGGTCGCGCAGCTTCTCCTCGAGATCGCGTCCCTCGTCCTCGTCGATGTCGAAGGTGACCGGGAACGGCATGGCCGCCCTGATCTCCGGCAGCGCGGCGCGCAGGCGCCGGCTCACGGTCACCGAGTTCTGCGCGCTGCGCTTCACCACGTTCAGGGTGATGACGTTCTCGCCGTTGATGCGGACGAAGTAGGCCGCGTCCTCGAACGCGCGTTCGACCCGCGCCACGTGGCCGAGGGTGAGGGTCTGGCCGCCGAGGTTCGCGAGCACCGCGCCGGACAGCGCATCCACCGTGGCCGCGTCCTTCACGCTGACGGTGAACTCGCGGCCGCTGCGGTGCACCGCGCCGGCGGGCAGGATGTCGTCCAGGGCGCTCACGGCGCGGAATATGCCGTCGGCGGTGAGGCCGTAACGTTCCATGGCCTGCAGGTCCAGCAGGACCTTCACCAGCGGGCGGGCGCCGCCGCGCAGCTCGGCGTCGGCCACGCCCGGCACGGCCAGCACGCGCGGCACCAGCCAGCGTTCGGCCTCCTCGCGCAGCTCGTTGGCGGGCAGCGGCGAGATGAGGCTGACGACGAAGAACTCCTCGGTCCGCAGCTCCTCGGGCACGTAGGGGACGATCTGCGGCTGGCTCGCCTGGGCCGGCAGGTGGCGCCGCACCGCGGCCAGCTGCTCGCTCACCTCCAGCCGGGCGAACTCGATGTCGACCTCGCGGCGGAACGCCACGGTGACCTCGCTGCGGCCGTGACGGGAAGTCGACGTGAGTTCCTCGACGCCGTGGCAGCCCGCCACCGCCTCCTCGATGGGCACGGTGATGGACCGCTGCACGGCGCTCGGCGAGGCGCCGTTCCAGGCGGTGGTGATCGTGAGCTCGGGGAGCGCCGTCTCGGGCATCGCCTCCACGTCGAGCCGCGGCAGGGCATACAGGCCCATCACCAGCAGGGCGGCGAACGCCATCCAGGTGGCGACCGGATGATCGACCGCGAAGCGGATGACGGGGCTGCCGCCGGGGCTGCGTGCGGGCACGGTCAGTACTCCCGGTCGATCCGCCGGTGCAGGGCCTCGTAGACGGCGGGGGTGAGCATCAGCGTCAGCAGGGTGGCGATGGTGAGACCGCCGATGATGGTCAAAGCGAGCGGGCGCTGCATCTGCTCGCCGGTGCCCATCCCGATGGCCATGGGCACCATCGCCAGCACCGTGGTCACGGTGGTCATGAGGATGGGACGGAAGCGCAGCCGGCCGGCCTCCAGCACCGCCGCCCGGCCCGAGAGCCCCTCCTGCCGCAGGCGCCGGATGGTGGCCACCTTCACGATGGCGTCGTTCACCGCGATGCCCAGCAGCGCGATCAAGCCGATGATCGACATGATGTTCAGGCTCTGGCCCGCGAGCCACAGCGTCAGCAGCGCGCCCATCACCCCCACCGGCAGCACCGCCACGATGATGAGCGGATCGAGGAACGATTCGAACTGGGCGGCGAGGATCATGTACACCAGCAGCGCCGACAGCAGCAGCGCCCACCCGAGGTCGCGAAAGCTGCTGTTGATCTCCTCCTGCTCGCCGCCGGTGACGAGGGCCACGCCTCCGGGCAGGGGCGCGGCGGCGAGCAGCGCGTGCACGTCGTCCCAGACGTCGCCCACCGAGCGCCCGCGGACGTCGCCGGCGAGGGTGATCTGGCGCCGCTGGTCGCGCCGCAGCACCTCGCGCACCGGCCGGCCGGTCGACTGCCTCACGAACGACCCCAGCGGCACCTGCTTGCCGCCGGGGAGCTGGACCGGCGATGCGAGCACCGCGGCCAGGTCGTAGCGTTCGTCCCGCGGCAGCCGCACGGCCACGTCCACCCGCTGCTCGATCTCGTTGTAGGTGGTGGCCACGGTGCCTTGCACGCGGTTGCGCAGCTCCAGGGCGAGCTGCTCCGGCACGAGCCCGTGACGCAGCGCCAGCTCGCGGTCGATCGTCACCTCGACCGCGGGATTGCCCAGGACGCGGTCCATCTCGACGTCGGCCAGGCCGGGCACCGCCCGCAGCCGTGGCAGCAGCGACTCCGCCACCTGCAGCGCCACCTCAGGCTCCTTGGCGATCACGCCCAGCGTGAAGGGCGCCTCGTCGCTGGAGAGGATCTCGCCCAGGCCGATCCCCTCGGCCCTGAACGCCCAGACCGCCCCCTCCAGACGTGCCAGCCGCGCCTGGAGCCCGCTCTCGACCGCCTCCATGTCGTCACGGCCGTGGCGGGTGGGCCGCAGCATGACCCGGATGCGTGCCGTGTTCGCGGCCGTGTACTCCTTGAGGCTCGCCAGGGTCCGCTCGGTGACCCCCACCTGGGTGTAGACCGCGGCCACCTGCGGGCGCTGCTCCAGGAACCCCGCCAGCTCGCCCGCGATGGCGCGGGTCTGCTCCAGCGGCGTGCCCGCGGGCAGCTCGAGCGCCACGGTGAAGTCGCCGCGGCTGCGGGCGGGCAGGAAGCTGCGATCGAGCTGCCATCCGATCATCGCGGCCGCCGCCAGCCCCGCCAGGATCGCGCCGAAGAGCAGCGGCTTGCGCGAGAGGGCGAACTCCAGCGCGCGATGGTAGCCGTGCAGGGCGCGGTCGAGCAGAGTCTCGGCCGGTCGGAAGATCCGCCACCGCTGCCCGCCGCCGGCGAGGATGCGCGCCGACAGCATCGGCTGCAGCAGCAGCGCCGCCGGGATGGAGATCAGCAGCGAGAACGTGACCGTCAGGGCCTGGTCGCGGAAGAACTCGCCCGCGATGCCCGGGACGTAGATGACCGGAAAGAACACCGCCACCGTCGTGAGGGTGGCCGCGACCACCGGCGACGCCACCTCCGCCGCGGCATTCGCACAGGTTTCCGGGACGCTCGCCACGCCGCCGGCCGCCGGAGCCGACGCGGCATCTCCGGTGGTGCCGGCCACCGCCGCGCCGGGTCCCGGCCGCAGCGCGAGCGCGAGCCGGCGCCGTCGGTCGCCCAGGTGCCGATTGATGTTCTCGAGCACCACGATGGAGTTGTCCACCAGCATGCCGGCCGCCAGCGAGAGGCCGCCCAGCGACATCAGGTTCAGGTTCACGCCGGCGAAGTAGAGGAACGCGAACGTCGCCATGATGGAGACCGGGATCGCCAGGCCCACGACCACCGGGCTGCGCCAGTCCATCAGGAAGAAGAAGAGCACCAGGAAAGCCAGTCCGGCGCCGTAGAGCAGCGACTTCCGCAGCCCCTCGAACGACTCCAACACGAACTCCGCGTCGCGATAGACGAAGTCGAAGCCGAAATCGGCGTACTGGTCGCCGAGGATGGCCAGGACGCGGTCCACGTCCGCGGTGGTGGCGATGGTGTTGGCGCCCACCTCCTTGTAGAGATGCAGCCCGACCACCTCCCGCTCGCCCAGCAGCGTCATCCCTTCCGGCTCGCGGGCGGTGTCGCGCACGGTCGCCACGTCGCCGATGGTCAGCCCGGCGCTCGCCGCGGAGATCTCGGTGGCGCGGATCTCGTCGAGGTTCTCGAACTCGCCCAGGATGCGCAGCGGCAAGTGCAGGGGCCCCTTGCGGATGCGACCGCCGGGGAAGCTGATGTTGGCCGCCTGCAGCGCCCGGGAGATGTCCTCGATGTCCAGCCCGTAGAGGCGCAGCTTGCCGAAATCCGGTTCCACGAGGATCTCGCGCTCGGCGCCGCCCACCAGCTCGGCCTGGCTGAGTCCGTCGATCTGCTCCAGGGCCGGCTTCACCACCTCGCGCGCGAACTCGGTCATCTGCACCAGGGGGTCGTCGCCCGTCAACACCAGCACCGCGACGGGACGGGCGGTGGGGTCCCAGCGCAGGATCAGCGGCCGGTCCGCCTCCTCGGGGAAGTCCTCGCGGTAGGCCACGCGGTCGATGGCTTCCCGCAGGTGGAGATTGGCGAAGTCCATGTCCGTGCCCCAGTCGTAGCGCACGGTGATCGTGGACGTGCCCTCGCGGGTGCGGCTCACCACGCGGCGGACGCCGGCCAGCCCGGTGATCACCTCCTCCAGCGGCTGGGTGACCAGGCGGGTGAGGTCGTCGGCGGGAGTGTCGCGATAGGTGGTGATGACGGTGAGGTTCGGATAGTTCACGGCGGGCAGCAGGTCCACGGCCAGGCGCGAGTAGGCCTTGGCCCCGATGATCACCAGCCCGGTGAAGAGCATGAGGACGGCCACCGGACGGAAGACGGCGCTGCGGATGAGCATGGCTCAGCTCCCGGGACCGGCGGCGTCGCTCGCGGCGAAGGCCCAGCGATCGACCGGCGCCAGCCGCTGGCGCACCTTGATCCGCGCCTCGTGCGCCAGGGTCAGGTGGTCGCTCACCACCACGCCGTCGCCGGGCTCCAGGGAGCCGCCGCTGTGGACGGCCAGGATCTCCACCCAGTCGTCGCTGGCCGCGCCCAGGTCCACGTACAGCCACTGGGCGCGGTCGCCGTTCTGCTTGAAGACGAGGGGCCGGCCGTCGCGCTCGAGCACGGCCGCCCTGGGTACCAGCAGCCGGTCGGGATAGACGAAGCCGGCGATCTCCGCGCGCACGAACATGCCCGGCCGGTAGCGGCGGTCGGCGTTCGCGAAGCGGATGATCACCTCGCAGGTGCGGCTGGCCTGATCCAGCATCGGGCTGACCACCGCGACCTCGGTCAGCAGGGTGTCGCCCGTGGCCGGCACCGCGAGGCGGGCGGGTCGGCCCTCCACGAGATTGCCGAGATCCCCCTCCAGCACGTTGACGACCGCCTCGAGCAGTTCGTTGTCGTAGACCGAACAGATCGGAGAACTCACCGTCACGATCTCGCCCTTGACCACGGCCAGCCCCGTGACCACGCCGTCGAAGGGTGCGCGGATCTCCGTGTACTCCAGGTCGAGGCGCGCCCGCTCCTCGGCCATGCGGGCGTCGGCCAGGCCGGTGCGCTGCTGGAACACGTCCTGGCGGAAGGCGCCCTGCTCGAGCGCCGCCATCTCCTGCTCGAGCAGCCTGGCCCGGTACTCGTCGTGCGTGATGCCCCCGCGCGCCAGCAGCTGCTGCAGCGCCTGGCGCTGCTGCGTGAAGTGTCCGAGGGCCTCGTGGTTGACGGCGAAGGTGTCGGTCTCCGCAGCCATCTGGCTGAGGGCCTGCAGGTGACGGTAGCGGTTCTCCTCCAGCGCGATGCGGTAGGGACGCGGGTCGATGCGCGCCAGCAGTTCACCCGCGCGCACGCGATCGCCGTCGCGCACGCGGACCTCCACCAGCTCGCCGCCGATCTTGGTGCGGATCTCCGCCGAGTTGGGAGTGCGGACGTACCCGTCGGCGAACACCGGCAGCACCAGGTCGCCGCGACGCACCTCGCCGACGTTCACCCGGATCTCCTTCTGCTCCTGCTCCTGCTGCTGCGGTTCGGCGCCGGCGTCGGCCTCGGCGGTCGCATCGGAGGCTGCACCCGTCTCGGCGCCGGCCGGCTGTGCGGTCGCCGTGCTGTCGCCGGCAGCGGCGTCGTTCGGCTCGTCGCCGCAGCCGGCGGCGGCGAGGGCCGCGACGGCCAGGCAGGCGAGGCAGGCCAGCCACACCTGTCGGGTCGGCCGGGCCAGCTGGGTCGGCCGGGCCAGCCGGGCCGGCCGGGTCGGCCGGGCCAGGAGCCGGCGCCCCGGTTGCGGAGAGCAACGGACCGGCCGCCCGGCGAGCGCGCCGGAGACGGACGATGGCCGGCGGACCGGTGCGGAGAGCCAGGAGGGTCGTGGTGGACGTCGCATGGGAGGCACCTCACTCCATCCGGTAGCAGATCAGCTCGAGGGGGGCGGCCTCGTCGGCCGCCGCGGCTTCGCCGGCGGCGACGCCCTGCTGGTTGAGCCACGCGTCCAGGGCGCCGGTCACGATCACCGCGCGGCCGTCGGCCAGGAAGAAGAGCTGGTCGCGGTCGGGGTCTCCCGGCGCAGCAAGCGCCACGCGCCGGACGAGGCGACCATCGGGTCCGATCTCGTCGACGACGGTGTAGATCCCGGCGCCGCGCTCGCGGCTGCCCCGGCTGGTCAGCACCCACAGGGAGCCGTCCGGGCGCACGTGCAGCCCGGTGATCGCCGGCTCGGCCGGCTCCGTCCGCAGCCCCTTCATCGGAGCGGGATAGTTGGCGCCGACCGCCTCGATGATCCGCCGGGCGCGCTCGGTCTGGTCCGCGGTGCGCGGCAGCGGCTGATACGGCTGCTCGATCGCGCGCTCCTGCTCGCCGGTCGGCGACGCCACCACTATGCGATAGGCGTTCCGCTCCGGCGCGTGGTAGATGCGACCGTCCGGCCCCACCGCGTACCGGCCCCAGACGAAGTCCATCTCGGCCTCGTCGAAGCGCAGGTCGGCGTAATTGATGACGTGTTCCTTCTCCAGCACCGAGTGCTGTCGCTTGCCGTCGCGGTCGCAGATGTCCAGGAAGTAGACCTGCCGGCTCTCGGAGCCGCCGCCGAAGCTCATGCGGATGCCCGCGAGGGTCATCCCGACGGGGTGCGCGCGACCCGAGACCAGCACGGCGAACTGGCCCGGGGTGGCGGCGCCGGCGGCCTGGTACTCCGCACTGCCGCCGGGACGCCCGTCGGCGGTGATCCGCACCAGCTTGCCCGGAAAGCCCTGCAGCAGGCACACGGTGCCGTCGGGCTCGTGGAAGAAATCGGACGGCCGTCGCGCCTCGCCCGGCCCGTCGCCCTCGCGCCCCAGCACCGTCAGGTGCTCGCCGTCGGGCGAGTAGACGTGCACCTCCGAGAGCTGGCTGTCGAGCACGTGCAGGCGTCCGGCCGTGTCGGTGGCCACCCGGGCCACGCTGCCGAAGAAGATGTCGTCGTCGGCGCCGCCGGCCCGCCACTCCTCGGCGAGGCGGATGGTGGTCACCGGAACATCGGCGGCCGGGGCGGCGGTGGCGGCGGGGGCGGCCGCCGCGAGGGAGACGGTGGCGATGGGTACGGCGGCGGACAGCGCAAGCAGCGCGAGCAGCGCGAACCCGACCGCACGGGCGGAGGACAGCGGACCTCGAGCCATGGGCGATCTCCTGGACGGGCGAGTGGACTGGCGACCGGAGCGACGGCGCCGGCGCAGGGGCCTGCCGGCTCATTGCCGCATCCCGGGTACCGTGGCTACGATCCGGAGCCGCCGCGGGTTGCGCCGGCGGGCGGCAAGGGTATCCGTTCCCGCCGCGGCTGTCCATCGGCGAGGACCGGATCCGGGAGTCAGCCGGACCACCGCGAGGGGTCGGTGCCGTAGTAGCGGGCGAGCAGCGCGTACAGATCGGGGTGCGCCCGCCGGAAGTCGACGGGGATCGTGAAGAAGGTCTCCGTGATCACGGCGAAGAATTCCGCCGGATCCTCGGCAGCGTACGGATCGAGGAAAGTTTCGCGGCGGCGGTCCACCTGCCGGCAGAGGCGGTCGTACTCGGCGCTGCAGATCCGGGGCCAGTCCGCTGCCAGCTCCGCGTCGGGCAGCAGGGGCATGCCGTCGGCGGCGCCGGTCTCCTCGTCCAGCTGATGCGCGAACTCGTGGAGCACCACATTGTAGCCTTCCTCCGGCCGCGCGGTGTCGTGCCGGATGTCCTCCCAGCTGAGGACGAGCGCGCCGCTGCCCCACGACTCGCCCAGGAACTCCTCGTGCGCCTCGGTGACGAGACCGTCGTCGTGGTGGTACTCGCGCTGCACCCGGAACGACTGCGGATAGATCAACACGGCGTGCAGGCGGGGGAGGTACCCCACATCGTCTCCCAGCAGCAGCAGGCAGGCCTGGGTGGCGACGAACAGGCGCACCTCGTCGTCCACGACCTGCCCGCCACACCCCTCGAAGCTCTTCTCGTCCAGGAAGACCTGGACCAGCCCGTGCAGCCGTTCGCGCTCCGGTTCCGGCAGACGGCGGTAGAGGGGGATGTGGTCCTCGGCCAGCGTCCGCCAGGCGGGCGGCCAGGGCGTGGAGAGCAGCTTGCGTCGTCGCCAGCGCCGGAAGAGCACGCGAGCCTCCCGTCGGGACCGTTCCGGTATTCCAGGACTGGGCAGGCGCATGTCGCGCCGGTCACGGCCGCGGCGCCGGTGGCGTCTGTCATGTCTGTCGCGCTATCGCGTCTGCCGCGGCTGCTGCGCCTGTCGCCGGTTGCGCCTGTTGCGAGATGTGGAGCGCAGGATAGCACCCGCGCCGCCCCCTACCAACCGTCCGCTATTCCACACAACGTTCTTCGTGAACGTTCTTCGTGGGATGTTCAAGGGCCGACGAGTGGGACGGCCCACAACGCGATGCGGCCCGTGGCCTGGCTCAGGCTCAGGCCGCCCGGCACGCGAGCGACGACCTCGCTGGTCAGGCCGGCCGAGCGGAGCGCGGTATGCACGGCCCTGATCCCGTCGGTACGGCCGGCGTCGCCGGGGAACAGGATCCACGAGACGGTCGGGGCGGTTCCCGCACCGGAGGCTGCGGCTGCGGCCGCCCGCTCCAGCCGCGCGGGATCGGCACGGCCGCCGGACGCCTCGTGCGCGAAGTCGCGACCGGCCAGCAGGAGCACGGGGCCGAGGTCGGCCGGCCGCTCCAGACTCAGTTCCAGCGCGGTGGCCGCGCCGGCATCGACGCCGGCCAGCAGCAGCCGCTCCGTCGCGAAGAAGCTCCGCGCCCATTCCAGCACGGCCCGGGCGTCGTCCGCCTCCTGACCGGCCGGAGCCGGCGCCGGAGCCGCTCCGCCGCCCTCGGCCGGCGCGCGGCCGGCCGGCGCCACCACCACGACCTGGGCCGTGTCGGGCAGGTGCTGCGCCACCCCGTGCACCAGCGCCTGCGCCGCCGAGGGCGCATCGGCCAGCACGAGCAGCACGGGCGCGCGGCTCTCGCCCCGCCGGTACCCGGCCGGCAGGTGGATCGCGGCCAGGCGCCGCTCGCCCGTCGCATCGTCGTGGACCGCCATCAGGTCCCCGCCGTCGGGCAGCACGCTGCCGGTCGTCTCGGCCCGGCGCAGCATCAGACCGGTTTCCACGACCGTGGTGGCCACGGCGCCCGGATCATCGCCCGGACCGAGTTCCGCCAGCGCTTCGGCGATGGCGCGCAGGCGGTACTCGACGAACGGCCGCTCCGGCGACTCGACCGCCTCTTGCATACGTTCGCGAGCGCGCTCGAGCCAGCCCTCCTGCATCCGCAGCAGGACGGTCGACCAGGTCAGGTCCGTGCCGTCCGGCAGCTTCAGCTGGGCGCTCACCACGAAGGGCCCGGTGGGGAGGTCCGCCATCAGGATCTGCGGTTCCCACGTGTGCGCTCCCGCCTCAAGGTCGACGACGGTGCGACCCGGTCCCGCCGACAGCACGGAGCGGCCGCCCGCGTCGCGGACCGCCAGCTCGAGGGCGCCCCGGCCCGAGGTCGGGACCCAGGCCGCCAGAAGCACGGTCACCGGATCGCTCCCCACCACCGGGTCGCGTACACGGCCGACGAGGCCCGGCTGCGACCCGGGGCCCTGCTCCAGTTCCACCGGCACGCCCCGCCGGGTCCGGTCGGGAAGGTGGGCGCCCGCGTCCGGCAGCAGCGCGGTCACGACCGGCGCTCCGCCGGCGGTCGCGGTGCGGTGCACCAGGTTCAGCCCGATGCTCCGGTCCAGCAGCGGATGCACCGGATGGACGACCTCCCAGGGGATGCCCGCCGTGATCTCCAGCATGTCCCCGTGCAGCGGGCGGATCTTCGGGACCAGTTCCGAGACCTGCTGCCAGCGCGCCTCCGGACCTTCATCCAGCAGCACCGCGCCGGCCGGCAGGCGGCCGGCCATACCCAGAGCCGCCACGATCGATCCCGCGAGTTGCGCGGTTCCCGGTTCGGGCGCCGCTCCCACCACCACGAACAACCCCGAGCCCCCCTGCCACGGCGGCGCGGCCCGGAAGTGCGGGTCGGGGACGGTGGCGCGCAGTTCCAGCCCGCCCTGGTTGAACCGCAGCCGCACCTCGCCTCCGGCCGGCTCACTCGTCTCGCCGAGCGCCGGCAGGAGCGGCAGCGGCTCGGACCAGACGCCGGCTTCCAGGGTGACGCCTCGCTCCCACGACTGCCGGCCCAGTTCCGCCAGGCGCTGCTGTCGCAACTCCGCGAAGCGCGGCCGGCTCGTCAGGTCGGCAAGGTCGGGATCGGCGGCCGCGCCGACGAAGTCGTCGTGTCCGAGTTCCACCGCCCGCAGGTAGGCTTCCCAGGCCGGGTCGGTGCGACCGTCCCGCGCCAGCAGGCAGGCGCGGTTGTAGTGCATGGCGGCGTCCCCGGGGTGGCGCTCCAGGTAGGCGTCGCAGGCGGCGAGCGCCTCGTCGAGGCGGCCCTCGCGCCAGAGCGCGGACACGCGCCGGGCCTCCTCGGCCCGATCGGCCGCCGCGGTCGCGTCGACTGAACCGACCGCATCGACCGGATCGGCTGCGACGACGGCCGGGCCCCCGGATGCGCCGGGTGACGCGGCGAGCGCCGCGACGACCGGGAGGAGGGCCGCGAGCAGCAACAGGGCGGCGAGGCCCGACAGGAGGACGCAGGGTCGGCGCCGCAAGCGGGCGGCCGGATGGGTGACCTGACTCACGAGGTTCTCCTTGATCCGCTGGCATGCATGGCGGCGGCACGGCCGCGCGACGAAAATCCTGGGGCAGCCATCGGCGGCGCGCTACACTGCAGGCTCGATGATCTGGCCGGCCGCCACCACGGCCGCGAAGC
This sequence comes from Candidatus Krumholzibacteriia bacterium, assembly GCA_046484865.1. Classification (GTDB taxonomy): domain Bacteria; phylum Krumholzibacteriota; class Krumholzibacteriia; order LZORAL124-64-63; family LZORAL124-64-63; genus JAWOID01. The sequence continues at coordinate 15,133 of JAWOID010000083.1, forward strand.
ACCATACATCGGGAGGGCCTTGCTCGTGAACGTCATCATCGCCGTCTGCGCGCTCCTCGGCGCAGCCGACGCCACCGCCGGCGGCGGTGGCTCGGCCCCCGCACCCGAGTTGATCCTGCACGGCGGACGGATCATCACCGTCGCAGGGGACGCCGCCCTCGCGGCCCGGCCGTCAGGTGAGGCACCCTCGGCCGTGGCCGTGGCCGGCGGCCGCATCCTCGCGGTCGGCGACGACGCGTCCATTCTCGCCCTGGCCAACGCGCGGACCCGCCGTGTGGACCTCGGCGGCGCCGTGGTCGTGCCCGGATTCTGTGACGGGCACGCGCACCTGCGCGGCCTCGGCTGGTCGCTCACGCAGATCGACCTGATGGGGACGTCGTCGGCCACCGAGGCCGTGGAACGCGTCCGCCAGGCCGCCGCCGCAGCAGCGGACGGGAGCTGGCTGCAGGGGCGCGGCTGGGATCAGAACGACTGGGAGGTGCCCGTGTTCCCGGACCGGCAACTCCTCGACGCGGCCGTCGGCGACCGGCCGGTTCTGCTCAAGCGCGTGGACGGCCATGCCGCCTGGGTCAGCAGCGCCGCGCTGCGGATCGCCGGCATCGATGCCGACACCCCCGATCCGGCGGGCGGGGCGATCCTGCGGGACGCTGCCGGCCTGCCCACGGGGATCCTCGTCGACCGGGCGGCGGACCTGGTCGCGGCGGCCATTCCGGCGGATGGTCCCGAGGAGATCCGGCGCCAGATCCACCGGGCCACCGAACATTGCCTGCGTCACGGCGTCACCGGCGTGCACGAGGCCGGCGCCACCTGGGACGTGCTGGAGGTGTACCGCAGCATGGCCGACGCGGGCGAGCTGGGCATGCGGGTGTACGCCATGCTCGAGGACGACCCGGCCACGCTCGACCGGGGGCTGGCGCGAGGGCCCTGGTCGCATCCGGGCGGCCGCCTCTCCGTGCGCGCGGTGAAGCTGTACGCCGACGGCGCGCTCGGCAGCCGCGGTGCGCTGCTCCTGGCGGATTACCGCGACGACCCGGGCAATCGCGGCCTGCTCGTCACCCCCCGCGAACACCTGCGCGACGTGATGGCGCGCGCCCGCGAGGCCGGCTTCCAGGTCTGCACCCACGCCATCGGTGACGGCGCCAACCGCCTGGTGCTCGATCTCTACGCCGAGGTGCTCGGCGAGGCCGCGGGCGGCGACCATCGCTGGCGGATCGAGCACGCGCAGATCATCCATCCGGACGATCTGCCGCGGTTCGCGGCGCTGAACGTGCTCGCCGCGATGCAGCCGTTGCACTGCACGTCGGACCTGGACTGGGCGCCGGACCGGCTGGGGGAGGACCGTCTGGCCGGCGCCTACGCCTGGCGCAGCCTGCTCGATCTCGGCACGCACGTCTCCTTCGGCACCGACTTCCCCGTGGAGGTGGTCGATCCGCTGGCCGGACTGTATGCCGCACGCACGCGGATGCACCAGGACGGCACCCCCGCGGGCGGCTGGCGGCCGCACGAGCGTCTGGACGGGGCCACCGCCCTGGAACTGTACACCGCCGCCCCCGCGCACGCCTCCTTCCAGGAGGACGTGCTGGGACGCATCGTGCCCGGACAGAGGGCCGACCTCGTGGTCCTGGGCGGCGATCCGGTGGACGACGAACCCGCCGCGCTCCTGACGATGCCGGTGCTGATGACCCTGGTAGACGGCGCCATCGTGCACGACGCGCGCGAGGCCGGCCGATAGCCGGGCGGATGGCCGGGCGAAGGCCAGGTCAAGGCCAGGCGAAGGCCAGGCGAAGGCCAGGCGAAGCGGGCCGGTAGCCGACCGCTCGTGGGTGGAGACGGGGGCTGCAGCGGCTCCCATCGCCGTCTCCTCGCGCCGGTTTCGAGACCCTGGATTTCGGCGCCGAGATCTGGTACACTGTTTTTCTGGGGTCGTCCGCATCCCGAATTCGCTTCCCGTGACTTCCTCGGTCCGGTTCTCCGTCTGCCCGGCCTCCGGCCCGCCGGCGGATCAACCACACCCGCCGGCCGGCATGTCCGCGCCGCGCTTCCGGGAGGTCGATCATGGCCCAGATACCCATCCAGATCGTGGACGCGTTCGCCGAGCGCCCCTTCACCGGGCAACCGGCGGCCATCATCCCGAACGCATCTGGCCTCACGGACGAACAGATGCTGCAGATCGCGGAGGAACTGGGCATGGAGGCGGGTTTCGTCATGCCGCCCGCGCAACGCGAGGCGGACGTGCGCTTGCGGTTCTTCACCCGGAGGCGCGAGGCGACCTTCAGCGGCCACGTGGTGGTGGCGGCATTCCTGGGTCTGGCGGACCGCGGCTTCTTCAAGCCCACCGCGGCCGGGCTGCAACTGCACCAGGAGACTGCCGCCGGCGTCTTTGCCGTCACGCTCACGCGGGAGGCCGACCGGCGAACCCGCGTGAGCTTCGAGCTGCCCCGGCCGCGTTTCGGCGAACTGGTGCCGGCCGCCGAGGTGGCGACGGCCCTGGATATCCCGCTCGCGGCGATCGGTCTGAACGACCACGGCCCGCAACGCGTGTCCTGCGGGTTCGACGTCATCGTGGTCCCGGTGGCACGACGCGAGGTGATGCGCGGCAGCTTCCGCAATCTCGACACGATGCGGGAGCTGGCCGACCGCCGGGGCGTGAGCGGATTCGCGCTGTTCTGCCCGCACACGTTCAGCACGTCGGCCGACTTCCACTGCCGCTTCCTCTTTCCGGCCGAGGTCTGCTGCGAGGAGCCGGTGAGCGGCACCTCGCTGGCGTCGGTGTCCGCCTACGCCGTGGAACACGGGCTGCTCGCGGGGGACGAGCGGGTGGAGGTGGTCACCGAGCAGGGTCACTCGATGGGCCGGCCCAGCCAGGTGGTGACGGAGGTACGGAGCCTCGGAGGACGGGTCTCGCGTGTCTGCGTCACCGGAACGGGGATGGTGGTGATGCGCGGCGCGCTCACCCTCGTGCCGGGTATGCAGGCGGCCGCGGTCTAAGCCCGGATCATTCACGAAATGACCTGCTGCGGCCGGTCGAAAAAGTCGCGGGGTGGCCCCTCGAGCGCCGGTGCCTGCCGCGCTCGCGCCGGTGCCCGCCTCACAGCGCGCCGGTGCCCACCCGCGCCGGAGCCCGCCCCGCAGCGCGCCGGTGCCCGCCTCACAGCGTACCCCGGGTGGCCCCTCACGCACGAAACAGGAGCGCTTCAGTTGTACACCCGGGTACACTGCGCAGGTGCGTACCCACCCGCGCCGGAGCCCGCCTCACAGCGTACCCCGGGTGGCCTCACACGCACGAAACAGGAGTGCTCCAGTTGTGCACCTGGGTGCACTGCGCCGGTGCTTACCCCAGATGATGGCCGGGGTAGCCCTCAAGCCCGACGCGGCGGCCGGGGCTGGTCCCTCGTGCACAAAACAGGAGTGCTCCAGTTGTGCACCCGGGTACACTGCGCCGGTGCCTACCCCACCCGCGCCGGAGCCCGCCCCGCAGTGCGCCGGTGCCCGCCTCACAGCGTACCCCGGGTGGCCTCACACGCACGAAACAGGAGTGCTCCAGTTGTGCACCCGGGTGCACTGCGCCGGTGCTTACCCCAGATGATGGCCGGGGTAGCCCCTCAAGCCCGACGCGGCGGCTGGGGCTGGTCCCTCATGCACAAGCCAGGAGCGCTTCAGTTGTGTACCCGGGTACACTGCGCCGGTGCCTACCCCACCCGCCGCCGGAGCCCGCCCCGCAGCGCGCGCCGGTGCCCGGTGCCTGCCCGCAAAGTCCGCAATTCACGGCCAGCCATGCCAGAGCGGCGTGGCGGCGTGGCGGCGGGGGCGGCGGGGGCGGCAGAGCGGCGTGGCGGCGGGGGCGGCGGAGGCGGCGTGGCGGCGGGGCGGCGGAGCGGCGTGGCCGCGTGGCCGCGTGGCGGCGGGGGCGGGGTGGCGTGGCCGCGTGGCGGCGGGGGCGGGG
>JAWOID010000131.1:0-6084 GCA_046484865.1 Candidatus Krumholzibacteriia bacterium
CAGCGCCGGGACAGGCCCCCCAGGGCCGGAGACCTCGGGCGCTGGGGCACCGGGGCCGGAGACCTCGGGCGCTGGGGCACCGGGTCCGGAGACCTCGGGCGCTGGGGCACCGGGTCCGGGTTCGGCCCAGCCGTCAATCCGTCCACTCCGCCGTGGTGACCTTGATCAGGTTGGTGGTCCCGCGAGCCGCGAACGGCATGCCGGCGGTGATGACGAGCTTGTCCCCGGGCGCCACGGTGCCGGCTTCCAGCGAGGTCGCGATGGCGTCGCGCTCGATCTCCTCGAATGCCTCGCGTGCGGCGATCCGCAGCGGCTGCGCCCCCCAGACGAGGGCCAGCCGACGATAGGTCGTCTCGTCAGGAGTGACCGCCATCACCCGCTGCCGGGGCCGATACTTCACCACCTTGCGCGTGGTGCTGCCCGACCGGGTGAGCGTGACGATGGCCGAGGCGCGGATCTCGTCGGCGAGCCGGCAGGCGCCGTGGGCCACCGCCTCCTCCACCGAGGGATGCTGGTGGCGCGGCACGTCCTGGGTCCACTCCTCGTAGGGGAACTGCTGCTCGATGTCCGCCGCCACGCGGACCATCACACCCACCGCCTCCACCGGATAGTGCCCCACCGCCGTCTCCTCCGACAGCATGACGGCGTCGGTGCCGTCGAGGATGGCGTTGGCCACGTCGGTCACCTCGGCGCGGGTCGGACGTGGGTTGTCGACCATCGAGCGCAGCATCTGCGTGGCGGTGATCACCGGCTTGGCCGCCGCGTTGGCCTTCCTGATGAGCATCTTCTGGACGCCGGGCACCCGTTCCACCGGGATTTCCACGCCCAGGTCGCCGCGCGCCACCATCAACCCGTCCACCAGCTCGAGGATCTCGTCGATGTTCCGCAGCGCCTCGTGCTTCTCGATCTTGGCGACGAGCGGCACCTCGCGGTTCTTCCGCTTCAGGATGTCGCGCACCATCAGCACGTCGTGCGCGTTGCGCACGAAGCTCAGCGCCACGTAGTCCACTCGCTGCTCCAGCCCGAAGTCCAGGTCGGCGCGGTCCTTGTCGGTGAGGATGGGCGCGTTGACGGACCGATCGGGCAGGTTGATCCCCTTGAAGGAACCCAGCTCGCCGCCGTTGACCACGAGCGTGCGGACGTCGCTGCCGCTCGTCGCCACCACACGCAGTTCCATGGCGCCGTCGGCCAGCAGCAGCCGGTCGCCGACCTGGAGATTCTGTGGCAGCTCGGGATAGGTGAGCCCCACCTGCTCGGCGTCTCCCGGCACGTCGCGAGCGGTCAGCACGAACTCCTGCCCCGCCTCCAGGACGACGGGGCCGGCAGCCAGGTTGCCGGTGCGGATCTTGGGGCCGGCCAAGTCCTGCAGGATGGCCAGCGGTCGCCCGGTGTCGGCCGCGATCTCCCGCACCGATCGGATCACCTCGGCGTGCTCGTCGTGAGTGCCGTGCGAGAAGTTCAGGCGCGCCACGTTCATGCCCGCCGCCACGAGCCGTTCCAGCGTCGTCCGGTCCCAGGTGGCGGGGCCGATCGTGCAGACGATCTTCGTGCGGATCACGTCATCTCCTTCAGTGTTGGTCCCGGGCCGGCGGCCAGTCCGGGGCCGGCGACCCGCGGCCGGCGGTCGGGGCGGGCCTTCAGTCCAGGAAGAAGTCGGGATACGGCTCCGCGTCCGGATCCACGGCATAGGCGGCGATCTCGTCGTCGCCGAACCCCTCCTCGCGCAGCACGTCCTCGTCCACGAGGAAGCGCCCGGTGAACTGGCGAGCGTTGCGCGTGAGGACGGCGTGGGCGGCATCCGCCATGATCTCGGGCCGACGGCTACGCTGCACCATCGGCTCGCCGCCCAGCAGGTTGCGCACCGCGGCCGTGGCGATGGCGGTGCGCGGCCACAGGGCGTTGAAACCGACGCCCTGCGCGCGGAACTCCTCCGCGAACCCCAGCACCCAGAAGCTCATGGCGTACTTGGCCGCCGTGTACGGCGCGTTGCGCGCGAACCAGCGCGGGTTCAGGTTCGGCGGCGGCGCGATGTTCAGCACGTGCGGATTCTCCGCCCGCAGCAGGTGCGGCAGCGCCAGCTTGGTGACCAGGAACGACCCGCGCGCGTTCACCGCGAACATCCGGTCGTACATCTTCAACGTGGTCTCCTCGAGACCCGACAGCGACAGCACGCTGGCGTTGTTCACCACGACATCGATGCCGCCCAGTTCCGCCGCCGCCGTCCTCACCGCCGCTTCCACCTCGGCCTCGTCGCGCAGGTCCGTCCGCAGGGCCAGCGCCTGCCCCCCGGCCGCGATCATCTCCTGCGCCGCGTCGCCGATGGTGCCCGGCAACTTCGGGTGGGGCTGAGTGGTCTTGGCGAGGATCGCCACCTTCGCCCCGTCCTGCGCCGCCCTCAGCCCGATCGCCCTCCCGATCCCGCGGCTGGCGCCGGTGATGAGCACGGTCTTGCCGGCGAGAGATCGATGGGCCATGGCCCGGGCCGGGCGGTCGCTCGCGATAGGGCGGTCGGCAGGGGCCGGGCGGTCGCCGGGGGGCGGGGAGTCAGGGTCATTGCGGGACACGGGGGTCCTCCAGGCTGGAGTGGAACGCAGCGCAGAGTGAATGCCTACATGCTAGCGATGATGAGGGTGGGGGGACAGGCGCCCCCTCGAGCCAGGCAGCGTAGCGCACTCCCTGGATGCAGTATACAGGATCCGCCGGCCGCGGCTCGGCACAGGCGCGATCGGGGTCGATGGAAAGATCGTCCAGACCGATTACGCAGTTGCCGCTTCATTCGCCGGTGGCGCGTCGATTTTCTGCCGATTCTCACTTGCGCCGCGGCCTCGGTTTCGCTATATTTACGCCATCCTCGGATGTCCGACTTTCCTCCCGGAAAGGGCCGGCGCCATGGCGCGGCCACGAGACCTCGACGACCCCCGCGACGGCGGCGCAACCGCCGACGGCGAGCGATTCCCGGCCGACCGCGTCCATGCCGAACTCGTCGCCGCCCTCGATCGCCTCGGACGGGCCGAGGGCCAGGTGGTGCTCCTCTTCGCCGAGGTCCACCGCCGCCGGCTCTATCGCGTCCTCGGCTACCCGTCCATCCACGACTATGCCGAACGAGCCCTCGGTCTCTCCCGCAGCCGCACCTATCGGTTCCTGCGTTTGGCCGAGGATCTCGAGCGACTGCCCCGATTGCGCGCGGCCGTTGCTGCCGGCGAGATCGGCTGGACGAAGGCGCGCGAGGTGGCGAGGGTCGCCTCGGCGCGCAACGAATCGCGCTGGATCGACGAGGCGCGCCGCTGCGGCCGTCGCGAGCTGATCCGACGCGTCGACGAGTCCCTCGAGCGTCGTCGCCACGAGCGCGGACGGGTCCCCGACGTCTCGCGCTCGCACGATCCGCTCGCTGACCGAGCACCGGGGCCGGTGCCGACGGCGCCAACGACGCTGGTGCCGATGTGGGTGCCGACGCCCGTCCCGGAACCGGTGTCGGCGCCGACGACGTTGCCCCTCGCAGAAGCGCCCTCCCGGCCTCCGCCAGCAGCGGACGGTCCGACCACCGTCTGCTTCCGGCTCGACTCGCTGCAGCGAGCACGCTACGAGGCCCTGCTGGAACGGATCCGTCTGACTCGCACACTGCCGGCTTCGGCCTCGCGCGAGGAACTCCTGCTGGCGGCGTTCGCCGCCCTCGCCGCAGGCGAATCGCCGCCGGCCACGAGCGCCCGCTCCTCGCGCCCGACCGCCGAAGCCGACAGCCCGCTCACCGACGGCCTAACTACCGACGGCCTAACCACCGACGGCCCGCCAGCTCCGGAAACCCCCTCGTCGTGGCGCCGGCGCCACTCTACAACCGCTTATCAGATAGTCGTTTATCAGTGCGAGACGTGTGCTGCGGCCGTGGTCCGGACATCCGCAGGCGAACGGGTCCTCGCGCCTGCCGCGGCCGAGGCGGTGAACTGCGATGCGCGTGTCCAGCGCGGAACCGCCCCCAACCGCGCCCGTGTTTCGCCCGCCGCGAGGCGCCGGGTCCTCGCCCGTGACGGTTACCGCTGCCGGGCGTGCTCGCGAACCCGCTTCCTGGAGGTCCATCACGTCGAACCCAGGGGGCGCGGCGGATCGAACCGACCGGCGAATCTCGTCACGCTCTGCTCAGGTTGCCATGCGCTCGTTCATCTGCGCGGTCGCGTCTGGTTGCGCGCCCGTCTGCAGGCTGGCCCGGGGGAAGTCGGCACGGTTGCGACCGGCGGCGCACCTGCCGAATCGTTCCAGCCACCTTAGATTTGCGGAGTGACCTCGTGATCATTCGTCGACCAGCGGAAGGTGTCGAGACATGGCGAGACGTCGTCGCTGGAACGTCCACTCCCCGGTCGCCTTCGTCATGCCGCTCGTGCTGCTCATGCTGGTGGGCGCCGCGGTGTCGATCGGCGGCTGCTGCTCGTGCCGCGACATGCCGCGCGTGGCATCGACGCCGGACGCCCGCACGGCTCCGCCTCCGTCGGAGGCCGGCGCGGGCGACGAGGTGGAATTCCAGTATTTCTGGCTGGGTGAGCAGCCGCAGTGCGAGTACACGGAGATGGGGCGGGTCGAGGTGTGGCCGCCCGACCGGATCGCGGCGACCACCGATGCCGAGACGCGGCGCACCCTGGAACTGGCGCTCGGACGGGCCGCCCTCGACATCGTCGCCGAGTCCGAGGAGGTACGTGATGACCTCGGCGAGGATCCGGCGTCTCCGCGGAAGCTGAACGAGGGACTGGTGCAACCCGACGGCGTGCTCGGCATCCGCCGAGCGGAGGCCGGGCTCTACGTGGGCACCGCCTTCGCCTATTCCGACCCGGGCTGCCGCCATTGATCCGGCTGCGAGAGTCGGCGGTGGTCGTCTCGGTCGCGGTGCTCCTCGGCGGGTCGCTACTGGCCGGTTGCGGCGGTCAGGACCAGGTGCGTCTGCCCGCGGCCGAGCCGGCGGCCGACGATGCCCCGGGTCCCTCCGGGAGCATGGTCTATTACTGGAACAGCGACCAGCCGGAGTGTCCCTACCTCGAACTCGACCGGGTGCGGGTGGTCATCCCGGACGGATCGGCTGCCGGCGCGCCTGCACAGCAACGCGCTGCCGCCGAGGGATTGCTCGGGCGGGCCGCCCGCGGCATCGGACGGGAGGGTCTGCTCGCCGGCGGCGATCGGCGGCCGGATCGCCACGAGCCGGTGCCCGACGGTGTGATCGGCATCGTGCAGACGGGCGCACGTTCGTTCGAGGGCTGGACCTTCAGCTTCACCGACCCGGAGTGCCGGCGATGAGGCGGCTGACGACCAAGGCCGCGCGACGGTCGCGCGGGGCGCGGGCGACGACCGGACCGTTCGCGCGGAGGTCGCTCGCGGCGCGGGCCGCCGTAGCGGGCATGGTCCTCCTCCTGCTGGCGTCAGCGAGCGCGGGGTGCCAGGTGAAGGGAGCGGATCGGGCGCCGCGCCCCGGCGGGGCCGTACCGGTGCCCGGGTCGCACTGGCCGGCAGAGGACCCCACGCCATACGACGATCCGGCTTCGGAACTCATGTACTACTGGGCCGACGAGGTACCCGACTGCCCGCACGTGATGCTGGGCGCGGTGGAGACCGCGCTCCCGGAGCGGCTGCACCCGGCCGATACGGCGGACATCAGGCGGCCCATCGAGATGATCCTCGGCGGCCAGGCTCTGGAGAGATTCCCGCCGCCCGAGGACCCGCCGCCACCGCGGACCGAGCCCTCGGAACGGCCCGACCCGCTGCCGACGGGCGTGCTCGGGATCGTGCGCCTGTCCGACACCACCGTTCGAGGGGTGGCCTTCGCGTTCACCGACCCCGCCTGCCTCCATTGAGCCCGCGGCCGCCGGGCGGGACCCAGCGCGGCCGCCGGGCGGGACCCAGCGCGGCCGCTGGCGGGACCGTGCCGCGGCCGCCGGGCGGGACCGGGCCGCGGCCGCCGGCGACCGCGGATCAGCTCGATGGACGCGCCCTTCGCCGGGCCTTATTTGCTATTAGGCCATATGTCCGGTGATCAGTAATTGGCCATCTGCTCACGGGGCCTCTGAGCCCCTCCGAGCGCCTGTTTCTGGGCTTCCTGGAGCTGGGTCC
>JAWOID010000006.1:0-28025 GCA_046484865.1 Candidatus Krumholzibacteriia bacterium
TGCGGGCGATCTTGTCCGGGCCGCCGCCCACGAGCGCCTGGGCGCGCAACTCCTCCAGGCGCTGCAGGCGCGATGCGAAGTCCTGCTCCATGTGGATGCCTCTCCATGAGCTGGGGGTCCGCCGCCGGCGTCGGGACGCTGCCGGGGGTGCACGACGCGCGATGGTACCGCTCGACGGTGCGGCCGGTCAAGAACGCCGCGTCTGGATGCTGCGGACCGGTCAGGCCTCGCGCGCCGCGGCGTCGGCGAGCAGGCGGTCGATCTCGCGGCTCAGTTCGGCATAGCTGACCGGCTTGATCACGAAGGAACGGATGCCGATGCGGCGCGCCCGCTCCTCGTTGAAGCTGCCGCGGAATCCGGAGGCCAGGATCACCGGCAGATCCGGGCGCACGGCCAGGACCTCGCGGGCGAGACGGATGCCCGAGATGGGCGTCATGATCTGATCGGTGACCAGCAGGTCGTATCCCCGCGGGTCGGCGCGGAAGGCGTCGAGCGCCGCCTGAGCCTCGGTGAAGACGCTCACGTCGTAGCCGCGCCGCTCGAGGTGGGTGCCGGTGACGCGCGCCACCATCGCCTCGTCGTCCACCAGCATGACGCGGGGGGGGCGGGCCGGCGCTGCCTCGGCCTCGCGGGCGGCCGGGGCGGGCTCCGCCCGGTCCAGGCTCCAGGCGATCACGGGGAAGTAGATGTCGAAGCGGGTGCCCTCTCCGGGCCGGCTGTGGGGGATCGTGGCACCGTCGTGGTCGGCCAGGATGCGGTACACCGTGTTCAGTCCGAGACCGATGTTCTTGCCGCTGCGCTCGCCGGTGAAGTAGGGCTCGAACATGCGGGCGAGGGTCTGTTCGTCCATGCCCGACCCGGTGTCGCGGATGCTCAGGCGGGCGTGCGGTCCGGGCCGCAGGTCATGGGGCCGCGCCGCGATCGGTTCCTCGACCTGCACCTCGGCGAGGTCGATCTCGATCCGCCCCCGCCGTCGGTACAGCGCGTTCACGGCATTGCTGGCGAGATTCATCACGATCTGCTGCACCTGCGTGGTACTGGCGAGCACCGGGCCGCAGGCGGGATCCAGATTGTGCACCACCTGGACGTTGGCGGGCACGAGATCGCTCAGCAGGGTCACGATCTCCCGCAGCGGCTGCTGCAGGCGGACCGGCTTGCGTCTGATGTCGGCCTGCCGGTAGAACGTGCTCAGCTCCCGTACCAGCTCGGTGGCGACGTGGCCGGCCTTGATGGCCTGGTCCAGATCATCGCGCGTGGCCGCGGGCAGCGTGGGTTCGTCCCGCAGCAGTCGCACGTGGCCGATCATCACCGCCAGCAGGTTGTTGAAGCTGTGGATGACGCTGCCGGCGAGATTGCCCACCGATTCCATCTTGCGGGCCTGGAAGTACCGCTGCTCGAGCCGGTCGAAATCGTGCCGCAGGCGCGTTCGCGCCAGCTCGGCCCGCCGGCGGCCGGCCCGCGCCCGCGCCAGCAGCACGCCCAGCACCGCCGCCGCGATGACCGCGCCGACCGCCGCCACCCACGGCACGGCGGGATCGACCCGCTCGACGAGGAGATCGATGATGGCTGGCACAGGCAACCGTCCCGGGATCCGGCGAGACACCCCTCAGGAGGCGAACGCGGGTGATCACCCGCTCCGGCGGCCGCCGTCGCAGCGGGGTGGGGCCCTTGCGGCGCGGCCGTACCGATCGGGTCAGTATACCCGGCTGGGGGGGCATCTGTCATCCGTCGAGGCGTTGCCGGTCCGGGGGCCACCTGCTATGGTCGCTGCCGGGCGCCGTCGCGCCGCCGAACCGACCCAAACATCCGGATCGCCAGGGGAGGTCAGCATGCCCTTCGAGAACCTGCTGCTGGAAGCTGCCGGCGGCGTCACCACCGTCACCGTCAACCGTCCCGAGAAGCTCAACGCCCTGAACGCCGCCACGGTGGAGGAGTTGCACCGCTGCTTCACGGAGCTGCGCGATGACGCCGCGGTTCGCGTGGTGGTCGTCACCGGCGCCGGGGAGAAGGCGTTCGTGGCCGGCGCCGACATCGGCGAACTGGCCCGGCTGACCCCCGAGGCGGCCGAGCGCATCGCGGCGCGCGGCCAGGAACTCATGTGGAAGATCGAGAACCTGGGCAAGCCCGTGATCGCGGCGGTCAACGGCTTCGCCCTGGGGGGAGGCTGCGAGCTGGCCCTGGCCTGCTCCTTCCGCTACGCCTCGGCCAACGCCCGCCTGGGCCTGCCCGAGACCGGCCTGGGGCTGATCCCCGGCTACGGCGGCACCCAGCGCCTGCCGCGCCTGGTGGGCCGGGGCCGGGCCCTGGAGATGATCCTCACGGGTCGGCCCGTCACCGCCACCGAGGCCCGGGACATCGGTCTGGTGAACCGCGTCCACTCGCAGGAGGAACTGATGCCCGAGACGCAGAAGGTGGCGGCCGAGCTCGCGAAGAGGTCGTTGACCACTCTGCGCCTGGCGCTGAAGGCGGTGAACGAGGGGCTGAACATGGGGCTCGACCCGGGCTGCCGGCTGGAGGCCGCGCTGTTCGGGGTCTGCGGGGGCACCGAGGATGCGCGCGAGGGATGCGCCGCCTTCCTGGAGAAGCGTCCACCGGCTTTCAGCGACCGCTAGTCCTCCCGCCGCGGCAAGGCATTCCGCGCGCGGGCGCCGGAAGCGGGTGCGGGCGATCAGGCACGACAGGCTGCCCGGGAGTGGCCTCTTCGCCGCCGGGGCTCGCGCCGTTCGGCGGTTTCCGGGGTCCGCCGCGGGCCGCCGGCTGCGCTGCCGGTGCAACCGCGGCTTTGCCTCCGAGTGGGCGTTGATTATGTTTGCGGGGCGTGATTCCCCGACCAGCCGCTCCACTCGCGAGGTGACGATGATGCCCAAGGACACGGCCACCGAGCCCATCCTCGAGATCGACGCCGACCTGTGCAAGGGCTGTCAGCTCTGTCTGGCGGTCTGTCCGAAGACCTGCATCGCGGTGAGCGAGAAGCTGAACAGCTCCAGCTATCATCCGGCCTACTACACCGGGTCGGACTGCACCGGGTGCGGGCTCTGCTTCTATGCCTGCCCGGAGCCGGGGGCCATTCGCGTCGTCAAGCCGTAGCGCCACCTCTTCGTGGGGGGAAACCCATGGCCAGACAGTTCATGAAGGGCAACGACGCCATCATCGTGGGCGCCCTGGCGGCCGGGTGCCGCGCCTACTTCGGCTACCCGATCACGCCCGCCAGTGAGATCGCCCACGCCGCCGCGCTCCACTTCCCGGCCCTGGGCGGGACGTTCATCCAGGCCGAGAGCGAGGTGGCCGCCATCAACATGGTCTATGGCACCGCCGGCATGGGAATCCGGGTCATGACCGCCTCGTCGAGCCCGGGCTTCAGCCTGAAGCAGGAGGGGCTCTCGTACATCGCGGGCTCCGAGCTTCCGTGCGTGGTCGTGAACATCGATCGCGGCGGGCCGGGCCTGGGCAACATCGCGCCGGAGCAGGGCGACTACTTCCAGTGCACCAAGGGCGGTGGCCACGGCAACTACCGTCTGATCACGCTGGCGCCCAACGGAGCGCAGGAGATGTGCGACCTGACGGTGCTGGCCTTCGAGCTGGCCGACCGGTACCGCAACCCGGCGTGTCTCCTGGCTGACGGCATCACCGGGCAGATGATGGAAGTGGTGGAGATCCCCGCGGCCGTGCCGTCCCTGCCGGACAACTCGGACTGGGCGGTCCAGGGCGACGCTCGCACCGCGGGCCACCTGGTCAGCTCCATCTTTCTCGAGTCGGAGGAGCTGGAGGCGCACAACCTCAAGCTGGACCGCAAGTACCAGGAGATCGCCGCCAGCGAGACGAGGTTCGAGGAGTACCGCACCGACGACGCCGATCTGGTGGTGGTGGCGTACGGCGTGGTGTCGCGCATCGTCTACTCCGCGATCGACGAGGCGCGCGACGAGGGCCTCCGGGTGGGTCTGCTGCGACCCATCACCCTCTGGCCGTTCCCCAGCCAGCCCCTGACGGCCATGGCGGATCGCGTCCAGGCCTTCCTGGCCGTGGAACTGAGCACCGGGCAGATGGTGGAGGACGTGCGGCTGGCCGTGGAGGGGAGGGCGCCGGTGCACTTCTACGGACGGTGCGGCGGCATGGTCCCGGGCGGCGCCGAGTTGCTGGAACAGTTCCGCAAGATCCTGGCAGGAGGGAAGCACTGATGAAGGTCTTCGAGAAGCCGGTCGCCTTCCTGGACAGGTTCGAGCGGAAGAGTGGTCCTCACAAGGAGACCACGCACTACTGTCCGGGCTGCGGCCACGGCAACATCCACAAGATGATCGCCGAGGCCATGCACGATCTGGGCATCACCGAGCGCACCGTGTTCGTCTGGCCGGTGGGCTGCTCGGTGTTCGGCTACTACTACTACGCCTGCGGCAACTACCAGGCGGCGCACGGGCGGGCGCCGGCGGTGGCCACCGGCATCAAGCGCGTCAACCCGGACGCGGTGGTCATCTCGTACCAGGGCGACGGCGACCTGGCGGCCATCGGCACTGCCGAGACCATCCATGCGGCCAATCGCGGCGAGAACATCACGGTCTTCTTCGTGAACAATGCGATCTACGGCATGACCGGCGGCCAGATGGCGCCCACCACCATGATCGGCCAGAAGACGACCACCACGCCGCTCGGGCGCATCATGGGCGTGCACGGCAACCCGATCCGCATGGCTGAGCTCCTGGCCACGCTGCCGGCGCCCACGTACATCGAGCGCGTGGCGATCGGCAACAGCAAGCACGTGATGAAGGCCCGCAAGGCGATCCGCAAGGCCCTGAAGATCCAGATCGAGGGTCGCGGCTACAGCTTCGTGGAGATCCTCGCGCCGTGTCCCACCGGCTGGAAGATGGACCCGCCCGACGCCCGCGAGTGGATGCTGGAGGAGATGACGAAGGTCTTCCCCCTGAAGGTGTTCAAGGACGAGGCGGAGAACGTGGACGAGGGCACCTGGCGCCGCGAGGTGAAGCCCTACGAACCCGCCCGGGTCGAGGCCTACCTGGACCGGATGAAGGCCTCGTTCGAGGAGGCGGAGAAGCCGGCGCTGCCCTACGACCTCCGGTGCAAGTTCGCCGGGTTCGGGGGCCAGGGCATCCTCACCCTGGGGCTCTTCCTCTCCCAGGTGGGCATGCGTGCCGGACACCAGGTGAGCTGGTTCCCGGCCTACGGTCCGGAGATGCGCGGCGGCACGGCCAACTGCTCGGTGAACGTCACCCGGGCGCGCATCGGTTCGCCCCTGGTGGACAACCCGAACGTCCTGGTGGTGATGAATCAGCCGTCGCTCGAGGCCTTCGAGGCCGACGTGGTGGACGGCGGGCTCATCCTGGTGGACACGTCCATCGTGGAAGGCCGACCGGACACGAAACGCCTGAAGGCGGTGATGATCCCGGCCTCGGAAATGGCCGACGAGGTGGGTACGCCCAAGGTGGCCAACGTGGTCATGCTGGGAGCGCTCTGCGCGGCCACGGGAGCCTTCCCGCCCGAGTTCGTGGAGTCCACGTTGCGCCAGGTCATCAAGAAGAAGAACTTGATCGACATGAACATGCAGGCATTCCGGCAGGGGCACGAGTTCGTCACGAACGGGTCGCTGGCGAGCACGTGACCCGGCGGAGCCGGCCCGGCCCGCACGACTGGGCTCCATGGTGCTGCGGCCGGCCCCGGATGCCCCGGGGCCGGCCGCCTGTGCATGGGAGGAGCGAGCCATGATCATCGGTATCCCGCGGGAGCGCGCGGCCGACGAGAAGCGTGTGGGGCTCTCCCCGCGCGGCGTGCGCAACCTGGTGGAACGCGGTCACACGGTGGTGGTGGAGAAGGGCGCGGGCGCGGGGTCTGGCTTCGCCGACGACCAGTACGAGCAGTCGGGCGGCCTGATCGTGCACGAGCCGGGAGAGGTGTTCGCCCGCGCCGAACTGGTGACCAAGATCCACCCGCCGGCAGCGGCGGAGTTGGCCTGGCTGCAGCCGGACCAGGTGGTCCTCGGCTTCCTGCACCTGGCGGTGGCGCGACCCGACGTGATCGGCGCCCTGGTGGAGCGCGGCTGCACGGCCATCGACTACGTCACCATGCAGGATGACGCCGGCAACCTGCCGGTGCTGCGGCCCATGAGCCAGATCGCCGGCCGCATCGTGTCCCAGATCGCCGCCCGCTACCTGCAGAGCGACCATGGCGGCCTGGGAATCCTCCTGGGCGGCGCGCCGGCGGTGCCGCCGGCCGAGGTGGTGGTCATCGGCGCGGGCACCGTGGGCCGCAACGCCGTGCGCGCGTTCCTGGGCGCCGGCGCGGGAGTGACCCTGCTCGACGTGGACTTCGACCGCATCTGCGACATCGACTGGGCGTTTCCAGGTCGCCTGACCACCTTCGTGGCCACGGAGGCCTCCTTGCGCAAGGCGCTGCAGTATGCCGACGTGGTCGTCGGCGCCATCCTCGTGCCCGGCGCCCGCACGCCGCACCTGGTCAGCAAGGAGATGATCGGGCTCATGCGCGAGCGGAGCCTGATCGTGGACATCTCCATCGACCAGGGGGGGTGCTTCGAGACCAGCCGGCCCACCCGTCTCAGCGATCCCACCTACGTCGTGGACGGCATCACCCACTACTGCGTGCCCAACCTGCCGAGCCTGGTGGCGAGGTCGGCGACCTATGCGCTGGGCAACATCGCGCTGCCCTACATCGCGGCGCTGGCGCGCGGGCCCGTGCCCGTCATCCTGCGCGGCGACGGCACGCTCGCCCGCGGCGTCAATGTCTACCGCGGCAGGGTCACCCATCCGCGGGTCGCGGAGGCCCACGGCATCGAGCACCATCCGCTGGCCGATCTGCTGGCGGACTAGACGCAGGCGGATGGCCCGCAGGGCGATGCCCCGCGACAGGAGCCGCGATGAACTGGTTGCAGATCTACCGCGAACGGCTGCGCAGCGCCGAGGACGCCGTGCAGAGCGTCACGTCGGGCGAGCGCATCTACATCGGCGCCGGCTGCGCCGTGCCCCACACCCTGGTGGACGCTCTGGTGGGGCGCGCCGAGGAGTTGCACGACGTGGAGATCATCCACCATCTCACCGTGGGCGAGGCGCCCTACCTGCGGCCGGAGATGGAGGGGCATTTCCGCACCAGCGACTTCTTCGTGGCGGCCAACACGCGCGATGCGGTGAACGAGGGCCGAGCCGATTACGTGCCCGTCCACCTGCACGACATGCCCCGCCTCTTCCGCGAGCAGCGCATCGCCCTCGATGCCGCCTTCGTGGTGCTCAGCCCTCCCGACGAGCACGGCTTCTGCAGCTTCGGCATCGAGGTGGGGGTCACCAAGCCGGCGGCCCTGGCCGCGCGACGCATCGTGGCCGAGGTGAACCGCCAGATGCCGCGCACGCTGGGCGACAGCTTCATCCACGTTTCGAAGGTGCACACGTTCGTGGAGGTGGACCGGGAGCTGGACGAGTTCCACGGCACCGAGGCCACCGGCATCGACCGCCAGATCGGCCGGCACATCGCCGACCTCATCGACGACGGCGCCTGCATCCAGCTCGGCATCGGCGGCATCCCCGACGCCGTGCTGGGCTTCCTGGACGGCAAGAAGGACCTGGGCGTGCACACGGAGATGTTCACCGAGGCGCTGCCGGCGCTCATCGCCAGCGGCATCGTCACCGGCGAGCGCAAGAACTTCCACCCGGGCAAGGTGGTGGCCGGGTTCGTGCTGGGCACCCGCGAGGTGTACGACTTCGTCCACGACAACGCCCAGGTGGAGTTCCACCCCACCGACTACGTGAACAACCCCGTCAACGTGGCGCGCAACGACCGCATGGTGGCCGTGAACTCCGCGCTGCAGGTGGACCTCACCGGCCAGATCTGTGCCGATTCGATCGGCGAGCTGATCTACAGCGGCTTCGGCGGACAGGCCGACTTCATGCGTGGCGCCGCCCTCAGTCAGGGGGGACTGCCGATCACGGCCTTGCCGGCCACGGCCGTCGACGGTAGTGTCTCGCGGATCGTGCCGAACCTCGACCTGGGGGCGGGCGTGGTCATCACCCGCGCCGACGCCCACGCCGTGGTCACCGAGAACGGGGTGGCGCACATGTTCGGCCGCAACGTGCGGGAGCGGGCGCGAGCGCTCATCGAGATCGCCGACTCGCGCTTCCAGGAGAACCTCGAACGCGCTGCCCGGCAGCGTGGCATCTTCGGCAGGCTCTGGCCCACGACCAGACCGGAGGCTTGACCCCATGCCCCAGGACGACCCGCGCACGAATCCATCCGCCGCCGTCACGGGCGCCGCCGCCGGATCCACCGGCCGCGGCGGGGACGCCGGCGCCGGACAGCCCGAGGGCAAGCCGACCTGGCGCTTCCCCCGCCCCTTCTGGACGGCCAATGCGGCCGAGTTGTGCGAGCGGGCGGCCTACTACGGCACGTTCATCGCCCTGCGCACCTATCTCATCCGGGTGGTGGGGCTCTCCGACGTGGCCGCCGGGCTCGTGGGAGCCTACCTGGGCGGCTTCATCTACCTGATGCCGTTCTTCACCGGCGCCATCGCCGACCGCATGGGTTTCCGCAACGCCCTGATGCTCGCCTTCGTGCTGCTGGCGCTGGGCTACGGGGCGCTGGGCGTCTTCTCCACGCTCGGCCCGGTGATCATCGGCATCACCTTCATCATCGTGGGCGGCGCGTTCGTCAAGCCGATCATCTCGGGCACCGTGAGCAAGTCGTCCGATGCGGTGAACCGGGCGCGGGCGTTCAGCATCTTCTACATGATCGTCAACATCGGCTCGTTCACGGGCAAGACCATCGTGGCGCCCATGCGCATCGAACTGGGCGTGCAGACGGTACCCTACTTCTCGGCCGGCGCTTCGCTGGTGGCGCTGCTGATCGTGGCTTTGATGTACCGCCCGTCGGAGAACGTGGCGACCCAGGCCCGCAATTTCCGCGAAACCCTGAGCGGCATGTGGATGGCGATGAGCAATGGCCGCTTCCTGGCGCTCATCCTCATCACGGCGGGGTTCTGGGCCATCCAGGGGCAGCTCTACGCCGCCATGCCCGACTACGTGCTGCGCATGGCGGGCGAGACCTACAAGCCGGAGTGGTACGCCAACATCAACCCCCTGGTGGTGGTGATGTTCGTGGTGCTCATCACCCAGCTGGTGCGCCGCTGGAAGCCGGAGTACTCGATCCTCGTCGCCATGATGCTGATCCCGCTCTCGGCGCTGTCCATGGCCTCGTCGGCCTGGTTCGACGGCAACGTCGACATCCTCGGCATGTCAGTGCATCCGATCACCCTCATGATGGTGATCGGCATCGCCATCCAGGGTCTGGCCGAGTGCTTCCTCAGCCCGAAGTGGCTGGAGTTCGCCTCGAAGCAGGCGCCCCCCGGCAAGGAGGGCACGTTCCTGGGCTTCGCCCACATGAACACCTTCTTCGCCTGGATCTTCGGATTCGTGCTCTCGGGCTTCCTGCTCAGCGAGTACTGCCCCGAGCCGACGACGCTGCCCGAGGCCGCCCAGCAGCAGCACGCCCTGTACCTGCAGGGGCTGGCGCCGCTGCCGGAGGCCTATGCGAACGCCCACTATCTCTGGTACGCCTACGCCGGGGTGGGCGTGATCTCGCTGACCGCCCTGGTGGTCTACATCGTGGTGACGCGCCGGCGCGACCGCGCGGCGCGGGAGCGGACGTGAACGATCTGAAGCCGCCCGTACCCCTGGCCGGAAGCGGCGGCGAGGAGACCGCCGCACCCGAGGCGACGTCCACCATTCTCGTGGTGGACGACGAGCCCGAGCTGTGTCACGCGCTGTCGAAGCTGCTGCGCCGCAACGGCTACGACGTGATCACGGCCGGCGATGGCGAGGCCGGTCTGCAGGTGCTGCGCTCCCGCGAGGTGCACCTGGTGCTGACGGACCTGCTCATGCCGCGGATGACGGGCCTGGACCTGCTGAAGGCAGCACGGGTGGTGTCGCCCGCCACCGAGGTGGTCATCATCACCGGTCACGGCACCATCGAGGCGGCGGTGGACGCAATGAAAATGGGCGCCTACGACTTCATCGAGAAGCCGTTCACCAGCGCCACCACCCTCAACGTGGTGCGCAAGGCGCTGGAGAAGCAGCAACTCATCGCCGAGAACCTGGAACTGCGCCGGCGCCTGGAAGAGGTCCAGGGCAAGCACGACATCATCGGCCGCAGCGACGTCATGCGGCAGGCGGTGGAGACCGCGCGCCAGGTGGCCGACAGCTCGGCCACCATCCTGCTGGGCGGCGAGAGCGGCACCGGCAAGGAGGTGTTCGCCTCCGCCATCCACCGCTGGAGCGAGCGAGCGCAGCGGCCGCTGATCAAGGTGAGCTGCGCCGCGTTGCCCGAGACGCTGCTCGAGGCAGAGCTGTTCGGGTACGAGAAGGGCGCCTTCACCGGCGCGGTGGGGCGGCGCAAGGGGCGCTTCGAGGTGGCCCACAAGGGCACCATGCTCCTGGACGAGGTGGGCGAGATGTCGCTCACCACCCAGGTGAAGCTGCTGCGCGTGCTGCAGGAGGGGGTGCTGGAGCGGCTCGGCGGCAACGAGTCCATCGAGGTGGACGTTCGCATCATCGCCGCCACCAACGCCGACCTCGAGGAGGAGGTCAGGCGCGGCGACTTCCGCGAGGATCTCTTCTACCGGCTGAACGTCATCAACCTGGAACTGCCGCCGCTGCGCGACCGCGGCGAGGACGTGATCCTGCTGGCGAACTACTTCCTGCAGGTCTACAACCGGAAGAACGGCAAGGCGATCGGCAGCTTCACGCGGGCCGCGGTGGAGGCCCTGATGCGCTACTCCTGGCCGGGCAATGTGCGGGAACTGGAGAACTGCATCGAGCGCGCGGTGGTGCTGAGCAAAGGCCCGTTCGTGGACGTGGACGTGCTGCCGCCGGCGGTCCTGTCCGGACGCAAGCGTCAGGAAGCTCTGACCATCCCGCTGGGGACGACGCTGCGGGAGGTGGAGATGCAGCTCATCCGTGCCACGCTCGAGAGCACGGGCGGCGACAAGGAGACGGCGGCCAACATCCTGGGCATCGCTTCACGCACCATCTATCGTAAGTTGAAGTGAACCGGAGGCGTCCGTGCGGCGCCTCTTCGCGCGAGAGTGGCGGAACTGGTAGACGCGCAGGGTTTAGGTCCCTGTGGGAGCGATCCCGTGGGGGTTCGAGTCCCCCCTCTCGCACCAGACGCCTGAACCAGATGCACGAACGTCGCGGCGCCGCCCCGACGGCCGCACCAGGCCGGCGGCCCGCACCACCCGGACCAGCGAGGACACGCGCCCATGACCGACGAGTCCGCTCCCGGCTTCCAGCACCCCTACCGTTTCGAGATCGAGACGCCCCGCGAATGGGAGCGCATCGTGCACGTGGAGGTGCCCCGCGACCAGTTCGATCACGAGTACGCGCGCCTGCTCACCCGCGCCGTCAAGGGCTACGCGCGGCCGGGGTTCCGCAAGGGCAAGGCCCCCCGCAAGCTGGTGGAGCGCGAGCTGGGCGACCGGCTGCGTGCCGAGACGTTCGAGGCCCTGGTGCCGCGCGTCTTCCGGGCCGCGGTGGTGGAGCACCGGTTGATCCCCATCACCGATCCGGAGCTGCGCGATCTCCACTTCGAGGACGAGGGACCGATCACCTTCGACCTGCGCCTCGAGGTGCGGCCGCAGATCACGGCCCACGACTACGACGACCTGCCGCTGCAGCGGCGCGAGGTGTCGGTGAGCACCGAGGACGTCGATCAGGTGGTGGACCGGCTGCGCGAGAGCCGGAGCGTGTGGGAGCCGGTGGACCGGGGCGCTGCCGAGGGCGACCAGCTCACCCTCGACCTGCGGCCGGTGACCTCCGAGGGCGAGGATGATGCCGGCAAGGCGGCGGAGAATCAGAAGATGACGCTGGGCGCCGAGCACAACCTGCCCGCGTTCAACGAGGAACTCGCCGGCGCCGCGGCGGGCGACGAGCGCGAGGTCGAGGTGGTCTACCCCGACGACTTCCCGAACGAGGAGCTGCGCGGGCGCCGGATCCGTTTCCGCTGCCTGGTGAAGCAGGTGAGCCGCCGCGTGTTGCCGGAAGTGAACGACGCCTTCGCCGCCGAGATGGCCGGCGGGCAGACGCTGCTGGAACTGCGGGGGGAGATCCGGCGCCAGCTCGAGCAGGAAGCCGCCGAGAGGGCCGACCGGGAGCTGGAGGAGCAGATCGTCGACCAGCTGATCGAGCGGCACGAAGTCGAGGTGCCTCCCTCGCTGCTGGAGCAGTACCTGGCCTCCAGCGTGGAGGAGTTGCACGCCCGCAACCTGCAGATGGGACGGGAGATCTCCGCGGCGGAGGACGAGCGGTTCCGCGACCTCACCCGGCCGGTGGCGGAGCGGGTGCTCAAGGGTATGTTCATCATGGAAGCCATCCGGCGGCAGGAGAAGATCCGGGCGACGGACGCCGAGATCGAGGAGCGGATCGTCGCCATCGCCGCCGAGAACGGATTCGACCTGGACAAGTACCGCGAGTACGTCAACCGTGGCGACGAGCGCGAGCGCATCCGTCATGGGCTCGAGGAGCGCAAGACGTTCGACTTCCTGATTTCGCGCGCGCGGGTCGCGACCGTCCGGGAGGACGAGGGCGACCGGACGGCGGAGCCGGCGAGCGGGGCCGGCACTCCGGCCGAGGCGGACGCCCGGGAGTAGACCGGCGGCAGCGCGGGCCGTGGCGGGCGGGCCCGGAGACGCCCGGTTGGTCGAGGAATGAACGTGCCGCCCCCCTGGCGGGGGAACCCCTCCGGGGCGGTGGCGTTGGAGCAGGACGATCGCAGGTAGGCAGGGGGGCCGGCGCCCCGCCCGCCGAGGAGGAGACGATGGACGTGCGCAAGCTTCACGGCGAAGACGACGGCCTGGACGGATACGGTTCGCGGATCGCGGCGCAGCTGGTCCCGCTGGTCGTCGAGCAGACGGCCCATGGCGAGCGCCAGATGGATATCTGGTCCCGGTTGATGAAGGACCGGATCGTCTTCCTGGGACTGCCGATCAGCGATCACGTGGCGAACGTGGTCATCGCGCAGCTCCTCTTCCTGCAGGCGGAGGACCCCGAGCGGGACATCTACCTGTACGTCAACAGCCCCGGCGGCGCGGTGACGGCGGGCCTTGCGATCTACGATACCATGCAATACATTTCGAACGACGTCGTAACAATTTGCATGGGACAGGCTTCCAGCATGGGGGCGGTGTTGCTGGCGGCGGGAGCGGCCGGGAAGCGGTCGGCCCTGAACAGTGCGCGGATGATGATTCATCAACCGCTCGGCGGAAGCCAGGGCCAGGCCGCGATGATCGAGATCTACACCAAGGAAATCCTCTACATCCGGGAAAAGCTGTACGAGATCCTCTCCAAGCACACCGGCCAGCCGCTGGACAAGATCGCGCGGGATTCGGATCGCGACTTCTTCATGTCCGCGGAGGAGGCGAAGGATTACGGGCTGGTGGACAAGGTCATCCGCAGCCGTCGCGAGATCACGGGCGAAGGCACGGGTGGCGCCAAGGGCGAGCATGACAAGAAGTAGGCATCGCCCGGGAGTCCAGATGCCGGACCGTCGGTCCGAGGAGGGACCATGAAACGCCGCCAGAACGGAAGTCCCCAGATGATCAAGTGCTCGTTCTGCGGACGCGGTCAGGATGAAGTGGCGAAGCTCGTCGCAGGGCCGTCCAGCGTCTACATCTGCAGCGAATGCATCAAGCTGTGCAACGATATCCTGGAGGGGGAGCTGATGGAGGAGGCCTCCCTGGCGCCTCCCAAGTTCCCCAAACCCCACGAGATCCGCGAGTATTTGGACCAGTACGTCATCGGCCAGGACGAGGCCAAGGTCAGCCTGGCGGTGGCGGTCTACAATCACTACAAGCGGATCCACCAGAAGCGTGACGGCGACGGGGTGGAGATCGACAAGAGCAACATCCTGCTCATCGGGAACACCGGCACCGGCAAGACGCTGCTGGCGCAGACCCTGGCGCGCTTCCTGAACGTCCCCTTCGCGATCGCCGACGCCACCGCGCTCACCGAGGCCGGCTACGTGGGCGAGGACGTGGAGAACATCCTCGTGCGGCTGTTGCAGGCGGCCGACTACAACATCCCGGCGGCGGAGCAGGGGATCGTCTACGTGGACGAGATCGACAAGATCGGCCGCAAGAGCGGCAACCCCTCCATCACCCGGGACGTGTCCGGCGAGGGCGTGCAGCAGGCGCTGCTGAAGATCCTCGAGGGCACCGTGGCCAACGTGCCGCCCCAGGGCGGACGCAAGCATCCGCAGCAGAAGTACCTCGAGGTGAACACCAAGAACATCCTGTTCGTCTGCGGGGGCGCGTTCCAGGGGCTCGAGACGATCATCGAGCGCCGCATCGGCAAGAACGTCCTGGGCTTCGAGCGGGACGAGACCGGCGGCAAGCTCACGCAGGAGCAGCGGGCCGAGGTGCTCGGGCTGGCCGAGCCCGAGGACCTGATGAAGTACGGGATGATTCCCGAGCTGGTGGGCCGGCTGCCGGTGCTCACGGCCCTCTCGTCCCTGGACAAGGCCGCCATGGTGCGGATCCTGACGGAGCCGCGAAACGCGCTCGTCAAGCAGTACCAGAAGCTCCTGGAGATGGAGGACGTCGAGCTGATCTTCGAGCCGGGCGCGCTGGACGCGATCGCCGACCTGGCGATCCAGCGCAAGACCGGCGCTCGCGGGTTGCGTTCGATCCTCGAGCGGGTGATGCGCAACGTCATGTTCGACGTGCCGGCGCTGGACGAGATCCGGCAGGTGGTGGTCACGCGCGAGACCATCGAGAAGAAGGCCGACCCGCTCCTCATCGGCGGCGATTCCTCCGCCGAGGTCAAGGAAGCCTGACGAACCCATCCCGCCCGTTTCCTCGCGCGAGCCGGAGACTCTCCGGCTCGCGCCTTCCTGCCCGGTCCGCGGATCGGGAACGAGGTACCACGAGCATGTCCGAGAAGCCCATCGCCGGCGACACCTTCACCATCAAGCGCGAGGGTGACGACCTGGTGCTCCCGCGCGACCTGCCGCTGCTGCCGCTGCGCGACGTGGTCGTCTTCCCCTACATGGTCACCCCGCTGCTGGTGGGACGGAGCAGTTCGATCGCCGCCGTGGAGGCGGCCATGGAGCGCGAGAAGTACCTCTGCGTGAGCGCGCAGCGCGAGGCCGAGGTGGACGAGCCGTCCGCCACCGACCTGCACGATGTGGGTACGGTGATCAAGGTCCTGCAGATCATCCGTACCCCCGACGACACGCTCAAGATCCTGGTCGAGGGACTCGCCCGCGTCCGGCTGGAGGCGGTCCGCCAGGAGGAGGAGATGCTCGCCGTCGTCGCCGGTCTCCTGGAGGAGACCAGCGAGGAGGGGCAGGAGGTGGAGGCGCTCAGCCGGTCCATCAAGGAACGCTTCAAGGAGTACGTCCGGCTCAACAAGCGGCTGCCGGACGAGGTGCTGCTGTCGGTGCTGAACCTGGAGGAGATCGGCCGCATGACCGACTCCATCAGCGCCTACATCCTCGGCAAGGTGCCGCAGAAGCAGGAACTGCTGGCGGAGCCGAGCCTGCGCGCGCGCATGAAGCGCATCAATCAGCTCCTGGCGAACGAGCTGGAGATCCTCGAGATCGAGCAGCGCATCGATACCGAGGTGCAGAGCCAGGTGCAGAAGAACCAGCGGGAGTTCTATCTCAACGAGCAGTTGCGCGCCATCCGCAAGGAGCTGGGCTACACCGCCGACGAGGACACCGAGGTCGAGGAGTACACGCTGCGCCTCGAGCAGAGCGACATCACCGCCGAGGCGCGCGAGGTGGCCCAGCGCGAGCTGGCGCGCCTGGCGCGCATGCCGGCGATGTCGCCCGAGGCCACGGTGGTGCGCAACTACCTGGACACGCTCTTCGCGCTGCCCTGGCGGAAGCGTTCCCGCGACCGCATCGACACGGTGAAGGTGCGCACCCGCCTGGATGCCGATCATTACGGGCTGGACCGGGTGAAGGAGCGCATCATCGAGTACCTGGCCGTCTACAAGCTCACCCGCAAGCTGCAGGGCAGCATCCTCTGCCTGGTCGGGCCGCCCGGGGTCGGCAAGAC
Organism: Candidatus Krumholzibacteriia bacterium; assembly: GCA_046484865.1. GTDB lineage: Bacteria > Krumholzibacteriota > Krumholzibacteriia > LZORAL124-64-63 > LZORAL124-64-63 > JAWOID01. Next base: position 16,061 of record JAWOID010000006.1, read on the forward strand.
GAGCCTCGGGCGCAGCATCGCCGACAGCATGAACCGCCGTTTCGTGCGCATCAGTCTGGGCGGAGTGCGTGACGAGGCGGAGATCCGCGGTCACCGGCGCACCTACATCGGCAGCAAGCCCGGCCGCATCATCGAGGGCATGCGCAAGGCCGGCACGCGCAATCCGGTGTTCCTGCTGGACGAGATCGACAAGCTCGGAGCCGACTTCCGGGGCGATCCCTCGGCCGCGCTGCTCGAGGTGCTCGACCCCGAGCAGAACGCCCACTTCAGCGACCACTACCTCGAGGTGGACTTCGATCTCGGCCAGGTGCTGTTCATCACCACGGCCAACTCCCTGCATTCCATCCCGCCGGCGCTGGAGGACCGCATGGAGGTGATCCGGCTGCCGGGATACCTGGACCACGAGAAGCTGACCATCGCCGAGCGATTCCTGGTGCCGCGGCAGCTCGAGCGCAACGGGATCGCCGGCTGGGAGGGCGGCATCGCCCGCGGGGCGCTGAAGGTGATCGTGGACGGCTACACCCGCGAGGCGGGCGTGCGCAATCTCGAGCGCGAGATCGCGGCCATCTGCCGCAAGGCCGCCCGGCACCGGGCCGAGAAGGGCCGCTTCCCGGCGGCCGTCACCCCGCGGACGGTCTCCCGTTACCTGGGCGTGCCCAAGTTCCGTCGCCTGCAGGTGGCGCGGGAGCCCGAGGTGGGCGTGGTCATCGGGCTGGCCTGGACCAATGCCGGCGGCGAGATCCTGGAGATCGAGGTGAGTGCGGTGCCGGGGGCGGGCAAGATCCTGATCACCGGCAACCTCAAGGAAGTGATGAAGGAGTCGGCGGAGACCGCCCTGAGCTACGCGCGCGGCCGCTGCCGCGAGGTGCCCGGCTCCTGGTTCAAGGAGCACCAGGTGCACATCCACGTGCCCGAGGGCGGCATCCCCAAGGACGGACCGAGCGCGGGGACCGCCATGGCGACGGCGATCGTGTCCCTGCTCACCGGCCGGGCGGTGCGCAAGGACGTGGCGATGACCGGCGAGGTGACCCTGCGCGGCAAGGTGCTGGCCATCGGCGGTCTGCCGGAGAAGGCGGTGGCGGCGGTGCGCGCGGGCGCTCGGCACCTGGTGATCCCCCGCGAGAACGAGAAGGAGTTCCGCGAGCTGGCGCCAGTGGTGCGCCGGCAACTCGAGGTCCATCTGGTGGACACCATGGAGGAAGTGCTGGAGCTGGCGCTGGTGGCCGAAAAAGAGCAGGCGGCGCAGACGGAGCGAGCGTCGGAGCCGGCACCGGACCAGGCGTCGGAGCCGGCGTCGGCGCGGGCGCAGAAGGCGGGCCGGCGTGCAGGTTGAGCTCGTGGCCAGCTGCCCCGACCTGACGGCGCGGCCGGAGCCGCCGCTCCCCGAATTCGCCTTCATGGGTCGGAGCAACTGCGGGAAGTCGAGCTTGATCAACTACGTTCTGGGCCGCCGCAACCTGGCGCGGACCAGCGGCCAGCCCGGCAAGACGCGCCTGCTGCACTATTACCGGGTGGCGGATCGCTACTACGTGGTGGACATGCCCGGCTACGGATACGCCCGGGTGAGCAAGCATCAGCGCGCGGGCTGGCAGAAGCTCTTCCATGCCTACCTGGAGGACCGGGAGCGTCCGCGGGCGCTGTTCCATCTGCTGGACGTGCGGCACCGCCCCAGTCGTGACGACGTGGAAATCGCCGGGGCGGTGCGCCGTTCCGGCCATCCGTTCGGGGTGGTGATCACGAAGATCGACAAGGTCGGCACCACCCGCCGTCCGGCCCGGTACGGGCAGATCATCGACGACCTGCTACTGCCGGCGGACACGCCCTTCTTCCCGACCTCGGCCGAGGCGAGAACAGGGCGAAAAGAGATGCTCGGGTGGATGCAGGAGCTGCTGGCCGCTGCGGAAACCTGAGCCCGGGACCCGGCCGCGGAGCCGCCGAGCAGGGGGCAGCCGGAGTCCTGGCGGGATTATCGGCCTCCCTGCCCTCCGGGCGGCATCGATAGCGGATGTCAATTGACGTCGGCCCCCTGCCGACGATATAATGCGATCAAGGATTCAGACCGGCGTCGCGAGCGCCGGTTCGGCCGGAAACCGCCCCGGAGGCCCCGATGCTCAGAGCGTCTCGCCCCAGCCCGCGCGCAATGGACCGCACCCTGCCGACGAGAGCAGGCGTGTGGATGCCGGCGGCGCTGCTGACGCTGCTGGGGCTGGCGCTGCTGCTGCCGGTGGCGGCGACTGCGACCGAGGCGGACATGGCGGAGTTGCCGATGGTGCAGCCGAACCTCTGCCTCACCTGCCACACGGTGGCGGCACCGCAGCCGGCGAGTTCCGAGCTGAATCCGTTCGGTGCCGACTTCCTCGCGAACGGAAGGCTATGGGACCAGACGCTGGCCCAGAAGGACTCGGACGGAGACGGCTGCCTCAACGGCGCGGAGATCGGCGACGTCGATGGAGACGGACAGGTCGACGGCAACGTCACCGCGCAGTCCGGCAATCCCGGCGTGCCCGGCGACTGCGCCGCGAACCTGGCCGACGAGCAGACGTGGAGTTCGCTGAAGGCGCTGTTCGACGGCCGCTGATTCCGGTCCCGGTCATGCTGCGGTTCCAGTCGCCCGACGGGCGGTCAGCAGTCGCGGGGCCGTTTTTTTTTGGGTGTGACCCGAGAGCGGTCCCGGGCTGCCGGTGCCGGGTGGCGCCGGACGGGACGGCAGCGAAGGGGGCAGCGACGTGAACCGCGTGATCATCGGCGCCCAGTGGGGCGACGAGGGCAAGGGCAAGATCGTCGACGCTCTTTGCGAGAAGGTGGACTGGGTCCTGCGCTATCAGGGCGGAGCCAACGCCGGTCACACGATCCAGTACGAGGGGCAGGAGCACGTCCTGCACCTGGTGCCCTCCGGGATCTTCCACCCGAGCGTCCGCTGCTTCCTGGGCAACGGCATGGTCATCGATCCCTGGGCCCTGCAGGACGAGATCCGCTCGCTCGAGGAGAAGGGCGTGAAGGTCCGCGGACGGCTCTTCGTCTCCGCCTCGGCCCACGTCCTCATGCCCTATCACAAGCGACTCGACGAGTTGCAGGAGTCGAAGCGTCGGCGCCGGTCCATCGGCACCACCGGCCGCGGCATCGGACCGGCCTACCTCGACAAGTTCCAGCGCGCGGGCCTGCGTTTGGGCGACCTGCTGCTGCCGCAGGAGAACCTCGAGCGCAAGGCGATCGAGCTGCTCCTGTCGGCCAACGAGGAACTGTCCGACCGTCACGAGGCCGAGCCGCTGCCCGCCAAGACCATCGCCGAGGAACTGGTGGTGCTCGCCCAGGGGCTCGGGCCGATGATCGTCGACGGGTTCACGGCGTTGCGGGGCATCCGCAACGGCACGGAGTCGGTGCTCTTCGAGGGCGCCCAGGGCACCCTGCTCGACGTCGATCACGGCACCTATCCGTTCGTCACCAGCAGCAACTGCACCATCGGCGGGGCGATCACGGGCACCGGCCTGCCGCCGAGGGTCATCGACGAGGTGCTGGGGGTCTTCAAGGCCTACTGCACCCGCGTGGGCAACGGTCCTTTCCCCACGGAACTGCTGGCGGAGGACGGTGAATCGCTGCGCCAGCTGGGGCACGAGTTCGGCGCCACCACGGGACGTCCCCGCCGCTGCGGCTGGTTCGACATCATCGCTGCGCGCTACGCCGCGGCCATCAACGGACTCTCGGGCGTGCTCATCACCAAGCTCGACGTGCTCGATACCCTGCCGGTCGTGAAGGTGGCCACCGGCTACACCCTCGACGAGGAGCCGCTGGCGGCGTTCCCCACCCGCAGCGACGTCCTGGCGCGCTGCCGTCCGGTCTACCGCGAGTTTCCCGGCTGGCTCAAGCCGACCACCGACTGCCGGCGCCTCACCGATCTGCCGTCCGGGGCACGCCAGTACCTCGAGTTCCTCGAGCAGGAACTCGGGACGCTGATCATGGCGGTGAGCGTGGGCAAGCGCCGGGACCAGGTCATCTGGACCGACACCGGCGTCACCACGTGATCGGGCGATGCCCGCGCCGCGGGCCGGGCGCCGCCGCAGGCGCTTTTGACAGCATCTGGCGGCGGTCATATATTGCGCGGGCGTCGGCGCCCGCCGCCACCCGGTGCGTGGGCCGCTAGCTCATCAGGTAGAGCATCTCCCTTTTAAGGAGACGGTGCCAGGTTCGAGTCCTGGGCGGCCTACCACCTCATCCGGGTGAGCCTCGCCGCCGGCGCGCTCCCCGCGCCGGTCCACCGTACTCCGGGGATCTCGCCCCCTCAGCAGAGAGGGGCGCAGTTGCGCTGCGCCCCTCGTCCGCCGTCAGTCCTGTCCGGGCGGTCAGCCCCGCCCGTTGTACCGGGCCCAGGTCTTCTCGAAATCGTCCACCGTCCTGGCGAAGAGCGCCATCGCCTTCTCGATCGGTTCCGGCGTCTCCAGGTCCACGCCCGCGTTGCGCAGGATGGTCAGCGGCGGCGCAGACGACCCGGCGCTCAGCATCTGCTCGATGTACCGCTTCGCCGCCTGGTCGCCCTCCCGGCCGATCCGGTCGGCCATGGCGATGCCGCTGGTGAGGCCCGTGGCGTAGGTGAAGACGTAGTAGTTGTAGTAGAAGTGCGGGATGAAGATCCATTCGCACTCGTCGTTCTCGCCCAGGGCGTACTCGGGTCCGTAGTACTCCTGGATCAGCTGGCCGTAGAGATCGTTGAGGAACTCGGCCGTCAGCGGATTCCCCTGCTCGGCGTGCTCGTGGAAGCGCAGCTCGAAGTCGGCGAACAGCGTCTGGCGGAAGATGGTCAGACGCATGCTCTCGAGACGCTGGTTGAGCAGCAGCAACTGCACGCCCGGATCCTTGGCGCGCTTCAGCATGTAGTCGGTGAGCAGCGCCTCGTTGGCCGTGCTGGCCACCTCGGCCAGGAACGTCGTGTACGAGGCGTAGACCGGCGGCTGGTTCTCCGAGCTGTAGACCGAGTGCAGCGCGTGGCCCATCTCGTGCGCCGTCGTGAAGACCGCGTCCAGCGAGTTGTCGAAATTGTGCAGCACGTACGGATGCACCGCGGCGGCGATCGCGCCGTTGCTGTAGGCGCCGCTGCGCTTGTTCTCGCTCGGATAGACGTCGATCCAGCCGCTGGCCGGATCGAGCCCAGCATCCAGGCGCTGCACGTAGTCCTTGCCGAGCGGCTGCAGGCCCTCGACGATCAGCTTGCGTCCCTCCTCGTAGGTGTACTCGACGTCCACCTCGGGGATCAGCGGGTTGTAGAGGTTCGCGAAGGTCAGCGGTCCCTCCACGTCCAGCACCTGCTTGCGCAGCTCGACGTACCGGTGCAGCGTCCGCGGCAGGTTCTCGCGCACGGTGTCGATGAGCATGCGGTATGCGGTGGGCGAGATGTTGTCGCCGTCCAGTGCCGCCTCCAGCGTGCTCTCGTAGCCGCGGGCCTCCTTGGTGAGGATGTGCGACTTCACCACGCCGTCGAGCAGCACCGAGAAGGTGGTCTGGTAGCCGCGGAGCGTGCCGAAGAACGCCTCGGTGGCCTGCCTACGCACCGCGTAGACGGGCGAGGACCGGTACTTCGAGAAGGAACTGACCTTCAGCGGCACCAGCTCGCCGTTCTCGTCGACGATCTTCGGGAAATCGATGTCCACCCCGAGCAGCGCCTCGTGGGTGTCGCCGGGCACGCTGCGCACGTTGCCGGTGAGCGCGAGCAGTTCTTCTTCGGCCCTGGAGAGCGTGTGCTCCTGCTGCCGCCACAGCTCTTCGAAGTAGTAAGCGTACTGCGAGAGTCCCTCGTGCTCCGCCAGGAAGCCCTGGATGACCTCGGGATCGATCGCCAGCAGTTCCGGCTGCATGTACGCGATTGCCTGACCGAAGCGGGGCATGAGCAGCGCGACCCGCCCCTGATCCTCGCGGGCGGAGTCCACGCCCTGGTCCACGTCGTACCGCGTCTGGGCGTAGATGTACAGCTTGTAGAGCCGCTCGAGGAGGGCATAGACGTCCTCCTGCGCCTGGTGCAGCGTGGCGGCGGATTCGCCGAGCCGCCCCTGCGAGCGACCCAGTTCCGGGATCGCCTGTTCCACGGTCTTCAGCTCCTGCTCCCAGGCTTCGCGGGTGGGGAAGATGTCCTCGGGGCTCCACTGGTACTCGCGGGGAACCTCGGCGCGCGGGGCGTTGGAGTCGGGGCGATACTGGGCGGAGGCGGGCGAGACCAGCAGCAGCACGAGAGCCGCCAGGCCGAGCCGGATCAGCGACTTCCGCCAGGGACCATTACTCCTCATCAGGGACCTCCTCGGGTGCGACGCGAACGGGGGCCCGGTCACCGAAAGGCGGCCGGGCCATCGGGGGAGTCGTGTGCGGTTCCGGCGCGGCGATGCGCAGACAGCGGAGCCGCTGGTCGCGGACGAGCGCTCAGCGGCTCGCCGCCAGGCCCTGGGGAACGGTCAGCACCGTGCTGCGCCACTCGGGGTTGTCGCCGCCGTCGGGATCGTGATAGCGATACACCGTCAGCGACTTGCCGCACACGAACAGGTCGTCCGGAGCGGCGCCCCAGATGTCGTAGAACTCCAGGGCGGGCACTTCCAGGATCCGCTCGTGGTCCGTCCGGGACGGCGTGGATTCGCCCGCGAGCAGCACGATGGTCTCGCGCACCACGGTGCCGTTCCAGGTGACCAGGAACAGGTCGTAGGTCGTGCCGGTGATCTGCGCCCACATGCCGCCGATGCGCTCGTACAGCGCGGGGCTGTACCGCTCGGACCAGGTCAGACGCTCGTCCTGGATCACCAGCTGGAACAGCCGGCCCCGGTCGGTGGCCACCAGGTTCCCCTCGAGACGGCTGCTGTCGCCCCAGCCGGCGGTCACGCCCTCGCGCCCGCCCCGCACCACGCGCAGCTGCCAGCCCCAGGTATCGTCGTTCATCAGGATCTGGCCGTGGAGTCCGCCGATGCCGCGGGCGGTGACGGCGTTCAGGTTGGCCACCTCGGTCCGGCGGGTCAGCGTATCGACCGGCGCGTCGTTGCGGTCGCGGACGATCACGCGGGGCGCCGTGTCGGACCAGGTACCGCCGGTCAGGCGGCGAACCGTCCCCGCCCGGCCCACCGCATGCAAGGAGCCGTCGTACACGCCGAGTCCGAACAGATTCTCGGAGGTACCGCTCTCCATGCGCGTCCAGCCGCTGCCGGTATTGCGCAGGATCACGCCGCCATGACCGCAGGCGTAATAGGTTGCACCGCCGTCCGGGCTGAACACGTCGGTCAGACGCGCCGTGGTGCCGCTCGCCTCGAACGTCCACCGGTCACCGTCGAAGTGGGCGATCAGTCCGGGCTGGCCCACGAGGTAGACGTCGGAGCTGCTGCTGCCCCATGCCCCCATGAACCAAGGTTCGACCGGGGTCACCGGCGGATTCTCGAACGACGGTTCGGCGGGGTCGTCTTCGCAGCCGGTCAACCCGGCGGCCATCAGCAGGGCCAGGAGCAGCCCCACCAGCCGCAGAACGGTGCCGGCCGTCCGACGGAAACCACGGTTCCGAACGTCGACGCGCGTTCCGGCGGATGCGAGCGAATGACTGATCATGGTCGGTAGGTCCTCGCTACGTGCTGCCCGGATGCAGTCCGGAGGGGGATGAGGCGCGCGATTCGGCGCGCTCCCGCGGGGGAGGATGCGCGATCCGTCCTGCCGCGAGCGTCGCGTAAATGTAAGTAGCCGGCGGGGGAAAGTCCACACCCAACCGGCACCGCCCGCGCCTGCGCCGGCTTGCCAGGACCGGTCTCCTTGACCACTATTTACGGGAGAAACGTGGTTTTCTTTGTGAGGGGGACTAGCATCCATGAACCTGTCCTTCCCGCAGCCGCCGAACGCCGGGTCCGCCGCGGACCCGCACCTCGACCTCTTCGCGGCCATCGATGATCTGCGGCGCCGCCGCAACGCGGTGATCCTGGCGCACTACTACCAGGAGCCCGACATCCAGGACGTGGCCGACATCGTTGGCGACAGCCTGGAACTGAGCCGCCGCGCCGCCGAGACGCAGGCCGACGTGATCGTCTTCGCCGGCGTGCACTTCATGGCGGAGACGGCGAAGATCCTCAACCCGGATAAGCAGGTGCTGCTGCCGGATCCGGACGCGGGCTGCAGCCTGGCCGACGGCTGCCCCGCCGACGAGTTCGCCGCGTTCGTGGCCCGGCATCCCGGCCACGCGGTGGTCACCTACATCAACTGCTCGGCCGCGGTCAAGGCGCTCAGCGACGTCATCTGCACGAGCGGCAACGCAGTGCGGATCGTCGACAGCTTCCCTGCCGAGCAGCCGCTGATCTTCGCGCCCGATCGCTACCTGGGCGCGTACGTGGAGCGTCAGCTCGGACGCGAACTGGTGCTCTGGCCGGGGTCCTGCGAGGTGCACGAGCGCTTCAGCGAGCGCAAGCTGGTGGAACTGAAGGTCACCCGGCCGAACGCGCTGGTCGCTGCCCATCCCGAGTGCCCGCAGGCGCTGCTGCAGCATGCCGATCACGTGGGCTCCACGGCCACCATCCTGCGCTTCGCGCGCGAGACGTCCGCCCGTGAACTGATCGTGGTCACCGAGCCGGGCATCCTGCACCAGATGCGCAAGGAGAACCCCGACAAGATCCTGCACGCCGTGCCGGGCGAAGACGAATCCTGCAACTGCAACGAGTGCCCCTACATGAAGCGCAACACGCTGGAGAAGCTCTATCTCTGCCTGCGCGACGGCGGACCCGAGGTGACCATCCCCGAGGATGTCCGGCGGCGCGCTCTCGTCCCGATCCAGCGCATGCTCGAGCTGAGCGCTTGATGCGTCCGGGCCGGGGAGGGAGTTCGTGAGCATCCGCACCCCCGTCTACCTGGATCACAACGCCACCACCCCCATGGATCCACGGGTGCTGGATCTCCAGCAAGAGGTGGCGCGCACGCACTTCGGGAATCCTGCCAGCGCCCACCACGCGTTCGGCTGGGCCGCGGCCCGGTTGGTGGAGGAGGCGCGCGCCGAGGTGGCGGGCCTGGTGGGTGTCACCCCGCGCGAGATCATCTTCACCAGCGGAGCCACCGAGGCCGCCGCGCTGGCAGTGCTCGGGGCGGCCGAACTCTGGCGGCCGGAGGACGCCGGCGGCGTGGGCTCCTCGGGCGAGCCCGGTCACCTGGTGATCTCGGCCTTCGAGCACGACGCGGTGGAGGCTCCGGTGCAGCGCCTCGAGGCCCGCGGCTGGCGCGTGACGCGCGTGGCGCCGGGCGCCGGCGGAGTGGTGGAACCCGGCGCGGTTGCGGACGCCATCGAGCCCGCGACGCTGCTCGTGGCGGTGATGGCAGCGCAGAACGAGATCGGGACCCTGCAGCCGATCGGAGACATCGGCGCGATCTGTCGCGAGCGGCGGGTCCTCTTCCTCTGCGACGCCGCGCAGGCGGCGGGAAAGGTGCCGCTGGACGCCACGACGCAGGACATCCACCTGCTCGCGCTGTCGGCGCACAAGCTTCATGGTCCGAAGGGGGTGGGCGCCCTTTACGTGCGCCGGCGCGATCCGCGCGTGGTGCTGGCGCCTCTCGTGTCCGGCGGTGGTCAGGAACGCGGCCTGCGCGGCGGCACGCTGAACGTGCCGGGGATCGTGGCCTTCGGCGAGGCCTGCCGGCTGGCCGGTCTGGAGATGGACGGCGACGCGGTGCATCTGCGGGGACTCGCCGAACGCTTCCTCGCCGTGCTCCGGCGGGAGTTGACGGACTGGGTGCTCAACGGCGATCCCGTCCGGCGCCTGCCGGGTCAGCTGAACCTGAGCTTCGCAGGGGTGCGGGCGCACCGGCTGCTCGGGGCTCTGCCAGTGCTGGCGGTCTCGTCGAGTTCGGCGTGCTCGAGCGCCGAGAGCCGTCCGTCGCGCGTGCTGGCGGCCCTCGGCGTGCCCGACGCACTGGCCAGCGCCAGCCTGCGCCTGGCGCCTGGCCGCTTCACCACGGCGAAGGAGATGGACTTCGCCGCCCACGCCGTGGTCGCGGCGGTGCGCCGCCTGCGCACCGAGGAGCCCGATCGCCGCTGACCGCCGGCGCCGCTGACCGCCGCCCGCGCCGCTGACCGCCGGCGCCGCTGACTGCCGGCGGCGCTGACTGCCGGCGGCGCGGCCCGCCGGCGGCAACCGCTGCGGCGCGCTAGAGGTCGTAGCCGGCCGTCTGTCGCAGCGAAAGCGAGATGCGCCGGCGCTCGAGATCGACGGTCAGCACCCGGACATCCACCTCGTCACCCTCGGAGACGAGCTCGCGAGGATGGAGAATGCGCCGGTCCGCCATCTCCGAGATGTGCACGAGGCCTTCCACGCCCGGCTCCAACTCGACGAACACGCCGAAGTCCACCAGCCGCGTGACCACTCCCCGGACGTCCGTGCCCGGCTGCAGGCGTTCGGCCGTCGCGGGCCACGGATCGGCGGCGAGCGCCTTCATGGACAGTCCCACGCGCTCGCGGCGGCCCTGCCCGAGGTTCTGGATCTCGAGCACCTTCACGCGCACTTCCTGGCCCTCCTCGAGGACCTCGGCGGGATCCGACACCCGCTCGTGGGAGATCTGGGAGATGTGCACGAGCCCTTCCACGCCGCCGATGTCGACGAAGGCGCCGAACGGCACCAGTCGCGTCACCCGGCCGGTGCGCTCGTCGCCGAGCGCCAGCGTCGAGCGGGTCTCCGTGGCCTCCGTCTCGCGCCGTTCCTGCAGCAGCGCCCGGCGCGACAGCACGATGTTGCGGCCGTCCTCCGAGAGCTCCAGGATCTTGAACTCGAGTTCCTGCCCGATGAAGCGCTCGGGATCCTCCACCCTCCGCAGATCGATCTGCGAGAACGGGCAGAACCCGCGCCGGCCGGCCACCTGGACCGTCAGGCCGCCCTTGTTGACATCCTGGACCTTGCCCTTGACCGGCGTGCCGCTCTCGCTGGCCTGCTGCAGCGCCTCCAGGCCCGCGGTGTCCAGGGCCAGCGCCCGGGTCAGTCCCAGCTCGCCCTCGCTATCCTTCTTGACGTGCGCCGTGATCTCGTCACCCACCGCGTGGGCGATCTGGCCGTCCTCGCCCCGCAGTTCACCGACGTCCAGGCGCAACTCGTTCCGGCCCCCGCAGTCGACGTAGGCGTCCTGCTCGCCGATCTGGACGATGGTGCCAGTGACCTTGTCGCCGGGTCGGAACACGCGCGTGGGCGCTGCCTCCTGCTGTTCCAGCAGCCGCGCGAACTCGGCGGAGTCGCCGTCGTCCTCGTCGTCGCCGGCGGCGGGCTTCATGACGTCGGGGGTAGGCTTGCCGGCCTCGGGGCTCGGCCCGGGCTCCCCGACCTCGGAGGCGGGCTCGGGTCCTTCGGCCTCCGAGGCGGGCTCGACGTCCCGCGGCGCGGCGGACTGCAATGTCGGATCGCGCTCGGCCGGAGGGCTGGTCGTTTCGGGGGACTCGTTCAGCGGGCGAGCATCGTCGTCGGTCGCCCCCTGCTCCAGAGGCAGGTCGGCGCGGTGGTCCTGGGTCATGGTCGCGGTCCGTTTCTCCTGGGTCAGTCGGGTCGGGCCATCCTCCGGGCCCTCTCTGCGTGGCGAACGGCGAATATACCACATTCTGAGGGTGTGTGCGTACCAGAAAGAGATGATCCTCCGGGCGGATTGTGCGCTGCCGCTGTCCCTTAGGTTATGGATCGAAGATTGTGCACACGGGGGCCCGATAGCTTCCCACCTGTTTTCAGAACGCATACTTCAGGTCGTGCACCCGGTTGCGCGGCAGCGCCCGCGTGACGACCTGCTGCTCGTAGTAAGCCGCCCATCGGGGAGGGAGTTGGACGTGGCTGCGGAAGAGACGGTGCGAGAGGATCTCGTCGAGGTCGACCCGCTCGCTCTTCGCACCAATGGCCATCGCCGGGGTTTCGGCGGGCGAGTTCTCCGAGCGCCACTTCATGTAGTTGCGCCAGACCAGCAGGATCGCCATCCGCTCGGCCGACATCTGCCTGCGCTTCGAATAGGCGATCGT
>JAWOID010000051.1:0-9980 GCA_046484865.1 Candidatus Krumholzibacteriia bacterium
GACACTCCAATGGTTTGCAGCCCATACTCATACCCTTCCGACCATGTGCCATCGGGGTTCAGGGTTCCGGGTATAAATTTACCGGCTTTAATTTCATCCATCTCTTCTGAAGAGTTTTCATATGCGTCCTTGATACCTGCAGCATCAACGATCATGTCAGGGCTCGCGACATCTTCAACAGGGCGGTGGTACGCGTGCGGCGAACGACCACGCTGGCGGCGTGGTGGCGGCCTGCGGCCGGCTGGCGCCTGGACGTGCAGGCGACCCTTCGCCAGCGTGAACGGCGCGTATGGAGCGAGGAGGAGCCCTGGCGTCCCGCGGGCACGGAGCCCGAACAGCAGCAGACCGTGGAACTCGTCAGGGTGAGGCGGCGGTCGGGGCCATGGGAACTGCGTGGAGACCTGCGCTCGGTATCGGACCGCCGGGAGTCGCCCGCTCGTACCCGGCGCCTGGTGGCGGCGGCGGTCCGGTGGCGAGGCCCGAGCGGCTGGGAAATCGTCGGCGAGACGACCAGCGCCTGGGGCGATCCGGTGGATCTGCTCACGGTATGGGCGGCGGCGCCGGGCCGGATCCTCACGCGGCACTGGGGGCAGTGGCGAGCGGGCTGGAGTGTCGGTGTGACCCGGAAAGGCTCGGCCTGGCGCTGGCACGGCGCGGTGCTGTGGCGCCGGCCTGAGCCCGCCGCGCAGGTCGCCGACGAGCGCACGATGGTCATCGGCAGCGAGCTGCGCTGGTGAGAGCGGTGCGCCGTCGATCGACCGCCGGCCCCGGCGCTCCCGCGCGCTCGCGCCGTCGCCCAAGGAGCAGAAGTCGCTTTCCGACAGTCACATGTCCGGTCGGACCCCCTTGACTTGACCTGTTCACCCCGTTACGTTTGGCCTCCGATCGGGGGTCGGCTGCAGGCGCACCCGGGCGTTCCGAGGGGACGCTCGCGCCGCACTCGACGTTGCGCGGAAGCCATCGCGCCAGCGGCGCGTCGAGGGGGAGGATCCATGCTCGCCAAGCGGATGGAGAGGCTCGGCACGGAGACGGCGTTCGTCGTGCTGGCGCGGGCCAAGGCGCTCGAGGCCGAGGGTCGCGACATCGTCCACCTGGAGATCGGCGAGCCCGATTTCGATACGCCGCAGAACATCATCGACCGGGCGGTGGAGGCGCTGCGCAGCGGGCACACCCATTACGGGCCCGCGGCCGGCCTGCCGGACGTGCGGCGCGCGTTCGCCGAGTACATCTCGCGTGATCGCGGCATCGCCGTCGGTCCAGAGAACGTGGTGGTGGTCCCGGGCGGCAAACCGATCATCTACTTCCCGCTGACCGCGCTCGTCGACGAGGGCGACGAGGTCATCTACCCCAACCCGGGCTTCCCCATCTACGAGTCGGTGATCAACTTCCTCGGCGCCCGTCCGGTGGCTCTGCCCCTGCTGGAGGAGAAGGGCTTCTCGTTCAGCATCGAGGATCTGCGCGAGCGGATCAGCGACCGTACCCGGCTGCTCATCATCAACTCGCCCCAGAATCCGACCGGAGGCGTGCTCGGGCCAGCAGACCTCGACGCCATCGCGGAACTGGCCGTCGAGCACGATTTCTGGGTGCTGTCCGACGAGATCTACAGCAAGATCATCTACGAGGGAGAGCACCAGTCCATCGCCACGCGGCCGGGGATGCTCGAGCGCACCATCATCCTCGACGGTCACTCCAAGACCTACGCCATGACGGGATGGCGGCTGGGCTTCGGCGTCATGCCGGCGCCGCTGGCGGATGCGGTCGCGAAGCTGCAGACCAACTGCACCAGCTGCACGGCGTCTTTCACGCAGCTCGCGGGCGTGGAGGCGCTCACCGGACCGCAGGATGCGGCGCGCGCGATGGTGGCGGAGTTCGAGCTGCGGCGCGATCTCCTCGTCGACGGTCTGAACGCCATCGACGGGATCACCTGCCTCCGCCCGCGGGGAGCGTTCTACGTGTTCCCGAACGTGCGCGCGCTCGGTCTCAGCAGCAAGGAATGCGAGAATCGCCTGCTCGAGGAACACGGCGTGGCAGTGCTGGCCGGCACCTCGTTCGGGCGCCACGGCGAAGGCTACCTGCGCTTCAGCTACGCCAACAGCCAGCAGAACATCCGGAAGGCGCTCGAGAGAGTGGCCGACTTCGCTGACGCGGTTCGCAAGGGCTGACCGCGTGCCCAGGTCGCAGGCGCGGGTCGGCCCCGACGGTCGGCCCGCGCGTGCTTTGTCGGGAGGCAACCGCGAGATGACCGATCCCCGCTCGTCGCGCTGCTACGTGATCGCGCTCGGCGGCAACGCCATCATCCCTTTGGGGCAGCGCGGCACGTTCGCGGAGCAACTGGGTCTGGCCCGCGAGACGATGGACCAGGTGGCCGAACTCGCCGCCGCCGGCCACCGGATCGTCATGACCCACGGCAACGGACCGGTGGTGGGTAACATCGTCCTGCGCAATGACGCCGGCGAGCAGCTGCACGGCATACCCCCCATGCCCATGTTCGTCTGCGGCGCCGACAGCCAGGGCGGTCTCGGTTTCATGATCCAGCAGGCGCTCCAGAATGCGTTGCGCGCGCGCGGCGTCGACCGCACGGTCGCCTCGATCGTGACCCAGGTTCGGATCGATCCCGACGATCCCGCCTTCCAGAACCCCACCAAGTACATCGGGCCGTACTACGACCGGGAGCAGGCGAACACGCTCCAGCGGGAACTCGGCTGGGCGGTGCGGGAGGACAAGGGTCGGGGTTGGCGGCGCGTGGTGCCGAGCCCCATGCCGCGCGAGGTGGTGGAGTGGCCCGCCATCAGGGCCGTGCTCGACGCCGGGGTGATCGCCGTGGCCGTGGGCGGCGGCGGTGTTCCCGTGGCCCGCCACCCCGAGAGCGGGGATCTGTACGGCGTGGACGCGGTGATCGACAAGGACCTTGCCAGCGATCTGCTCGGACGGCTGATCGGCGCGGATGTCCTGGTGATCGTCACGCAGATCGACCGTGTCTACAAGCACTTCGGCGGGCCCGATCAGGAAGGGCTCGATGTGCTCACGACCGCCGATGCCCGGGCCCTGATGGAAGCGGGCGAGTTCGCTCCGGGCAGCATGGGACCGAAGATCGAGGCGGCCCTGAACTTTCTCGCCGGCGGGGGCCACGAGGTGATCATCACCGACCCGCCCTCGCTGCTGCAGGCTGTCGCCGGTCGTGCCGGCACGCGGATCGTCCGCTGAGCCGCATTTTTCATGAGTGGCCACTCCTGATATCACGGACCGGAGCCCGTGACCGATCCCGGTTGGCCGGCGGCGGCGCCTGCGGTATCGTACCTCTGGGCGAAAGGAGCAGCCATGGCCGACAGGATCATCGTCCTCGGCGCCGGCGGTCGCGAGCACGCGCTCGTCCGCCAGCTGTCGGAGTCTCCGCAGGAGCCGCGCATCTTCGTCGCTCCGGGCAACGCAGGCACGGCGCAACTGGCGGAGAACGTCGACATCGACCTGGGACGGCCCAACGAGGTCGTGAGATTCTGCCTCCAGCAGGAGATCGGCCTGGCGTTGATCGGGCCGGAAGAGCCCCTGATCGCCGGCCTCGCCGACCATCTGCGCCGGGCGGGAGTTTCGGTCTTCGGTCCGGGCGCCATGGGAGCACGTCTGGAGGGCGACAAGGAGTTCGCCAAGGAGGTGATGGCTGCCGCCGGCGTTCCGACGCCGTCCTACCGCTCCTTCAGCAGCGTGGAGGGCGCTCTCGACTACCTGGACAAGGTGGACATGCCGGTGGTCGTCAAGGCTACCGGAGCGGCCCAGGGCAAGGGCGTGGCGGTGTGCGTCACCCGCGCCGAGGCGGAGCAGCACGTGCTCCTTTGCCTGCAGGATCAGGCGTTCGGCGCTGCGGGCCTGCGGGTGCTCATCGAGGAGTGCCTCTTCGGGCGCGAACTGTCGGTGCTCTGCGTGACCGACGGGCAGACCCACGCCCTGCTGGCGCCGAGCCGCGACCACAAGCGCGTGGGCGATGGCGACACCGGTCCCAACACGGGCGGCATGGGCGCCTTCGCCCCGGTGGAACTGCCGGCCGAGACGATGCTGCGGATCGACGCGCAGGTGATCACTCCCATGCTGGCGGAACTGCGGCGCCGCGACATCCCCTACCGCGGCGTGCTGTACGCCGGCTTGATGCTGACCGATCATGGGCTGCGCGTGCTCGAGTTCAACTGCCGGTTCGGGGATCCCGAGACGCAGGTCGTGCTGCCCCTGCTCAAGGGCGACTTCCTGGAACTGGTCCGCTCCACGGCCGACGGCGAACTCGATCGATACCTGCAGGGCGTGCACATCGACCCGGACGCGCCGGCCGACTGGACCGGCGGCGGCTTGACGGACTGGTCGCACCACTGCGTGGTGGTCGTGGCGGCGGCGAGAGGATACCCGGGCCCTTACCGCAAGGGCATACGGCTCCAGCTTCCCCCGGACCGCGGCGACGCCTGGATCATCCATGCCGGCACGCGTCGGGAGGACGGCGACCTGGTCTCCGCCGGAGGACGGGTGCTCGGCGCCGTGGGCGTGGGTCGCGGACTCGTGGCCGCGCGCGGGCAAGCTTACCGGTGCCTGGACGAGGTGCAGGCGGAGGGGCTCTTCTACCGGCGCGACATCGGCGCTCGCGAGGAGGAAGAAAGCGCATGACCGGACATGACAACGACCAGGCCGAGGGATTCCGCGAGAGCGGGACGCACGCCGGGCCGCGCGCGGCGGCCCGCGCGGGCGGCGCGCGCGAGGTCGGCGAGGAGTCCGGGGCGGTTCGCATCCTGGTGCTTCTGGGGAGCGCATCGGACCTGTCGGTGACCGAGGGGATGGAAGCGCTCTGCCAGCGCCTCGGGCTGACCATGCGGATCGAGGTGGCGTCGGCGCATCGGCAGCCGGACCTGCTGCGTCGCCTGGTTCAAGAGGCCGAGAAGGCGGGGACGGAGGTCTTCGTGGCCGTCGCCGGCATGGCGGCCCACCTGCCCGGGGTCGTGGCCTCGCTCACGGCGAGGCCCGTCGTGGGGGTCCCGGTGGCTGCGGGCCCGCTGGCCGGCGTGGACGCGCTACTCTCGATCGTGCAGATGCCCCCGGGCGTGCCGGTGGCCACCGTCGCGGTGGGCAAGGCGGGCGCGCGCAATGCCGTCGTGCTGGCGGCCCGGATGATCGCCCTGTACGACGGAGAGGTGGCAAAGGCCCTCGACGCCTACCGGAGGGACCTGGCCCGGGGCGGCAAGTGACCGGACGCGAACGTCCGTGGCGACCGCCCGTCTGGCAGTCGGCGGCGTCCGCGGCGGCTGCGCTGGGGCGCGGTCGCGTTCTGTTGCTGCCCACCGACACGCTGCCCGGCCTGCACGCGCGCGTGGATCGACCGGCGGCCGTGCGCCGCATCTCGCTGCTCAAGGGCCGGGCGGTCCGGCAACCGTTCCTGGTGCTCGCCGCCGACCTGGGCGCCGCCTGCGACCTGGCGCAGCCGCTGACCTCCCGCGTGCACGCTTTCCTCGCGCAGTGCTGGCCCGGACCCTTCACCGTCATCCTGCCGGCTGCCGGCGGCGGCACCGTCGCCGTACGCGTGCCGGCGCTGGAGATCCTGCGCGACCTGTTGCGGCGCGTGCGTGCTCCGCTGGTCTCCACCTCGGCGAACCGGCACG
This sequence comes from Candidatus Krumholzibacteriia bacterium, assembly GCA_046484865.1. Classification (GTDB taxonomy): domain Bacteria; phylum Krumholzibacteriota; class Krumholzibacteriia; order LZORAL124-64-63; family LZORAL124-64-63; genus JAWOID01. The sequence goes on from JAWOID010000051.1 coordinate 5,628, forward strand.
GCGAAGCCCCCGCGACCGACCTCGCGCTCGCCTGGGCCCTCTGGCGCGACCGCGTGGACGGCGCCTGGGATCCGGCCGGCGAGATCGCGCCCGCAGCCGGCGGGCGGCAGCCGTCCGTGGCCTTCCCGGACCGCGACCATCGAGCGGCGGGCGGCGATCCGCCGCGGGATCCGGCCCCGTCCACCCTGATCGACGCGACCGTGTGGCCGCCGCTCACGGTGCGGGCCGGGGCGCGGCCGGCCCCACCCGCGCCAGAACGTCCTGCGGAACCGTAGACACCTTGTTTACCAAAGGATTACGGAAGCGCTGACCTTGACGGAGCCATGTGCGCGCGCTTATCTTCGCCTGAAGAGGGGGTGCCGGGTTTGAGGCCGCTGACCGTGCTGTTCGTGTGCACCGGCAACACCTGCCGCAGCCCTCTCGCGGCTGGCATCGCCCGGCTGCTGCTGCCCCGTGGCGAGGTACGCTTCCTGTCCGCCGGACTGCAGGCGATGCCCGGCCAGCCCGCCAGCGAGGGCGCGTGCGCGGCGATGGCCGAGCGGGGCGGGGCGCTCGACGATCATCGCGCCAGGCCCGTGACTCTGGACCTCCTGCAGCAAGCGGACTGGGTGGTGGGGATGACACGTTCGCACGTGGCCATCTTCCGGCAGCGCTTCGCGGGTTTCTACACCGGCAAGGTGGGCTTGCTCGGGGAGCCCGGCCGCGACCTGTCGGCGACGCCGGCCACCCCTCCGGCCGAGGAGGTCGACGATCCGTTCGGCGGATCGCACGAGGGCTACCGGGCGACGGCGCGTCAGATCGAGCGGTTGCTGGCAGGCTGGGTGGAAGCGCTGGCCGCGGAGGCCGACGGCCGCGGGGGACCGGGGCAGGAGGATGCGCCGCCGGACCGGGACGAAGCGCGGCGAGACGCCAGAACGGACGAGCCGCCGGAGGAGTGGACATGAAGGTTGTGATCGGCTCCGATCACCGCGGATACTCCCACAAGGAGCGCCTGCGGGCTGATCTCGCGGCCGCCGGGCACGAGGTGGACGACTGCGGTTGCTTCGACGCCGACGCGGCCGACTACCCGGACGCGGCGTTCGCCGTCGGCGAACGGGTGGCCGGCGGGCGCGCCGAACGCGGCATCCTGGTGTGCGGGTCCGGCATCGGCGTGAGCATCGCCGCCAACAAGGTGGCGGGCGTGCGAGCGGCGCTGTGCCAGGACGTCGAGACGGCGCGAATGACGCGGGCACACAACGACAGCAACGTCCTCTGCCTCAGCGGTGACCGGATCACCCCGGAGGATGCCGGCGAGATCGCCGCGGTCTGGCTAGCGACCGCCTTCGAGGGCGGCCGACACGGCCGGCGCGTCGAGAAGATCGCCCGCTACGAGGACGAGCACTGCCGGCGGGAACGGCGCCGGCCCTGACCGGCACGCATGCGGTAGCCGGCGCGGGATCCGGGCGCGACGGCCACCAGACGAGAATCGCCGAGGGGGCGAAACACAGGGGGCATCGATGTACGATTTCGTGCGCAGGACCGATCCGGAACTGGCGGCGGTGCTGGAGGCGGAACTGAAGCGCCAGCGCGGCCAGCTCGAGATGATCGCCAGCGAGAACTTCACCAGCCCCGCGGTTCTCGAGACGATGGGCAGCGTCCTGACCAACAAGTACGCGGAGGGCTACCCCGGCAAGCGGTACTACGGCGGCTGCATCCACGTGGACGAGGCGGAGAATCTGGCCAAGCGACGGGCGTGCGACCTCTTCGGGGCCGAGCGCGCCAACGTGCAGCCGCACTCCGGCTCGACCGCGAACCTGACCACCTACCTGGCGTTCTGCAAGCCGGGCGACCGGATCCTCGGACTCTCGCTGAGCCACGGTGGACACCTGACCCACGGCCACCCCGTGAACTTCTCGGGACTGATCTTCGAGGCGACGCATTACGAGGTGAGCCGCGAGACCGAGACCATCGATTACGATGCGATGCGAGAGCAGGCGCTGCGCGAACGTCCGCAACTGCTGGTGGGCGGCGCGTCCGCATATCCGCGCACCTGGGACTACGTGGCCATGCGCAGCATCGCGGACGAGATCGGCGCGATCTTCGTCTTCGACATGGCCCACATCGCCGGCCTGGTGGCGGCCGGCGTGCACCCGAGTCCGGTGCCCCACGCGCATGTGGTCACCTCCACCACTCACAAGACCCTGCGCGGGCCGCGGGGGGGGCTGATCCTCGCGACCAAGGACCACATCAAGCCGATCAACAAGATGAACTTCCCCGGGATCCAGGGCGGCCCGCTGATGCACATGATCGCCGCCAAGGCCGTGTGCTTCCACGAATGCATGCAGGAGGCCTTCCGGGAGCACGCGAAGCTGGTGATCGAGAACGCCCAGGCCCTGGCCCGGGCGCTGATGGACCGGGGCTTCCGCCTCGTGAGCGGCGGGACCGACAACCACCTGCTCCTGGTGGATTGCAAGGCACGCGGCCTCACCGGCAAGGAGATGGAGGAACTGCTGGAGCGGGTGGGCATCACGGCCAACAAGAACACCGTTCCCTTCGACCAGGAAAGCCCGTTCGTGACCAGCGGCATCCGGCTCGGGACCCCGGCGCTCACGTCCCGGGGCATGGGCCCGGAGGAGATGAGGCGCATCGCGGCCATCATCGATGCCGCCGTGACCGGGCGCGACGACGAGGACGTCCTCGCCCGCCTGCGCGGGGAGAGCGGCGAGCTGGCCCGAGCCCACCCTCTGTACCCGGAGCTGTGAGCGGCCGCGCCGGACGCCTGCCGCCGGGCGGGCGCGAGCCACGCCGGAGCGCGCCGGCCGGAAGCGGGAGAAGACCATGCAGTGTCCGCGCTGTGGCGTCGACGACGATCGCGTGATCGATTCGCGGTCGGTGCGCGAGGGCCGCGCCGTGCGGCGCCGGCGAGAATGCCTGGGCTGCGGCGAGCGCTTCACGACCTACGAGACCTTCGAGACCCATCCCGTGATCGTGATCAAGCGTGACGGACGCCGCATGGCCTACGACCGCGCCAAGGTGGTGAGCGGAATCGCCAAGGCCTGCGAGAAGCGGTCGGTGTCCCTCGACGAGATCGAGACGCTGGTGGACGGCATCCAGCAGGATCTCGCGCGCACCGGTCTGCGCGAGGTGACCACCGAGGGCATCGGCACGCTGGTGCTCGAGCGGTTGCGTCATCTGGACGACGTCGCCTACGTCCGCTTCGCGTCCGTCTACCGCAGCTTCCAGGACGTGGAGGAGTTCTTCACCCTGCTGGCGAGCCTGCGCGAGGAGCGTCCGGAGTGACGCAGCGATATCCCGACCAGCCCGGCGACATGGACCAGGACGGCGGCACCGGTCGTCGCGGCCGCCGCGACGGCGAAGAGGGCGGCTCCATGTCGCTCATCGAGCACCTGGAGGAGCTGCGGCGGGCGCTCCTGCACGCGATCATCGCGGTGGCGGTGGCGGTGGTGGCAAGCTGGTTCGTATCGGCGCGGCTGCTCGATCTGCTCATCGCACCCATGGGCGACTACGGCATCTACTTCACGGCGCCGAACGAGGCGTTCCTCACGCGGTTGAAGCTGGCCGGGCTCGCGGGGGTCTTCCTGGTCCTGCCCTTCGTCCTCTTCCGGCTGTACAGCTTCGTGATCCCGGGGCTCTACGCCAGCGAACGCAAGCTGGTGACGCCGTTGCTGGTCACGTCCACGCTGCTCTTCTACACCGGCGTGGCGTTCGCCTTCCTGGTGGTCACGCCCCAGGTCATGCGCTTCATGCTGAGCTTCGGAACCGCTCTCATGGAGCCGCTCATCGCGGTGGGCCCCTACTTCGCCTTCGTGGCGCGCCTCTGCCTGGCGTTCGGGCTCATCTTCGAGTTGCCGCTGGTGGTGCTCTTCCTCAGCGTCGCGGGGCTCGTGGATCCCCGGACATTGCTGCGGACTTGGCGGTTCGCGCTGGTGCTGATCGTCGTCTTCGCGGCGGTGCTCACACCGCCCGACATCTTCAGCCAGTTGCTCATGGCTGTACCCGTGCTCGTGCTGTACATTAGCTCGGTCCTGATCGCCATGGCGGTCACCAGGCGCCGCCGCCGGCGCGAGGCCGCCGAGGCGGAGGCGGAGGCAGAGGCCGAGGCCGAGGCCCGGGAGGCGGCACGCACCGCCGCCGGCGATCGCCGCCCGGAAGCTGCCGGACGCCCCGCCGGCGAGTCCGGCGCGGAAGGCGCGGACGGCGAGGACGGCCCCGGGGCGGGCGGTCGGGACGTTGACCATTGACAGCGCCGCTCGCGGACAAATACTTGTTGGAAACCGCTTCGGCGGCGAGGCGATGCTGCGGTGGTCGCCGGTCAGACCTCTTGCAGAACGGGTATGCATGTCCCTGCTGGAT
>JAWOID010000105.1:0-14573 GCA_046484865.1 Candidatus Krumholzibacteriia bacterium
CCCTCGGCGGCCGTCCGACCGATCCGGCCCCCACCGCCCGACAGTCCTAGCGCACGAGCGTGAGCGTCGCCCGGGAGGTACGGCTTCCCGCCTGAAGGCGCCCCTGGTAGACACCCGAGGCGAGCGGGCGTCCCCCGTCGTCCCGTCCGTCCCAGACCAGCTCGTGCCGCCCTGCCGCCAGGGGGCCGATCAGCAGCGTCCGTACCCGCCGGCCGGCCGCATCGTGCACCGCCAGCGCCACCGGGGCGGGTTCCGGCAGCTCGAACGCGAGCACGGTGCGCGGGTTGAACGGGTTCGGGTGCACCGACAGCGCCGGGGCGCCGGTTAGCGCCGGCGGCGTCTCGGGCGCCGCCGTCACCCCGGTGTGGAACCAGTCGGCCCAGACGCTGAGCGACGGCAGGCGCTCGTCCGTCCAGGCCACCACCATGCGCGAGGAGCCGCCCGGCGGGATCGCCACCACGCTGCCGCCGCCGCTGGCGGCGCCGTCCGTCACCAGTTCCCAGCCCGGGCTCCACAGGTGCGGCGCGTCCACCGACGTGCAGGTGGCCACGACCTGGTTCTCCACCAGCTTGGCGTCGCGCCGCCAGTAGGTGGCCGCGATCACGTCCTGGTCGAGGGCGGCCGCCAGGTCGGGGTAGAACTCGTCGTCCACGGAGTCGAACGGCGGGTAGCTCTCGAACCAGGTGAATCCTTCGTCCAGGCTGTAGACAGCCCCCACGTCCCGCGAGGTCGGGTTAGCGTTCTGGCACCAGGCCACCGCGACGAAGGGGTCGCCGGGGGTCGCGGCCACGGACACGCGCGTAGTGCCGTCGCAGTCGCCGAGGGTGCTCGGCGGCGGCCACGTGGAGCCGAGATCGTGGCTCACCCGGACTTCGACGGTCCTGTCCCAGTTCGCGTCGCCCCGGACCTGCGCCAGGTACAGGTTGCCGTGGCCGTAGTCGAGGTCGATGTCGTAGTCACCGAACCACCAGGGGCTGTGATCAAGCACCGCGGGCACCGACCAGGTCGTGCCATCCACCGTGTACGTGAACATCAGGTCGGTCCAGTCTCCGTCGTCGCTCTGGAAGACGAGGTAGGCCCACCAGTTGGTCGTGAACTCGGGGTAATCGGTGCACATCTCGATGCGGGTGGTGGTGTTCGGATCCCCCTGGCGGTTCTCGATCAGGGCGAACCCGCCGGTGGCGTCGTCCAGGTCGCGGTGATGGACCAGGATCTGCGAGTAGGTCACCAGCGGGGCATCAAAGACCAGCAGCGCCACCATCAGCTTGCGGCGGGCGGGCGCCTGGCCGTCGGCCACGGTGATCGCGTGCACCCGGATCGCGTCGTCGTCCGCGGCCAGCAGCGAGTACCACGGCCACCAGGACGCGCCGCCGTCCATGGAGCGATGGATGACGACCCGGTACTGCCCGTCGGAGTTCACGGTCGTGCAGGCCAGGTAGAGCGTCCCGTCGCCGCCGGCCACCATCACGGGCGTGTGGGCCATATCCGACGGGTCGTTCACCAGCACGTCCGCTCCGCCCCACTTCTCCGCCGCCGACGGGTCGCCCTCCAGTTCGACGACGCGCACCCGCACGTCGGCCGGATCGACCGGCGCCAAAGTGGGCGCCGGCGGCGACCCCTTGCGCAACTGCCGCGCCTCGGCCCAGGCGTCGATCCGGGCCTCGGTCCGGGCGTCGGCCGCCTCCGCCGCTGGCGCCGTGGGCCCCGCCGCTCGCGCCGTGGATCCCGCTATCGGCGCCGCGGGCCCCGCCGCCTCCGCCGCCGCCGCTGTGTCCACCCCCATCACGGCGCTCAGACCCGACGCCATCGCCAGCGCCACCCACCACCTCGTTCCCGTCTTCCCGCTCATGGCCGTCTCCTCCGGTTCCGCGCCGCACCGCCAGACATTCTCCCTGGCAGAGAGACGGACCGGCGGCCCCGGAATCACGGCGAAGACCGCCGCGTGTACCCGGGTCCACGCCGGCAAGGAACGAGCCGAGGCGCAACCCCAACCACTTGCAGAGTTCTCTGGCGGGGACCCCACGGGTTGAGCGGCGGGGCAAGGAGACGTGGCAATCCGGCGAGAAGGATCGGGGGGAAGAGATGGGGTGGCTGATGGGATTCGAACCCACGACCACCTGGACCACAACCAGGGGCTCTGCCAACTGAGCTACAGCCACCACCAGATCTTCAGGACCGTCTCGAAAACTGGCACGCCCGGCAGGACTCGAACCTGCGGCCTGCGGATTAGAAATCCGCTGCTCTATCCAGCTGAGCTACGGGCGCGCCATGACCCGTCGCTGACGCGGCTCGGCCCGCGGGCGGACGCGAATAATCGCTCGGGGCGTCGCCAGTGTCAAGGGTACCCGGTCCGTGGCGGTTCCGCTCTCTGGAGCGGCCATTGACTTCGCCTGTTCGGCTTCCGTACAATCATGCGGATTCGATACCCGCGAATCGACGCCAGGAGACAACGTGCGGTCGCCTCACAGGTTCCGTTTCATCCTACCCGGACTTCTCCTTGCATACCTCGCCGTCGCCGGCTGCAGCCATGCCCCCCGGTTGCATGGCTATCCGGACGTCTACGAGACAATCGTGCTCGATGGCAAGCAGTACGCCTGCTATGACGACGACGACGGCACCTGGCTGTGCTACGAGGTCGCGACCGTCGAGCGGGAACTGCAGGAGCGGATCGTGGCCGATGCCGGCTCCGCCCCCCGTCCGCAGCCTCAGCAGCCGACGCCGTAGTTCCCGCTGACCCGCCGCCGGAGCACAGCCGGGCGCCGTCCCGCCGACCCGCGACCGGAGCGCAGCCAGCCCGTACGCAGCGTCGCGCGTCCGCGGACGAGCCCACTTGCTACAGTCACGTTTTGCCGCCATGGCGGTCATTCTTTGCAGCAAAGGCCGCTGGACAGTGATGATGCCCGCCAGTTCGGCGCTATTTACCGCCTGCGCGGTAACTACGCGCGAACTTTCCGGAAACGGCTTGACGTCTGCCCCCGGATGCAGCGATTATTACCGCCAAGGCGGGCATAAGCCTTGCGTTTTGGGGTGCGGCGATGAAAGTCGAGCAGCGAGCGACGGGTCGGGCCTGACGCCACGACCTGTCGATGAAAGGCCCTTCCATGGACCCCCAGCTCTGGTCGCGAGAGATGGCCGGCGTCGTGCGCTACCACCGCAAGCGTGCGGGTCTGACGCGCATCGAACTCGCGCGGCTCGCCGGCATCGGCAAGACGGCGGTGTTCGACATCGAGCACGGCAAGACGACGGTGCGGATGGCAACGTTGCTCCGTGTCCTCTCGGTGCTGAATGTCACCCTGGAGTGGCGCAGCCCGCTCGCGGAGGCGTTCGCGAGGGAGCGGTCCGAGGAACCATCCGTGGAGCGGTCCGATGCGTGAAGCTTCCGTCCGCGTCCATGGCGAGATTGCCGCGGTGCTCGCCGAGGTCGAACGGGGGCACCGTTACGTGCTGCGATACGTCGACGACTACACGGGTCCGCCCGTGTCGCTGGCCTTGCCGGTCCGTCCGGAACCCTACGCGTTCGACGAGTTCCCGCCGTTCTTCGATGGCCTGCTGCCGGAAGGATCCCAGCTCGAGGCGCTGCTGCGCCGGGCCAAGCTCGACGCCGACGATCATCTCGGGCAACTGCTGGCGGTCGGGGGCGATCTGGTGGGAGCCGTCACCGTCTCGGCGCTCGAACCGGGCGGTCGGGCGTGAGCGGCCGCTGTCCCATCACGTACGAGCCGCTGCCCGACGACGCCTCTGGTCCGTACTCGCATCGCGGGCTGGCACGACTGGCGCGCAATCTCGCGCGGCTGGAGGATCTGCCTCTGTCGGCCGAGGAGCAGAGGCACGAGGCGGCCGCGCGGGCCACGAAGATGTCCGTGCAGGGCGTGCAGCCGAAGCTGAGCGCACGTCTCGCCGTGCGCGATGGCCGCTTCGAAATCGTCGACACGGGCGGCACGTTCATCTTGAAGCCGCAGAATTCGCTCTATCCTCACCTGCCGGAGAACGAGGACCTCACGATGCGGCTGGCGGCGGCTGCGGAGATCGAGACCCCGGTCCATGGTCTCGTGCGCTCCCGGGACGATAGCTGGACGTACTTCATCCGGCGCTTCGACCGCCTGCCGCGCGGACGGAAACTGGCGGTCGAGGATTTCGCCCAGCTCACCGGGCGCACCCGCCGTACGAAGTACGACTCGAGCATGGAACGGGTGGCGACGGTCCTCGATCGCTTCGCGTCGTTCCCGGCCGTCGAGAAGCAGGACCTCCTCGCACGCACGCTCTTCTGCTTCCTGACCGGCGGCGAGGACATGCACCTGAAGAACTTCTCGCTGATCACCCGCCTCCCACGTGTCCAGCTCTCGCCCGCCTACGACCTCGTGAACTCCACCTTGGCGCTCGGCGGCGCCACCGACGAACTGGCGCTGCCCCTGGGCGGCAAGCAGCGCAATCTCACCCGACGTGACCTGGTGGAGTCCTTCGGTCGCGAGCGTCTGGGTCTCACGGCCGCCGCCGTCGACGACGTGCTCTCGCGCCTGCGCCGCGCACGCCCGGAGTGGGACCGGCTGGTCGAGGCGAGCTTCCTGCCTGACGACATCCGGACGCGCTACCACGCGCTGGTGGATGAGCGGTGGGAACGGCTCGAAGGAACAGGTCGGCCGTAAGCGGCCGCGCGTCGCAAGCCCCTGGACCCGGTGTACCCGGGTGCACTCTTCGGCGCGCCGGTCGCGGTTCGTGTTCCCCGGGGAACATCCGCCGATTCCAGCAACACGCCCACCGGCACGACCTCGAGACCGCGACGGCGCAGTTCGGGCAGGATCTGCTCGAGCGCGTCGAGGACGTAACGCCGTCTGGGCCCGCCCTCGTGCAGGATGATGATGTCGCCGGGCTGGACCTTGTGCAGCACGAACCAGCGGATGAGGCTCGGGTTGCCGTGCTTGGGATCGTTCGGATACACCGACCCCAGGATGCAGACGTAGCCCTCCTCCTCCAGGACGCGCAGCTGGTCGGGACGGATCCACCCCGAGCCGGGACGGAATGACCTGGGCGGGTTCCTGGATCCGTCGGCGATCCCGAGGATCGCCTCGGCCCGCTTCAGGTCCCGGCGGAACGTCTCGGTGCTCAGCAGGACGCTGGGCGGCCCGCTCTTCATCATGTGATTCCCGATCTCGTGGCCGGCGTCGCGCACGCGGGCCACCAGCTCCGGGTGCTCGCGGGCCTTCTCGCCGATCATGAAGAACGTCGCTCGCGCACCATGCCTGTCCAGCAAGCGGAGGAGATCGTCGGTCAGCTCTGCGCTGGGACCGTCGTCGATCGTCAAGGCGACGAGCGGCTGGTCGGTGTCGACCCGGTACACGACGCGCCGCTGCACGGAGTTGAGCAACTCGACGAGCGGCCGCGGATGGTAGAAGAAGATCCAGAACAGAAGGCCGGCCAGGAGGAGCACCAGCAGGAGCAAGGTCCTGCGCCGTTTTCTGGTCGTGCGGAGGATCATGCCCGGGACTCTCGCCAGTCGAGACATGTGATCCGGTCGGGTGATCCGGTCGGGTGATCTGGTCGAGTGATCTGGTCGGGGCGGGGAGATTTGAACTCCCGACACCTTGCTCCCAAAGCAAGTGCGCTACCGGACTGCGCCACGCCCCGACCCGATGCGTGTGGCCAGGCTCGGCCCGTGGGGCCAGTGTACCCGGGTCCACGCGCCCCCGCCGCTCCCGACGCCGGGACGGCTGACCGATCGCCCCGACCCCGGCTGGCCGCCCGCCTGTTCCCGGCTGGCCGCCCGCCTTGTCCCCGGCTGGCCGCCCGCCCGACCCGACCCGGCCACGGCCGCGGCCCGGTGCACCCGGGTACACTCGCCATCTCGATTGTACCCGGGTACACTGGACGAGATCCGGATCGCCATCGCCTTCAGCCCTGGTCGCCGCCCGGCCGTCTGCTCTTCGGCCGCCCGGCCGTCTGCTTTCCGGCCGCCCGGCCGCCCGGCCGCCCGCATTCAGTTCTGGCGTCGGCTGCCCGGCCGCCCGGCCGCCCGCGTTCAGTTCTGGCGTCGGCCGCTCGGCCGCCCGCCCTCAGCCCTGGCGCCCCCGCCCTGCCTTCGGCCCGCCCTTCAGCTCGCCTTCCGCTCCGCCTTCATCGCGTACGCCTGCTGCACCCCGCGCATCACTCTCCGCAGGGCGCGGCCGCGGTGGCTGATGGCGTGCTTCTCGTCGGCGTTCATCTCGGCCAGGGTGCGGTCGCTGTCGGTGGGGCGGAACACGGCGTCGTAGCCGAAACCGCCGTGGCCCAGGGGCTGCATGGTGATGTCGCCGAGCAGGCGGCCCTCGCCCGCGATCTCCAGCCACACCGGCTCGTTCACGCCGCGGCCGAGAGCCTCGGCGGGCATGCCGGAGGGCGCGACGGACACCGGCACCTCGTCCTGGGCGTCGGGGCCGCCCACGGTCCACAGGCGGGTGTCCGGCAACTGGATGGCGTTCTCGGGGTAGCCGTCGGGCCGGCCTCGTTCCAGGTACGGTGCGAAGAGCCGCTCGACGACGCCGAGGACCCGGTCGCGGTCCGCGCCGTGCGACTGCATGTACGTGCCCAGCAGCGCGTGGTAGTCGCGCCACAGCGTGCGGTGATCGCCGTAGCCCGACCAGAAGCCCTCCTCGCGATCCGGATCGGCCACCTGGATGGCGCGGGCGAAGGGGTTAGCGAGCCAGCGGTGAAGCGCCGGCCGCAGGATGTCGTGGTCGCTGGCGCGATTGTGCTGGGGCCGGGGGTCCACCCACACCACCGTGCACTCGAAGCGCGCGTCGCGGAAGTCCCTGGGGACGTTCTCCAGCAGCTCGAGCAGGAGTTCCACGTTGTCCGCGTAGGTGGCGTCGGGACCGGCGAAGCGCGCGGCGAAGATGTCCGGCAGGCCGTTGATGGCGCGCACCTGCAGGGTGGTGTCGTCGGCCACGGCGATCTCGCCGGTGTACGCGGCGGTGGCGATGGCCTTGCGGCTGGCGTTGCCCAGCGGCGTGGTGCCGTCCTCGATGACCTCGGGCAGGTCCGGGTAGTCGAGCGAAGACCGCACCTCGAAGGGCAGTTCCAGGGCGAGGGTGATCTCGCGCAGCTCGCGGATCTTGTCCTCGTTACGGCTCGCCAGGACGATCTTGCGCAGTTCCTTCGGCATGGTCCCTCCCGCAGCCGGCCTGCAGCCGGCACGTGGCCTCGATCACCCGTCCATCGGTCGGTCGTTGGCCGGCGCCTGCCGGTCGCCCGTCTGTCGTTCGCCGGTCGCCCGGTCCGCACCGGGGCGCCGGGCGCACCGTCAGATCTCCAGCACCTTGCGCTGCAGCGCATTGATCCGCGCGATGCCGGCGGTGGCCAGGTCGAGCATCTGGTCGAGCTGCTCCCGGGCGAACAGCTGCTTCTCCGCCGTGCCCTGCACCTCGATGAGCCCGCCGCCCTCGGCCATCACCACGTTCATGTCGGTGTCGGCGTTCGAATCCTCCACGTACTCGAGATCCAGCAGGACCTCGCCGCCCACCACGCCCAGGCTGATCGCACCCACCAGCGAGCGCATGGGGTGGCGCTTCAGATTCAGCCGTCGCAGCGCGTCGTAGAGGGCCACCGCGGCGCCGTTGATGGCGGCGGTGCGGGTGCCGCCGTCGGCGCGGATGACGTCGCAGTCGAGCGTGATGGTCAGGTCGCCCAGGGCGTGCAGGTCGGTGACGGCGCGCAGACTGCGGCCGATCAGCCGCTGGATCTCCATGGTGCGTCCGCCCGGCCCGCCCGATGCCTCGCGACGCATGCGCTCGCCGGTGGAACGCGGCAGCATGCCGTACTCGGCGGTCACCCAGCCCTGTCCGGCGCCCTTCAGCCAGCGCGGCGCGCCCGACTGGATGCTGGCCGTGCAGACGAGATGCGTGTTGCCCATCTCGATCAGCACCGACCCCTCGGCGTGAGGCAGGTAGTTGCGGGTGATGCGCGTGGCCCTCAGCTGGTGGGGCCCGCGCCCGCCGGTCCGTTCGATCGCACGACTGCCGTTCACGTGGAGTCCTCTCGCTGCTCGCGCGGCAGGGCGGGCAGGCCCCCGGTGCGCTCCAGGTCGTCCAGGTTCACCGTGATGACGTTCTCGATGGGGCTGCCCAGGAACCGGGCGCCCACCTCGGCGAACTTCCAGGGGAAGTCGCTGAGATAGAAGGTGAGCCGGCCCCCGGCGGCGCCTGCGCCGGTGACGGCGCGCTGCAGCCCCGCGGCCGCCAGGCGCCCGTGCGCGGCCTCGGCGAGAGCCGCGGCCGAGTCGACCAGCGCCACGTCCTCGCCCATGTAACGTCCGATCACCGGCTTCAGCACCGGGTAGTGTGTGCAGCCGAGGATGAGGGTGTCAACCCCGGCGTCGCGCAGGGGCGCGAGGTACTCGTGCACCGCCAGCTCGGTCAGCGGGTGCTCGACGAGCCCCTCCTCCACCAGCGGCACGAACAGCGGGCATTCCTGCGCCACCACGCGCGTCTCGCCCAGCCGCTGCAGGAGTCCCGCCTGGTAGCGGCCGCTGCGGATGGTGCCGCTCGTGCCGATCACGCCCACCGCGCCGCCGCGGGTGCGGCGCAGAGCGGTGTCCACGCCCGGGTCGATCACTCCGAGCACCGGCACCGGACAGACGTCGCCCAGATGGTCGAGGGCGAACGCGCTGGCGGTGTTGCAGGCGACGACGACCATCTTCACGCCCAGGCTCACCAGGAAGCCCGCGTCCTGGCGCGCGAAGGCGCGCACGGTGGCGGCGCCCTTGGTGCCGTAGGGTACGCGCGCGGTGTCGCCGAAGTAGACGAGATCCTCACCCGGCAGGCGTTCGTGCAGGGCTCGCAGCACGGTCAGGCCGCCCAGACCGGAGTCGAAGACCCCGATCGGGCGCTGCCGCGGGTCGTCGGTGGCCACCTACAGCCACCTCCGCGGGTCGAAGGGACGCTCCAGCCCCATGTGGCCGGCCAGGGTCTCCACCTGCGAGCCCTCCACCAGGATCCAGCAGCTCTCGGCCTCGGGGAAGTTCAGGGCGATCGTCCGCAGGATGGCGGTGAGCGTGGCCATCTCGCCGGCGCTGCCGCCGGGGTGGCGCGTCACCAGTTCCTCGCTGAAGTCGAGGATGCAGCTGTGCTTCTCGGGGTCGAAGAACGCCGCCAGCGGCCGCGTGCCCGGAGGCAGGGGCGCGGTGGCGCCGCTGACGCTGGGCCCCTCGGCCAGCTCGTTCATGACCGTCAGCATGTCCTCTTCCAGGCGCGAACGGCTGGCGATCTGCCGCGTCTCGGTCACGTAGCCGGTGGCGTCCCACTCGGGAAAGACGAGCACCACCGACCGGTCGCCGGCCACCGGCGCCTCGGTCGCGCTCTCGGTGGCCGTGGGGATGGACGTCGAGTCCGGACCGCGGGACCGCCCGACCAGCCAGGATACACCGGCCAGGACGGCCAGCACGAGCACGATGGCCACCATCCAGCCGGCCAGTCGCGGTCCACCGCCGCCGCGGTCGTCGCCGCCGCGCCGGCCGCCGCCGCGACGATTGCCGCCGTCCGCCGCCGAGCGGGTGGAAGGTCTGCGACGCTTGCCGCCCGTCTCGTTCACCGCGACCTCCACTCGCCGTCGCCACCGCCGTCGTTACCGGCACCACCGTCGCCGTCGCCGCCCCCGGCGCCGCGCGCCGGACCGGCACCCGTGCCGCCGGGCCCATCGCCGTGCGCCAGGCGGTCCCGGAAGTCGATGATCGCATCGCCCAGCGCCTGCGCCAGCCGCTCCTGATGGCGGCTCGAGTTCAGCCGCCGCTCTTCCTCGGGGTGGCTGAGGAACCCCAGCTCCACCAGCACCGCCGGCATGTACGCGCCGACCAGCACGCGGAATCCCGCCTGCCGCACGCCGCGATCGGGCATCCCCACGTCCCGGCTCACCCCGCGCTGCACGACCTCTGCCAGATCGCTGCTGCTGGCGATGAAGCGGTTCTGGACCAGCTCCCAGACGATGAAGTCCACGTCCTCGGTCTCGGCGGCCCGGGCGGCGGCCGGACCCACCGTGCCGCCGCCGCCGGCCTGGTTCTCCGCCGCCTCCACGCTGCGCGACCACTCCGACTTGGCCGGCGACAGGAAGTAGGTCTCGAGACCGTGGGCGCCGGAGTTGATCCAGCTGTTGCAGTGCAGGCTGATGAACAGGTCGCCGCCCGCGGTGTTGGCGATCTCCGCACGTTCGTCGAGGCCGAGTTGCCGGTCGTCGTCGCGGGTGAGCACCACGCTCAGGCCGCGCCGCTGCAGGTAGGTCCGCAGGTGCCGGGCCACGCCCAGGTTCACGTCCTTCTCCAGGACGCCGCCGGGCCCGTGCGCGCCCACGTCGCCGCCGCCATGGCCAGGGTCCACCACCACGCGCCGGATCTCCAGCGCGCGGCTCACCTCCACCGGCGCGGCTGCCACCGACATGCGGGCGCGGCCGCGGGGCACCGGGTCGGGCAGGGCCGACACCTGCTCCTCCTCCAGCACCACCACGATCTCGCGGCCGTCGTCGCGGGTGTAGGTGCGATAGCGGCCCACCAGGTCGTCCATGGTGACCACCACCAGCGCGTGGTCCTTCCCCTGCCGGCTGGTCACCGCCCGCGCCAGACCGCGCGGCCGGCCCAGCGAGACGGCGGCCGGGTCGATCTCGGCGCCCTGGATCCGCAGCACCAGGTGCTCGCCGTCGGCGCTCACCCGGAAGGCCAGCGGCTCGGTGGCGCGCAGATGCAGAGCCGTGGCGCGGGTCAGCTCCTCCACCTGGAGCGACCTCAGGTTGTAACTCGCGCTCCCGAGGGCGAGTTGCCGCTCCTCGGGATCCCAGCGGACGGTCTGCCGGGTGCGCGGCGCCAAAACGTCGACGATGAAGGTCATGGGCAGCCACAGGTCGCCGTCGGCGGCGAGCACCGGCACCGGCAGCAGGATCTCCTGCCCGCCGGCCACGACCAGCCGGCTGCCCGCGCTCACGCTGAACGACTGGCCGCGGGTCTCGATCGTCAGCCGCTGCAGGGGCGCTTGCCACAGCCGCGCCGCCTGGAAGAGGCCCGCCACCGCGGCCGAGCGCAGGTACATCTCCTGGGACCCGAGCAGGAGCGGACGGCCCGAGGTGCGACGCGTCTCGCCGGTGCTGCGCAACTCCACGCCGATCACCGCCGTCGCGGCATTCTCGTCCACCCGCTCGAAGCCGAGCGGATCGAGGTAGGGATCGTCCATGGCGGCGCGTTCGCCGGCGTCCGTCTGGGCGCGCGCGCAGCCCGGATCGCCCCACGACGCCATCGCCAGCGCCAGGGTCAGCACGATCAGCCCCGGCCACGGCAGCCGCGGCAAGGGCGGTGCCGACCGCAAGGGCGGTGCCGACCGCAAGGGCGGTGCCGACCGCAAGGGCGGTGCCGACCGCAAGGGCGGTGCCGACCGCAAGGGCCGCATAGGCGGCGCCGATCGCGGCGGCCTGTGGTTCACGGCTCGCTTCACGACGATTTCTCCCGGCGCCCGATCTCCTGGGCGATACGGCGCTCGACGTCGCGCTTGGCCTTCGAGTCGCGCTTGTCGTGCAGCTTCTTGCCACGTCCGAGGCCGATCTGGACCTTGGCGCGGCCGTGCTTGAAGTAGACCTGCAGCGGGATCAGCGTGAGGCCCCGCTCCTCGAGCTTGGGCAGGAGCTTGCGGATCTCGCGCCGGTTCAGCAGCAGCTTGCGACGGCGGAACGGGTCGTGGTTCTCGCGGTTGGCCTGCTCGTAGGGACCGATGTGCATCTTGACGACCCAGGCCTCGCCGCCCTTGATCTCGGCGTAGGCGTCGCCCAGGTTCAGCCGCCCCTCGCGGAGCGCCTTCACCTCGGTCCCCTGCAGCACGAGACCGGCTTCGAGGCGATCGAGGATCTCGTACTCGTGGGTGGCGCGGCGGTTCTTCGCCACGATCTTGATGCCGGCATCGTCCTGCTTCCCTGCCATGGACACTCCCGCAGACCGCCCCATCCGGGCTCCTGGACGCCCGCCCGGGGCATCCGGCGGACCGACCGCCCGGGCCGGCGAAGGCAGGCAGAACCTAGCACCCGGGCCGGCGGATAACAAGCCGGGCCGACCGCGGTTCCCCGCGGCGCCGGCCGTCCCCGCGCCCATCAGCAAGATCGCTTCCCGAACTGCCCCGGACAGCTCGTCCCGCCCGGATTTTCCCCCTGCCGGCGTTGACAAGCACCCAGGCGCGTTATACCTTCCTCGCCCGTCCCGCTGGTTAACTGCTCCCTCCCCCCGCGGGAGCCTCTGACTGACGGGATGAGTTCGAAATCTGGTGTGCCCAGGTGGCGGAATTGGTAGACGCGCTACGTTCAGGTCGTAGTGGGTGTATGCCCGTGGGAGTTCGAGTCTCCCCCTGGGCACCAGATCTCCCGGACGCTCTCTCCCCCATCAGCTCGACTGACCGCCTGACCGTCCGATCGCCCGATCACCCGGCGCGTCGCCCGGCCGCGCCGGTCGGTTCCTGACCAGGCGCGGCTGCGTCCCTGCCTGCGCCTCCGGTCCGGCTCCGGTCGCCGGCGCGCGAGACGTATCCGCCGCCCGGGGCGTCGCGACCGACGGAGCCCGCGGCCGGCGGCCCGGCAGCGCTCCGGCGCCGGGCATGCTTCGTGCGTGACGGTCGCAAGCGTCGTCCTGCGCAACCCCTGCAGCCGGGCCTTGCGCGGACGGCCATCCGGTCCGTCCTTCAGTGCCGGCCAGGACGGCCGATGCAGAAGGTGCAGCAGGTTCCATGCGGCGCCCGGCCTCCGGCCGGCACGGTCGACGTCGGCCGGTCGCCCGCCCCTGGCCGAGCGTCGATGACCACAGCACGAACGCAGCGGTCATCCCGCCCCCGGATCCGCGCTCCCCGGTCAGCTCCGGTCGAGAGGTCAACATGCGCTGGATCGACATCGTGCTCCCCGCTCCCGGCTCCTGTCAGTCGTTCGACACCCTCGTCTGCGAGGCTCGCGAGCGGCTGCGGTCGATGGCGGCCCTCCAGCAGCGCGAGGGACTGGACAGCCCGCGACTGCCGCCGGCCATGGCCGACGTGGGCAGGCTGCTCTTCCGGGCGGTGCAAGCCAGCGATCCGCAGGCGTTCCGTCCGCGCCCCGCCCGCAGCGGCGCCGAGGTTCCGCCCACCGGTCTCGTGGAGGCCGACGGGCTGCTCGGCTATCACTTCGTCGGCGAACGCAGCCAGGTGGGACTGCCCTGGACCTGGCTGCACAGCGGCGTGGGGTTCGTGCTCGAGATCCATCCGCTCAGCGCCGGTCTGCGCAGCAGCCGCGTGCCCGAGGCCACGCTCCCGCGCGCCTGGATGCGGCGCTACAGCGATGCGCTCTTCGCCCGCTGGGGCGGCATCTCGCCCGGCAGTCGCTGTGGCGGACGCGAGGGTGCCCGACCGGAGATCCTCTTCGTGCCCGGCCACGGCGACGCCGAGATCCGGCGCCTGATCTTCCGCGAGGCCGACGGCATCCGCGACGCCCTGCGCGCGCCGGGACTCCCCCTGGCGGACCTTCTGGTTCCCCGCAGCGCCGTGACCCCGCAACAGCTCGCCGCCCTCTGCCTGGGCTTCCAGGCCATCCACTACGCTGGTCCCACCAGCGCGGCACCCGAGAACGGCGTCAGCGACATCGCGTGGCTGTCGGAACTGGAGGCCGCGGCCGGCTCCGTCGACGACGCCGCGGTGGAAGACGCGGTGGGGCTGGAGCCGGACCTGATCGGCGTCGATCAGGTGGATGCGATCCTGGACCTCGTGAACGAGCGCTACGAGACGTCGTCCTGCGAGCCGATGACCGCGGCTGCGTCCGGCGTGGACGGGAATGGAGCCGAAGACCATCACCCGGGCGCGCGAGCGCGGCGGCGGGGCCGCCGGCGTTCCCTGGATCGACCCTCGCCGCGACGCGACCTCGGCGCCGCCTGGCTACTGGACGACGGGCCGGTGGAACCGGAAAGCCTCGGCCGCCTGGGCAGCGTGCCGCCGCTGATCTTCTCCAACAGCTTCTGCAGCCTGCCGCACCTGGCCCACCGCTTCCTGGCGACCGGCGCGAGCACCTTCGTGGGACCTCACCTGCCGCTCTACAGCCGCCCCGCCCGGCTGATCACCCGCCGCTTCTACAGCTTCCTCTCCGACGGCTTCTGCGCCGGCGGCGCCCTGCGAGCCGCCGCCCTGGCCACCCGCGAGGAACTCGGCCCCGAGCATCCCGCCTGGCTCTCCTACGGCGTGACCGGCTACGGCGCTCTGGCCCTGCAGTTCCTGTAGACGCTCGGCCAGCTGCTGGGCCGCGAACGCCCCGGGTCCGAAGAAGGCCTGACTGGCCGTTCCATATCATTTGCTATTAGGCCATATGTCCGGTGATCAGTAATTGGCCATCTGCTCACGGGGCCTCTGAGCCCCTCCGAGCGCCTGTTTCTGGGCTTCCTGGAGCTGGGTCCAATGGACCGACCTCCTGGGAGCCTCTGTGAGCAATCTTCTCACACTCCCCCTTACCTGGGGTACCCCTCTTTTCGAGGGAGTCGACCATCGGCGGCAGGGTCTCGGGGGGTGCGACCTGCGTCATCTTCTTGCGACGACCGGCCAGCCATCGACGTTGTTCGTCGTTCACCAAGCCTGGAT
>JAWOID010000015.1:0-4753 GCA_046484865.1 Candidatus Krumholzibacteriia bacterium
GAGGGTGGCCAGCGCGGCCTCGAGCTCACCCGCGATCGCCTCCAGCTGCGCCACCTGCAGGCCGACGTAGTCGTTGCCGCCGTCACGCCAGCGGGCCCGGAGCAGCGCCGCTCCAGCCAGGGGTGCGCCCGCAGCGGCCAGCGCGCGCGCGGTGTGCAGATCGAGGATCTCCCGGTAGGGCCGTTCGGCGAGCAGCTCCGGGTAGCGGCTCTGCACCTGCTGCCGCCGGCGCTGGACGAGCTCCGGCGTGCCGACGCGGGAGGGGTGCCACGTCCCCAGGTCGCGCAGGAATGCCAGGCGGTGCGCCCCGAGGTCCCGGCCGGCGTTCGGGCCGGAGAGCGGGTTGCCCCAGCGGTCGATCCCCCACTCGCGGCCGGCGAGGAGGAAGCGCGTGGTGCCGTCCGCGTCGCACACGAACGGGGGATCGCCCTCGAGCGGACCCGGCCGGGCCTGCGGCAGCGGCGTGTACCACAGCAAAGAGGCGCCTCCGAGCCCGATCGCCTGCCGGCGCCCCCGCCGCAGCCCGAGCCAGCGGCGGGAGGAGAACGCCGCCAGGGCCGCACCGGCGTGCGGGAAGCGGTCCTGCGGCCGCCTCTCGACCAGGCGCAGGATGAAGCGCGCGAGCCAGCGCGGGCAGTCTGGACGCGCTCTTCTGGGGTTGACGGGGCGCGGGTCGAACGGATCCCGGCCACGCGTGTCCGTCCAGGTGTCGCCGAACGGCGGCGACCCGTTGAGCGCCTCGAGCAGCGTCATGCCCAGGGCGTAGAGATCCGACGGGAACCCCGGCTGCCATCCGCGCAGCTGCTCCGGGCTCATGTAGGCCGGCGTCCCGGCCGCCAGGCCCGTGCAGGTCAGCCGCTCCGCCCCCTCCGCCTTCGCCAGCCCCAGGTCGCCCAGCAGCCAGGTCCCGTCCGCGTCGACCAGCACGTTCGAGGGCTTGACGTCCCGGTGCACGATGCCGAGCCGGTGGAGGTGGCTGAGGCCTTCCAGCAGCTGGCGGGCGAGCGTCAGGACCTCCGCGATCGGAAGCCCTCCCGAGGGGATCCGGCCCGCCAGGGTGCCGCCCTCGCACCAGGCCATCGTGATCGCCGGGCCCGACGCCGTCTCGATCAGCTCGTACAGGCGCACGATGTTGGGGTGGCGGATCTCGCGGCCGACGCTGACCTCGCGTTGGAGCCGCCGCACCGCTTCCGGTGACGGCACGCCGCCGATCAGCTTGACCACCACCATCTCGCCGAGGTCCAGGTCGTGCGCCAACCACACCTCGGCCTGGCCCCCACCGCCGAGGCGGCGCACCGGCCGCCAGCGTGGAGGGAGCTCCGGCCGCGGGGCGCCTGGCGGCGGCGTCGAGCCGTCCCACGTCGCGGTCTCCGGCCCGCCGCCTGCCGGGCGCGCCTCACGCGCGGCACCGTCACCCTCGCCGAAGACGGTCCCGGCTGTCCGGTTGGGCGCTCCGAGTTCCTGCGATGACATGCTGCCTGTACTCGATGCTAGCACGCAGCAGCTGGGCGGCTCCGAGAGCAGGTCAGGGCTCGCAGCCACCGCGACCCGGCTGTTTGGCGAGCATCGTGCTACGCCGTCTCGGAGCAGGGCGGCCTACCCGTTCCATGTGGCGGAGTCGGAAGTCAGCGCGTCGGGCGCAGAGCTCCCCCGCCCGGGAGCATCCCGCCGAGGACCACGGGCGCCGGCACCACGGGTGTACTTCGAGTGCCCCAGGCCGCCATGGCGGTGCAGGCACATCAATCCGACCACCGCGGCGCGAGGAGTGGTTGGGCTCCCGAGTTGCTTCGCAGCGCCAGCCCCTGCCACGCCTGGAGCACCGACTCGACCGGAATCGCCCCCATGTCGTGGGTGGTGAACCACTCGTGGGGCGAGTCCGGCCAGCGATCACCGAAGGCCGAGACCACGGCCACCGACCCGGGTCTCCCCAGGGGGCGGTTGCGCCGCGGATCGGCGGTGCCCTGCAGCACCACCACCGGGCAGCCCAGGGCCGCCGCGGCGTGCGCCGGACCGCTGTCGAGGGCGACCAGCGACTCGGCGAGGACGAGCAGCGCGAAGAGCCTTCGCAGCGGAAGCTCGGCGGCGACATCGTGAACGTCCTCGGCTGCGAGCCGTGCGGCGAGGCGGGCCGTCTGGCGGCGCTCGGCCGGCGCCCCGATGAGGGCGATCCACGCCTCGGGGCGCTCCTCGCGCAGGCGCGAGACGAGCTGCTGCCACTTCGGGTCCGGCCAGCGCCCCCGCTTGCGGCGGCGGGACATCGTCTGCAGCAGGATCAGCGGTTCACCCCGCCAGCCGCGTCCGGCAAGCCAGCGCCTGCAGTCGTCGAGTTCCTCCGGCGCCACGGCGAGCCGGGGCGGCCAGGAGGAGCCGCTACCTTTCACCCCCGGACCGGCGAACGCCGGAGGATCGAGGGCCGCCAGGCGCAGGACATAGGGGACCATGTGCTCGAGCTCCCCGCGAGGGGTCGAATCCGTAGTGACCCAGTAATCGCGACCGAGGCCCGCGCGCTCGAGCAGCCATTCGATCCGCGTACGCGCGGATCCCGGCGCGACCGGATGGCGCCGCTCCACGATCCACACCGGAGAGTCACCCCGCTGCCGCAGCCACGAGACGAGCCCGCGCTGGCGGCGGCTCGCCCAGTAGGGAACCGAGCGGGACCCGAGCCCGTGCACCTCGCGGACCGAGTCGATGCCGGCGAAGAGCGCGGCCGGAGCGCGGCCGGTGATCAGGTCGCACGGCGCGCCCCACCGCGCGGCGAGGGCATCGAGCATCGCGGTGAGCATGATCGTGTCGCCCAGGGCGCCGTGGTGGCAGACCAGGGGGTTGATCCGGGCGGACGCCTGCGCCACCGGGGCCACCGGGCCGGCAGCAGGACCATCGAGCTCCGCCGGACGCGTCCTCAATACACGACCGTCTGCCATCCCGTGAGAACGCCGTACTCGAAGCCGGTGGCGAAGATGTTGCCGTACTCGTAGGCGCCGGCATCCACCGTGCTGCCGATGATCCTGTCGCCGCCGGCGAGGTCGGTGGTGCCGATGGCGGGCGCGCTGTTGCTGCCGTATGAGATGACCGGCGACCCGGGACCCGGCTGGAAGTTGCCCTGGGCGGCGGCGACGAACAGCGGATCGACGTTCGAGAGGTTGTTGTAGCTGGTGATGGCGCCGGCAATGAAGTCCGCGGAGCCGGTGGACCAGGTCACCGAGTTCGCCAGGTCGATGGTCGCCGTCCCACTGGTGGAGACGTACCAGCCGCGGCCCGCGACATCGGTGACGGTGACATTACTGAGGGAGATGTGGCTGTCCTGGTAGGCCTGGACCTCGATGCCTTCGCCGCCCGCAGCCGCGACCACCGTGTCCGACAGCACCACGGTAGAGCTTCCGAGCGCACCCGTGCCGAACGCCGCACCCACGGCGCCCGTCTTGGTGCTCGGGTTGTCCCAGATGAGGTTGCGCCGGATCTCCACGCTCGACGCCGTCTGCCAGGCCCCAATATATGCGCCGGTCTGAATCGCCGTTCCCACGCCGGTGGACAGGTTGCCGTTCACCAGGTTGTCCGAGAAGATCACCGAACCCGTGTCACTCGCAGACAGGTACGCACCGGCTCCCATCGATTGCTGGTCCAAGACCGTATGGGCCTCGTTGGCGCGGATCGTGTTGCCGAGCACACGCACGCCACCGTCCCCGGAGGTGCTCCCTTGGATGCCGCCGCCACTGGCATTGGAGTCGGTGGCGTGACAGGTGTTGCCCTCGATGCGGTTGCCGATGATGTCGATGACGGCGCCGGCCGGCGCAAGGAGGTACAGCCCGCCGCCCTGGGCCGTGTAGGCGGTCACCAGGTTGTCGATGATGTGACAGCCGGCGATGACCACCGTCATCGGTCCGCCGAGATCGCACCGCACGCCGCCGCCGCTGGTTGAGGAGCCGTTGGTCAGCGTGAGGCCGCGCACCTCGACGCGGCCCCCGACCGCCTGCACGGTGAGCACGCTTCCGGCAGCCCCACCGTCCACCACCGTGAGCGCCGGGTTCTGGGAGCGGGCGGTGAAGGCCGCGTTCCAGCCGCCGGTGAGCAGCAGGCTGCCCGCCGTGAAGGTGGAGGGAACCGTCAGGTTCTCGATGTACGTCCCCTGCTGAACCCGGATCTCGTTGGTGCCGCCCTGGACCACCGCGGCGTCGACGGCCGACTGGATGGTCGGATAGGTGCCGGCCCCACCGACGTTGAACACCGCCCCCGCAGCCGGCACGGCGGCGCCCAGGGCGACTGCGAGAACGAGCCACGACCCTCGACGGTGCATCGGCTTCCCCCCCCATGCTGAGATCACAGCGAAGCTCAGCATACTCCTCCCGGGGTGGTCCATCGCAGCAGCGGGTTGCCGGGGCATGTTCGTGCCCACGTCCACTCCAGGGAGGGGCGGTTGACTGCCGGACGCCTCGGTAGTAAAAATCAGAAGAACGTAATACCGTGGAGGCTCCGTGCTCGGTCACACCGCCAGCCCGATCCTTCCGGGTTCGCCGCACCGGCGGCGGCACCGGCGCGACGGCTGCGGGTCTCACCCTTGATAGACACCGAGCTCTCCGCCCGCGAGCTCGCCTTCTGCGGCCTGTTCGGCGCCGCCGCGCTGCTCCTGCCGGTCCTGTTCCACGTCGTCCACCTGGGACGGCTGTTCATGCCGATGTACCTGCCCCTGGTGGCGCTGGCCTTCTTCGTGCGGCCGCTGCCGGCGGCGGTGACGGCGCTCATGACACCGCTGCTGTCC
>JAWOID010000035.1:0-54084 GCA_046484865.1 Candidatus Krumholzibacteriia bacterium
GCCGTCAACACGCACGATGCGGTCCCCCGTCCTCCAGGCGTGGGCCCGGTGGTAGGGACTCGGGAAAGGAGCCGTCAGGGTGATCATAACCTCAAATATGGCAGGAGATTGCCGTGTGCGCCAGAGCGTTCTGGTCGGGTTTGGGTATTCTTGACAGGCCCGGCGGCGCCGTGTAGATTGGCTCGCTACGCAGAGGTCTTGGAGCGGGCATAGCTCAGTTGGTAGAGCATCAGCTTCCCAAGCTGAGGGTCGCGAGTTCGAGCCTCGTTGCCCGCTCCAGCATTCCCTCAGGCCACAGCCCGCTCCCGCCGCCTCGGCCTCACTGCCGCTGCCCGTCAGCCGTCCTGCCAGAAGCCCGGCGTCGCCAGCAGGAGAATGCCGTAGATCTCCACGCGGCCGATCAGCATGACGGCGGCGAGGACCAGCTTCGCCGCGTCCGCCAGCGAGTTGTAGTGTCCCAGCGACCCCACGGCGCCGAACCCCGGACCGATGTTCCCCATGCAGGCGACGGTTCCGGTGAACGCTTCCCGGATGGGCGCGCCGGACACGGCGACCAGCAGCGTCGCCAGCGCCACGATCATGAGGTAGGCGCCCACGAAGACGGCAGCCCCCATCACCTGAGTCTCGCTCACCGGGCTGCCGTCGACCCAGGTGGCCTGCACGGCGCGGGGGTGCTCCATCTTGCGGAGCTGGTTGCGGGCTTGCTGGTAGATCAGGACGAGCCGATCCATCTTCATGGCGCCGGAGGTCGACCCCGCGCAGGCGCCGACCAGGCTGGCGATGACCAGCCAGGCCTGCGAGAACCCCGGCCACAGGCTGGAATCGGCGGAGGCGAAGCCGGTGCTCGTGTTGATCGAAATCACCTGGAAGGCCGCGTGGCGCAAAGCCTCGGACACAGTCGGATAGACGTTCCGGTGGATGTCGAGCGCCACGAAGCCGGTTCCGACCACCAGTCCGCTCAGGTAGACGACGACCGTGGTCTGGCCGGTCTTCAGCGAGCGCCTGCCAAGCAGGAAGCCGTACATGTAGGCGAAGTTCACGCCCGACAAGGTCATGAAGACGATGATGACCAGTTCCACGGCGAGGCTGTCGTAGGCCGCGATGGAACCGTCGCGCGGGCAGAAGCCGCCGGTGGCGATGGTGCCGAAGCTGTTCGTGATCGCATCGAACAGCGGCATGCCGACGAGCACGAGGGCGATGGTTTCCAGGAGCGTGAGGCCGCAGTAGACCGCCAGCAGGATCCTGGTGAGGTCGCTGGTGCGGACGGCGCCCGGCGCCGGCGACACCTGGGAGCGCTCGCTGCGGAAGAGCCCCAGGCCGAGCCCCGTGAAGGACGGCAACACGGCCAGGGCCAGGACGATGATCCCCACGCCGCCGATCCAGTGGGTGAGGCTGCGCCAGAAGACCAGCCCGGCCGGGAGCACCTCGATCTGCTCGAGGATCGACGCTCCCGTGGTCGTCAAGCCGCTGAAGCTCTCGAACAGGGCGTCGATCAGGTCGAACGGTGCGCCCCAGAGGACATACGGCAACGCGCTCGCGATGCCGAGGACGATCCAGCCGCCGACGGCCACCGCCAGGCTCTCGCGAGCGGACAAGGCGTCCGCGGCCGGCACGAAGACCATGGGAAACACGCCGAAGCAACCGATCAGGGCCGCCGCCACCAGGAGCGTGGTGACCGCTTCGCCGGTAGAGAGCAGATCCACGAGTGCAGAGAGCGCCATCCCGGCCGCGGCGAGGAGCACGATCAATCCGAGGTACCGCGCAACGACCGTCGTTCTCATCGCGGCGGATCGATCCTGCGAGTCCGCGCGGCGGCGCGGCCGAGCGCCTCGTCGAGTTCCTGGATCTCGTCGCCCGTCTTGATCTTGCCCGTGGCGTAGTCGCCGGTGTCGGCCAACCGGCGCGTTCGCTGAAGGACGCTGCGCAGCGGTTCCACGACGTGCACGTGCGTCAGCCAGGCGAAGAGAGCGGTGAACACCAGCGCCGCCAGCGCGAGGATGGCCGAGGGCAGAGCGGCACGGTAGGCGCGCTTGCCGATCGCGACCGCTCGTGCCTGCATCTCCAGCTGGTTGACCCGGCGAAGCCGTCCCGCCATGTGCTTGGCCTGCAGGAACGCCGGCAGCACCTCGGAGCGGTAGAACTCGAAGGTCGGGTCGGTCGCCATCAGGAGGAGGCTTTGCTCGAACTCGGCATGGAAGGTCTGGAGGGAGTCGAGGATCGCCGGTTCGGTGCCGATGGTCACGTTGCTCCGGGCGAACCGGAGCGCCTCGGCGAAGCTCGAATCCGCCTCGGCCAGGATGGACCGCGCCTCGTTCGCCTGCCCGCCGGCGAAGAGCAGCGAGCCGCTGTCCATGCGCTCGAGGGCGAGCACCATCTCGTTCGCGGCCTGGATGGACCGATCGTTCTCGAGGAGCATGGCGTCGACGCCGCGCGCCAGCGCATCGAACCGGTGATACGACCAGACGCCCGCCGCCAGCAGCATGACGGCGGGGATCGTGAACCCGATCCGGAGCTTCGTACCGAGATTCATGGTCCGAGAGAGTGGCGCCCGTACCGACACGCGTCAACGACGAAGTCGCTACCCCGCCGACTCCGACGCCTGCGGTTCCTCCGACAGGTCAGCGGGAGACGGCAACTCGCAGTAGAGGCCGAGCGACACTCGCGTGCCGCGCCCGGGCGCGCTCTCGATCTCCATGCTGCCGCCCATCAGCCGGACCCTCTCGCTCAGCCGCGCCAGCCCGAACCCGCTCGCGCCCGTGCTGTCGGCAGGATCGAAGCCGCCGCCCCCATCGATGACGACGATCTGCAGGTGATCGGACCCGGTCCTGGCGAGGATCAGCTCGGCATGATCCACGCCGGCGTGCTTGGCCACGTTGAAGAGCAGCTCGCGGGCGGCTCCGAACACGAACGAGCGGTGCCCGCGGTCCACCGGGTTCGCGGTCTGATCCAGTCGCACGGCGACGGCCAGGCCGTAGTTCTCGTGAACCCAGTTTCCCAGCCACTCGAGCGTCGGCGGCAGACCCGCCTCGTCCAGGACCGGGGGGCTCAACTCGAAGGTGAGGGTACGCGACGAGGCGATCGCATCCTCCATGGTCCGCTGCAGCTTGCCCAGCCGCTCGCGGATCGGCGCGGCGTCAGCGCGGCGCGCCAGCATCTGCAGCTGCATCTGGACGCTGACCAGGAGTTGCTGCAGATGATCGTGCAGGTACTGGGCGAGACGCCGCCGCTCCTGATCCTCGGCGCGGGACACCTCCAGGGCGAGTTCCTGCACCTCGCGGGTACGCCGCTCCAGCTCGGCGGTGCGATCGGCCACGCGCTGCTCCAGCTCGTTCGTCAGCTCGCGCAGTTCGGCCTCGGTGCGGCGCAGCTTCTCCTCGGTCTCGCGCAGCCGCAGCATGAGCAGATGGTCGCGGCCGACGACCGCATCCACCTCCTCGCCGCGCAGCGCCTCCACCACGGCGTGGGCATGCTGGAGATCCACCTCCGAGGGGCGGTCCAGCCGGTCCGGTCGACGTTCCGGTCCGTTCATCTCAACTCCTCGACACCGCCAGCGCCTCGCGCAGCTTGTTCGTGTCGCTCAGGTTGCCGATCACCAGGCGCCGCGGCGGCGGCTCGAGGATCAGCAGCGAAGGTGTGACCAGGATCTCGTGTTCGATCGCCGCGTCCATGTCGTCCATCACGTCGACGATCTGCAGGTCCATCTCCACCCCGTTCAGCCCTTGCGCCTGGAACTTCTCCAGGTTCCCCCGGGCGAGCTGTGAGTTCGTCTCGCGACCGACGACGAAGAGGATCAGCCGCAGGCGGGACAGGCGCTGCTCTGCGCCACCTGTCTCGGCACCAGGTCGGCCGGTCGGTCCATTCATCGTCCAACCTCCCCCGGGGAAGCCCCCTCGGCCGGGGCCTCGCCGACGTGCAGACCGTCGTCGCCGATCGTGAAGAGGTGGTAGCGCAGCGAGTGTCTCGACCCGCGCGACTTGATGATGACCAGACGGCGCCTCAACTCGCGCTCGTCACCTCGCAGTTGCAGCGAGATGGCCGTGTCGATGAGAGAACTCATGCCCACGCCGCTGATGCGTTCCGCGTCGTCCGGGAGCATCTGGTTCGTGTACAGGCAGGTGATGCCCCGGGCCCGGGCGACCCCGAGCAGCCGCACCAGGAAATCGAACGCCGCCCGCTCGTCGCCCATCCGCTGCACGGCGGAGATGGCGTCGAGGACGATGTGATCGGCTCCGTGTGCCTCGATCGCCGTCAGCAGGCGCACGAGGTGTTCCTCGATCCCGGCCGACTCCGGCATGGCCGTCACGACCCGAAGCTTGCCGCTCGCCTGTACCGGCCGCAGGTCGATACCCGCGCTCCGCACCGAGTCGAGCAGGTTCTGCTCGGATTCCTCGAGGCTGACGTACAGGACCCGTTCGCCCCGTTCGCACGCCGCACGGGCGAAGGTGCAGGCCAGCGTGGTCTTGCCGGTGCCGCTGCTGCCGCCGATCAAAACGGATGCTCCGCGCCGGAACCCGCCGCCCAGGTATTCGTCGAGTCGGCCGATCCCGGTGGAGAGGCGCTCGCCGAGCGGCTTCTGGACCAGATCCAGCGAGGCGATGGGAAGCAGGCGGACGCCGGACGCCGCGATGAGGAACGGATGTTCGTTGCCCAGGAAGTTCGAGCCGCGGTACTTGACCACCCGCAGGCGCCGCGTGCGGACCTGGCCGAGGAAGCGCTGATCGAGTACCACCACGCAGTCGGCCAGGAACTCGAGGAACGGGTAGAGCAGCGCTTCCTGGCTGGCCTTCACGGTGAGGACCGCCGTCAGGCCGTGGTCCCGCAGCCAGGCGTGCAGGCCGACGAATTCACGCCGCAGGAGTTCGGGATCCTTGACGATCCGGAACAGACCGTCGACGGCGTCGAGGACGACGATCCGCGCGTCGAGCGCGCGCAGCCGGTTCTCCAGGAGCAGGTACAGCCCCCTGAAGTCGAAGCTGCCCGACTCGATGGTCTGCTGAGGCAGGGCGGCCGCCACCAGGGCGAGCTTCTTCTCGCGCTCCAGCCGCTCCAGGTCCCAGCCCAGCGACCGCGCGTTGGCCCGGATCTCCTCGGCACGCTCCTCGAAGCTGGCGAACACGGCGCCCTGGCCGGCCAGCGCGTGCCGGTAGGCGAACTCCAGACCGAAGACGGTCTTGCCGGCGCCGGGGCCTCCCCCGAGCACGGTGGTCCGCCCCTCGGGAAACCCGCCCAGCAGGACCTCGTCCAGCCCGGCGACGCCCGAGGAGATCTTCGGCAATCCCTGTGGTGGCCCATCGGCTGCGGACACTGGTTGCAAGGTGGTCATGCGTCTCCCGGCGAGCAGGCCAAACGCACCGCAGGCGGCGCAACCGGATCTGCGTTCGGACGATGAGCTTCCATGTCTGCTGTTGGCCCGGGCGAGCGGGCATCTCGTTAGCATGGACTATACCGTTCGAAGCCCGATCGCGCTATCCCGTTTTCGCCTCACGCAAGACCCCGGCGATCGCCTCCCGCAGCCGGGGGTCCTCCGGCGCCCCCCGCGCCAGGCCGTCGACCCTGCGGAACCACGTCCGCTGGCGCTTGGCGTACTGGCGCGTGCCGCGGACGACGCGCGCCACCATCTCCGGCCGGTCGATCTCGCCGCGCAGATGCGCCGTCACCTCCCGGTAGCCGAGGCTGGTCAGTCCCGGACAGTCGTCCCGATGCCGGGCCCGCAGCGCTTCGACCTCCTCCAACCAGCCGGCGGCTATCATGGTTCCGGTGCGCCGGGCGATGCGGCGGTCCAGCTCGGCCGTCGGGCGCTCGAGAACGAACGTGGGGAATGCCAGGCCCAGCGCGGGCCGCGCGACCTGCTCGGCCGCGATCGCGCTCATGGGCCGGCCCGCCAGCCGCGTGATCTCGAGGGCCCTCTGGCTCCGGTACCGGTCGGACGGATGGATGCGGACGTGGCTGTCCGGATCCTCGCCCGCGAGCAGGCTCCGGACCGTCTCGTCGGGCAACGGATCCAGCTCGTCGCGCACGGCGGCCAGCCGCCGCCCGCCCGGGTCGTCCGGCAGGTCCAGGAAACCCTCCCGGAGCGCGGCGAGGTACATTCCCGCGCCACCCACGAGCACCGGCACCGCCCCGCGCGTCGCCACCGCCCTGAAGTACCGCTCGAAGTCGTCGCGATATCGTCTTGCGCTGTAACGCTCTTTCGGAGGTACAAAGTCGATCAGATGGTGCGGGCAGGCCGCCTGCTCGGCCGCCGACGGCTGGGCGGTGCCGATGCGCAGGCCATGGTAGATCTGGCGGCTGTCCAGGCTGATGACCTCCACCCGGTGCCGGGCGGCCAGGTCGAGCACGAGGCCGGTCTTGCCCACCGCGGTGGGACCGACGATCACCGGGCAGGCGCGCAGCGGGAGATCGGACGCCGCGCCGGCGCTGCCGGCGGATACGGCGCCGCCGCCGTCGGTCCCGGCCACCTAGCGCCTCCCGAAGCGGCGCTCCAGGTCCTCGATCGGCATCTGGAGGAGCGTGGGCCGCCCGTGCGGGCAGCTGCGGGGGTCGTCGGTGGCGAAGAGCTGGTCCACCAGGTTCTGCATCTCCGGGACCGTGAGCGGCTCTCCTGCCCGGATGGCGCCGTGGCAGGCGAAGCTCGCCAGGAGCGCATCGTGCGACTCGTGGGCGGGGTGCGCCTCGTCGCCGTGGCCAGCGAGGTCGTCCAGGATGTCCAGCAGCAGCCGCCCATCGTTCCAGTTCTTCAGGCTCGACGGGATCCCCTGCACGAGCACCGACTGCCCGCCGAAGGGCTGGATCGAGAACCCCAGCCGCTGCAGGCGGTCGCGCACCTGGTGGAAGACGTGGACCTGCTCGGCCGAGAGGTCGAGATGGGCCGGAAACAGCAGCTGCTGGGTGGGAACGCCGCCACCTTCGCGCATGGCCTTCTGCGCCTGGTTGTAGAGGATGCGCTCATGGCTGTTGTGCTGGTCGATGAGCACGAGGGCGCCGCGGATCTGGGTGGCGATGTAGGTACGGTGCAGCTGCCAGAACGGCGCAGGGTGGGCGCGCGCCGGCTCGTCCTCGCGCCGCTCGGATGGACCGGCCGCGGTGCCGCCGCCGGCCGCCTCGGCGCGCGTGAAGAGATCGCCCTGGCGGCGGCCGAAGGCGCCGCTGCCGGACGCGCCGACCGGCCCCCGCCCGGCGGACGCCTGGCTGCCGAGGTGCCGCTCGAGGAAGTCGCTCTCGGCGGCGGCGATGCCCGCGCGCAGATCGTTGGCCCGGCCGCCCTCCGTGCCGGTCGTGCCGCCGCCGGCGCGGGGCACGAAGGGGGCCGCCTCCCTGAGGTCCAGCCCCTCCTGCAGCGCGCGCTTGAGCAGCGCGAACACCTGCCGTTCCAGCAGCAGGCGGACCGCCGTCTTCGCCGGATGCACGTTCACGTCCACGTCGCCCGCGGGCACCTTCAGGAACGCGATCACCACCGGGAACTTGCCGGCCGGTACCACCTCGCGGTACGCCTGGGCGATCGCCTTGCTGAGCGACGGGCTCTCCACCGGTCGCCGGTTCACGAACAGGACCTGCTGTTCGCGGTTGCCGCGCACCCAGGTGGGGCGCGACGCCAGGCCGGCCACGCTGAAGCCCCCCGACTCGGCCTGGAAGCGGTCCAGGTGCTCGCAGACCGACGCCCCCAGCAGGTCGCGCACCCGCACGATGAGCGACTCGGCGGGCGGCAGGTCGAGCAGCACCTGCCCCTCCTCGCGCAGCAGCCAGCGCACCTCCCAGTGCGCCATCGCGAGCGTTGTGACCAGGCGCAGACACGCGCGCTTCTCCGCCTGCCCGCTCTTCAAGAACTTGCGCCGCGCCGGCGTGTTGTAGAACAGGTCCTCCACCTGCACCGTGGTGCCCCGGTTGCGCGGAGCGGGCTCGCGCCGCACCAGGGAGCCACCCTCCAGTTCGATCAGCCCGCCGTGCTCCTCGTCGTCCACCTTGCTGACCATGCGCACCTTGCTCACCGACGCCAGGGCCGCCAGGGCCTCGCCCCGGAAGCCGAACGTGCCCACGTTCATGATGTCGGCGGCCGACGCGATCTTGCTGGTGGCGTGGCGCTCGAACGCCAGCGGCAGGTCGCGGAAGCGAACGCCGGCGCCGTCGTCCTCCACGGTGATGCCGGCCACGCCGCCGTCCACCAAACCGATGCTCAGGGTGCGGGCACCGGCGTCGAGCGCGTTCTCCACCAGTTCCTTCACCACGGAGGCGGGGCGTTCGATCACCTCGCCGGCGGCGATGCGATCGATGGTCGCGCTGTCCAGGATCTGGATCTGTCGTGGTGTCGGACTGGGCATGCTACGGATGTCCTCGTGCGCCTGGAGGGTCGGGCCGGCGTGCGCCGCCCGCACACGGCCACGTTCGCGGCCCCCCGGGGCGCCGCCGGTCGCGCTAGACTAACCACCGGCGCGGCCAGCGTCAATCGTCCCGCGGTACCGCGACGACCGGCTGCCGGTGGCGGCTTCCGGGGCGTCCGTGGCAGCTCCCGGGGCGCCGGTGGCAGCCCCCGGGGCGCCGGTGGCGGCTACCGCGGCGTCTGTGGTGGCTCTCCGGGCCGCCGGTGGCGGTTCACCGGCCCGCGGGCGGTGTCAGGCGAGCTTGTCGAGGGTGGTCGCCAGCAGCATGTCGGCGCTGTCGTGGCGTCCCGGGTACACGGTGTGGGCGGCCTGGACGGGCAGCTGCGGATCGCCGGCGATCTCGCGCAGGTTCGACGTCAGGCGGCGCTGCAGGCGCGGCACCGACTGGGTGTCCTCCGGCACCAGGACCAGCAGCGTGCCGTCCGCGAGGGTGAAGACCCGGTCGCTGCTGCGCACGCGGTCGGCCAGGGCCCGCGCCCGGATGCCCGCGGCCACGGGCCCGGCGGTGCCCTGGGCGCGCAGGGCGAGCAACGCGAAGGTGGTGTGATAGCGGTCGCAGCGGTCCATCTCACGCCGCACGGCATCGCGCACCAGGTCGTGCGCGTCGGCCACCTCGAAACCCGCTTCCGCGCTCTCCCCGGACCGGACGGGGGGCTCCGTCCCCGGGCCGCGGGCGGGCGCGGGCTCGGCGAGCAGCGCCGGCAGCAGCCCGGCCAAACGCTGCGCCAGTTCCGCGTCGAAAGCCGCGAAGACCGCGCCGTCCAGCGCATGCAGCCGCCGCTTGTCGCGGAGCACGATGCCCGGCGCGGCCTGCCCGGCCCGCGCCGGCACCGCGAGCAGCGCCGACTCCTCCTCGCGCGGCTCGCCGGCCTCCGAGAGCAGCGTCACGCGCCAGCCTTCCTCCGACGCCTCCTCCAGCAGGCGGGCGGCCTCGGCGCTCCAGGCGGGATCATCCACCGGATCTCCGGCCGCGAACGACGCCTCGCCGTCCACGATCGTCCGTACCAGGTACGCGCGGCGTGCGCCGGTGAGACCGCGGGCCGCCACCAGCAGCCCCTCGCAGGCGCGCTCCCGCTCCTCCGGCGCCCGGGCGCCGAGGTCCGTGAGCCGGCGTGACAGTTCGCTGAGACGCGTCAGCCGATCTTCCTGGCGCACGCCCCGCACGAGGTCGCCCAGGCGCCGCTCGAGCAGGTAGACGACCTCGCCCGTGAGCGCATGGAAGGAGTGCGCCGCCTTGCCGCCCGCGAACGAGACGGTGAGCACGGCCAGCACCGGGTCGTGTCCCACCGGCAGGTAGAAGAGGGTGACCGGCTGGCTGCCTTCGGCCGGGTCCTCCTGCCGCACCACCAGCGGAGCGCCCGTCTCCAGTACCTCGCACCAGGCGTCGTTCTCGAGCGCCTCGTGCCGGAGACCGCCACCGCCGTGCGTCGTGCCCTCGGCGACCAGCAGGCTGCCGTCCTCGCACAGGACGCTCAGCGCCACGCTCTCGGCCGCCACCGTCACGGAGAGGCCGCTGGCCCAGGCCGGCAGGATGGCCTCGAGACCGCCGCCGCGCTCGGTCACCTCGCGCAGGTGGCGGTCGGCCAGACGGAACATCTCGCCCGTGTACGACTCCTGCAGCTGCAGGAAGCGCGCGAGGATCATGCCGAAGCGGCGCGAGAGCCCCGCCACCGCCACCAGGTCGTCCTCGTCGAGCGGAGGGTCGTCGCGGGCCGACGAGAGGTTGAGCACGCCCAGCAGCCGTTCCTCCCACACCAGCGGGATGCACAGCGCCGTGGCGATGTCGGGTCGGTCACGCTCGTTGCCGACCGCGAGGTTGCCGGTGACCAGTCGCGCCTCGCGGCTCTGCGCCACCTGGCCGGCGATCCCCTCGCCCAGCTTCAGGCGCGTGCGGTGCAGTGTGGCCTCGCTCAGGCCGTAGGCGAAGGCGATGTACAGCTCTTCCGAACGATCATCGTAGAGCATCAGCGAACCGCTGCCCGCACCCGCGGCGCGGGTGGCGAGGCTCAGCAGCCAGCGCAGGAGCGACTCCTGCTCGAGCGCCTCCTCGATGCGGCTCAAGGTACGGTGGATGGCCTCGGTGTCGCGCTCGAGGAACTCCAGGTCGCGGGGCGTCCGGCGTACCTCTCGCCGTTCGAGAAACTGCCGGCGCAGCAGCGGCCGGAAGTCGCGACCGGCCAGGGTCTGCCAGCCGCGCTCCTCGGCGACGGCGAGCACGTCGTTGAGTTCGCCGTCGCCGGCGCCGTGGACCAGGTAGTCGGCGGCGTCGGCGGGTACGGCGTCGAGGTCGGGATGGACGGGGACGCGGATGATCTCGGCGAGCCCGGCGGCGAGCGAACCGCCGCGCGGATCGACGACCGCCACGATGCGCGCATCGCGGCGCCCCGCCAGCTCGGCGAACAGCCCCATCTCCGACTCGCCCGGCCAGGCCAGGACCACCCGCCAGCGGAGTGTCGGCTCCACCATGACTCCTCCTCGCGACGCTCGGCGCCTGATCCCATGATCGGCTGCCGGGGTGCGGACTTGACGGCAGGGTGGTCCCGGGCGCGGCGCCGGCGTCAGGTGCGGTCGCGGAGCTGGCGCTGGATACGGGCCAGCCAGAGGAAGGCGTCCATCGGGCTGATCCGGTCGAGGTCGAGGCCGCGCAGAGCCTCGAGGGCGTCGCGCTCGTGTTCGGCGAACAGGCTGAGCTGCTGGTGGCGCAGGCCCGCGGCCAGTTCGCGCGCCACGTCACCGTCGGCCGCCACCGTGGCCCCGCCGGCCCCGCCCGCGGCACCCGCGGCGCCCGCGGCGCCGGCGGCCGCCTCGGCGAGGGTGCGACGGTCCTCGCTGGTGAGCCGCGCCAGGACCTGCTCCGCCCGCCGCAGCACCGGTTCGGGGATCCCCGCCAGGCGCGCGACGTGGATGCCGTAGCTCTTGTCCGACCGGCCGGGCTTGACCGCGTGCATGAAGATGATGCGGCCCTCCCACTCCTTGACGTCCAGGCGCAGGTTCACCAGCCCGGGCAGGCGGTCCTCGAGCTCGGTCAACTCGTGATAGTGGGTGGCGAACACCGTCCGGGGTCGCGGACCGCCACCCTGGCCCAGGAACTCCGTGATGGCCCACGCCAGCGACAGTCCGTCGTAGGTGGCCGTGCCCCGGCCGATCTCGTCGAGAATGACGACGCTGCGCCGCGTCATCTGGTGCAGGATGTGCGCGGTCTCGCTCATCTCGACCAGGAAGGTGGACTGCCCGCGCGCCACGTTGTCGCTGGCGCCCACCCTCGTGAAGACCCGGTCCGCCACACCGATGCGCGCGGTTCGCGCCGGCACGAAGCCGCCGGCCTGCGCCATGATCACCAGCAGGGCCGTCTGCCGCAGGTAGGTGGACTTGCCGCCCATGTTCGGTCCGGTCAGCAGGAAGATCTGCCGCGACTCGCCGTCCAGGTGCGTGTCGTTGGGGATGAAGTCGTGCTCCAGGAGCTGCTCCACCACCGGGTGGCGACCGCCCTCCACCGCCAGTTCCAGCGTGCCGTCGCAGACGGGCCGGCAGTAGCCGTGCCGCTCGGCCACCGCGGCGTGGCCGAGCATCAGGTCCATCGCGGCCACCAGGCGCGAGGCGCGATAGATGTCGTCGACGCGAGCCGCCACCGCCTCGGCGAGTTGCGCGAAGATCGCGCGCTCCAGCGCCTCGCCGCGCTCCTCGGCGTCGAGGATCCGGCTCTCCGCCTCCTTCAGCTCCTCGGTGTGGAACCGCGCGGCGTTCACGAGGGTCTGCTTCTGCACGTAGTCGTCGGGCACCTTGTCCAGGTGCTTGTTGGTGACCTCCAGGTAGTAGCCGAACACCTTGTTGTAGCCCACCTTGAGGGAGCCGATGCCGGTGCGCTCGCGCTCGGCGGCCTGCAACCGCGCCAGGTAGCCGCGAGTGTCGGAGGCCAGCTCGCGGCAGCGATCCAGCTCGGCATCCACGCCCGGGCGGACGACGGGCCCCTGTCCCAGACGCGCCGGAGCGTCGTCGGGCAGCGTGCGCGCGATGCGCTCGGTCACGTCCCGCAGGTCGGGCAGCCCCTCCGCCCAGGTGTGGATCGGATGGACGCGCTCGTCGCGCCGCGCGGCCGCCGCCAGGTCCGCCACCGCCGCCAGCGACGCGCCGAGCTGCGCGAGCTGGGCCGGTCCGATGCGTCCGCCCGCGGCGCGCGCCCCCAGCCGGTCCAGGTCGCCCACCCGCCGCAGCAGGCTGCAGAGCTCGTCGCGCCAGTCGCGCGCCTGCAGCGCGCGGTCGATCCCTTCGTGCCACAGCTCCAGTTCCGCCAGGTCGGTGAGCGGTTCGGCCAGCCGGCGCGCCAGCAGCCGCCGGCCCATCGGCGTCACCGTTCCGTCGATGTGGTGGATCAGGGTGCCCGGACCGCGCTCGCCGCGGAAGGTACGGAAGATCTCGAGGTTGCGCAGCGTCTCCTCGTCGAGCAGCAGGCGGTCGCCCCGCGCGGCGAACCGCAGCGAGGTGACCTGGGCCGGGCGGCGCAGGTTCAGGCTGGTCAGGTAGCGCAGCAAGGCGCCCGCGGCCGCGGTGGCGAGGCGCCGGTCGTCGCCCTCGAGGCCGTAGGCGCCCAGACCCTTCACCTCGAAGTGGTCCTGCAAGGTGCGCGCGGCATACGCCGGATGGAACCACGAGGCGTTCACCCGGTTGAGCACCAGCTCGGGCCGGGCCGCGCGCCAGCGCTGCAGGTCGGCCTCGGCGCAGTCCTCCCGCACGACGGCCTCGCGCACCGGATGCCGCTCGCAGAGGTCGCTCAGCGTCACCTCCTCCTCGCCGCAGAAGAAGTCGCCCGTGGAAGCGTCCAGCAGCGCCCACCCGCTGGGCCCCGGTCCGGGCAGGTAGGCCAGGCAATAGACGCCGCCGGCATCGCGCGCCAGTTCGGGCAGCGTGGCGGTGCCCGGGCTGACGATCTGGACCACCTCGCGCTTGACCAGTCCTTTGGCCAGGGCGGGGTCTTCCACCTGCTCGCAGATGGCCACCGTGATTCCCGCCTCCAGCAGCCGCCCCAGGTACGTGTCGAGGGCATGGTGGGGCACACCGGCCAGCGGCACGGGATGATCGCTGCGCGCGTCGCGGGTGGTGAGGGTGACGCCGGTGATCCGCGCCAGCAGTTCGGCGTCGTCGAAGAACGTCTCGAAGAAATCGCCCATGCGGAACAGGAGCAGGGTTCCGGGGTGCCGGGCCTTGATCTCCAGGTACTGCGCCAGCATGGGCGTGACCCTGGCCGGGTCGGGCGCACCGGTGCTCGACGGCGCCGGCGGCGGATCGGCGGGCGCGGACGCTGGGGGGCGGCGGCTGGTCATGGTGTCCGGAACCTGGCTCGGGGTCACGCCGGGCGGTCGCGGCGGCGGCGCGGCGACCGGTGGCGGCAAGGGGCGCTGCCCGGATCGTCCGGGACGTCAGCGGGCGGTGTCCACGGCCATCGTCTCGATTCCCAGCCGCTCGCCGATCCGCCGGGCCGCGTCCCGGGCGGCCGGATCCGAAGGGTAGCGGCCCGTACGCACCTTGTAGAGGATCTGCCCCCGCCGGTCGCGCACCTCGTCGATGCGCAGGTCGGGAAGCTCGCCTCGCCAGCGGCCGACGAACGCCAGCGCCAGCGAACGGTCGCCGAACGCGGCGAGCTGGACGCTGTGGCGTCCCGGAGCGGGTTGCGCCGCGCTCTCGCCGGCGTCTGCATCGTCTTCCGGCAGCACGACGGCGGTGTCGGCGCCCGCGCCGGCTTCCGCAGTCGGCTCCGCCGTGGTCTCTCCCGGCGCCCGCACGGTGGCGGCGGCCAGCGAGAGCGGCGCATCGCGCAGCAGCTCCTCCCGCGTCGCCTCTGCGGCCTCGTGTTCGCCCGTGGCCCGCAGCGCCTGCCAGCGGCCCGCCAGCAGGTCCGGTCGGTCGCCGGGGCGGGCATCGCGAGCCGCGGTGTCGAAGTAGCGCAGCGCCAGCGCCGGGTCGCCCTCCTCCAGGGAGGTCAGACCGAGCAGGTAGCGGGCGCGTCCGAAGGCGGGGTCGTCGGGTCGGATGGTGGCGAACATCTCGCGCGCGCGCTGCAGATGACCGAGCGCGCGGTACGCGATGCCCGCCAGCAGGAAGGTCTCGCCCGGCAGTGCCGACGCGTGGTCGTCGTCGAGCAGCGGCAGCAGGCTGCGCAGCGCTTCGCCCGGTCGATCCCGTCCCAGTTCCAGCCTCGCCGCCAGCAAGGCTGCCTGGATGCGCACCGGCCCCGGCAGACTGCGGTCGGCGGCCGCGTCGCGGGCCTTCTCCAGGGCGGCCGCCGGGTTCGTCTCCAGCTGCAGTTCCCAGAGCAGGCGTTCGCCGGGCCGATCGAGAGCGGCTGCGTCGGTGCGCAGCTGCGTGCGGGCGGCGGCGTACTCGCCGCGCGCGAACAGGTCGGTCAGGCTGCCCTGTCCGAGCACCGGCACCGCCGCGAGCAGCAGCAGGGCCGGCAGGATCCGCAGGAGACGCGACCGGGTGCGCGGCCGGTGCGGCCGGTTCGCAGCGTTGTTCAGGCGACGGTCGGACACGGCTTCCTCGGCTCGATGCTGGTGATCCGGCCACGCCGCCGCGGCGCGAGGCCGCCCGCAGCGGGGCGGCTAGAACCGGACGGGTGCTGCCGGCGCCGGCTCCACACCGGCTGTGACCGCGGAGTTGCGGCCCGCCTTGACGTAGTCGCCGAAGTTGCGGCACTGCGGACAGAACCAGCGCACGGCCTCGTCGATGCGGCCGCAGGAGGGACACCGCCAGCGGCTGCTTCGTTCCCGGGCGTCGGGCGGCGCCAGTGCGCCCCACACCGCCTGGAGGTCGGGCGAACCCTCGTCCGCGACCAGCAGCCTCAGGTACGGCGCCGCCACGTCCGGCGTGAACCGCGGATCGCCGCGCTTCGCCTCCAGCAGGCGGACGGCCCGGTCGCGACGGCCCAGCTTCTCGTACAGCAGTGCGAGCGCGACCCACAGCCGAGGCGGCGCCTCGCTCTCGCTGGTCGCGTTCTCGAGGATCGGGACGATCCGGTCGTACTGTCCGGTCTCCAGGAGCACTTCCTGCAGCGAGGGCCAGACGACGCTCAGATCCTCGGGCCGATCGAGCATCGCGTCGGTCACCGCCTCCACGGCTGCCGCCGCATCGCCGCGCTGCGCGGCGAGCAGGGCTCGCACGTAGGCGGCCCGGGTCGCCGCTTCGGGAAGATCCTGCACGTCCTTCAGGCGCGCTTCGGCCGGCGCCCCCTCGTGACGGCGGGCATGCTCGAGCGCACGATCCAGCTGGTAGCGCCCGTAGGCCTCGCGGAACGCCGGCCGGTCCTCGACCGGTCCGTGGCGCATGGCGCGCTTGAGGGTGCGTGCCGCCTCCGGCAGCTCGCCCCGGCCGTGGCGCTCGGCGAAGCGGAGCCACACGTAGCGGGCGAGACCACCGGCGCGCGGCTCGAGCTGGTCGAGGACGGCCGCCGCCTCGGCCCAGTGGCCGAGCGCGACCAGGTCGTCCGCCAGCGCCAGGCCGACCGTGACCTTCTTCCGGTTGCCGAGGTCGGGCCGCACCGTGAGGCTGCGATGCAGGATCGCCGCCCGCTGGGGGTCGCCCAGTTCCCGCAACAGGATGCCGAGTTGCAGGAACGGGTCGATGGCGTCCGGATCGTCCTGGACCACTCTCCGCAGCAGGTCGGCGGCCGCCCGCCGCTCGCCGGCCACCCAGAGTTCCAGCGCCTGCAAGTAGCGATCCTCTCCCGCCCGGACGGACGGGCGACGGAACGCCAGGTAGACGGCGCCGCCCGCGGCCACGATCACCACCAGCGCCACCAGAACGCCCGTGAGACTACCCTCGCTCATGCTGCTCCCGCTCCGGTGCGCCGATCCGGTCGCGTGGCGGCGCCGTCTCGCCGGTCTCGTCCAGGTCGCGCAGGGGCAGGGTGCGCAGGTCGGCGATCTCGCGCTCCTTCGACCGCAGCGCCCGCCGCAACCGCCGCTGGCGATTATGCGATTGCAGCTCGCGGAATGCCGCCACCACGAAAGCCACCGTGAATCCCAGCACGAACGAGACCATGACCACCCAGAAGATGGACACGTCCAGGTACCGCTTGCCGAACACGTTCAGGTCCACCGTCTGCCCGGAATTGGCCACGAAGAAGTAGACCAGAACCAGCAGCAAGGCGATGAAGAGGAGACCCTTGATCACCCACACGTCGATTCACCTCGCTTGGCGGACCGAGGCGGGACGCCGGCGCAGCCCCTCGCCGCGCCCGTCGCCGTTCCCGCCGACCCCAGGGAATGTAACGGATCCACCGGGGCGTTCAACCCCGGACAGCGGGCCGGGTGTGCCGCCGCGCATCCGGGTCGGCCACCGGCAGGGCCTGGAAGGTGGTGTGACGGTGGCCGGTGACGGTCACCCGCAGCACCATGCCCGCGCGGTAGCCGGCCCGGCCGGGCACGACGACCTTCCGGTTGTTCGCGGTGCGCAGCCGCCAGGGCCGCGCGTCGCCGGTCGCGCCGTCCGGCTTGCGGGCGGGCTCCTCCAGCACCCCGGTCCAGACCCGCCCCACCTGCGCCGCGGCCAGGCGCTCCCAGGCCTCGTCCTGGGCCGCCAGCAGCGCCGCCAGGCGGCGCTTCTTCTCCTGCAGCGGCACGTCGTCGTCGAGGCGTTCGGCCGGCGTACCCGGCCTCGCCGAGTACTTGAAGGCGAAGATCTGGTCGAAGCCGACCTCGCGCACCACCGCCAGGGTCGCGACGAAGTCCTCCTCCGTCTCGCCGGGAAACCCCACGATGAAGTCGGAGGAGAAGGTGACGTCGGGAATGGCCCGCCGCGCCTGCTCCACCATCGCGAGGTACTCGTCGCGGCGGTAGAGCCGCTTCATCCGCCTCAGCACGCGGTCGCTGCCGGACTGGATGGGCACGTGCAGCCACGGACAGACCTGCGGCAGGGCGGCCATCGTCGCCACGAGCCGCGTCGTCAGATCGCGAGGGTGACCGGTGAGGAAGCGGATCCGCTCGAGATGCGGCACGCCGGCCACCCGCTCGAGCAGCCCGGCGAAGTCGAGTTCGTCGCGCCAGCGGTAGGCGGTGACGTTCTGCCCGAGCAGGGTCACCTCCCGTCCGCCCGCCTCCACGACCGCACGCACCTCGTCGAGGATGACCTCGGGCGCCTTCTCGCGCTGGGGCCCGCGCGTGGCCGGTACGATGCAGTACGTGCAGCGGTAGTCGCAGCCCTTGTGGATGGTGACCAGATGGCTGTTGTTCGTGGGGTACGCCTCGGGCGGCGCCACGTAGTGCACCTCGTCGCGGTGGCCCACGACGGTGCGCAGCGGCGGTTCGCGCTCGGCGAGCAGTTCGGCCAGAAGCGCCGGCAGCCGGTCGTACTGGTCCACGCCGGCCACCAGGTCGGCGCGTCCATCGCGGCGCAGCGACTCGCCCAGGCGCTCGGCCATGCACCCGCACACGCCGAGCAGGGTGCGACGACCATGGAGTTCCGCCCGCCGGCGCAACTCGCCCAGACGGCTGATCACGCGGTGCTCCGCATGTTCGCGCACCGAGCAGGTGTTCAGCAGCACCACGTCCGTCTCCTCCTCGC
This sequence comes from Candidatus Krumholzibacteriia bacterium, assembly GCA_046484865.1. Classification (GTDB taxonomy): domain Bacteria; phylum Krumholzibacteriota; class Krumholzibacteriia; order LZORAL124-64-63; family LZORAL124-64-63; genus JAWOID01. The sequence goes on from JAWOID010000035.1 coordinate 17,931, forward strand.
TCGCGGCCGGCTGGAAACCGGCTGCGGTCAGGAGGCCGACGATCGCGTTGCTGTCGTAGACGTTCATCTGGCAGCCGTACGTCTCCACGTGCACGCGCCAGCGGCGTGCGTCGGCGACCGGAACGGCCGCTTGCCGGTCCGCACTCCGCGGCGCAGCCGCCCGCACCTGCAGGTCCGGCGCCACGAGGGGTCGCGAGCCGTCGTTCATCGCGCCTCCAGGGCGGCGGCCGCGGCGCCGGACATGCGCCCCCCGACCAGGGTCGCCACGGCGGTGGTCTCCAGGCGCTCTCCGCGCAGGCGCTGCGGGCACAGCCTCACCAGGCCGCCTTCCGTGCCCGCGTCCGGCGGCACCGAGACGCTGACGTAGTTATCGGTGGTGGCCAGCCGCTGCCGGCCGTCGCCGGACACCGACTCGACCACGGCTTCCCGCCAGGTTCCCACCAGCGTCCGCGCGAAGGCGCGGCGCTTGCGGCGCCCCAGCGCGCGCAGGACCCGGCTGCGCTCGGTCGTGAGTTCCGCATGCACGCGCCCCGGCAGGGCGGCGGCCACCGTCCCCGGCCGGGGCGAGTAGCGGAAGACGTGCAGGTAGGTGAACGGCAGGTCGCCGACCATCGCCAGGGTGGCGGCGAACTCGGCGTCGGTCTCGCCCGGGAACCCCACGATGAGGTCGGCGCCGATGCCGCAGCCGGGCAGTCGCCGCGCCGCCCGCTCCACCGCCGAACGCGCCTGCGCGCCGCGGTAGGGGCGGCGCATGCGGCCGAGCACCGCGTCGTCACCGCTCTGCAGCGAGATGTGCAGGTGAGGACGCACCTGCGGGTGGTCCGCCATCAACGCCAGCAGGTCGCCGGTGACCTCGTCGGGATGGATGCTGCCCAGTCGCAGGCGCAGGTCCGGATGCGCCGCCACCGCCGCGCGCAGCAGACCGGTCAGCCCGTCTCGCTCGCGCCGGTCGCGGCCGTAACTGCCCAGATGCACGCCCACGAGCACCAGTTCGCGGTAGCCGCTCGCCCGCAGGTTCGCCATCTGCGCCAGCACCTCGTCCGCCGCTCGCGAGCGGGCCGGGCCGCGCGCCTGCCAGATGGCGCAGTACGAGCAGCGCAGATCGCAACCGTCCTGCACCTTGACGAAGGCCCGGCTGCGTCCGGCGAACGAGGCGATCATCGGCGCGTGGAAGGGCTCGTCGCGCAGGTACTGCCGGCTGCTGACGACCTTGTCGTCGCCCCTGGCCACGGCGGGGAACCATTCCTCCACCGCGTCGCGGACCGCCGCTCCGACGACGGCATCCACCTCGGGCAGGCGCGCGAGAACCTGCGGCTGGGTCTGCGCGTAGCAGCCGACCACCACCACGCGGGCGAGGGGTTCGCGGCGGCGCACCTGGCGGGCCAGCCGCCGGCATTCCTGCTCCGCCCTGCTCGTGACGGTGCAGCTGTTGATGACGTAGACGTCGGCTGCGCTGTCCCACGGCACCGCCGTCACGGCGAACCGTTCGGCCAGGGCGGCCCGCAGCCCCTCGGTGTCCACCTGGTTGAGGCGGCAGCCGAGGGTGCGGAACGCCACGCGCGGCGAAGGGCCGGAGGTGGTGGCGGGGGCATGCCGGTGGCGGCTCATGCGGCTCGTCCCTTCCGGGCGCCGGGCCGGCTGGGCGCCGGCCGAACGCACCGGTCGAATGCGAGCGGGGGGTGGGTCGGCCCACCCCCCGCGACGACCATCGGGCGCCGGTCGGCTCAGCTGGCGTCGACGTCGCTGTAGTCGTCTTCCGTCACGGTCGGACGCGGCTCGCCCTCGCCGCGCGCCGCCGCGGCCTCGGCCTCGCGGTCCGCCTGGACCACGTCCTCGAGCACCGGGTGATTCGCCACGAACTCCTCCGTGGCCTCGTCGCCGAGTTCCTTGAGTCGCTCGGCCCCGGAGAGGACGATGCGCCGGTTCTCGACGTCCATCTTGATCACCTTCAGGTCGAGCTTCTCCCCCTCCTTGAAGTGGTACTGGGGCTTCTCGATCTTCGGGATGCCGAGATGGCCGAGCGGCACGAAGCCCTCGAGGTCGTTCTCCAGCTCCACGATCACGCCGTGGTCCAGCAGGCGCGAGATCACGCCGTCCATGTTCTGGCCCACGGGGTAACGCTCGGCCAGGTACGGCCAGGGGTTCTCCTCGAGCTGCTTGATGCCCAGGCTGATGCGGCGCTTCTGCGAGTCGATGTCGAGGATCTGCACCGCCACCGAGTCGCCCCGCTTGAGGATCTCCTTGGGGTGCCGCACGCGCTTGGTCCAGCTCATGTCGCTGATGTGGACCAGGCCGTCGATCCCCTCCTCGACCTCCACGAAGGCGCCGAAGTCGGTGAGGTTGCGCACCTTGCCCTCGATGATGGTGCCGGACGGGTAGCGATCGGCCAGGGTGAGCCAGGGATCGGCCTCGGTCTGCTTGAGACCCAGGCTGATCTTCTCGGCCTCCTTGTCGATCTTCAGCACCATCACGTCCACCTCGTCGCCGATGGAGACGACCTTGGACGGGTGCTTGATGTGGCGGGTCCAGCTCATCTCGCTGATGTGGATGAGACCCTCCACGCCCTTCTCCAGCTCCACGAAGGCGCCGTAGTTCGTGATGCTCACGACCCGGCCGCGCACGATGCTCCCCTCGGGGTACTTGCGCTCCACGTCCTCCCAGGGGTACGGCTGCAGCTGCTTCAGACCGAGGCTGATGCGCTCGCGCGCCTCCTCGAAATCGAGGACCTTGACCTCGATCTCCTGGCCGATCTGCACCACCTCGCTGGGATGCGAAACGCGGCCCCACGAAAGGTCGGTGATGTGCAGCAGACCATCGATGCCGCCCAGGTCCACGAACGCGCCGAAGTCGGTGATGTTCTTCACCACGCCCGTGCGCACCTGGCCCTTCTCCAGCTCGGCGATGAGGTTCTTCTTCTTCTCCTCACGCTCCTGCTCGAGCACGATGCGGCGGCTGACGACGACGTTGCGGCGCCGCTTGTTCTTCTTGATGATCCGGCACTCGATCTCCTGGCCGATCATGTCCTCCAGGTTCGGCACCTGGCGCAGCGCCACCTGGGAACCGGGCAGGAACGTGTCCACGCCCCAGAGCTTGACCACCAGTCCGCCCTTGATGCGCCGATCGACCGTACCCTCGACCACCTCGCCCGTCTCGTGCGCCGTCTTGATCCGGTCCCAGACCTTCAGGAAGTCGGCGCGCTCCTTGGAGAGCGTGACCAGTCCATCCTGATTCTCTAGCTTCTCCAGAAAGACGTCGTACTCGTCGCCCTCGTTGATCTCGGCTCCGCCGAACTCCTCCAGGGGGATGACGCCTTCGCTCTTGAAGCCGATGTCCAGCAGGACCTCGTTCTCGCGCACCTCGACGACGGTGCCCTTGAGGATCTGTCCTTCCTGGATCTCGGTCAGGGTCTCCTCGTACTGGTTGATGAGGGAGAGCATCTGGTCCGCGTCCAGATCGAACTCCTCCTCCTCCAGGTAATCGAGGTTGACGATGGCGGACTCGTCGTAGCTCGTGGTGAGCTTCGGGCCCTCGTTCTGCGTGTCGACGCGCGCCGAGCCGGTGCCCCGCTGGGAACCGGCATGCCCGGCCTTCTCGGTGGCCGACGCGCGGTCCTGCGCGTCCTGACGCCCCTCGTCGGTGCCGGGGTTGGGTGGATTGGTCATGTTCCGCTAGCCTCCTTAGGGACATACGAAATCGACCAGACCTCGCGGCCTGGCGGACTCGCAAATATACACGGCTGGGCTGTTCCTGGCAAGGCTTCTGCGGCGGAGCGCCGGGGGGTCCGCCCGCTGCCGCCGCAGCGCCGGGGGCCGATCGGGCCGGTCCGCCCGCCGAGGGCTCAGGCGGCCTCCGGCGGCGGCGGCTCGTGGGAACCGAAGAGGCGCTCGATCCGCGGGGCGAAACGGCGCGCCAGCTCCGCTTCCATGGCGGTCTCGAACGCCGTCCGGGGCCGTTCTCCGTAGGAGCGGGCCTGCAGTTCCCGGAAAGCCCCCTCGCACAGCAGCGCGATGCGCTTGCTCACCTCTCGCCGGTCATGGTGCCGTTGCAGGTGCGGCAGCGCGAACAGCCGCAGCACCGGCCCGAAGCGGACCTCGAGCGGCGATTCGGTGGAGCCGCCCGGTCGCAGCCCCCAGGTGCCGCGGATGAACATCGGCAGGATGGCGGCACCGGTCTCCTGGGCGAGGATGCCGATGCCGTTCTTCACCGGCCCCGGCCGTCCGACCGGACGGCGGGTCCCCTCGGGGAACATGAAGATGTTGCCGCCGGACCGCAGGATCTCGCGGGCCTTCTCGAACGCGCGCGCATCGTATCCCTTGCGGCGGATGGGGATCGTGTCCAGCCAGTTGAAGAACGTGCGCAGCGGACCGCGGTGCAGTTCCTCCTTCGCCAGCGTGTGCACCGGGTGGCGCCAGAACGTCGAGCCCACGAACGGCGGGTCGTACCAGTGCACGTGGTTGCAGATCATGATCAGTCCACGCGGTACGGAACGGCCCTCGTACCCTACCTGGCGCAGACCGAAGAACGCGGCGGCCGCGTGGAAGACGGTGAACGCCAGCCGGTAATGCCCTGGACACTCGCGCCACCCCGCCTCCCGGTCGGTGTCCAGGAGCGCGTCCAGGTAAGGGTTGACGAGACAGGCCTCGGCCACGTGCTCGACCTGCTGCGCCAGACCCCAGTCGCTGGTGTCCAGCACGATGGCGTCCGGCGAGACGGTCAGCGGACTCTCCGTGCGGCTGCGATCCTGCTCGTCGCGCCCGGCCAGTTCCCGCGCGACTTCCTGCCGGTCCACCGGCGCGCCGCGCTCGCGGAACTGCCGGAACCGCCGCTCGACCCGCGCCGCCAGCGAAGCGTCCAGATAGATCTTCGCCGTCGCCAGCGGGAACACCACGCTGCCGATGTCGCGCCCCTCCATGACCACGCCGCCGCGCCGGCCCAGCTCGCGCTGGCGCTCCACCATCTCGCGCCGCACCTCCGCGTGCGCGCTCACGGCGGAGACGGCGCGGTCCACATCCGGGGAGCGGATGCCGCGCGAGACGTCCTCGCCCTGCCACAGGACCGTCGCCTCGCGCTCGCCCGGTCGCAGGTCCAGCCGCGCCGTCTCGAGCAAACGGGCCAGGCCCGGACCGTCGGCGACGTCCATGCCGGCGCGCAGCGCCGCCAGGGTGAGCGCCCGGTACATGGCGCCGCTGTCTACGTGGAGCAGCTCGAACCGCCGCGCCAGCGCGCGGGCCGTGGTCGACTTGCCCGACCCCGATGGGCCGTCGATGGCGACGACCGCGTCGCGCGGCAGACGCACGCCCGAACCGCGCACGGTGGCGGCGTCGGGCATCCGCACCAGCATGGCGGCCGCCGGGTCGGCGATCGGCCGCGGTGACGGGTCCTCGGGCTTCATGCGAGGATCTCGCCCAGCGCCTCGACGCAGCGCTGGTTCTCGGGCTCGGTGCCGACGCTGATGCGCATGGCGCCGTCGCCGAGGCCGAAGGAGTCCATCGGCCGGACGATCACGCCGCGACGCAGCAGCTCGCGGGTGACGGCGGTGGCGCTCCCCTCGCAGCGGACCAGCAGGAAGTTGGTCTGCGACGGAACCACCTCCAGGCCCAGCTCCGCCAGGCGCTCCGCCAGCCGGTCCAGGCGTTCGCGGTTGCGACGGCAGCGCTCGGGCACGGCGTCCCAGCGCTCGAGGCAGGCCAGAGCGGCCGCCTGCGCCAGCGAGTTCACGTTGAACGGCTCGCGCGTCTTCTGCACCTCCGCGATCAGACCGGGATGCCCCACGCCGTAGCCCACGCGCAGACCGGCCAGGGAGTGGATCTTGCTGAACGAGCGCAGGACCACCAGGTTCGGGTGCTCCGCCAGCATGGGGATGGTCTGCGGGTAGTCGTCCGCCACCACGTACTCGTAGTAGGCCTCGTCGACAGCCACGATCACCTGCCGCGGCACCGCCGCCAGCAGCGACTCGAACTCGGCGCGCGTGCTGTAGGTGCCGGTCGGGTTGTTCGGATTGCAGACGATGACGAGCTTGGTGCGCTCGTCCACGGCCCGCCCCATGGCGGCGAGGTCGAGGCGGTCGTCCGCCAGCGGGACCGGCCGGCCGCAGTCGTAGTGCACTCCGCAGGTGATGGGGTAGACCACGAAGCTGTGCTCGCTGTAGACGACGTTCTCACCCGGCGAGACCAGCGCCCGGATGAGCATGTCGATGACCTCGTTGCTGCCGTTGCCGAGCAGGATGCCGCCGGGTTCCACACCCAGATGCTCCGCCAGGCGCCGCGTCAGGCGGTAGGCCGAACCGTCCGGATAGCGGTTCACGTCGCTCGCCGCGGCGCGGATCGCCGCGAGCACCTCGGGCAGCGGTTCGTCGGGATTCTCGTTGCTCGCCAGCTTCACGACGTCGCTGAGCCCCAGCTCGCGCTGCACCTCCTCGACCGGCTTGCCGGGCACGTAGGCACGGGTGGCGAGGATTCCCGGACGGAACAGGGTCTTGAAGTCCACGCTGGTCACCTCCCGGCGCGGTCCCGCCGCGCCCTTTCGTCGGCACCGGGGTCACCCCTGCCCGGTCGCGCGACTCCCGCGGCCGATCGCAGGGCAGCCTCCTCGGCCGCGGTGAGCCGGCGGAAACCGCCCTCGTGCAGCCGTCCCAGTTCCACCGGCCCGACTGCCTCGCGCTCCAGCGAGACCACCCGGTTTCCCACCGCCGCGAACATGCGGCGGATCTGGCGGTTGCGGCCCTCGTGCAGGTCCAGCAGCCAGTGCCGTCCGTCGCCGGGCGCGTCGACGTGCAGCCGGCAGGGACGCAGCCGGCGGCCATCCAGCTCCAGCTCGCCTCGCGTGAGTCGGCGCGCGTCGTTCTCGCCGAGCGGACGCTGGCACACGACCCGGTACCGCTTCCAGACCCCGGTCGACGGCCGCTGGAGCGCCTGGCCGAGATCGCCGTCGTCCGTCCAGAGCAGCAAACCGCTCGTGTCCGCGTCGAGACGCCCCACGGGCGTGAATCGAGGCGGCAAACCGGCAGCGTCGCGGAACTCGGCGAGTCCGCTCTGTCCGCCCTGTGGCTTCAGGGTGGAAACCACGCCCTTCGGCTTGTGGAAAGCGTAGACCCGGAAGTCCTGCGGCAACTCCACCGGCTCGCGGTCGACGCTCACGCGCTGTCGGCGCGGGTCCACCCGCCGGCCGAGGTCGGTGACCACCTCGTCGTCCACGCGCACGCGCCCGGAGGTGATCAGGGTCTCCACCGCCCGGCGGCTGCCCAGCCCCGCGCGCGCGAGCAGTCGGTTCAGACGCAGGTCGGTCGCCGCCGGCTCCCCCGGCGACCCGGTGGGTCCCGCGGCAGCCCGCGGGCGGCGGCGGCGGCGGTCGTCAGGCGTCACGCTCCCGCTCCGGCTCGGGATCCGGCGCGGCCGCCCGGTCCTCCGTGGGGTCGGCCGGCGTCTCGGCGGGCTCCTGCCCGCCGGCGGTCGTCTCGATGGCGGCGGCATCCGGCGCCGGTTCCGGCTCCTCGGCCGCGTCTTCCGGCTCGGCGGTCGGATCGGGGTCGCGCAACTCGTCGATCTCCTCGTCGGAGATCTCGGCTCCCAGCTGACTGGCGAACGCCCGCAGGCCTTCACGGTCCTCCATCACGGTCGCCAGGTCCGGCAGCGGCGGCAGTTGCTGCAGGCCGGCCAGGCCGAGATGGTTCAGGAAGTCCCGGGTGGTGCCGTACAGCAGGGCGTGCCCGACACTCTCCGATCGTCCGACCACCGTCACCAGGTTGCGCTCGGAGAGGGTGGCGAGGGCGCCGGAGCTCTGGACGCCGCGGATCTCGTCGATCTCCAGGCGCGTGATGGGCTGACGGTAGGCGACGATGGCGAGCACCTCCAACCCGGCGCGGGAGAGCCGAGCGTACCGGCGTCCCTTGAAGAGTTGCTCCACGATGGGGGCGAACTCGGGCCGGGTGGCGATCTGGTAGCCGCCCCCGAACTCGACCACGGTGAACGACCGCTCCTGGGCCAGATACTCCGCCTCCAGTTCGGCCAGCCCTGCCTTGATCTCCCCGGCCTGCGCCTCGGGAAAGAGCTTGCGCAGCCGCGCCAGGCTCAGCGGCGAGTCGGTGGCGAACAGCAGCGCTTCGAGCTCCTGCTTCACGCCTCGGCCTCCAGGCTGCGCAGCGCGCCGGCGGGCTCGCAGGCCTCGCCGTCAGCCTCGGCGCCGCCCTCGTCGTCGTCCGTCATCCGGGCGGCGACCACCTCCTCGACGACGTCCCCGCCCGCCAGTCCTCGCGCGGCGGTGAGCGCGGACCAGTCGTCGCCGTCGTCGGCCGCGTCGTCGCGCTGGCGCGGCTGCACCCAGATGGGACCCCACGGCTCCGTCTGCAGGAAGAGCGCCTCGCCGCGCTTGATCATCTCGAGGATGGCGATGAAGGTGACCACCACCTCCATCTTGATGGCGTCGTCCGCGAACAGCTCCTCGAAGTGCACGGTGGCCTGCTGGCGGAAGCGCTCGCGGATCAGCTCGATCTTCTCCTCCACCGTGTACGGCTCCCGCTGCACCTGATGCACGGGCGGAGCCTGCAGCCGATCGAAGATGCCGCCGAGGGCCGCGAGCAGCTCGAACATGTCGATGCGCAGCTCGGGCTCGAGGTCCATCCGGTCGACGAACGGATACCGGGCTGTCCGCACGAAGTACTGCCGCCGGTCCTCCTCGCGACCGCGGAGCGCCTCGGCCGCCTGCTTGAAGCGCTTGTACTCGAGCAGGCGCCGCACCAGTTCGGCGCGCGGATCCTCAACGCCCTCGTCGTCCTGCTCCTCTCCGTGCCGCGGCATCAACATCTTCATCTTGATCACGAGCAGCGTGGCCGCCATGGCAATGAACTCGCCCGCGCGATCGAGGGAGATGCTCCGGATGATCTCCACGTGAGCGAGGAACTGCTCCGTGATGTGGGCGATGGGGATGTCGTAGACGTCGATCTCGTCCTTCTGGATCAGGTAGAGCAGCAGGTCCATGGGACCCTGGAAGTCGGCCAGCTCGACCTGGTACGCGTCGCTCGTGCGGAAGTACTCCAGCTCCGGCGGGAGCTGGTCCAGCGACCAGACCGGCTCGACCGGCGGTGCGGACGGATCGGCCGGGGCGAGGATCGCGGGACCGGCGGTGTCCCGGGCGGTGGGTTCGTGGCGGAGTCGGATCACGCTCAGCTCCTTCTGACGCCCGGGCGCGCAGACGCCCGGGTGGGACCGACGGCTAGCCGATGCGCATGGCCTCGCGCACCGCTGCCATGGTGGCGCGCGCGGCCTCGCGAGCGCGACGGCATCCCTCCTGGATCAGCTCGTCGAGCTCTTCGGGCCGCGCCTCGTAGCGGGCCCGCCGTTCGCGCAGCGGCTCGAAGTAGGCGATCACGCCCGCAGCCAGGCGCTTCTTGCAGTCGACACAGCCGCGAGCGGCCGTGCTGCACTCGAAGGCGGTCAGCTCCGCCTCCTCCGGCATGAACTTCCGGTACCAGTGATAGATGGCGCAGACCTCGGGATTTCCCGGGTCGGAGCGGCGCTTGCGTGCGGGATCGGTGAACGCCGGCATGATGGCGGCACGGATCTCGTCCGGGCTGGCGGAGATCTCGATGGTGTTGCCCAGCGACTTGCTCATGCGCCGGCCGTCGGTGCCCGGGAAGCGGGCGAACTGGGTGAGCAGCGGCTCGGGCTCCGGCAGCGTCTCGCCGAAGAGGTGGTTGAAGCGTCGCGCCATCTCCCGCGTCAGCTCGATGTGCGGAACCTGGTCCTCGCCCACCGGCACCGCGTGGGCGCGGTAGGCCAGGATGTCGGCGGCCTGCAGCACCGGGTAGCCCAGGTGGCCGTAGCTGAACTCGGCGCCGAGGCCGAGATCGCGCAGCTGTTCCTTGAACGTGGGGTTGCGCTGGAGGCGGCCCATGGTGACGAACATGCCCAGCAGCAGGTACAGCTCCGCGTGCTCCTTGATGCGCGACTGGACGAACAGGACCGAGCGCTCCGGGTCGAGTCCGGCCCCCAGCCAGTCGAGGAACATCTCGCGGGTGAGGTGCGCCACCTCGTGGGCCTTCTCCACGGCGGTGGTCAGCACGTGCCAGTCGGCGACCATGAAGTAGCAGCGGTACTCGTCCTGCAGGCGCACCCAGTTCTCCAGGGCGCCGGTGTAGTTGCCCCAGTGCAGGCGCCCGGTGGGCCGATTGCCGGAAAGGATGATCTTTCGCTCTTCCTTGCTCGTCTCGTCCATGGTGCCTTTCCGCGCTGTCATCGTCCGCATGGCGTCGCCGTGGCTCCGGCCGGCGGCGGCAGCGTCCGCACGAAGCCGTGGCGCCGTTCTCGCCGTCCGCCGGCGGGAACAGTACCACCGCCCCCGGGGGATGTCAAAAGCGGACCCGGCGGGTCCGCGGACCTCCCTGCGGCGCCCCCGCGGTCGCCTTCAGCGCCGCCGCGCGGCGGTCCGGGCGCGCGGATGAGCGGCGCGATACGCTTCCGCGAGGAAGGAGCGGTCCACGTGGGTGTAGATCTCGGTGGTGGAGATGTCGGCGTGTCCGAGCAGCTCCTGCACCACCCGCAGGTCGGCGCCGCCTTCCAGCAGGTGGGTGGCGTAGCAGTGGCGCAGCGTGTGGGGGCTGACGGTGTCCGCCAGGCCGGCCGCGCACGCGCAGCGCTTGACGAGACTCCACACCGACACGCGCGACAGCCGTCCGCCGCGACGGTTCAGCAGCAGGGCCGCCGAGCTGCGGGATCCCAGGAGGCGACCCCGCTCCGCCGCCAGGTAGCGGTCCACCGCGCGCAGCGCCGGCTCGCCTGCCGGCAGCACCCGCTGCTTGCCCCCCTTGCCGCGCACCCGGACGGTCTGCTCGCGGCGTTCGACATCGCGCAGATCCAGGCCGCACAGCTCGCTCACCCTCAGCCCGCACCCGTAGAGGAGTTCCAGCGTTGCGTGGTCGCGCAGGCGCGTGGCGCCCGGCGGAACCCCGGCCAGCAGGCGCTCCACCTGGCGAGGCGAGAGCACCCGCGGCAGCTTGCGACCGACCCGCGGCGAGAGCAGGGTGGCCGTGGGATCGTGCGTGATGATCCCCTCGCGCACGGCGAACCGGCAGAACGAGCGCAGCGTCGAGATCAGGCGGGCCCGCGAGCGGGGTGCCAGGTCGGCGGCCGCCTCCACCAGGAACGCCCGCAGGTCCTGGACGCCGAGCACGATGGGGTCGTGGCGGTCGCGCGCGCGGGCCCAGGCGACCAGGCGGTCGAGGTCGCGGCCGTACGCCGCCAGCGTGTTGGCGGCCAGCCCCCGGTCGGCGCTGGCGTGGGCCAGGAAGGCATCGCGTGCCAGATCCCACCCGTCCGCCCCGTCGCCACGCGCGCGGCTCACGCGTCGCCCTCGCGAACTTCGTCCGCGGCGCCGGGCAGATCGGGGCGCTGCGCGAAGAACGCGGTCAGGTTCGCCACGTCCTGCCGCCCGATCCCGCGCACCGCCAGCAACTCGTCCGGCGCGGCGCGCGCGATCCCCGCCAGGCTGCCGAAGCGGTGCAGGAGGCTCAGCTTCTTCACCTCGCCGATCCCCGGCACCAGGTCGAGCGCCGACGCGACGGTGCGTCGGTCCCGCAGCAGGCGGTGATAGGTGATGGCGAAGCGGTGAGCCTCGTCGCGGACCCGCTGCAGGAGCTTGAGCGCGGAGCTGGAGCGGGGCAGGCGGATCTCCTCGCCGTCACGGTGGATGGTCTCCTCTCGCTTGGCCAGGCCGACGAGCTGGGTATTGGCGAAGCCGTGCCGCGCCAGCACCCGGCGGGCCACCGCCACCTGCCCGCTGCCGCCGTCCACCATCACCAGGTCGGCGGGCGCCTCCCCCTGCTCCGCCAGCCGCCCGTAGTAGCGGTCGAGCACCTCGCCCATGCTGGCGAGGTCGTCCGTCCCCGGCACCGTGCGGATCCGGAACCGGCGGTAGCGCGCCTTCAGCGGCTCGCCGCCGCGGAAGTACACCAGCGAACCGACCGTCTCGCGTCCCTGGAAGTTCGAGATGTCGAAGCACTCGATGGTCTCCGGAACCGCATGCAGGCCGAGGGCCTCCTGGAGCTGGACGGCCGCCGGGGTGACGCTGCGCCCGCTGCCGCCCGCCAGGGTCCGCTCGCCCAGCTTGTAGGCCGCGTTGGCCGCGGCCAGTTCCACCGCGCGCCGCTTGGCTCCGCGACGGGGGTGCCGCACGCGCACGCGCCGGCCGCGCAGCGTTTGCAGCCAGACCTCCCAGTTCTCCGGTTCCGACAGCGGATGCGAGAGCAGCACCTCGCCCGGGATGTCGCCGGCGCGCCCGTAGTACTCCCGCAGGAGCTGGGCCACGAACACCTCGGTGTCCCGCTCCAGTCGATCGGTGAGCTGGAAGTGATGCGTGGTCAGGACCTTGCCCTGCCTCACGCGCAGCACCACGCCGGTGGCGTCGGCACCGTCGCGCGCCACGCCGCACAGGTCGGCGTCGCCGCCGATGCCGCCGATGGTCAGCGATCGCGCCACCGTGCGCTCCAGCCGCACCAGCCGGTCCCGGACCCGGGCGGCCTCCTCGAAGCGCAGGTCGCCGGCGAACGCGTCCATCTCGGCGCGCAGTTCGTCCATCACGCGGCGGTCCTGCCCCTCGAGGAACTGGACCAGGCGCCGGACCTTGCGGCCGTAGCCCTCGAGGTCGTCCAGTCCGGTGCAGGGGGCGCTGCAGCGGCCGATCTGGTAGTCCAGGCAAGGCCGCGGCACGGTGGGGTCCGGCAGGTCGAGCGCGCACGTGCGCACCTGGAAGAGCCCGGCGGCGAAGCGCAGGGTATCGCGCATGGATCGCACGTCGGTATAGGGTCCGAAGTAGCGCGCGCCGTCGCTCTCGATGCGGCGCACCACCGTCACCCGCGGATACGGCTCCTGCAGCGAGATCCTCAGGTACGGATACTGCTTGTCGTCCTTCAGGCGGACGTTGAACCGCGGCCGATACTCCTTGATCAGCTGGTTCTCCAGCACCAGCGCCTCGGCCTCGGTCTCGGTGGCGATGTAGTCGAAGTCGGCGACCCGCTCCACCAGCGAGGCGGTTTTCGGCTCGTGGTCGGCCCCCGGCTGGAAGTAGGAGCGCACCCGCTGGTTCAGGCGCTTCGCCTTGCCCACGTAGATGACCCTGCCCCGCTCGTCCTTGTGCAGGTAGACGCCCGGCGCGGCCGGCAGCAGCCGGAGCTTGGCGTCGACGGTGGCGGGGAGCATCCTTGACATGGTTTTCCAGTCCTATTAGATTCTCCGCCTTGCGGAGATCCCTGGAGGTACTGATGCCGCATCACAAGAGTAGCAAGAAGCGCCTGCTCACGAGCAAGAAGCGGAACCTGCGCAATCGCCAGAACCGCGCCACGATGCGCTCGGCGCTCAAGAAGTTCCGGACGGAAGCCGCCGGCGCCTCGCCCGAGCAGAAGCTCGCCGAGTTGCCCGCTCTCTACAGCCTGGTGGACGTGCAGGCGCGCAAGGGAATCATCCCGAAGCAGCGCGCGTCCAGGCTGAAGAGCCGCCTGGCCGCCCTGGCGGCCAAGGGACAGGGCTGAGGAGCCGCGCCGACCCCCGGGCCGAAACCCCGAGTTCGCCGTCTCTCCTGCCCGCGCCGCGCCCGTGGCCGAACCGCAGTTCTCGAAGGGCCCGCCCCCGGCGGGCCCTTTCGCGTGCCCGCCGGCGAACCGGCGCCGTTCAGGCGCGCGGCCGGCGCGCCGCCGCGTCGGCCAGCGACCGCAGCACGTCCGTCAGTCCGTAGAGCCCGTGCTCCCGGCTCGCCGCGAACCGCACCGCCGGCAGCACCCCCCGCAGGAACGCGCGCCGGGTCTGCGCACGATGGGTGACCACGAGCATCTCCTCGGCATCGCCGATCAGCCACGTGTGCTCCCCGACCACCTCGCCCAGCCGCACCGCATGCGTGGGCACCTCGGTGCCGCGCAACTCGGTCCAGGCGTCGGCCAGCCAGCGGGCCGTGCCGCTGGGCCGGTCCTGCTTGTGAACATGGTGGGTCTCGACCTGTTCCGCCTGGAAGCGCTCCGGCAGGGTGCGCGCGAGCAACTGCAGCACCAGCCGGAGGGCCGGCACGCCGATGCTGAAGTTGGCCGCCCTGACGACCGGCCAGCGGGCGGCATACGCCTCGAGAGCCCGCTCCTGCTCGGGATCGAAGCCGGTGGTGCCCACCACCAGCGCCGCCTGGCCGCGGGCGGCCTGCTCCAGCAGCCCCGGCAGCGCGGCCGCCAGCGAGAAGTCGACCACCACGCCGCCGCGCGGGTGGACCTCGGCCAGGCGTTCCTGGCCCACGACCGGCAGCCGTGGATGCAGCTCGCCGGCGGGGCGTTCGCGGCCGGGAGCGTCCACCAGCGCGACCAGCCGCAGGTCACGCGCGTTCTCCACCAGCTCCACCACCAAACGGCCCATGCGTCCGCTCGCGCCGTGCACGGTGACGGGAATGACCGGACCGTTGCCGGCCGTCTCCGGGCTCATCGTCTCGACTCCGGCGCCGCCGGGGCGCCGCCGTCGTCCTGATCCGCCGGGTCGCGGGCCATCAGATCCGAGAGGATCGCCTCGTGGAACTGCACCAGCGATTTCAGGCTCTTCTCGGTGACGGACGCCAGCGGCAGCCGCACCTCCCGCTCGCACAGACCGGCCAGCGACAGCAGTTCCTTCGCCGGGACCGGGTTCGTCTCGACGAAGCACGCCCGCACCACCGGATCGAACGCCCGCGACATGGGCCAGGCGCGGTTCAGGTCGCCCGCCGCCCACGCTCGCCAGAAGCGGACCATGGCTCCCGGCAGCAGGTTGCTGACCACGCTCACCGCCCCGCGGCCGCCCAGCCCGAAGATGGAGAAGTTCAGCCCGTCGTCGCCGCTGAACACCTTCAGGTCGCACTGGCCGATCGCCCGCTCGATCTGCTCCAGGTTGCCGCTGGCCTCCTTCAACGCCACGATGTTCGGCTCGGCGGACAGCTCGGCGGCCGTCTCCGGCAGCAGGTTGCACGCCGTGCGGCCGGGCACGTTGTAGAGCACCAGCGGCACGTCCACCGCCCGCGCCACCGTGCGGTAGTGCGCCACCAGTCCGTGCTGCTGCGGCTTGTTGTAGTAGGGGGTGATGAGCATGACCGCATCGGCGCCCCACTCCTGGGCCGCCCGGGTCATCGCCACGGTGCTGGCGGTGGCGTTGGTGCCGGCGCCCGCCACCACGGCGCAACGTCCCTTCGCCATCTCCACCGCGCTGCGCACGAGGTACTCGCGCTCGCTCACCGTGAGCGTCGCCGCCTCGCCGGTGCAACCGGCCGGCACGATCCCAGCCACGCCGCCCTCGATCTGTCGCTGCACGAGCCGCTCCCAGGCCTTCCGGTCCACCTCGCCCCGGCGGAAGGGCGTGATCAGGGCGGTGTAGATCCCGTCGGGCATGTCCCAGGTCTTGCGCGCATTCATGTCGTCTCCTTCTGCGTCCCTGAGCCGGCCGGCCGCGTGTCGCCCAGCCGGGTCTCGCCCGTGAACACCGTCACCGCCGGACCGCGCAGGCGCAGCGTGCCGCGCTCCGTGTCCACCGTCACCACCAGGATGTCGCCGCCGCGGGTGTGCAGGCTCACCGGTGAGACGGCGAGCCCCAGGCTCACCAGCACCACCGCGGCCGCCGCAGCGCCCGTGCCGCACGCCAGCGTCTCCGCCTCCACGCCGCGCTCGAAGGTGCGCAGGCGCCAGGACGCGCCGTCCCCGGCGGGTCCCACCCAGTCCACGTTCGTTCCGTCCGCGCCTGGGCGCGGATGCCGCCGCAGGAACGGACCTTCGCGCGCGACCGCGACCGCGTCCACGTCGTCCACCGGGATCACCAGGTGCGGGACCCCGCTATCGCAGAGATGATGCGAGGCGAACGGTGAACCGTCCACGTCCACGTCGAGCGCCAGGTCGCGCCAACCCGGCAGCGCCACCTCCACGCCGTCGGCGCGGATCTCCGCCGCCACGACCCCGGCCGGCGTCGAGAAGCGGCAGCGGTCGCCGGCCAGACCCAGGTAACGGGCGAACGCCACCGCGCACCGGGCGCCGTTGCCGCACATCTCAGCCTCGCCGCCGTCCCGGTTGTAGTAGGTCATGACGAAGTCCACCGGAGGTTCGCTCGACGCGGCGCCCGCGGGTGGTGGACCCACCACGATCAATCCGTCGGCGCCCACGCCCGTGCGCCGGTGGCAGAGCGCGGCGACGGCGGCGGCGTCGAGGCCCGCGGGCGGCAGATCCTCGCCGGCGACCATGACGAAGTCGTTGCCGGCACCGTGCATCTTCGAGAACGGCAGGTTCATGGCTCTCTCTGCTCCCGGGGCGTGGGCTCCTCCAGTGCGGTCGTATCGGCGGGCGCGGCGTTCAGGGTGTCCGCCGGCGCCGCGACGCCGCCGGGCACCGCCGCGGACGTGTCCGCAGCGGCTGCGCCGGCCTCGAGCGTCGTGTCGCGCGGCGCCTCGCCGAACCAGGGGACCCGCAGCCGCCAGGCGTCGGGCGAGCGGAAATCCGCCTCGAGGCCGGGCTCCACCTGGATCGAGTCCGCCATGGCGTGGGGCTCGAACCACCACCGGGCAGGTCGCCCGGCAGAGTCCACCGGCGCGCCGGCCACGGCGGTGTCCGCCGGCATCACCGAGAAGAGACTGTCGCCGTCCTGGTCGGCGAACAGGATCAGCCGCACCGGTCCGGGACCGGCCCGCTCGAACTCCGTCTCGCTCCCCGGCTCCACGGGTCGCAGGCTCGACGGAGCGGCGAGTTGCGGCTCGGGCGCCCAGCCGGTGTCGTCCTCCGCGATCGCCTCCACCCAGCCCAGCACCGGCCCCCGATCGGCCAGAGCACTGTCGACGACCCCGCGCAACGTGCCGGGCGTGGTCGGCGCGTAGATGGTCACGACGCCCACGTCGACCCGAGGGTCGTCGCGGGCGACGCGCATGGTGTCGGGCAGCAACCGTTGCGGATCGCTCTCTCGCATCCGCAGATCCCCGTCGCGATCGACGAACGCCCGCACCAGGTACGGCCCCGAGGGCACCGCCAGCCAGCGCAGCCGCCAGCGGCCCGTCGAGTCGGTCTCCGTGCGACGCAGCACGTCCTGCTGGAACCAGCGCACCGTGTCCGGCGGCACCGCGTACAGTTCCACCACGCCTTGGGCGAGCGGTTTGTCCTCGAACACGAGGGTGCCGCCGAGGCTGCCGGACGGCAGCGTGTCCGTGGTGGCCACGGGGAAACGACGGCCGCGCGGATTCTTCACGCGGTGCATGTCCGCCATGCCGGGACGCAGTTCCACCACCACCACCGTGTCCGGCGGCAGCGGCTCCTGCAGTTCCACCACCGCCGTGCGCGCCGCCTGCCACGACGTCTTGTTCACCGCCACGCGCGGGTAGAGGACGAGCCACTGGTCCGCCGGGCGACGATCCATCTTCTCCGAGAACGTGAAGCGCAGCTCGGTGACGTCGCGCAGGCCCACCGCACCCGATTCGGGCTGGACCGCCGCCAGGACCGGCGGCGTGACATCCTCCGGTCCGCCGGGCGGCGCCCCCGGCTGGGCGCAGGCGAGCACGAGGGCGAGGCCCGCCGCCAGGAACGGTCCCGCCCACGCTCGTCCCGGTCGCCGGCGCCTGTCCGCCATCGCTCGGTCCTTTTCGCCGGACATCGACGTCATCTACTTCATCAGGACCGCGAGGATGGCCCGCTGGGCATGGAGCCGGTTCTCGGCCTCGTCGTACACCACGGAATGCGGCCCATCCATGACCTCGTCGGTGATCTCCTCGCCCCGGTGAGCCGGCAGGCAGTGCAGGACGATGTGCTCCGGATGCGCCCCCTCCAGCAGCCCGGCGTTGATCTGGAACGGCGCGAAATCGCGGCGGCGCTGCTCCGCCTCCGCCTCCTGGCCCATGCTGTAGAAGGCGTCGGAGTAGACGACGTGGGCGCCCTCGACGGCCTCGCGCGGATCGTGGGTGATCATGTACGACGCGCCCGCCCGGTCGGCTCTCGCCAGGATCGCCTCGTCCGGCTCGTAGCCCTCGGGGCACGCCAGCACGAAGTTGAAGGGGAAGCGGACGGCGGCGTTCAGCCAGCTGTTGGCCAGGTTGTTGCCGTCGCCGACCATCACCACGGTTTTGCCCTCGATCGTGCCGAGGTGCTCCTCGACGGTCATGATGTCGGCCATCACCTGGCAGGGGTGCACCAGGTCGGTCAGACCGTTGATCACCGGCACGGTGGCATGCTTCGCCAGCTCGACCACCTCCTGATGGTCGAACCAGCGGATCATGATGCCGTCCACGAGCCGGCTGAGCACCTGGGCCACGTCCTGGACGGACTCGCGGGTGCCCATGCCGATCTCCTTGTCGGTGATGAACAGCGAACTGCCGCCCAGCTGGCGAATGGCCACCTCGAAGCTCACGCGCGTGCGCAGGCTCGGCTTGGCGAAGACGCAGGCCAGCACGCGGCCGGGATGGGTGGTCTCCAGCCGGTGCTCGCGCGCCAGCGGCTTCTGCTCGCGGGCGAGGTCGAGGACACCGCGCAGAAAGCCGGTGTCGTGCTGGTCGATCGAGAGGAAATCCTTCTTGGTCGAAGCCATGCTGCCTCCTCCGCCCCGCCGGGGGGCGCCTGCGGGCTGCGCGCCCGGTTCTCACCACGACACGTCACGGAACGCGGGTCAAGATAGCCAGCGCGGCGGCGGAATCCACCGCCGATCGCACGCGCCCCGCGTCCGGATCAGAGGATGTACCGGCTGAGGTCGTCGTCGGCCACCACCCCCGCCAGCCGCCGTCGCACCTCGTCCCCGTCCACCACCACGGTCCCGGTCCCCTCCGTCGGCACCGAGTAGAGCAGGTCGTCCAGGAGCTGCGCCATGATGGTCTGCAGCCGGCGCGCGCCGATGTTCTCCAGCCGCCGGTTCAGCTCGGCCGCCAGCCGGGCGATCTCGGCGATGGCTTCGTCGGTGAAGCTGAGCTGGCAACCGTCCACCCCGAGCATGGCCTCGTACTGGCGCAGCAGCGAGCTGTCGGTGTCGCGCAGGATGCGGACGAAGTCCTCCTCGCCGAGGCTCTCCAGTTCCACGCGGATGGGAAAGCGTCCCTGCAGTTCGGGGATGAGATCGCTGGGCTTGCTCATGTGGAAGGCGCCCGCGGCGATGAAGAGCACATGATCGGTGCGCACGGGCCCGTGCTTGGTGGTGACGGTCGAACCCTCGACGATGGGCAGCAGGTCCCGCTGCACGCCCTCGCGGCTCACGTCCGGTCCGCCACCGCCGCCGCCACCCAGGCGCCCGCCGGCGATCTTGTCGATCTCGTCGAGGAAGATGATGCCGCCCTGCTCGGTGAGCTGGACCGCCTCCTGCACGATCTGGTCCATGTCCAGGCGCTTCTCCGACTCCTGCTCGCGCAGGATCTGACGGGCCTGCGCCACCGTGACCACGCGCTCCCGCTTCTGGCGCGGGAAGAGGTTCTTGAAGTTCTCGCCGAACGAGGCGTCGAATTCCTCGCCCGCGGAGGTGAAGATGTTGGCGATCGGCATCGACTGCGTCTCGGTGGTGATGCTCACCTCGCGCTCCTCGAACACCCCCTGGCGCAGCTGCTCGCGGATCTTGCGCGTGGTCCGCTCCACCCGTTCGGTGCGGTCGGGGTCGTCGCTCGGCGGCAGCGGCGGGAAGAGCACCTCGAGCAGCCGCGCCTCCACCGCCTCCTCGATCTCCGTGTCGAACTGCTGCTCGGCCCGCCGCCGCACCAGGGCGATGGCGCTCTCGAGGAGGTCGCGCACCATGGAGTCGACGTCGCGGCCGACGTAGCCCTTCTCCGTGAACTTGGTGGCCTCCACCTTCAGGAACGGCAGCTCGCCGATCTGGCTCAGGCGCCGCGCGATCTCGGTCTTGCCCACGCCGGTGGGTCCGATCAGGACGATGTTGTTGGGAACAACCTCCCGACGCACCTCCTCGGGCAGGCGCATGCGCCGCCAGCGGTTGCGCAGGGCGATGGCGACCGCCCGCTTGGCGTCGGCCTGGCCGATGATGTAGCGGTCGAGCTTCGCCACGATCTCGGGACAGGTCCAGGAGGCCTCGATGGCCGTCTGCTTGATCTTCACGGCGCTTCCCCTTCCTCGGGCGGAGCCGCCGGCGTCTGCGGCGTGACACCGGCCTCGTCGAGCGCGAGGACGGTGATCCGCTGGTTCGTGTAGATGCAGATCTCGCCGGCCAGTCCGAGCGCGGCGCGGCAGACGGTGGCGGCGTCCAGGTCGGTGTGCTCCACCAGCGCGCGCGCCGCCGCCAGCGCGTAGGGGCCGCCCGAACCGATGGCCGTCACCCCGTGATCGGACTCGATCACGTCGCCATTGCCCGAGACGATGAAGATGTCGTTGCGGTCCATGACCACCATCATCGCCTCCAGTCGGCGCAGGAAGCGGTCCGTGCGCCACTCGCGGGCCAGCTCCACCGTGGCGCGGCGCAGGTGCCCCCGGTATCGCTCCAGATGGCCCTCGAACTTCTCGAACAGCGTGAAGGCGTCGGCGGCGCCGCCCGCGAAGCCCACCAGCACGCGATCCTGGAAGAGGGCGCGCACCTTCACCGCCCCGTGCTTGACGGCGGTGTTGCCCAGGGTCACCTGACCGTCGCTGCCGATGGCGCCGCGCCCGTCGCGCAGCACCGCGAGCACGGTGGTCGAGCGGATGCGGCCGTCTTCGGTGCGGGGCTGCGTCATGGCTCCTCCTCCTCCACGTCGGTCCGGCCGGCGGCCGCCGCCAGCGCGCGCGGGTGCGCCTGGCGGAAGGCGTCGCGCAGGCGGGCCCGCGACAGATGCGTGTACACCTGGGTCGTGGCCAGATGCCGATGACCCAGCAGTTCCTGAACCACGCGGATGCCGGCCCCGCCGTCCAGCAGGTGGGTGGCGAAGCTGTGGCGCAGGGTGTGCGGCGAGATGCCGGTGATGCCCGCGAGTCGCTCCGCGTACCGCCCCACCAGGGCCTGCACCGTGCGCCGGCCGATGCGGCGGCCGGGACGCCCCTCGAAGACGGGACGCCGCCCCAGCCCGCCCCGCAGGATGCCGTCGCGCAGATCGTGCCACGCCGCCGGGTCCAGCCGGTCGGCGAGATGGACCCGCAGGGCGCGGTCGGCCTCCCCCGCCAGCGGCAGCACGCGCTCCTTGCTGCCCTTGCCCAGCACCCGCACGGTGCCGCCGGGAAGATCGACGTCGCCCACGTCCAGGCCCACCAGTTCGGCCAGGCGCAGGCCGAGTCCGTAGAGCAGCTCGAGGATGGCGCGATCGCGCCGCCCGCGCGGCGTCCCGGTGTCCGGCAGGGCCAGCAGGCGTTCGGTCATCTCCTCGCCGAGTTCGCGCGGCAGCGGCCGGCGCCGGCCACCGCTGCCGCGGACGAGGTTCTCCGGCGCCGCACCCACCAGGCCGGCGAGCGCCAGGTACCGGTACAACCCGCGGATGGCGGCCAGGTGCCGGTCCACGGTGGCCGGGCTGCGTCCGGCCGCCCTCAGGCGCGCGAGATGGGCGCGCACGAGCGCGCGCTGCCCCTCCAGGCGCGACAGGTCGCCGGTCGCGGCGCCCGGCGGCAGCACGCCCAGCGATCGCGCGGTGGCCAGGAACGACGCCAGGTCGCGCTCGTACGCCGCCACGGTGCGGGGACTGAGGCCGCGCTCCACCGTCAGGTGCTGCAGAAAGGGCGAGAGGACCGGGTCCGCCACGTCGGCTCCTTCGGCTAGGCGGCTCCGCGGCACGTTATCACCCGCCCAGGTCGGCGGCAAGGAGGCGGCGCAGGGGGGGCGAGGCGAGATAGGCGTCCAGATCGGCCAGCGAGCGCGCGGCCTGGGCCAGTCGGCGCTCCTGCTTACCTCTGGCCCCGGGCGGCGGCGGCGGCAGCAGGCCGAAGTTCACGTTCATCGGTGCCAGACGGGTGGTGGTGGTGTCGAAGAGGAAGCCCTGGTGCAGCGCGCCCAGCAGCGTGGTGCCGGGCCACGGCGGCAGCGCGATCCCGCGCAGGTCGGCCGCCAGCGACCAGGCGGTGAGCAATCCGCCGGCGAGCGACTCCACGTAGCCCTCCACACCGGTCATCTGTCCGGCGACGCGCACCCGCGGTTCGGCCAGCAGCGCGAAGCCGCGCGTGCACGCCCGCGGCGTGTCCAGGTAGAAGTTGCGGTGCAGCTGTCCCAGCCGAACGAACTCGGCCCGGTCCAGCCCGGGAATCAGACGGAACACCCGCTTCTGCTCGCCCCGCTTCAGCCGCGTCTGGAAGCCCACCAGTCCGTAGAGCGTCCCCGCGCTGTTCTCCTGGCGGAGCTGGACCACGGCGTACGCGCGCCGGCCGGTCCGCGGGTCGTTCAAGCCCACCGGACGCAGCGGACCGAAGCGCAGCGTGTCGCGCCCGGCGGCGGCGATCTCCTCCACGGGTTGACAGCCCTCGAACAGATCCGAGCGATCGAACGCAGGCACCTCGGCGCGCTCGGCGCCCAGCAGCTCGTCGTGGAACCGGCGGTACTGCCCGGCGTCCATGGCCGCGTTGAGATAGTCGGCATCGCCGCGGTCATACCGCGCCGCGCGGAACAGGACGTCGAGATCCAGCGACTCGAGGGTGACCGTCGGCGCGATGGCATCGAAGAAGTGCAGCGGCCGCCGGCCCGTCAGGCGCTCCAGTTCCACCTGCAACGCCGGGCTCGTCAGCGGGCCGGTGGCCAGGATCCAAACCTCGTCCGGTCCCGGCGCGATGGAATCCACCTCCTCGCGCCGCACCGAGATGAGCGGCTCGGCCGCGATGCGTTCCTGCACCGCGGCGGAGAAGCGCTCGCGGTCCACGGCCAGTGCCGCGCCGGCCGGCACGGCGGCCGCGCGGGCGCACGCGAGCAGCCGGCTGCCGAGGCGATCCAGCTCGGCCTTGAAGAGGCCCGAGGCGGTGGCGGGAGCGACGCTCTTGAGGGAGTTGCTGCAGACGATCTCCGCCAGATCGCCGGTGCGGTGGGCCGGCGTCGTGCGGACCGGACGCATCTCGTGCAGAACGACCGCGTGTCCCAGGCGCGCCAGCTGCAGCGCCGCCTCGCAGCCGGCGAGGCCGCCGCCGACCACGTGGATCGACGGCGCGGTCATGTGCCAGAATCGGTGGAACGGTCACCCGCACCGGGCGTCGTGTCGTCGGACTCGCGGCCGGACGCCGGCGCGGCCTTCCCGTTCGCCGGCTTCTTCGAGGACTCGGCCGCCTTCTTCGCGGTCTTCCTGGCCGGCGTCTTCCCGGCCTTCTTCGCGACCTTCTTCGCAACCTTCTTCCCGGTCTTCTTCCCGGTCTTCTTCCCGGTCTTCTTCGCGGTCTTCTTCCTCGTCGGTGACTTGCCACGGCTGCGCGACGGCCCCTGCGCGGCGCGGCGGTCGGTGGCCGCCGCCAGCAACTCCAGCGCTTCTTCCACCGTCACGTCGTCCGGGCTGCGATCACGGCCGAGGGTGGCGTTCACCTCGCCGTCGGTCACGTACGGCCCGTAGCGCCCCTTGAGGATCTCCAGCGGCTTGCCGGTCTGCGGATGCGGACCCAGCTCCCTGAGCACCGGCTTGCGCTTCTTGTTGCGGATCCGCTCGATGGCCTCGTCGAGGGTGATCGAGAAGAGCTGGTGGACGTCGTCGACGCTGGCGAAGACCCGGTCGCGCTCGACGTAGGGGCCATAGCGACCGAGCCCCGCTCGCACCGGCTTGCCGGTCTCCGGGTCGGTGCCGATCTCCCGCGGCAGGCTGAGTAGGCGCAGGGCCAGCTTCATGTCCACCGCGTGCGGCTCGGTGGCGCGCCCCAGCGAGATGCGCCGCGGACGGGGTTCGTCGCCGTCCTCGCCCAGTTGCAGGTAGGGACCGTACGGGCCGGTGCGCACGTAGACGTTCTGCCCGGTCTCGGGGTGGGTGCCGATCGGCTCGCGCAGCCGCGAGCGCTCGGCGATGAGCTCGAGCGCCTTCTCCACCGTCAGCTCGTCGATGAGCAGGTCCAGCGGCAAAGGTGCGCTCCGGTCGTCCTCGCCCCCCACCTCGACGTAGTTGAAGTTGCGGCCCACCCGCACCTGCACCGGGCGGCCGGTCTCCGGATCGTCGCCCAGCGGGATGACGGGATAGCCGATGCGGCCCATCTCCTCCTCGATGCGCTGCACGAGTCCCGGTTCGCCGCCGTCGTCGCCGGCGTAGAACCCGCGCAGGAAGGCGACCGCATCACGGCTGCCGCCGGCGATCTCGTCGAGTTCCTCCTCCATGCGCGCCGTGAACGAAACATCCACGTACCGGGGGAAGTGATCGCGCAGGAGCCGGGTGACGGCGAAGCCGATGTACGCGGGCAGCAACGCCCCCGACTTCTTCACCACGTAGCCGCGGTCCTGGATGGTCTGGATGACCGGAGCGTACGTGGACGGGCGGCCGATCCCCTCCTCCTCCAGCTTGCGCACGAGCGTGGCCTCGGTGTATCGGGCCGGCGGACTCGTCTCGTGGCGGAGCGGCGTGACCTCGGCGACGGTGACCGGCGCGCGGCCCTCGCCGGCGCCGTGGTCGCCGTCGATGAGCTGGCCCTCGGCCAGCTCGGGCAGCCGGCTGTCCTTCTCCAGCTCGCCGTACAGCCGCAGGTGGCCCGGAAAGCGCACGATCGAGCCGGTGGCGCGGTACACGCACGCGCCGTCCGCCACGTCGACGCCCAGGTCCACCGTCGTCTTGTCGAGCAGGGCATCGGCCATCTGGCTGGCCACCGTCCGGTTCCAGATCAGGCGGTACAGCTCGAGCTCGCTGCGATCCAGCACCGAAGCGAGGCTCTCCGGTGTGCGGCCGACGTCCGTCGGACGGATGGCCTCATGGGCCTCCTGGGCGCCCTTGGCTCGCGTGCGGTAGCGGCGCGGACCCTCGCTGTACTCGGCGCCGTACCGTGTGCGCACGAAGTCGGCCATCTCCGCCAGCGCCTTCTCGCTGAGGTTCGTGGAGTCGGTTCGCATGTAGGTGATCAGTCCCTCGCGGCGCCCGTCGCCAAGGTCGATCCCCTCGTACAGCCGCTGCGCGACGCGCATGATCTGCGTGGGCGACATCCCCAGCCGCCGGCTCGCCGCCTGCTGGAGCGTGGAGGTGATGAAGGGCGGTCCCGGCCGCTGCCGCGTCTGCTTGCGATCGACGGTGAGGACCCGCCAGGGCCGCTGCTCCCGGCAGTCGGCGGCGATCCGTCCAGCCGCCTCGCCGTCGAGCCGCACGCGCGACTGCGGGTCCCGCAGCAGGCCTGTGTCCGGATCGAAATCCTTGCCACCGGCCACCCGCTGTCCGCCCAGGTGGGTGAGCCGCGCGGTGAAGCCGGGGGATGCGCCCGCCTCGTCCTCGCTGCGCGCCGTCGCGGTGGGCGCCAGCAAGGCCTCGATGTCGAAGTACTCGGCCTTCCGGAAGGCTCGGCGCTCCTCCTCGCGCTCGACGACGAGTCGCACGGCCACGCTCTGCACGCGGCCGGCGCTGAGCTTCGTGCGCACCTTCTTCCAGAGCACCGGTGAGAGCGTGTAGCCGTAGAGGCGGTCCAGGATGCGCCGGCTCTCCTGGGCCCGCACGAGCTGATCATCCACGTCGCGCGGGCTGCTCAGGGCCGCCTCGATGGCGCTGCGGGTGATCTCGTGGAACGTGATGCGCTTGACCGGCACGGTGGGTTTGAGCACCTCGAGCAGGTGCCAGCTGATCGCCTCGCCCTCGCGGTCCTCGTCCGTGGCCAGCAGCAGCTCGTCCGCGTCCCGCAGCAGCTTCTTCAGCTCGTCCACACGCTTCTTGCTGTCCGCCGGCACGACGTAGATGGGATGGAAGTCGGCGTCGGGGTCGACGCCGAGTCGGGCCCAGCCCTCCTTCCGGTAGCGCGCGGGGATCTCCCGGGCGGAACCGGGAAGGTCGCGGATGTGGCCGTAGCTCGCGGCCACCCGATAGCCGTCGCCGAGAAAGCGCTCGATGGTCCGCGCCTTCGCCGGACTTTCAACGATGATCAGCTTCAACCGTGGGGCTCCTTGCGGCCGATCCCGCACGCCGGGAGGCGACCGCGATCCGGTCTGTCAATGATGGCGAGGCTCGTCGCGCAGGCCCCGGAAACCGATTCCCGCGTCGGCGGCGACGATCTGGTCGAGCAGGTTTTCGACGTCGCTGCGCCGCAGGCGGGTCCCGTCACCCAGGGATGCGAGGTGGACGAGGAACTCGAACTGCCGCCAGCTGATCTGGCCGCTCTGGCGCAACTCGACCAGATACCCCTGCGCGTCGGGGGACAGATAACGGCGTTCCGTCTCCGCCAGCAAGCGCACCGCCCGCGGCGAAGGCGATTCGGCATCGGGCGAATCGAGCCAGAACGACGCGTCGCCCCGCCACCAGCCGTCGGTGAGCCACTCCAGCAACTCGCCCAGGTCGCTCTCGTCCAGGCCATGGGCGGCGAGCTGGTCGCGGAGCCTCCGGTGGTCGGGCGTGTCCACCGCCCCGCCGTCGCGCAGGCATTCCAGCAGCACGAGCAGGAGGTTCTCGATGCGTTCTCGGGTGGGATCCATCGCTGCCTTTCCCGCGGTTGCGGTGCAACCGCGGGCGGGACGCTAGCACACGTTCCCGGTCGGGGCAAGGCGGCCGCCGCTCAGCGGCCGCAGCACTTCTTGTACTTCCGGCCGCTGCCGCAGGGGCAGGGCTCGTTACGGCCGACCTTCGGTTCTTCCCGCTGCACCGGGCGCCGGGCGCCGGGCGCCTCCGCCTGCGGGGCCCGTCCGGACCCGGCGGAACCGCCCGCCGCCATCGCACCGGCCGCCCCGGCCGCGCCCGCGCCCACGGCCGAGTTCGCGTACGCGTTCACTTCCTGGTGCACGGCCCGCACCTGTTTGGGCTGCTCCACTTGCTGCGGCACCGGCGCCGCCAGTTCGTAGCGGAAGAACCAGCGCAGCGCGTCGGCCTCCACGTTGTTCAGCAGCTCCTCGAACATGCGGAACGACTCCGCCTTGTATTCCACCAGCGGGTCCCGCTGGCCGTACGAGCGCAGACCGATGCCGCTGCGTAGCAGGATCAGCTGGTTCAGATGATCGCGCCACTGCTCGTCGATCACCTGCAGCAGCACGAACCGCTCCAGCTGGCGCGCGACGTCCACCCCCAGACGCTCCACCTTGGCGGCGCGACGATCGGCGGCCGCCTCGCGCAGGCGCTGGCGGATGACTTCCCGCCCCAGTTCGAACCGGTCCCGCTCCTCGAGCGGCATCGGCGCCAGGAACACCGCCTGGTAGGCCCGGCCCAGACCCTCGATGTCCCAGTAGTCGGGGGCCTGGTTCTCCGGCGCGTGCTCATCGAGGAAGCGGTCGATCGTGGACTCCAGGTACTCGTCCATGATCGCCGCCGTCTCGCCCTCGGTCTCGAGCACGTCCTTGCGCAGCCCGTACACCACCTCGCGCTGCTTGTTGACCACGTCATCGTACTTGAGCAGGTGCTTGCGGATGTCGAAGTTGTGGCTCTCCACGCGCACCTGGGCCTTCTCGATCGCGCGGGTCACCATCTTGTGGGTGATGACCTCGCCCTCCTGCACGCCGAGCCGGTCCATGACCTTCACGATGCGCTCCGGGCTGAAGAGGCGCATCAGGTCGTCCTCGAGCGACAGGAAGAAGATGCCGGAACCGGGGTCGCCCTGGCGGCCCGCGCGGCCGCGGAGCTGGCGATCGATGCGCCGGCTCTCATGCCGCTCGGTGCCGATGATGTGCAGTCCCAGCGGCTCGCCCTCGTACAGTTCCGGCTCGAGGTTCGGATCCTGCGGCCAGCGTTCCTCCAGCTCCCATACCTGTGGGTCGATCTTGATGTCGGTGCCGCGCCCGGCCATGTTGGTGGCGATGGTCACCGCGCCCAGCCGGCCGGCCTCCTCCACGATCTCCGCCTCACGCTTGTGATGCTTGGCGTTGAGGACGTTGTGGTTGATGCCGCGCAGTCGCAGCAGGCGCGACAGCAACTCGCTCGATTCGACCGTCGTCGTGCCCACCAGCACCGGCAGCCGCAGCTTGTGCAGGCGCTCCACCTCGTCGACGATGGCCTTGTACTTCTCCTTCTTCGTCTTGTAGACCACGTCGTCGTAGTCGACCCGCTGTACTTGCTGGTTCGTGGGGACCACCACCACGTCCAGCTGGTAGATCGCGGCGAACTCCGCCTCCTCGGTCTCCGCGGTGCCCGTCATGCCGGCCAGCTTCTCGTACATGCGGAAGAAGTTCTGGATGGTGACCGTGGCCAGGGTCTGGGTCTCCTTCTCGACCTTGACCCCTTCCTTGGCCTCCAGCGCCTGGTGCAAGCCCTCGCTGAAGCGCCGGCCCGGCATCAGGCGGCCCGTGAACTCGTCCACGATGAGGATCTTGCCCTCCTGGACGACGTACTCGTCGTCGCGCTCGTAGAGCGAGTAGGCGCGCAGGAGCTGGTCGACGTTGCTGATCTGCTCGTTCTTCACCGCATAGTCGCGCTCCACCTGGTCGGTGCGGCGCGCCTTCTCCTCCGGCGACAGCTGCGGATCGGTCTCGATCTCGCCGATGGTCACCGCCAGATCCGGCAGCACGAAGAAGTCGGAGTCCTCCTGGGCCAGGAGGTCGCGGCCCCGCTCGGTGAAGTCGACGTGGTGCTGCTTCTCCTCCACCACGTAGAGCAGGTCGGCGTCGGCCTCCCACATGGCCTTGTCGCGCATGAACGCTTCCTCGGTGCGCTGGATCGTCTCCAGCACGCCGGGAATCTGGCAGAGCTTGCGGAAGCGGCCGTTCTTGGGCGCCCCCCGGCGGATGCGCAGGAGCTTGAGCGCGGTCTCGTCCGTGATGACCACGTCGTCGCCCCCGTCCGCCCCGCGCAGGGCGCGCTCGCAGTCGCCGATCCAGTCGTTCACGATCTGCATCTGCTTGCGGACCACGCGCTCCACTCGCGGCTTGAGCGCCTCGAACTGGTGGGTGCTCTTGTCCACGGCGCCGCTGATGATCAGCGGCGTGCGCGCCTCGTCGATCAGGACCGAGTCCACCTCGTCGACGATGGCGTAGAAGAACTCGCGCTGGACGATCTGCTCGGGATGGATCGCCATGTTGTCGCGCAGGTAGTCGAAGCCGAACTCGTTGTTCGTGCCGTAGGTGATGTCGGCGCCGTAGGCCACGCGGCGCTCGGCCGGCGTCATGTCGTGGGTGATGAACTGCACGTCGCAGCCGAGGAAGCGCAGCACGCCGCCCATCCACTCGGCGTCGCGCCGGGCCAGGTAGTCGTTCACCGTGACCAGGTGCGCGCCCTTGCCCGGGATCGAGTTCAGGTAGAGCGGCATGATGGCCACCAGGGTCTTGCCCTCGCCGGTGGCCATCTCGGCGATCTTGCCCTGGTGCAGCACGATCGCGCCCATGAGCTGCACGTCGTAGGGGACCATGTCCCAGACCGACTCGCGGTCCCACACCAGCCAGGACGCCTTGCGCTCCGCCAGGCGCCGGCACGCCTCCCACACGACGCCGAAGGCCTCGGGCATGAGATCGTCCAGCGTCTCGCCCGCCTCGTGGCGGCGGCGGAACTCCACGCGCAGGCCGCGCAACTCCTCGTCGCTCATCTCGGCGTAGCGGCCGCGGACCTCCTTGATCCGGTCGACCATGGGCTGCAGACGCGCGACGTCGCGCTTCGTCTTGCCCATGAGGGCTTCGAGCCAGCCGAGCAGTCCGGTGGCCATGGGTGCGCATCTCCTCGTGATCTGTCGCGGCGTGTCGAACGACCGCGGGCAAGTTAAGAGGGGCGAGCGAGGGGTGTCAACGAAACGGTCCGACCGTTCCCGGGTCAGGCGCCGCCGGCGGCGCCGAGCGCGACCTGCACCGCAGCCGCCACCGCGGACGGCAGCACCAGGTTGTCCCAGCGGCCCGGAACCAGGCGTTCCACCAGCGCGGCGACGGTCGCGCCGGCCAGCATCGCCAGGGGCTGCAGTCCCACGGCCGCAGCGATCATCACGAGAGAAACCGCCCAGCAGGCAAAGGTTCCGGCGGCGGTCTTGTCGGTCGGCCGCCCGCGCGTGGCCCCCTGAGCGGCATTCCGTGCCACGCGGCGCCGCCGCCGGACGGCTTGCCCCACGAGGGCGGCCGCCGCGTCGCCCGCCGCCAGGCACAGCATCCCCGCCGCCGCCGCGGCCGGCGCGAAGAGCAGGACGGCGGCGGCATACCCGACCGCGAGGAACGAGGCGCCCGAGAGCACGCGAGCCTCGTCCGGGCGCAGGATCCCCGGCGCGAGGCGGGTGAGGGCCCGGCGCCAGCGCTCCGAGCGCAGGCGCGCCCCGTCCAGCGCGAGCGCCGTCGCCGCCGCCAGCACGAGGGTCGCCACGGCGACCGCGCGCGGCGCCACGAGCGGAACGATCGCGAGCACGCCGGTCGCCGCGTGCACCGCCTTGCGCCGCCACTCCGGAGCGGGCAGCGAGCCGGTTCCGCGCTGCGCTCCCGGCGTGGGCGGCCGCAGGCTGCCGGTCACCGCCCCGCCTCGTTGCCGGGATCGGGGAGGTCGATCTGAAGGATGCCACGGTAGATCTCGCGATCCGTGAGCACCCGCGGCACGTAGCCGCGCGTCTCGGCGTAGCCGATCCAGCTCACGAACAGCTCCGGGTCGGTGCGCCCCCCGAGCTGGCGCACCCAGCGGTCGACCGCGCCCGGACCGGCGTTGTACGCGGCCAGCGCCCGGTAGGGATCGAAGTCGTAGCGCTGCAGGTTCTCCGCCATCAGCGCACCGCCGAGCGCGATGTTGTGTCCGGCCTGGCTCCAGTGCGCCGGTCCGTCGCCCACCAGGCTGTCCATGGCGAAATGGAACGGCATCACCTGCAGCCAGCCCAGCGCGCCGGCCCGCGAGCGCACCGCCGGCTCGAAGAGCGATTCGTTCCGCGCCGTCGCCAGCAGCAACGCCGTCTCCACCGGCGCCGCGGCCACCGCGTCGAGCACCGGTCCCGGCCCCGGCAACGGGTAGAGGAACAGACGCTTCGCGTCGGCATCGAGATCGCCCGCGCTGCGCAATCCGATCGCCACCGCCACGGTGCCGCGCGCATCGCCGGCGGCCAGCGCGAAGCCGAGCAGGGCGTGCTCCGTCAACCAGCCCCGGTCGCCCCGGGCGCGCAACCTGCCCACGAGTCTCGGGATCGGCGACGGCTCCGGGCGAATGCCGCCGGCGGCGGCGTGCAGCACGTCCTCGGTGAAGATCCAGCCGAGCAACGGCCCGACCAGCTCGCTGCGGGCGAGATACCGGCCCACCGCGGCGCAGGCGGCGGCGTGCCGCTCGCGTCCCGGGGCGAGCGACGGCAGGCTCTGCAGGCTCGCGACGTACTCGAGCGCCTGATCGCTGCGAGCGCCCCCACGCTCGTGCAGGCTCACGCCCCAGCGCGCCCACTCCCGCCACAGCGAATCCGCAAGCGCCGCCTGGCGGGCCGGCAGATCGAGCAGCGGACCCCGGTCCACCGGGGCCGCTCCGCCCTGCCGGACCCGCGCGGCGGCCCGCTCGCGCGCATCGACCGGGACCGGCGCCACCTCCGGTCGGCCGAGATCCCGGAGCCAGGTCTGGCTGCCGGCGACGAACAGCTCCGCCGCATCCCCGGGCAGCAGTTCCAGCGCCATCTCCGCCGCCCGCCGCCCCTCGTCGGGGCGCGCCCGGGCGGCCGCCAGCGCCATCACCTGCTCCGACCAGACCCGGACCTGGCGCGCGACGGGGTCGCCCACTCCCGCGGAAACGAGCAGCAGCGCCTCGTGCAACGACGCCAGCCCGGGTTCCCAGCGGCCGGCGATCAGGTGGATCTCAGATGCGCGCCGCCAGAGGTCGGCCCTGAGCGCCGCTCCCAGGTCGGTGCGCCGCGCGAGGTCCTCGTAGCGACTTGTGTCGCCCCGATGGAGCCGCCGCTGTCCGCGCACCCAGGCCGACTGCAGCGCCCCGTCCCGGGGCGGGTCGGGGTACCGCGCGAAATGCGCGGGGAGGTCGGCTTCCGCCAGGAGCACCGCACCGAGCGCGGCGGACTCGTCGTCCGTGAAGCCCCAGCCCGCCAGTTCCTGCGGGCGCGCCCAGCCCGCGCCCAGCCTCAGCAGCAGTTGCACAGCGGCTGCCGGTTCGCCACCGCCCGGCAGCAGGCTCTCGCCCCGGGCCCTCCGCCGGGCCAGCCACAGCGCCCAGCCGGAGTGCACGTCGTAGGGGCCGAGGTCCTCGAGTTCGGGCCAGAGGGGCTCGGCAAGGGTCGTCGCTGCGGCCCCGGCGAGCCGCTCCTCGAGGAGGCGGACCCTCAGGCTCCAGACCAGGACCTCCTCCGCGCTCAGTCCCAGGGCCGCTGCGCGCGCCAGACCACGCCGGAGCAGGTCGGCCGCGGGCGCCGGCCGGCCCCCCGCCGCGGCATGGAGCGCCGCGTGGACGACGACGTCCTTGAGCCAGGGATCGCCAGGCGGCGCCTCCAGCCAGTCCGGCCCGGGCGGGGCCGCCGCCTCGAGCGCGTCCAGCAGAGCCAGCCGTTCCGCCCGCCAGGACTCCGCCCGTGCGGCCGACCCGACCGCGGGCAGCAGCAGCCGCCAGGTCAGCAGCCGGTCCTCGCGCGGCAGTTCGTGTTCACCGAGGCAGGCACGCGCGACGTCCAGCCAGACCGCATCCACGCGGCTCGGCTCGAGCAGGTCGCGCGGCCAGCCGTCCTGCAGGTCGAGATCCGAAGGATCGCGGTAGAGGCCCGCACGGAAACGCTCGAGGAAAGGGTCGTGCACCGGCCCGGCCGCCGCCGTCGGCGGCGTTCCCAGGAGGACCAGGCACGCTCCGGCGAGCGCGGCCAGCGCCGCGCCGCGGAACCACGGCGGAAGAGGCCGGATCCGTCCGGCCGGATCACGCGACGTCACTGGAGCCAGACCACCTTTCGGATCGTCGGTCCGCCCGGTCCGTCCAGGCGGAAGAGGTAGACGCCGGCGGCCACGCCGCGGCCCCGGTCGTCGCGTCCGTCCCACGTCACGGACATCTCGCCGCCGGACAGCTCCCAGCCGCGGATCCGACGCCCCCGCACATCGTACAGGCACAGGCGTGCGCTGTCGCCCTGCGGCAGGGAGACGCCGATGCGCACCTCTCCCCGGCCGGGGTTCGGGTGCGGCAGACCCAGCCGCGACGCCGGCGCCGGTCCGCCGTCGGGGTGGTGGACGAGCGTGGGCGACCGCACCGCTCCGAGGGCCGGCTCGGCCACCACGCGCAGTTCCCATCGCTCCCCGTCGGTGCCCGAGGGCAGCAATCCGGCGAGATCGAGGGCGTGGTCGTGGTCGATTCCCGCCGGGGGCGGCGGTCCGGACCACACGGGCCGCCACGGTTCCTCGGCGCCGCGCCGGGCGTCCACGCGGAATCCGTGCACCGGCTCCCAGGGCCAGCTCCACCCCAGCCGCCCGGCCGCACCGTCCAGCGCCACCGGGAACGCTCCCCGCGGGTGGCCGGTCCCCAGGAGGTCCGCGCGCGACACCAGCCATCCACGCGCGCGCCAGGTGGCGTCGCTGGCGAACCGCAGGCGCAGGCGCCAGGGACCCGGTTCGTCCGGCAGCGGCAGCACATCCACGCGCCACAGCGGCCGGCCGTCGCCTTCCAGCGGGTCGGGCCCTCCGAACGCCGGGCGACCGTGCAGGTCGTGCCGGGCACGATCGGTCAGACGCTGCGGGTATCCGTCCACCGGCGTCGCCGCCACGGCGCCGTGCGGACCCACCCATTCCACCACGCCACCGTCGATGCCCTGGCCCGGCAGCAGTTCCTCGGTATCCACGGCGTGCACCAGCCGCACCGCGGCGACGCCGGGACTCAGCTCGGCGCTCGTGAGCACCGCCTCGGCGGCGTTGGCGTAGCGAACATCGGGCCAGTCCAGCCCCGTGGCGTGGGAAACACCCGTGCAGGCCAGGATCGCGCTGCCGTCGGCCGCCGGCGTGTCGTCGCTCCAGCGGTGCCAGGTCGTGGCGCCGCCGCCCGCCGGATGTTCGATCGCCCATTCTCCCGGCCAGGCACCGTCCAGATCGAGTGCGCCAGGCAGGTCGGTCCACGGCCAGGACACCGTCTCCGGCACCGAGGTCCAGGGGGTCGGCCCGTCCCCGGCCACCACCACCGTGAAGCGCGTGCGGGCTCCTTCCGGCAGCGGGTCCACGCTCTCCCAGAACACGGGAACGCGCGGGGTCCAGCCGTCGGGCCCGGCCGCGAGTTCCACCGCCATCTCCGCGTCGCCGCCGGCGAACGATCCCCAGGCCGTGGCCTCGTCGGCCGTGATCCGCACCCGGACCGTCTCGAAGTCCGTGAACGGCAATCCGTCCGGCCGCACGCTCAGTTCCAGCGGCCGCTGCCCCGGTCCGGGGCCGAAGCCCAGGACGACCACGGCGCCGTACCCTGCGCTCACCCCGCCGCCGATGCGCACGCCGCCGGCGGCGCGCGCTATGGTGCGGAGATCGACCTCGCTGGGAGCCCCGTAGCCCGCGCTGGCGGGCTCGGTGCCGGGCCCGAACGCCGTCACGCCGAGCTCGCCCGGGAAGAGGTCGCGGGGGCTGCCCAGGTCCTCCCCGCGAGCGAGAGAACCGTCGCCGTCGGCCTCCACCAGCCGCACGCGGAGATGCCGGTCGAGTGAACCGGCTTCCCCCTCGGCCAGCGTCTCGTCGACGTGGTAGATCAGGAGCTCGCTCGACGGCACGGCCGCGTCGAAGGGGCCGGCGCCCGGTCCGCCGCGGGTCTCGAGGAGAAAGTACTCGGGGCCCCGGCGACCGCGCGTCCAGACGCGCCAGACGCTGCCGCCGTCGCTCACCGGGCGCAGCAGGTCGTCCTCCCCACCGGTCCAGTCCTGCGCGTCGCACCAGCCGAGTTGCAGCCGGGAGTACGCGTCGGGCAGCGCCGCGCCGTGACCGCCGCCGGTGCCCACGAGTCCGGCCGCCATGAGGCTGAACACGCCCACGCCGCCGGAACCGGCCGTGTCGCCGCCGCCAGGACCGGTCGTCGCCGGCAGACCCAGGTCGTAACGATCCTCGAGACCGAAGAGATGAGCCGTCTCGTGGACCCAGACGCCCAGGCCGCTGCCCAGCGCGGCCACCGCATAGAGCCGTGCCGCCACCCCGCCGTCCACCACCGGCTGGTCGAGGAAGTACTGCAGCGGCTGGATGAGACCGTGCTCGAGGTCGTTCTCCAGTCCGATTCCCGAGTGCAGCAGGAGCACGCCGTCGACGTCGCCGTCGTCGTCAATGGAGCCGGAGATGCCGTCGGGACCGTCCGCGTCGAGCCGGCGGAAGTCGATGCCCCTCGCGAGCGCCCCCTCGAGTGCCTCGGTCGCCATCGCCCGCGACCGGCTCAGGCCGTTGAGGTCCCGGTCGGAGTAATCGCGCCGCGTTCCCTCCAGCCGCACCAGGGGCGCCACCGTGATCCGCAGGTCGAGGCGCTCCTGGCTGGCGATCGCGAAGTAGCGGGTCAGGCTCTCGCCGCCGGGAGCGAGCAGCCGCGGGCCCAGGACGGTCGCGGGATCCCAGCCGACCGGCAGGCGGACGTCCGCGAAGTCGACCGGGATCACCAGCAGCGCGAACGGTGCGCCGCCGCCGGACTTGTCCTGCGCGGCATGCCGCAGGGAGTCGCGTCGCCGGGCCCGTCGCTCGCTCAGCTCGGAGCGCTCGCCGGCGGTCAGCCGCGGGACGAGGAGGCCTGCGCCCGGGGCCGCGGTGGTTCCCAGGAGCAGCGCTGTTCCGGGTGCCCCGGCAGTTTCCTGCACCTCGCCCATGCCTTGCGCGACGCCCGGCGCCGGCAGCATCAGCGCCAGCGCGGCGACCAGCAGGGCCGCCGGCCCGGGCGCGACACGGGGCGGGGATTGCGCGGGGGAACACCTGCAGGCACGGATCATGGGCACGGATCCTGATCGGGTGGAGGCGGAGCGAGGTCCGGCGAAGACGGCGGCAGCGCGGCTGCCGGGCTTACGCCGGAGCGGACGCGAACGACCCCGCGGTTCCTCATGACGTTACGGATCGACGACCCCGGTCGTCGACCGGAAACGACAGCAAGGGAACAGCCACGGGTCGCCGCAGTTCCCGGCGTGAGCCGGGCGGTCCAGTGGGATCAGTGGTTGAAGTGGCGCCGGGAGGCGAGGATCAAGGTGACCCCCAGCTCGCCGGCCGCCGCGGCCACCTCGTCGTCTCGGATCGAACCGCCCGGCGCGATGACGGTCCGGACGCCCGCCGCGGCGAGCGCCTGGATCCCGTCCGGAAACGGGAAGAAGCCGTCGGAGGCGGCCACGCTCCCGGTGAGGTCCAGACCCTGCTCGCCG
>JAWOID010000046.1:0-55905 GCA_046484865.1 Candidatus Krumholzibacteriia bacterium
TTCAGGTGGAAGAGCAGGCAATGGCGTCCGAGGCGGTAGATCTGGCGATCGATGGTCGCGGGGGAAACGCCGAGGTCGGTCGCGATCTGGCTGTTGCACATCCCGCCGGTGACCTTGGTCATCAGCTGGGGGAGGATCTCGGGTTTCTTCAGCCAGTAGGTCGTAGCGAAGGTCTGTGAACTGAAGGTGACGCTGCAGTGGAGACAGCGAAACCTGCGGATACGGGTGGGTTCGGCGAGGCGGAAATAGGAGCCCATGCGCTTGAATCGCCAGCCTGGCTGCAAGGGTTTGTGGTACTTGCAGGTAGACGACGGGCAGTGGGGTGGCGTCCAGCGCGGATGGCTGAGTTCATAGGTGTCCATGCCGGCCGGCTTGCAGGACCGGGGCCGGAAACATTCTTCGTGGAATAACTCACGACACGACCGGGGCCCCCTGTTGGGAGCCCCGGCGCAGTCAGTCCTTCAGGTGAGGCCGGTCAGTCGGGGTCCACGAGGAAGAGGATGCCTTCGGCCTCCACCGGCTGGCCGTTCTCGACGAGGACCTCCTTGACCGTGCCGCCGAACTCCGCCTCGATCTCGTTCATCACCTTCATCGCCTCGATGATGCAGAGGGTCTGACCGGCGGTGATGGGATCGCCCGGCTTCACGAACGGCTCGGCCCCGGGCGCTGGAGCCCGGTAGAACGTGCCGACGATCGGCGACCGGATCTCCTTCCACTTGGCCCGCTCGGGAGACACCGTCGCGGCGGCGGGAACATCGACCGCCGGCGAGGAGGCGGCCGGGGCGGCCGCAGCCGCCGGCGGTCCGGCCGGGTAGCCTCCGTACGTCAGGCCGCCGGTCGGGCTCTTCTGGATCCGGATCGTGGTCTCGCCGTGGCTCACCTCGAGTTCCTCGATCCCGCTCTCCTCGACCAGCTTGACCAGCTCTCGAACCTTCTCGATCTCCATCGCAGCCTTTCCGTCGCGGCATCCGTACCGCGCAGGGGATCCGGACGCGTCAGACGCGACCGAGGTACTTGCCCGTCCGGGAATCGATCTTCAGGACCTCGCCCTCCTCCACGAAGAGGGGCACCTGGACCACGAGTCCGGTCTCCATGGTGGCCGGCTTCGAGCCGCCCTGGGCGGTGTCGCCACGCAGGCCGGGATCTGTCTTGGCCACGGTCAACTCGACGGTGAGCGGCGGCTCCACCGAGAGGGGACTCTCCTCGTGCAGCAGTACGGTGCAGATGTCGCTTTCCTTCACGTAGAGCGGCAGGTCGCCCAGCGTGTCCTCGTGCAGCTGCACCTGCTCGTAGGTCTCCATGTTCATGAAAGTGAAGAACTCGCCCTCCCGGTAGAGGTACTGGTAGGGACGTCGCTCGAGGCGCACCTCCTCCACCTTCTCCCCCGCGCGGAACGTCTCCTCCAGCACCTTGCCCGACGTGATGCCCTTGAGCTTGGTGCGCACGAAGGCGCCTCCCTTGCCCGGCTTCACGTGCTGGAAGTCGACGATGGACCAGAGCTCTCCCTTGAACCGCATGGTGAAGCCAGTCCGGAAATCGCTCGTGTCGGCCACGGAAGGCCCTCGCTTTCTGCAACCGGCCACGGTGCCGGCGGCTGGGTGTCGGGACGACCGAAACAGGCGACATTGATAACATCCGACCGGATGGATGGCAATCACCGCCCGGCCCCCCCCAGGCTGCGCCGCCAGTCTTGCAAGCGATGCACCAGTCCGCCCGCGGTTCGCCGGTCAGTTCCCCTTCGGGTGCCGACGGATGCCGTCGATCCAGGTCGCGAATTGCTCGCGCTCGCCCACCCGCTCGACCGTGCGACGGCGTGGCGCCGGCGGGGCGACCGCACCCCTGCGCGGCCCCGGCACCTCCCGGTCGGCGGATTCGCCCCGCGGCTGGGCGCCGCGATCCTCGACCGTACCGTTCGCGATCTCCTCCAGGCGCTCTCGCACGTCGTGGCGGTCCGGTTCGCGTTCGAGGATCCGCTTCAGGACGGCGATTGCGCGGTCCCGGTATCCCTGCTTCAGGAGGATCTCCGCCATGGTGAGAGTGGACAGCCCGCCCCCCCCGGCAGCATCTCCCGGCGACGCGGCGGCATCTCCTCCCCCGGCGGAACCGTCCGCCCGCGCCGCCTCGGCCTCCGCCCGGCTCGGGGGTTCCGGCGCGGCGGCGACCAGTTCCCGCCGCGCCCTCTCCAGCAGGTCCGCCGCGCTCTCGTCCAGGGGATCCAGCCGCACGACCCGGCCCCAGCGGTCGACGGCGGTCGGCCAGTCGCGACGCTCGGTCGCATCGGCCGCCAGTTGCCATAGTGCCACCAGGTTCTCGGGATCGAGCGACATCACCCGCTGCCACGCGGTGCGTGCCGCATCGGGGTCATTGCGGTCGCGGTGCAACTGGCCGAGCACCACCAGTGCGGAGACGAAGCCCGGATGCCGCGCGATGCCGGCCTCCAGCAGCCGCAGCGCATCGTCCAGCCTTCCGGACCGCCGGTACAGGTCCGCCAGCGGCAGGAACACCCGCGACTGCGGGGTCAGCTGGAGCCGGCGCTCGTAGTAGGCGATCTGCTGCTCGATCGGGACGTCGGCACTCACGGTGGTCCACTCCCCGGTTCGCGACCATGGACCGGCCAGTCTAGTCCGGGGCACCGCCCGGGCGCAAGTGTGCGACGCAGCGGCGGCCGGCGCACGATCTCGATCAACCCGCCTGGCGGGCATTTGACCAGCCGCAGTGGGCCGCTCATGAATCATGTGGTCTAGATTGCGCCCAGCCAGTCCTGCATCAGGAACTGCAGACGCCCCACGAGCAGGGTCACCCGTCCCATCACCGCATAGCCGAACGACGTCCCGAACGTGATCATCAGCACCACCAGCCCCACCCGGCCCAGCTTCGAGAGGCCCCCTCGCTCCGCGCGCGTGTAGGTGAAGTAGGCGAGGCCGCTGACCACGCCCACCAGGATCAACACCTGATTGACGGTGGCGAACCACATCACCCCGCCGGCCTCGCGGACGATCAGACCCGGCGCCAGGGTTGCGTGCACCTGGTTCAGCAGATCCGACCGCAGGTAGCGGACGATGGCGAAACCGGCCGTCGTCCCGACGGCGAAGGCGGTGGGCCAGCGGCCCAACCACGAGAATCGCGGCACGAGCCGGGTGAGCATCAACAGCCCGAGCACCACCGGGATCAGCGCGCCCAGATCGCGCGCCCCCACCTCGGCGTCGGGGTGGGTGACGCGAGCCGCCTCCGGGAACAGTTCCACCACCGCGTTCGGCCAGAGGGTCGTCCAGAAACCCACGACCATCCAGTAGGCGGCCGACACCCCGACGAAAATGTGCTCCGCCAGCTTGTAGAGCGGATTGTCGCGCCAGAGGAAGCTGAAGACCATCAGGGTGAGCAGCGCCGCCACCCAGACCTCGAGACCGTCGAGCAGCGCCGGGTTCACGGCCGCTCCTCCCCCCGGTCGTCCCTCTCCCGGTTCCTGCCGCGGCGACGCATCAGACGCCGCGATCCCGCCACCATCAGCTCCAGATTGCCGACGATCACGAACAGGACGATGATGCCGTGGGCCACCGCCTGTGGTCCCATGCCGCCGGTCGCCGGCCGCGGGAACGGCAGCAGTTCGGGATGCCCCTCGGCGAGGGCGGTCTCGTACTCGGCAGCGCCCTTGAGGCCCGCCAGCAGGCCCACGAGCTGGCGGGGGAAATAGGCGAGGAACTCAGGGCTGCCCACGCCCGTGCTGCCCCCCGCCACCGGCACCCCGGTGGGATCGCCGCCGAAGAGGATCCACTCCTTCAGACCGGGCGTCCCCCCCGAGAAGCTCACCACCAGCCCGAAGTCCTCCAGTCGCTCCACGCCCGCCAGCGCCGGCAGGCTGGAAAGCGGCCGGCCCGCCAGATCGGTGGGGTACATGCTGCCGAGGTCGCTGCGGATAGCGTTGATCAGCAGCGGTCCCCCGGTCTTGTAGCCCAGCACCGCGTAGTTCTCGCCGGCGACCGCGCCGGGGAATTCCGCCTGGACCATCCGCTGCAGGATGCGGTGGATGAGGGCGTTGCCCTCGGGCCAGAGCGACACGAAGCAGACACGCAGGTCCCGCGCCAGCGCGTGCCGGGTCATGGCCATGGCCATCGGTTCCAGCTCGGGAGCGCTGCTGGGGCTGTACTCGAGCGAGAAGAGCACGGGACTGCCCGGCGGCAGGGTTTCCAGCGCCGCGTACACGGGGGCGACGAAGAGCCCGGGGCGGTCGGGAAAGAGCGGCTCCTGCAGGATCGTGACCACCAGCGCCACCGCCAGCACGCCGTAGATCCAGCGTCGGTCCAGGTCGCCCAGTCGCGCCAGCCAGCCCCGCCGCGCGCTCCGCTCCGGCCTTCCCCGCCGGCCGCTCACGTCCGCCCTCCCCCGCCGCCCGGCCCGCGGCGCTCGAGACCCAGCAGGAGGCGCAGTGACGCCGCCACCACGCCGAGGGCGATGCCGATGAGGATGGCGCGCTGGCCGGCCACGTTGGGCACGCGCATCAGCCACAGGCTCAGGAACTCCGGCCGCAGGAACGCGAGCGGGGCCGGGAGCCAGCCGCCCACGAGTTGCGCGAGCGGCGTGCGGCCCACCAGCACGACGAACGCCGACAGCAGCAGGATGGTCGCCTCGGGCGTGCGCATGCGGAACGCGCGGTAGGCGGCCGAGGCCACGAAGAACGCCAGCAACGAGAAGAGCGTGGCCATCAGGGGGGCATAGATCGCCGAGAAGATCCAGCCGAACGCCGAGGCGGGATCGGTGGGGTCTCCCTGCAGCCCCGGCGCGCCTCCCACCTTCAGCAGACCCAGCGCCAGCACCACCGTGAAGGCGACGAGAGCGACCACCGAGTACATCCAGTCCCGGTCCCGTCGCACCACCCGCGCCACGTGGTTCTTGACGAGGTTGCCGCCGCCCAGGACGAACGCGAACACCGCCAGGACGTTGAACCAGACCGACACGTTCCGGTCGAGGTAGGCGAGGAACCGCGCGGGCGCCGCCGGGTCGGTCACCTCGTGCGGCTTGGCCGCGAAGGACGTGAGCACCAGCAGCAACCCGAGGACCGACACGATGAGCTGCGGAACGAGGCGGCGCACCCTATCCTCCCGTTCCGGTCAAGCGCAGGACCTGCTCCAGCACCACGGCCGGCGCGCGCCAGTCGGTCACTCCGGCCAGTAGCCCCAGGGCGGCGCTCGCGCCGAGCAGGATCATCACGGCGTACTTCACCAGGTCCTGTCCGTGCAGGCTGCCCAGCCCCACCGGGTCGCCGGACAGGTACGCGCTCGCGGCGAAGAACTCCTCGCCGATGAGCACGTGGTCGCAGGCGGCCACCAGGAACGGCAGCTGGTGCGCCATGGCGGTGCCCGCGACCTGCACCGCGCCGGCCCGCTGGCCGGCCTCCGCCAGCAGGAGCGACTCCGCGAAGAAGGGCCCCAGCAGCAGGCTGGCCGCCGGACGCTCCCGCGCCACCAGACCGTCCACGTGCGCCGCGAAGGCAAACTGATCGTCGCTGATGTAGGTGACCATGCCGTCGTGGTAGGTGTCGGGGCGGCCAGCGGCGGCGTAGGCTTCCCGGAGCACCTGCCGGGCCGCCTCCATCACGAGCGAACGGTTGGTGGGCACCATCAGCCGGCAGCCGTGCCGCGCGGTGAGCTCTCCCACCCGGCCCAGGATGGTCAGGCTCGCCACCGTCTGCACGTCGTCCAGGTCGCGCGTCCCGCAGACGTACACCACGGGGCGGCCCAGTTCCGCGGCCCGGCCGATCACGTCCGCGATGGCGTCCACGGCGGGCAAGCGTCGCAGCCGGACGCGGCGGCCCCGCAGCGCGCCGGCCACGCCCAGCAGGACGGGCACGGTCACCAGCGCCAGCGCGAGGGCCAGGTTCCAGCTCTGCGGATCCACCCAGCGTTCCACGTCAACCCCCGTCGTCGCCGGGTGCGTCGAGCAACTCGACATTCGCGCGCGGGACGATCAGGGTACGGCCTCCCGGCACCTGCACCTCCACCGCGGGATGCCGTCCGCCGCCGGAGAAGGTGTGCCGGCCGGGCGGTAACCCCGCGACCACGCCGATGCGGCCGAGGTGGGTGGCGCCGATCAGACGGACCCGCTGCCCCGGCCTCAGATCCGCTGTCCGTCCGGCGCGCGCGTCCCCTCCCACGGCCGGAATCGAATCCGCCGGGCAACCTCCGTCGTCCGGCTCGGAAACCAGGATTTCCGGCCGCTGAGCACCGGCGCGCACCCGCGTGGCGGCCCGGACGCCGGCCGGCGATCCCAGCCGCCGGTTCAGCATCGCGAAGGCCCGCGGATCCTGGGGCACCCGGCCGAATCCTCCCGTGACGACCAGCGTGGGCCGGATGACCTCGTGACCCGTGACGGCCACCGACAGCTCGTGTCCGAGCAACTCGGCCAGGTCCGCGTCGTCCACACCCCCGGTGATCAGGGCCCCCACGCCCACGGCCGCGGCGCGGCGCAGTGCGCTCCCCGTCACCAGCGCTCCGCCCAGCACCACCTTGCCCGCCAGTTCCGGGCCGATCAGTTCCGACGTGAGCACGGCGTCATGCCGGCTCACCGCGGCGGCCAGTTCGCCCACCACCTCGCCGCCCACGCCGACGATGCCCTGCACCAGCGTGGCGCGGCCGACGATGTCGACGCCGCGTCCTTCCGCCACCTCCACCACGCGTCCGCCGAGCAGCGCCATCAACTCGAGCGCGACCGACGCCACCTCCAGCAGCACCTGCCCGGTGTGGGGCGAGACTTCCCGCACCGTGCCGTCGGCCGGGCTGCGACACTGACCCCCGAGCCAGCCGGCCAGCCCATGCAGGCGGGCCAGGGGCTGCCCCCGGACGACCACGGCGCCGGGCGCCACCAGGACGGCGGCGGCGGCCGTGCTGGCATCCACATCCAGTTGCCTCGCGACGTTCACCGGCAGCAGGGTGCCGGCCGCCGCCCGGGCCACCACGGTTCCGGGCTCCACCCGATCGCCGGCGGACACCAGCACCTCGCCCGCGATCGGCAGCCGGCGGCTCCGGCGCAGCAGCAGGGCGGGCCGGGCGAGCACCGACGGATGCGCCAGGCCGGCGGCGTCCGCGCTGGTGCGATCATCCGGGGTCGTGGCGCTCCGTCTCATGATTCCTCTCCTGGTCCGGGCTCCATCTCCGCGCGCCAGCGCTGGAGCAGCGTCTGCCACGGTACGCCGCGACCGTGCCGCTCGAGGTCCTCCTCGCGGCCGTCCAGCAAGACTCCCGCCGGTCCGCCGCCGACCAGCGCCTGCAGCGGCACGCCGCGGCCGGCGCCCAGGTCCACGCCCTTGGCCGGTTCCAGGTGCAGCGCGGCACTGGCGCCGGCGTACAGCGGGAGCCTCTGCAACTCGCCCCGGCGCAGCACGCCCGTCCGCGTCTCGCCCGCATCGCTCGGCCGCAGTTCCCAGCGCAGCAGCGGCGCACCGACCGCCACCCGCTCCGAGCGCAAGGGTGCCACGACGGTTCCGAGCGGCCGCAGGCAGTCATGGAAGAGCACCTGTCGCGCCGCGTCCCGGTGGCGCCGCGAGAGGACGCCAACGTGGGGCAGCAGGAAGGACGCGTCCACGGTCAGGGCCGTGATACCACGCGGGCGCAGCCCATCGACCAGCATGGCCGCCGCCTGCCAGCGTTGCGGAGCGTGGGCGAGCGGACCGCCCGACCCCACCACCATGGTCACGCGCCGCCAGTCGATCCCCTCGGCGGGGGTCGTGCGCCCCAGCCGCAGGGCCGCCGGCCCGTCCGGTCGGACGCCCCGCAGATCCGAGCGCACCACGACGTGCTGCGCCAGGGCGAGCCGCAACGCCTCGCGCACGACCGCCTGCTCCACCTGCAACTCCGCCTCGGTCTCCGGCAGCGTGGTGGGTCGAACCATCTTGTTGCGGACCAGGTTGCGCAGGTCCTGCTCCCCCATCGCCACGGTGAGCCAGCGCTCCACCCGGTCCCAGCCGGCGGCGTGGCAGACGTGGCCGATGCTGAAGCTGAGCCCGAGGTTCGCCGCCACCGAGCGCACCACGCCTGCGCCGCCGGCCGAGTAGACGTCGGTGGTGGCGCCGCCGATGTCCACTGCCAGGACCTCGCCCGCGTCCGCCTCGACCAGCAGTTCCAGCGCATGGGCGAACGCCGCCGGCGTCGGCTCCACCGGAGCGGCACAGAGGGCCTGCAGGGCGGGATATCCCGGCGCGCGGGACATGACGTGGTGCAGGAAGACATCGTGGATCCGCTCGCGCGCCGGCCCCAGGTCCTCGTGCTCGAGGACCGCCCGCACATTCGGGGCGGCGAGCGGCACCGCGCCCAGCGCAGCGGTCACGGCGGCCAGCGCCGCTGCATTGCCGGCATAGACCACCGGCACCGGCTCGGCCGCCGCGTGCCGGGACCGCAGTTCCGCCTTCGCGATCCGCTCCGCCAGCACCACCACCTGCTCGGTGGCGCCGCCATCGGTGCCGCCGCACAGGAGCACGGCGTCCGGCTCGCCCCGGCGGAGCCGCTGGATCTGCCGGGCGGCCGGTTCCGGATCGCTGTACGCGAGGACGTCGCTGACCAGGGCCCCGGCGCCGAGCGCCGCCCGCTCGCCGCTCGCCGC
The DNA here is from genome assembly GCA_046484865.1 of Candidatus Krumholzibacteriia bacterium. Taxonomy (GTDB): domain Bacteria; phylum Krumholzibacteriota; class Krumholzibacteriia; order LZORAL124-64-63; family LZORAL124-64-63; genus JAWOID01. The sequence continues at coordinate 8,590 of JAWOID010000046.1, forward strand.
GGTCATCGCTCGCACGAGCCCCACCACGGCCATGCGCAGCCCCCCCGCCGCGCTGCTGGTCGCCAGCAGTTCGGCCTGGTGCGGATCGAGATGACGGTCGCCCTCGCGATCCGGCGCGGTCAGCAGCGGCGCACCGGTCTCCTCGGCGAGGGAGGTCAGCGCGGCGCGCAAGCCCACCGTCACATCATCGTGCGGCGCCTCCACCGTCGTCGCCGCCTCGGCCCGGCCGAGCACCCCGAAGCGTCCGTCATGGTCGCCGACCAGCACGACCTTGGTCGTGGTCGAGCCGCAGTCCACGAGAACCCGGTACGGCGTCGCTTCGTTCACGGGGCCGCCTCGCCGTCGATGCCGCCGCGACCGCGCGCAGCCGGCTCTCCCCGCCGGTCCGCCGACTCCGCGGCCGTCACCAGTTCCAGCAACCGGTCCAGAGCTCCCCGCTCCTGGAGCAAGGCCGCGAAGCGGCCCACGGGGGCCGACGGGACCAGCGCCGTCACCAGGGGATCGAGGACGTGGAGGACCTGGCTGCCGAGGAAGGCGACCGGACGGCTCGACTCGAGCCACAGCACCGCCACCGGAGCGAGCCGGGCGCGGACAAGACGTCCGGCCATCTCGGCCAGCAGCTCTTCGTCTGCCGGTGTGAGGCCGCGCACCGCCCCGCGCGGCGACGCGTCGGCCCGACTCGGGTGCATCGGCTCCTCCCGCCGGGGCGGCGGTGCCGCCCCGCTCCTGCTCATTCGGTTCAGCTCCGCTTCAGGTGTTCTCCCACCAGGACCATGTCGGTCCACAGTCCCGCACGCAGACCGGCGGGAACCCGGTCGCGGATACGAGCGGCCAGCACATCCGCTTCGTGCTCGGCGGCGTCGTCGCCCGGTTCGGCGAAACCCATCCGGCAGAGACGGGCGTCCTCCTGCACCGCCGCCAGCGCCTGCCGCGAGAACACACGGCTCATGGCGGCCGCGATCGCCGCCTCCGGCGCACCGTCGCCGAGCCGCGCGTGCGCATGACGTGCGAAGGCCGCGGCCACCTCGGCGCGGGTGGCCATGTCGGCGAAGGCGAACTGCACGCGCTGGTGCCGGCTATGCCCCACCTCGTGCGCGCTCCAGATGGCGTCGCCCACCCCCCGCAGGACCGCCGCGGCCAGCGCGGCGCCGCTCTCGGGCCGTTCCGCGCCCATCGTGTCGAGGGCTGCCGCCTCCGGCTCGTAATACGCTCCCCGGGCGCGCACCTGCGCCTTCCAGCGGTACATGCCGATGATCGACTGCTGGATCTCGCTCGTACCCTCGTAGATGCTGGTGATGCGGACATCGCGGCGGAACTTCTCCACCATGTACTCGCGGGCGTAGCCGTAGCCGCCCAGAGCCTGCAGGGCCAGATCGGCGGCGCGATTGCCGGCCTCGGTGCACCAGAGCTTGGCGATGGAACCCTCGACCGACCGGTCGTGCTCGCCCTCGTCCAGGCGCAGCGCGACCTCGTCCACGTAGGCGCGCCCCGCGGCCAGATCGATCCACGGTGGCACGATCAGCTTGAGCAGGAAGCCCTCCTTGTCCACCAGCGGGCTGCCGAACTGGCGCCGCGTGCGCGCGTAGCTCAGCGCGCGGTCGAGTGCCGCCTGGCCGCTGCCGAGCCCGAACGACCCCACCATCAGGCGCGTGTAGCCGAAGACCGCGTTCGCCTGCTTCAACCCCTCGCCCTCGACGCCGCCCACCAGGTGGGAAGCCGGCACCTCCGCGTCCTCCAGCAGGACGCCGGTGGTGTTGGAGGCGCGAATCCCGTGCTTGTCCTCCTTCTTGCCGACCAGCAGACCCGGCGTGCCGCGCTCGACGATGAAGAAGCTCGGCCCGTTCGGCGTCTTCGCGAGGATGGTGTACACGTGCGCGACGCCGCCGTTGGTGATGAACTGCTTGGAGCCGTTCAGCCGGTAGCCGGTCACCTGACCGGCGCCGTCGAGGATGGGCTCGGCCGTGGTCTGCAGCGCCGCCACGTTGCTGCCGGCCTCCGGCTCGGTGACGCCGTACGCGACGATGAGGCCGTCCGATGCGATCCGACCCAGCCAGTACGCCTTCTGCTCGTCGGTGCCTCCCACCACGATGGGATCGGTGCCCAGGCAGATCGCCAGGAACGCCGTGGCGACGCCCAGGTCGGCGGCGGCCATCTCCTCGGAGACGCGGCAGATGTCCCGCGCGCCGCCGCCCAGCCCGCCCGCCGACTCGGGCAGGAAGATCAGGTGCAGGCCCACGTCGGCCGAGAGCAGCTTCTCGATGAGGTCGGTGGGGAACAGGTCCTGCTCGTCCAGCTCCCGGCGACGCTGGTCGGGCAGCTCGCGGTCGAGGACCTGGCGCAGGGTGGCGATCACCATCTCCAGCAATTCGGGCGACAGACCCGCCGGTCGCGTCATCGGATGTCCTCCGGTTCAGGGCAGATGAATGGTTCCCCGGCCCACGAGCACGCAGTGGCCGCCCACGCGCACCCGCACCGCGACGCCGGCCTCCACGTCGGCATCCACGAGCAGGCGGCTGGGCCGTCCGATCTCCAGGCCCTGCTCGCTGACGAAGCGCACGCTGTCCCGGAACTTCAGCAGTCGATGCTTGACGATGTATGCTGCCAGGGCGCCGGTCGCCGCCCCGCTCGCCGGATCCTCGGGGATGCCGAAGTAAGGCGCAAACATGCGGCAGTGCACCGCCGCCTCGGGATCACGCGTCTCGGTGGTGAAGACGAAGAGGTCGCCGAATCCGAGTTCGCGGGCGATGGCGTCCGCCTCGCCCCGGCGCAGCTTGGCCGCCTCGACGGCCTCGAGCGAGGCCAGCGGCACCACGTGGGTGGGCAGCCCGGTCGAGATGACCTCGCAGGGAAGCCCGGTGATGGCGATCTCGCTCTCCGGGAGATCGAGAGCACGCGCGACGCGTGCCCGGTTGTAGTACTGCCCCAGGAAGACCGGGCGCTCGAGCACCAGGTTGTAGAGCCGGCCCGTCACGGCGGCCAGCGTCTCGACGCAGCTGGCACCTCCCTCGAGCTCCCAGACGAATCTCTCCTGCGCCTCGCCGCGCCGCTCCGCGGCGCCGGCATCGTCGAGATGGTGGCAGGCGAATGTGGCCCCGAGGACGGCGTGGCCTGCGGCCGGGATCTCGACCGACGGCGTGAAGACGCGCAGGCGGCCGCGATCGCTGCCGTCGCGGGAAACCACGAACGACGTCTCGCCGCAGCCCATCTCCTGAGCCAGATCCTGCATCAGGCGGGCGGGCAGGTCCACCGGACCCGGGAAGTGGGTCAGGCGACTGCCTCCGAAGGGGCGGTCGGTAAAGACGTCGATGAGGAGGTAGTCCAGTTCCATGGCGCCGCGTCCGCATCCTTGCCGCGGGTGGGGAGTGCCGCCGAGAGGCGGCGGCCCCCGGGAGATCGGCCATCGAGCGGCGGTGCCGCAACGCACGGCCGCGTCCGGGCTTGCGGGAACATAGCACAGGACGCCGCGGCCACCAAGACTCCGGACGCGGAAAAATCCGGGTCGCGGCGCTTCTCACTCCACCAGCACCACCGCCACCGCGTGGGTCCGTTCGTGACTGAGCGACACGTGGGCACGCGTCCCGCCGGCGGCAGCCAGCGCGGCGGCCGCGGTGGCGTGCAGGCGCAGCGACGGACGGCCGGCCTCGTCACGCACCACCTCGATGTCCCGGGGATGCACTCCGGCGGTCGGCCGGCCGAGAGCCTTGAGGAATGCCTCCTTCGCGGCCCAGCGCGCCGCGAGCGCCGCCGCGCGGCCGGTCGGCCGCCCGCGCGCCAGCGTGCACTCGGCCGGGCGGAAGCAGCGCTGCTCGAAGCGGTCGCCATGGCGCGCCAGCAGCGCCGCCACGCGTTCCACCGCCACGATGTCCACGCCGATGCCGACCACGGCGGGTGCTCCCGCGTCAGTACGCGCCCTTGCGCTCGATGACCGCTCCCGGCGTCCGCGCCAGCACGAGGACGTCGAAGCCCAGGCTCCGCCGCCGCACGTACTCGCGGTCGAGCGCCATCCACTCCTCGAAATCCAGCTGGCTGCGGCCGGAGACCTGCCAGAGGCAGGTCAGGCCGGGCTTGACCAGCAGCCGCAGCGCTTGTTCCGGAGTGTACTGCAGCACCTCCTCCGGCACCTGCGGCCGCGGACCCACGATCGACATGTCGCCCGCGAGCACGTTGAACAGCTGGGGGAATTCGTCCAGGCTGCTGCGCCGCAGGAAGCTCCCTACCCCCGTGATGCGCGGGTCGGCCTTGATCTTGAAGGCCGCGCCGTCGAACTCGTTCAGGTGCTGGAGCCCGCCCTTCATCGACTCCGCTTCCACCACCATGGACCGGAACTTGTAGCAGCGGAAGAGGCGGCCGCGGTGCCCCACCCGGAGCTGCCGGAAGAACACCGGGCCGCGGGTCTCCAGGCGGATCAGGAGCACGATGAACGGGAACAGCGGCAGCAGCAGCAGCAGGCCGCACGAGGCGGCGGTCACGTCCAGCATGCGCTTGATCAGCCGGTAGGACCACGGATCGGCGGCCCGATAGCCGGCGGCCGCCGGCGCCACGAACGCCTCGAAGCCGCCCCGGTCCGCGAAGACGTCGCCTGCCTTCATCGCCTGGCTCCGCCGGCAGCCGCGTCCGCCGCGTCCGCCGCGTCCGCCGCGTAGCGTTCCCAGCGCAATACCCGCACACCGGGATAGCGCCCCGCCAGGCGCACCCGGCCCTCGGCGGCCAGCGCCCACGGCAACCGGTCGTCGGGATCGTGGTACCAGGTGCGCGCCAGCAGCACCCAGGCGCTGTCGTACCCCGCCAGCTTGTCGCGCACCAGCGCGCGGGCTGTTTCGTCCGAACCGAGCTGCGGCGTCTCGAAGGTGCCGATCACCTCGCCGGCACCCTCGTGGTAGTAGCGCACCACGCCGGTCACGACCGGAGCCAGTACGGGATCGTCCGGCGCCGATGACGACGCCACGTGATCGAGCGCGGCGCGGACGTCCTCCTTCGCGTACCGATCGGCGAACTGATACTGCGCCAGCGAGACCGTCACCAGGACCACCAGAGCGGCCGTCCAGACCAGCGCCATCCGTCGCGGCAGGCTGCGCAGGCCGTGCCCCACCAGCAGCAGCACGAACGGCAGCACCACCGCCACGTAGCGCGGATTGAAGGGCTTGACGTTGCGCATGGCCAGCAGCACGGCCGCGACCAGCGGCACGAGGATCCACAGGAGAACGTACCAGCTTCGCCGCGGCCATCGCCACAGACCTGCCGCCAGCGGCACCGCCGCCGCCAGGGCGGCCACGGCCAGCAGCGGAGCATGGGCCCGGACGGCGGCGAGGGGTTCGACGTGCAGTTCACGCAGCCCCGGTCCCAGGCTGAAACCGAAGAGGAACGTGTACCCCGTGAACGGCAGGGCCAGCGGCGTGAAGGTCGTGGCGCCCCGCAGGGCGTCTCCCACGTCCGCGCCGGGCACCACCCGATGCACGGCCCAGATGCCCAGGGCGCCGGCCAGCCAGGGCGCGGCCAGCAGCACACCGCCCGCGAACACCGCCGCCCATCCGGCCAGTTGCCGCCGATCGCGATGGTGACCGGCCACGAGCACCGTCAACGCGAGGGCGGCCCAGACGAAGAGCACCGACATGTGGCTACCGATCCCGAGCGCCGCCACGACGGCCAGCGCCACGCCTCGACCGGACGTCAGGCCTCGGCGCAGCGGGCCGACCACGAGGGCCGCGAGCGCGACCACGGCCAGCATCGCGAAGGCATAACCGCGCGCTTCCTGGCTGTACCACACGTGGAAGGGGTTCAGGGCGAACAGGAGCGCCGCGAGCCGGGCCGATTCGCGGGGCAGCAGCCGCGCCGCCGCCACCGCGAGGATCGGTACCGCCGCGATACCCGCCAGCGCCGCCGGCAATCGCAGGGCGAATTCCGTGTCCGCCAGCCGCAGCAGCGGCCAGACCGCCGCCACGTAGACGGGTCCGTGAATGGCGTCCGCCACCTGGCGCCAGAACACCAGGTCGCCGCCCGGCGCCGCCTGACGCCAGGTCATGATCTCGTCCACCCACAGGGACGCGGCATCGAGGCGCCACAGGCGGAGCACCGCCGCCAGCAACGTCACCAGCAAGAGGAAGCGCACCCCCGGAGAACCTGGCCCTGCCGGGGAACGGCCATCCATCCAGTCCGCAGGCGGCAGCCAGGGCGAACGTGCGTCAACGGTTTTCATTGCGCGGAGGCTTCCTCCCGGGAAACCGCCGTCGGTGCGGCGGCGGGCTGTGGCGGCTGGCCGAGCCGGTACTCCTTCAGCGAGGCGTCGATGGAGCCCACCGGCACCTTCGTTTTCATCAGCACGGGAATCTTGTGGCGATCCGCCGTCAAGTACAAGGTCATCTTGCCTTCGGCCTTGAACAGACCATCGCCCTCGAGCATCGGCTCGACCACGAAGCAATCGAACCGCCCCGCCGGCACCTCGACGGTCTCGCGGCCGACGACGCGCACCGTGAGAGGGTACGTCTTGCGCGAACTGTGGGCGGGGAACTCGTAGACGGCGCCCACCTCCAGATCCAGGGTGCGCACGTAGTAGAAGGCCGACAGCACGTCGTGCACCCCGCACACCGTCTCGACCTCGCGGCCGTCGGCGTAATGCGCGACGCCCGCCTCCTGGTCGAAGGTGATCTCCTCGTCCTTGCGGTAGTCGCCCTCGCGGAGACGCTTGTGGAAGTAGCGGCTGAACAGCTCGGTGGCGTCGATGTAGCTCACCACGCGGTCGCGCACGCGGTAGAAGGCGGAGAAGAAGCGATTGCTGGTGGCCTTGCTCTGGATGAAGTAGCAGACCTCGCCTTCGAAGTCCACCAGCCCCAGCACTTCCAGCGTGCCCTCGCCGGCATTGATCAGCCCGTAATCGATGGAGAAGACCAGCTGCTCGCCGACACCATACGACACCGGCGCGGCTCCGGCCGGCAGTTCCGCGGCGTCGGCGGGCGAGATGACCGGCTCGGCGCAGGCGCCGAGCGCAAGCACGAGCACGCCCAGGGCCGCGGCGGTCCGGACGAGGATCGGCGGCCGGCGGAGGTCGAAAGCGATCGTCACGATGAGAGTTCCTCCCGCGGCCGCTCGGGACCGCTCGCGTCCGGAGCCGGTCCCTGCGGTGCCAGGACCCGGCGGATGCCGGCGAGCACACGGTCCGGCCCCAGGCTCGCCAGACAGGGATGGCCCGGCACCGGACAGATGGTCAGGTCGCACGGAGAGCACGGCTCGCCCGTTCTCACGGAAACGTGACGCGGGTCGGCCGGGTTCCACCCGAGCGGATCCGTCGGTCCGAACAGCGTGACCGTCGGCAGCCCCAGCAGGACCGCCAGGTGGCGCACGCCGTTGTCCGTGCCCACGAAGAGCTGGCAGCGACGCAGCAGATCCGCCAGCTCCGGCAGCGTCGTCGGCGGTGCTGTCTCCAGCAACGGATCCGCGGCCCGCACGGCGCCGGCGAACGGCTCGTCGCCGGGGCCCGGCACCAGCAGCGGCGCGGCGCCCTCGCCCCGCAGGCGAGCGGTGAGCGCCCCGGCGTGCTCCGCCGGCCACTCCTTGGCGGGCCACGATGCGCTCAGGACGAGGGCGATGCGGGGTGCGGAGCGCCGCTCCCACTCCCGCGCCCAGGCCAGGTACGCCGCGCCCAGGGGCCGGGGCGAACCTGCCGCCGGGCTCGCCCCCGGTCCTGCCGGCGACCAGGGCGCCGGATCGAGGCCCAGCGCCCGCAACGGGTCGAGAAATGCCTCGCCGGCATACTGGCGCAGAGGGGTGCCGCCGGCCCGGTTGCGCGGCACCCGCACGTTGTACGCATGCCGCCGGCCCGGCAGATCGTATCCCACCCGCAGGGGGGCGCCGGTGACCGCCGTCCAGAACGCGGTACGCGGGCTGCCGAGGTAATCGATCACCAGATCGTAAGCGCCCGCCCGGAGCGAGCGCAGCCACCCGACGGCGCCACCGCGTTCGGGTGGCCAGACCAGCACGCGCACGCGCTCGCTCAGCTCGGCCAGCAGCCCCGCGAACGGCCGGTCCACCACCAGATCGACGCGCGCCGCCGGAAACGCCTCCGCCAGCCGCAGGACGGCCGGCAGGGTCACCAGCGCATCGCCCAGCGCCTTGCGACGGATCACCAGGATGCGGCGCACCGGGCGCTGCAGGCGCCATGGCCGCCAGGAGCGTCCCGCGACGCCGGTTCCAGGTCCGCGGCTCATGGTCGCGACCGCCCGGCAGCGTCCGCCAGCAGTCCGGTCACCGCCCGTGCCACGCGTTCGGCGGTGAGGTCGGGCAGGCAGACGAACGCATCGCAGGCGTGCCGATCGCATGGATGGCACTCCGGACGCGTGGCCACCACGCGATACGGCCCCCGGTCCTCGTACGGGAACCAGATCTCCGGAGCCGTCGGCCCGAACAGCGCCACCGTGGGACGGTTCATCGCCACCGCCGCGTGCATGATGCCTCCGTCCACGCTCACCACCAGATGCGAGGCCCCCACCACCTGCAGCGCGTGCGCGAGCGGCAGCGGCGGAAGCACGCCGCCTCGTCCCGCCAGGTCCCGCGCCAGCGCGCCGTAAGGGCCCGCTCCGCCGGGGGGCGACAGCACGACCAGCGGGAGCGTGATGCCGCTGAGGGAGGACACCAGCTCGCGCCAGCGCTGCACGGGCCATTCCTTGCTGGCCCAGGTGGCCCCGGGCGCCAGAACGACGTAGCCCCCCGCCGGGTCGGCTCCACACGCGCTCAGATGCCCGGCCAGTTCCCCCGCGGGCCGCGGCGGGAGGGCGACCAGGGTCGCCGGTCCGATTCCGGGCCACGTCTGCTCGCACCAGTCGAGGAACGACAGGCCGGACGGCTGATGCATCAGGGGCGCGAGCCGCGCCAGATGGTCGCCGAGGCCGCCGGGGGCCAGGGTCCGGAAGCGCGGCCGCTCGGCCGGCGTCGGCGCCGCGGTGGTGTGGGTGTACAGACGTGCCCGCCACCGGCCCGCCGCCCCGCCAAGCCGCCGCGGGATGCCCGCCAGCCGCAGCAGCCAGGCGCTGCGCGGATTGAAGAACAGGTCGCAGGCTGCATCGTAATGGCGGCGACGCAGGTCCCGCACGATCGCCGCGCTGCCGCGGTGAACAGCGTCCGGCGCTCCCGGGTCCCGGCTGCCCGCCCGATCGCGGCCCACGCGCGCGCGGGCATCGGCGCCGCGGCGACGCGTCGCCAGCGAGTGCACGCCCGCGAGGTGCGGATGACCCGCGAGCAGGACGGCATGGTTCGCCTCGCAGAGGTAGTCCAGTTCCAGGTCGGGATCGCCCCGACGCAGGGCCGACAGCACCACCGTGCTCATGGCGATGTCGCCCAGGTAGCGCAGCCTGGTCACCAGCACCCGGCGCAACGGCCTTCCGTCCAGCGTCCAGCTCACGTGGGCTCCCGCTCCAGGATCGCGGCAACCGCCGCCGGGAAGTCATCCGCCACCAGCAATCGCGGCTGGCCGAGGCGCTCGCCGAGCCCCTGCTCCTGCTCCGCGCCGTGCCCCGTACGCACCAGGATGGCGCCCATGCCGGCCGACAGCCCCAGATCGACGTCCGACAGCTTGTCGCCCACGACCCACGATCCCGCCGGGTCCCACGAAAGCCGCCGCGACGCCTCCTCCAGCAGCCCAGGGCCAGGCTTGCGGCAACGGCACCGGTCGGTCGGAGCGTGGGGACAGTAGAGATAGGCGTCCAGGGCGGCGCCCTCCGCCGCCAGGAGCCGGTGGAAACGCGCCATGACGGCGTCGAGGTCGGCCAGGGTGAAAAAGCCGCGGCCGACCCCCGACTGGTTCGAGAGCCCGACCAGCAGGTACCCGGACCGGCGGGCCCGGCGCAACGCCTGCGGCACGCCCGGCAACACCTCCACGCGGTCCGGATCGGCGAGATAGTTCCGGTCGACCATCAGGCAGCCGTCGCGGTCGAGGAAGAGCGCCGGCGGCCGCGACGCGCCAGGCGTGGCGGCCGCTCGCGCCGGAGCCGAGAGCGGGACGTCGCGTCCGTTCGCGCCGGCGTCCGGCGGCAGCCACAGGCTCACGTCTCCCCCTTGCGCGCCGGAAGGCGCCCGCTGCGGGCGCCCAGCTGCAGAAGCCGCTGCGCCACCGCGGCTCCGGTCACGGCGTCCAGGCAGAAACGCTCCTGGGGGCACCGCCGGCGGAAGCAGGGGTGGCACGGGAATCCCTCGGCGACCACGGTGGTCGCCCGCGGTCCCCGCGGCCCCGTCCAGGCCGGGCTCGTCGAACCGAACACGCCGACCGTGGGCACGCCGAGGGCAGCCGCCACGTGCATGGGCCCGCTGTCGTTGCCGGCGAACCCGTCCGCGCCGCGCAGCACCTCCACCAGATCGCCGAGGCCGGTGCGTCCGGTGAGGTCCACCACGGCCGCACCGCCGGCCAGACCGCTGCGCCACGGTAGCCCCGGCGTGAGCGCCCGCAGCACGGCGGCGATCACCCGCGCGTCGGCGGTACCCACGAGCACCGCCCTGACCCGCTCCACGGCCACTGCCTGATCGAGGAACTCGGCCACGCGCTGGGCCGGCCATGCCTTGGCCTCTCCGTAGGTGGCTCCCAGCCCGACGGCCCACAGGGGCGGTCCCCCGTCCGGCACCCGCGCCGGCCGGCGCTCGACCGCCGCCAGCCGCGGCGACAGGTCCTTCAGCGGCCCCTCCGGCGGACGTTCTGCGGCGAGCTCGAGCGCGTCGAGGACATCGTCAGCCAGCGCGAGCAATTCCTCGCTGTGATGACGCTCGCCACGCGGCGGAACCGGCCGTCCGTGCGTGAGCAACGGTCCGCGGGCGTCGCTCCGGTAGCCCACGCGCAGCGGGATGCCCGCCAGCCTCGCGGCGAGGGCCACGCGCAGGGACGGCGGTGCGAGCAGCACCGCGTCGAAGCGGCCCGCCCGCCACCGGCGCGCCAGCCGCAGGAGGCCGGCCACGCCGCCGTGGGCGCCCGACCGCTCCACGGCGAGCAAGGCGTCGACCCGCGGATCCTCGGCCACCAGCGGCAGCCAGCAGCGTCGCACCGCCAGCGTCACGTGCAGAGGCGCATCGGCGTGGCGCAGGCGCTCGAGTCGCTCCAAAACCGGGGTGAACATCACCAGGTCGCCGAGCCAGTTGGGGGCGACCAGCAGCAGCCGTCGCGACCTGCGCTCGGGAGTGGAGTCAGTCATGGCCGCGGGTGGACCACGCGGCATCGGCCGCGTCCGCGGCTCCGCCGCCCCCGGCCCCGGCATCGGGAGCCGGGCGGAGCGGCGAGGTGGTGACCGCGGGAGCGCCGCGCACGGCCTCCACGGCCTCCATGAGGGTCGCGACGTCCACGCGCTCGCCCCGGCTGACCCGCAGCACGCGGCAGTGGCGCCGCCCGCGCGGCTCCCAGTCCTTCCCGTCGCCGGGGGTGAAGAACCCGACGCTGGGCACCCCGAGCGCCACCGCGAAGTGGAAGAGGTCGGTGTTGCCGGCCAGGAAGAGATCGCACTGGGACAGCAGCAGCACCGTCTCCATGAGCGTATCGCGGGCCAGTCCCGGCGGAACGTCGCCGACGCTGCGCTCGAACTCCCGCAGGCGGTCCTGGTTGTCCGGGTCGGAGAGCGGCAGGAACCGGCAACGTGCCTGCGTGGCCAGTTGCCGCGTGAGGAAGAGCAGGTTCTGCTGGGCGATGCCGTGACCCGTCTTGCCGAGCCCGGGGTCGATCCCCACCAGGAGCTGGGAGCGGTCGGGTTTGTTGAAGTGTACCAGGCGCGCGCACTGCCGGCGGCGGTCTTCCGGGAGAGGCCAGCCGGACTCCAGCCGCTCCGACGCCAGCCCCAGGAAGGGCGCCAGCGGCCCCAGCCGGTCGCCGCGGTACACGTCGCCGTCCGCCATGCTGCGCAGCTCGACGTTGACGGTCGGGTAAGCCGTCTCGTGGGAGGGGCCCAGACGCAGGACCGCACCGCTCGCCAGGCAGGCAAGTTCGAGCTCGGCGTGGGCATCCATGCTCATGAGCACCGCGACGTCGTAGCCGGGCTTCCCCAGGCTGCGCAGCAACGAGCCGTAGGACGGTCGCCACGGCTTGAGTTGCTGGGGCTTGTAGACCAGGCATTGCCGCGCGAGCCCGCTGGGCACCACCAGGGGCGCGTGGTTCTCCGGCAGCAGGAAGTCGATGCTGGCTCCGGGGTAGCGGCGCCGGATGGCCGCGAGCAGCGGGATGTAGAAGAGCATCTCCGCCAGGTCGCCGACGTCGATCGCCAGGACGCGGGCACCGTCCGTCACGGTTCCGGGCAGGCGGAAGGGCGCGTCCTTCTGGCGGCGCAGGAACGGGCGCATGAGGGTGGTCAGGGTCCGGTGTTCGGTCACGTCGTGACGGCCTTCCTGGTCCGACGGCCACCCTTGCGAGGGGCCGCTCGTGGCGCCTGCCGTCCCTGCCCGAGCACGCCGGGGAAGATGGCCTCGAAGACCTCGTCCACGTGTTCCACGGGCACGAAGGAGATCTTGTCCAGCACCTCCTGCGGCATCTCGCGGAGATCCACCTCGTTCGCGCGCGGAATCAGCACGCGGGTGATCCCGGCCCGGTCGGCGGCTAGGACCTTCTCCAGCAGGCCGCCGATGGGCAGCACCTGTCCGGTGAGGGTGATCTCACCGGTCATGGCGGTCCTGCGGTCCATGGCCCGGTTCAGCATGAGCGAAAGCAAGACCGATGCCATGGCGATGCCCGCGCTCGGCCCGTCCTTGGGCGTGGCACCGGCCGGGATGTGGATGTGGACGTCACGGCGAGTGAAGAACTCCTGGTACTGTTCGTTGCCGCCGAAGCGGCTGCGCAGATAGCTGTAGGCCGCGTTCGCGGATTCCTGCATGACGCTGCCCAGCTGTCCGGTGAGCTGGAGCCGACCGTTGCCGTTCGGCAGCGAGACCCCCTCCAGGTAGAGGATCCTGCCGCCCACCTGGGTCCAGGCCAGACCCGTCACCACCCCCACCTTCCCGCGCCTGCGCAGGCGTTCGTTGCTGTAGTTCGGCGGCCCGAGGTAGTCCTCGAGATTCCGCGCGCCGACGGTGTGCCGCTTCTGGCGTCCGCGAGCGCCGGCGCGCGCGATCATCCGCGCCACCCGGCGGCAGACGCCGCCGATGCGGCGCTCCAGGTTACGAACGCCGGCTTCGCGGGTGTAATCCTCCACGATCCGCATCAGACCGGCGTCGGTGAACCGCAACTGCTGTCGCTGGAGCCCGTTCTGCTCGATCTGCCGCGGCGCGAGGTAGCGCTTGGCGATCTGCAGCTTCTCCTGGTTGGTATAGCCCGCCAGGTGGATGACTTCCATGCGGTCCAGCAGCGGACGCGGGATGGTGTCGAGCACGTTGGCCGTGGTGATGAACATCACCCGCGACAGGTCGAACGGCAAGGCCAGGTAATGATCGGTGAAGTCGGAGTTCTGCTCGGGATCGAGCACCTCGAGCAGCGCGCTGGCCGGATCGCCGCGGAAGTCCTGCCCGAGCTTGTCGATCTCGTCGAGCATGATCAGCGGGTTGTTGGTCCCCGCATCCTTGATCCCGGCGACGATGCGGCCGGGCATCGCGCCGACGTAGGTGCGCCGGTGGCCGCGGATCTCGGCCTCGTCGCGCATCCCGCCCAGGGAGAAGCGGAAGAAGCGGCGCCCCACCGCCTCGGCGACGCTCCGGCCCAGCGACGTCTTGCCCACGCCCGGAGGCCCCACGAGGCAGAGGATGGGCCCGCGGTTGTCGGCCTTGAGCTTGCGTACGGCGAGGTACTCGAGGATCCGCTCCTTGACGTCCTCCAGACCGTGATGGTCGCGCTCGAGCACCTCCTCGGCCCGCTTGAGATCGAGCTTGTCCTCGCTCGAGACGTTCCACGGCAGGTCCAGCAGCCAGTCGAGGTAGGTCTTGCTGACGGTGTACTCGCTGGCGCCCGGCGACATGCGCGACAGGCGGTCGAACTCGCGCTCGGCGGCCCCCCGCACATTCTCCGGCAGATCGGCCTCGCGGATGCGCAGGCGCAGGTCGTCCAGTTCGACCGAACCCTCCTCCACGTCGCCGAGCTCGCGCTGGATCGCCTTGAGCTGCTGCCGCAGGTAGTACTCGCGCTGCTCCTTGTCGATCGACTTGCGCACGCTCGACTGCAGCTTCTTGCCGAGTTCCAGAACGTCCAGTTCGCGCATGACGATCTTCGAGAGCTGCTGCAGACGCTTGCGCGGCGAAGCTTCCTCGAGCACCGACTGCTTCTCCGTCACGTCGATGTCGAGGTTGGTGGCGATGAGGTCGGCGAGTCGGCCGGGGTCGTCGATGTTCATGACGACCACCTTCAGCTCGTCCGAGAGAGTCTCGCTCTGATCGATGATCTTCAGGAAGTTGTTCGCGACCCCCCGCATGTACGCGAGGGTGCGGGAGTCGTCCTGCTCCTGCTCCTTCACCTCCTTCACCTCGGCGAGCAGGTACGGCTTGCCGGTCTTGAAGTCGGTGATGCGGCAGCGGGCCACCCCTTGCCCCAGCAGGCGCATGCTGCCGTCGGGAAAGCGGAGCATCTTCTGGATCTTGACCGCGGTCCCCACGTGATAGATGGACTGCTGGTCCGAGCGTTCGTCCTCGTCCTCGCCCTCGGCCAGCGGCTTCTGGGTGAAGGCGCCCAGGATCTTGTCCCCGGCCAGCACGTCGTCGGCGAGCTTGATGAGCTTCTCGTCGCTGAGCACCAGCGGCACCATCATGTAGGGGAAGATGACGGCGTCGCTGATGGGCAGGATCGGCATGACCTTGGCGGGAAGAAGCTCTCCCTGCGGCCGGTCGGACCGGTTCTCCCGCTGCTCCTGTGCCATGGATCCGCTCCTTCGGCTCTGCCGGCAGCCGTCCGGCCGGTGCACCACCGCCCCGGTCCGCCGCGGCAGCTCCTTCGCTCAGGAATCGATCTGCACGCGACGACGAACGCTCTGCCGGGTCCGCCCCTTGCGGAAGGTGACGTACAGGAACCCGCCCCGGTAGCGCGCCACCGCGCTGTCGGGATCCACCTCGATGCCGATGGGGATGCGCCGGACGAAGGGCCCGACGTTGATCTCCATCTTGTGGAAGTGCTTCTTCCCCGGTCCGTTGACGTCCTGCCGGATGCCGCGGACCAGCAGCGCGTCGCCGTCGGTGACCACCTCGATCTGGGCGGGGTCGATGCCCGCCAGATCCATCTGCACGACGAAGCTGTCCTCGGTCTCGTAGGCGTCGGTGGCCGGTCGCCAGCACAGTTCGCCCTCGGCCGGCATGGCGCCACCGCGCTGCCCGTACGAGGACACCAGGATCTCGAAGATCTCCTCGAGATCGCTCATGCGATCGCGATGCTTCATCGCCTGCTCTCTCCCGCGTCCGCGAGAATGTCCCGACCGCCCAGAACAGGATGCTAACCAGCGCACAGGAGGCCGTCAACCCGGGCGCCCCCGCATCGACGAGCGTCACCGCCATCGCCGCCGGGCGGTCCGGTCACCCGGCCGCGAAGCGCCGCAACACCCCGATGACCACGCCCTGCACCCGGACGCGCTCCTCCGGGTACTCCAGCACGGGCACGGCGGGGTTGGCGGGCCGCAACTCGATCCGGGAGCCGCGGCGGTGGTACTGCTTGAGGGTGACCGATTCCCCGTCCACCAGGGCGATCACCGTCTCGCCTTCCCGGGCACTGTCGCGCTCCTCGACCACAACGATGTCGCCGTCGCGAATCTGCTCGTCGATCATGGAGTCGCCGCGCACACGCAGCGCGAACGTCCGGTTACGGCCGAGCCAGGCCTCGGGCAGCACGATCTCCTCGGCATCGCGCAAGGCCTCGATCGGCCGGCCGGCGGCCACGCTGCCCAGGAGGGCCACCCGGCATCCATTGCCGCTGCCCTCGTGCCGGCGCACCACTTCCAGGTCGCGGCTGGCATTGCGCCGCTCCCGGCGCAGATAGCCCTTGGTGACCAGGTGGCCGACGTGCTTGTGCACCGTGGCCACGGACGACAGCGCGAACCGCCGCCCGATCTCCTGCAGGGTGGGAGCGTAGCCACGCTCCTCGCAGTAATCCGTGATGTAGGCGAGAATCTCCGCCTGGCGCGGCGTCAAGCTCATGGTCATCTCTCCCATCGGAATCCCCCCGTCCCGACACGGGCCCGGCCAGCGGCTCGGCGTCCACGCCGCAGGCGGGCCACGTGCGCCCCCGACAGCATCGGAGAAAATCCAGCGAAAGTCCAGCACGAAATCAGCGGCCGGTCCATCCCGGCGGCGTCGACGCCCGCGTCCGGCCGTGGCGCAGGAGATCCTCGACCTCGTCCGCCTCCGGCAGGGCGCTGCGGCCGCCCCACCCCCGGCACTTGAGCGCCGCAGCCGCCGCTCCGAAGCGCAGGCATTCCAGCCAGGGTCGCCCCTGGGCCAGGGCGAACGCATAGCCGGCGTGGAACACGTCGCCGGCGCCGGTGGTGTCGCGAACCGGCACCGCGAAGGCCGGTACGTGCACCATGCCGTCGCCGTCGAGCGCCAGGCAGCCGTCGGCGCCGAAGGTCATCGCCACGTGGCGGGGTCCCAGGTCGCGCACGATCCGCAGCGCCGACTCCGGCTCGCCACAGCCCGTCAACTCCGGAGCGAAGCGCGTGGACGAGATCACGTCGGTGCAGGCGGACACCAAGCCCCGCACACCGGGACGCACCGAGCCCGCGTCCATCACGACCGGCAAGCCGAGTCGTCGCGCCGCCCGCGCGAGTACCGTGGCCGCAGAGATCTCGTGACCGTCGCAGTAGAAGAGGTCCACCCCGTGCAACCACTCCTCGCGCACCTGGTCCACCGGAAACGCAGGCAGCGCGCCACGGGTCCAGAGGATGGCACGCTCCTCGGACGCCGTGTCGGCGAGGCTGACCGCGCGCGGCGCTGCGCAGCCGGGCGCCTGGATCGAGGGTCCGAGGTCGACACCGGCCGATTCCAGCTCGCCGCGCTGCCAGAGCGCCCCGGGATCGTCCCCGAGTACGGTCGCCAGCCGCACCTCGGCGCCGAGCCGGGCCAGGGCCACGGCTGCGGTGGCTCCCGGTCCGCCGCCACCCAGATGGATGGCCTCGACCTCGAGCTTGCTGTCGGGTCGCGGCAGTCCGCGGAGGGCCACCACGACGTCGAACGCATTGTAGCCGAGCACCAGGACGCGCACGCGGGCTCCCCCGTGACCTATGCTGACCGCCGCCGGGAACACCCCGGGACCGTGGCAGCGCCGGCCGGTCCGCGCCTCCTTGTGATGGCGGCGCCGGACATGCTAGGTTCGGCGCACGTCACCCGGCCGCGGGCACCCGCACCGGCCCAGCCCAGGAAGGTACCACATGCCCGACTGCCTGTTCTGCAAGATTGCCGCGGGAGAGATCCCCGCCGACCAGGTGGCCGCCGACGACCACCTGCTGGCATTCCGTGACATCGATCCCCAGGCACCGGTCCACGTGCTCATCATCCCGCGACGGCACATCCCGTCGGTGGCCGCGCTGCAGGATACGGACGGGGAGATCATGGGACGGCTCATGACTGCCGCACGCGACATCGCCCACCGCGAGGGGGTGGCCGAGCGCGGCTTCCGCGTCGTGATCAACAGCGGCTCCGCAGGGGGCCAGTCGGTCGATCACCTGCACGTTCACCTGCTGGGGGGCCGTCGAATGGGCTGGCCGCCGGGCTGAGGCTCCGCCGCTCGGGAACGGCCGCCGCGCTCGCCGGTGCCCCCACCACCGGCCGCGGGCCGCGCCGTCAATCGATCGAGCCGTCAATCGACCGAGTAGACGCCGCGTCCCACGCGCTTGATGTTCTCGCTGGTCGACAGCGTGCGGCGCAGCACGTTGTCGAAGTTGCGGGCGCGGGTCTGGTACAGCCCCCCCTCGAGGATGGCACCGAGGATCTCCTGGTAAGGCATGGTTCCCCCGTGCCGTCGGATGAGATCCGCCACCACGTCCTCGAGCCGCGGCTGCCCGTCGCGACCCCGCCGCGCCGCCGCGGCAGGCGCCGGTCGGGCCGCCTTCTTACCCGCCTTCCGTCCGACCTTCTTGCCGGCACCGCGCCCGCGCGCAGCGGCCTTCTTCTTCGCCGGCCGCTTGGCCGTCTTCTTGGCGGTCTTCTTGGCGGCCTTCGCGGTCTTCTTGGCGGTCCGCTTGCCCGTCTTCTTCGCTGCCTTGCGCGCGGTCTTCTTCGCCGCCTTCCCGGTGGTCCGCTTCTTCCGAACCGCCTTCTTGCGCGCAGGTGCCGCGGCCTCTCCCGCCGCGGCGGTCTTCTTACCCGTTCCGAGCTTGCCGGCCGCGGTGAACAGACGCTCGAGCTCCTGGTCGACGCTGGCGAGCTGGCGCTCGAGCTCGGCCTTACGGAACTCGAGGTCCTCGATCTTCTCCTTGAAGGCCTCGAGTCGCTTGATGGCAGCGATGCTGGGGTCGGAAAGTATGGTACCGGTACGAGCGCTCATGTTCACCCCTTCCGTGGGAGATGGGTCCGCGAGGATTGGCCAGACCATATTCAATATTTGTCATGATGTCAACGCGTCGCACTGACGCCGGTAGCGCGACCGCCGACCGGTCGGCGCTGTCATCTCTGGCGAAGGCCGCGCCGGGGGGTATCGGCTGCCGTGCGGAGAAACGGTGGCAGGGTCACTGCGATTCGTATGAGGTGAGCGGAAAGCCCTGCGGCAACCGGCGCACGAGCCGCAGGACGCGCCGCTCGTCGGCACTGAGCGCATTCTCCGCGCCCACCTCCGCGAAGGTCCCGTCGGGAATGGGATCCATGAGGTGGCAGTGCTCCCAGCTACCGCCGCAGCTGCTGTGGTCGGAGATACCGAGCGCGTGCCCGAACTCGTGGGTCATGATCTCGAGCGCGTAACGGAAGTTGCCGTTGCGGCCCAGGTCGGGTTCCAGCATCACCATGATGACGCGGGGAACCGCCAGGCCGAGGTCGGCGTTGGGAGGATCGATCAGCACGGCCTCACCCGCATTTCCCGGGCGCAGATCGAAGATGATCCCCAGCGCCGGAGGCGATGCGACGCGCACCACGTAATCTTCACCGAGCCATGAGTTCCAGAGCGTGATCGCCGAGTCGGCGACGGCGGCGAGGTCCACGGTCTGGTCGTCGTTCATCATGGTGTCCTCGGGGATCCACACCGGCACCGGGAAGCTCTCCCACCGGTGCAACTGGACGTTACCGGAGTGGGCGCCGTCCGTCCTGGTCAGGTCACGGAAGAACCGGATGAACCTGTCGCCGTAGGCACCGAAGCAGCACGCGTCGGTACCGGTGCCCTCGGCATCCACACCGTACCGGCGGATCAGCATCAACTCCACCGGCTGCGGCGTCCCGATCCCGATCGAGTCGGCCCGATCGGGGTGAGCGACCAGATCGTAATATGATGCCCGACCGGGCACCGGCGGTTCGTCGTCATGGGTGAGCGTGGTCAGCAGGAACTTCTGGAAGTCGTGGAACGGACCCATCTCGAAGGAACCGTCGCTCGCGGCGGTCACCTTGCAGACGTCGCATCCGTAGGCCACCGTCGCACCTGCCACCGGTGCACCGGTGTCGTCGCGTACGTAACCGCTGATCAGGTAGGGCGCGCTGACGCGCAGTCTCTCGTTCTGTGTCTCTGCCAGCGGCGAGAGCCGGCCGGTCACGTCCTGTGCCCGCACGGCGAACCAGGCATCCTCGCCCGGTCGCAGACCGTCGGCGGCAGTCAAGGCGACGCTCTGCAGCGAACCGGTGGTGCCGTAAGGAACCTCGCGCATGCCATCGGCTGTCGACCAGTTGGTGTCGACCAGCGCACCCGCATGGGAAACGCCGACCAGGAAACGCTCCAGCGGGGTGGGCAGCGACGTGGACGACGGCCGATCCCAGGTCAGGACCACCGACGTCGGTGCGGCGCCGTGACGCACCGAGAGTCCGGTGACCGCGGGGGGACGCCCCTCGGGATCCGTCTGGACGTCGATGCGCCAGTGGTGGCTCTCGGTCCGATCCCCCATGGTCGCGATCGCCGTGAGGCTATCCGGCCCCAGACGGTCGGCCACGTAGACATACTCGCGGCTGGACGCGACCAGTTGATCGCCGCGCCGGAACTCCACCCGTGGATCGATGCCGGCCCCGGGCAGGACGCGGAAGGTCGTCTGGCTCAGCAGGAGAAGGTCGAGATGCTCGGCGGCCGGCTGGAAGTTCACGATCGTGTCTTCGTTGGGATCGGTGCTGGACGAGCACGCCACCAGGACGGCCAGAGCGGCCAGGAGAGCGCCCGCGACGAGTCGCCGGATCGCCCCCGGCCGCCGGGTCCCCGCCGGGACGGACCTCGATATCCGGTGCTTGCTCATCATGGGCTCAATTTACGGAGCGGAGGCATCCTCGCCAAGCCCCCCGAGAGTCGGCCCGCGGGCGTCACCGGCCCTGCGAGGCATACTTTCGATCGGCGGGAGCGATCCACCACTCGACGAGGTTGTTGTAGGGCGACAGCACGTGCGGCCGCGCGTCCCGGATGCGCCGATTCACCCCGACGAGCACGTCGGGATAGTAGAGGTAAGCCGCCGGCGGGTCGGCGGCCACCTCCTCCTGGAGCCGGCGCCAGACCGGCAGGGCCGCAGCGCGATCGGTCTCGCCGAGGGCGACCGCCAGCAGCGAGTCGACGACCGCGCTGGCGTAGCCGCCGTAGTTGAAGCGCCCGGACTCGCCCGCCAGCAGCAGGGACGACGGGTCACCGAGCAGGTTCTGCGAGAAATGCCCCAGGTAGGCGTCGAAGCGCCGCTCGCGGACCCGGTCGAGGCCGGCCGCATGCTCCATGACCCGCAGTTGCAGATCGATCCCGACCGCCGCCAGGTTGTCGCGCAGGATCACGGCGCCGTTCTCGCGCACGGGGTCGCCCTTGCGCGTGATCAGTTCGAAGGACAGTCGCTCACCCGCGCGCTCGCGCACTCCGTCTCCGTCGAGGTCCGCCCAGCCGGCGGCCGCGAGCAGGCTCTCCGCCCGCGCCGGCGCGTGGGGGTCGGGCAGCAGATCCGCGTGATGGTTCCAGACCGCGGGCGGCAGCGGCGATCCGGCCGGCCGGCCGTAGCCGTGGAGCAGGCCGTCCACGAGCCGCTCGCGATCGATGGCCAGCGAGATGGCGCGGCGCACCCGTGCATCGCGGAAGAGCGGGCGGTCGAAGTTGTAGCTGACGTAGCCGTAGACCCGCCCCGTGACCCGGTGCACCTCGATCCCGGTCCCTGCGGCCAGGCGCGCCGCCGCCTGTGGCGGCAGCTCTTCGACCACGTCCACGTCACCCGCCTCGAGCGCCAGGAACCGCGCGGTCTCGTCCGGGATGATCCGGAACACGATGCGATCGAGCAACGGTCCCGCCAGCGGGTAGCGCGGATTGGGTTCGAGCACGATCTCGGCCCCCGCCTTCCAGCGCTGCAGCCGGAACGGCCCGCTCGCCAGCGGTCGCCGGTTCAGCGGCCAGGCGCGCACGTCCGCGGGATCGAGATGGTCGACCCGGTGGGCCGGCAAAATCGCGTGCACCGTCCGCCAGAGGGGGTCGAGCTGGGGGCCGTCGAGATCGAACCGGACGGTGGCGGAGTCGAGGGCGACGGCCCCGAGGACCGAGCGATAGAGCCCCGCCCGGGGGCTGGCCACCACCGGATCGCGGAACAGCTCGAAGCTGCGCACGATGTCGCGCGCGGTGAGCGACGCTCCATCCTCCCAGACCCAGGGCCGCAGGTGGAACGTCACCGACAGTCCATCGGCGGCCACGTCCCATCCCGAGGCGATGCGCGGCTGCCACGCGTATTCCTCGTCCATCTCGGCGAGCCCGTCCTGGACCAGGGCGAGGATCTGTCCGCTGTACGCCGACGTGCTGACGAGGGAGTTGAGCACGTCCGGCTCCGCAGGCAGGGCGATGACCACCGTGCCGCCGTGCCGACTCTCGTCGGTGCCGCGCTGCTCGTTCGCTTCCTGATCGCAGGCACCCGACAGCGCCACCGCCACGAGCGCGAGCACGGCGCCGATACGCAAACCCAGGCGTCCCGCTGCTCCCGGACGGCCCCATCGTTCGCCTGGCCGCGGATCCTCCCGGTGCGCCATCGTCCTCCTCTCGGCGCCGCGTGGATCTTCGTTCCCCGAACCAAGTGCGGGCGGCCCCACACGGGTGGGGCCGCCGCTATGTTTCGATGGTAGGCCCCGCCGACGCCTGCGTCAAATCGGGCGCCGGCTCACTTCACCAGGGTCATCTTGTGCACCACCGCCCGCTCGCCAGTCTGGGCGCGCAGGAAGTAGAGACCGCTGGAGAGGTCGCGCCCGCCATCGTCGCGGCCGTCCCACGTCCAGGTGTGCCAGCCCTCCGCGATCCCTCCCCGGTGCAGCGTGCGGATGCGGCGTCCCTTCAGGTCGTAGACGGCCAGATCGAGCCGGCCGTCGTCGCTGCCCCGCCCCGGCACGAACAGGCGCACCGTCGTCGAGGGATTGAAGGGATTCGGATAGGGTCTCGGTACCGTGAGGCTGCGCGGCACGTCGTCCCGGTCCGCCGCCACCAGGCCGGTCGCGTCGAAGACCCCGTCGCGCTGCCGGTTGCCGCCGAAGGTCGGCCAGGGCATGTTCGCGCTGACGTACGGATAGGGCATGTCCCAGACATGCAGCAGGCGGTCCCAGGCCTGCAGCACCAGGTCGACGTCGCCGTCGAAGTCGAGGTCGCAGATCACCGCCGACGAACGCGCCGGTCCGCCGAGCGAGATGGGAAAGCCGTCCACCGTGCTGCCGTCGTGATGGTAGGCGTGCAGCGCGTCAGGGGTCTCCTCGGACTGCCCGCCGACGCCGTGCACGATCTCCAGCAAGCCATCGCCGGTGATGTCGCCCACCACCGGGCTGCCCTCCGACCCGCCCGGCAGGATCACCGGCCAGCCGGGCAGCAACTGCCCCGACGTCCCCCCCACGTGGTCGGTGTCGACCACCATGAGGTCTGCGCGGTTGACACCGAGCGAACCGCCGTTCTGCTGGGTGATCCAGACGATCTCCAGCTGTCCGTCGCCGTCGAAATCGCCCACCGCCGGGCTGGGTGCCGGATCGAGACTGTACCCCAGGGGCATGCCGTGGGTGATCGGGAAGCCCGGGTAGTCGGTGCCGTCCTGCCGCACGACGAAGAGTCTGCGCTCGATCGAACAGATCACGATCTCATGGACGCCGTCGCCATCCAGGTCCGCCACTGCCGGACTGAACTGGAGATTGAAACCGGCATTGGTCTGATAGGGAAACCCCGGCGCCTGGGTGCCGTCGTACCGGTAGGCGACGATCTCCTCGTTCTCCGAGTAGTAAGTGGTGCCGAGGATGATCTCCTTGGCGCCGTCCCCGTCGAGATCGAAGAGCGCCGGCGACGAGAAGTTCCAGCCCTCCGCCCGCTGGATGAAGACGCCGTCCGTGCTCGGGTCGTTGTCCCCGTCACGAACCTCCGTGCCGTCGCGGTGCCAGGCCCAGGTGCGGCCGTCGCAGGTGTTGACGACCACGTTGGGATAGCCGTCGCCGGTGATGTCGCCCACCGCCGGCGTCGACCAGTTCCAGCCGGAACTCACCGGCCGCAGCGACTTCGGCCACCCCGGCACCTGGGTGCCGTCCTCGGCGTTGTAGACGTGGATCTCGTTCACGTACGTGCTGCCGCGGTGATTGTTGAGGCTGGCGACGATCTCCAGCTGGGGATCATCATCCAGGTTGGCCAGCGTGATGCCGGCGGGCTCGAAGATGTAGGGGCTGTCCGTGATCGGGCCGAGGGTCTGGGAATCGAAGTCGCCGTTCCACAGTTCGGTACCGTCATCCCTGATGACATAGACCTGATCCGCTCCCCAGACGATCTCCAGCCGGCCGTCGCCCGTCACGTCGCCGACCGCAGGATGACTGCTGCTCTCGGTGGCGAACGCTGCCGGGAAGTTGGCCAGTTCCGCCGGCGCCGTCGATTGGGTGATGGTGTTCGACGACGAACTCTCCACCATCGTCCCGTCGACGCTGGTGATGCGGTAATAATAGCGGGTCAGCTGGTTCAGACCGCTGTCGCGGAAGTAGGCGATGCCGTCGAGCAGGTCTCGGTTCACTCTCGCGTAGGGTCCGCTTTCCTGTTCGGCGCGGTATACGTGATATCCGCGCACGGCAACCGCCGGGGGAACCCAGCGCAACACGATGACGCCGGGGCCGTGGCTCGTGTCGGTCGCGACGTCGGTCGGCGGCGTGGGTCGCTGCAGGTGGAAGTCATGCACGAAGCGGCGGCCCCTCGTGTCGGTGAAGACCACGCGGCTGACCGCCTGTGCGCCCGGGTCCGACTGCGACAGCGAGAACACGCCGCTGCCCGGGGAACTCTGCATGAGTTCGAGGCCGGTGTACGTGACCACCGAATCGTGGAGCGTCACGCCCAGGTCGTCGCTGCGCAGCACCCCGGTCACGAGGTCGGCCCGGCCGGCGCCGAAGTTCTTGAGATCCACGCGGACAGTCAGCCGCTCGCCGGCGTCGATGATGCCGTCGCCGTCGCCATGGAGGACGTCGGACCACTCCAGCCCCACGACCTCCACCTCGGGTGCGGTAATCGCGGGCGACCACTTCGACTCGTAGTTGCCGGCGCTCGCGTCGGTCACGACCAGCTGGCAGAGCGCCTCGGTCCCGTCGGGGATATCCGCCGCCAGCTGGAGCTTGAAGGCCGCCGACACGCTGCTCGTACCGCCGGCGGGCACCGTCCCGATGCTGGCCGTGCCGTCGACCACAGTCACGCCCGCGGTGGCGCAGGTGAGATACCCGTTGCATCCGGACGCCCCGCCCCCGCCCGTGTCGCGCACGACCAGGTTCAGGACCACGGTCTCGCCCGCCTCGGGCACGCCGTTGCCGTTTCCCGATGATCCGGACGTCCCGTCGTCCACCACCGTCATCTCCTCGAGCGCCACGTAACGCGCGCCAGGGTTCACGGTGATCGCCCGCGTGACCCGCTGCAACCCCTTGCCGCTGACCGTCACTGTGATCGTGCCACCGCTCACCGGTGTGTAGTCGATCGTCGCCACGCCCGCCGCGTCCGTCAGCGCGTAGCCGTAATCGTCGCCGGCCTTCTGCAGGCAGACGCGCGCACCGGCGACCGGACTCCCGCCCGCCTGCACCGTCACCGCCACCGCCTGCTGTCCCGCCGGCACGGACGACGGCGCGGTGACCACCGTCGCGCGCGGTGCGGCGCGCCAGAGCTGCAGGGCCGGATCGCCAAGCAAGGTGTAGTTGAGGAAGGTCCAGCGATTGGTTCGTTCGTACGCGGTGTCGCCGATGAACGGCAGCCGGCTGAGCGCCAGCAGTCGCCCCGCCTCGTTCGGCTCGTCGCAGAACAGCAGGCGCCAGTATTCCTGCTGATAGCCGTTCGAGTTGTCCGGGAATGCCGCCCGTGCCGAGCCGATGGAGACCACCGATCCGCCGTTCGGATTCTGGATGAACCGCTCCAGCAGGCAGGAGTAGTCGAAGGCGCCCGACGCGCAGTTCAGCGCGTAGACGAGGAAAGGATTCTCGTTGACCAGGGCATCCGCGTCCGTGGTCAGGAAGTTGGCGTTCCCCACCGACATGTTGAAGAAGTAGCCGTGCCCGATCTGGTTGAAGAGGCTGTAATGCCCGGTGTTCAGGCTGTCGATCACCGCTGCGAGGGTGAGCGGGACCGATCCGGGATACACGGTGTTGTTCTGGTACATGCGGCTGTACTCGGCCACGCTGCACGGCTGGAGGGTCTCGGTGACCGTCTGCTCGGAGAACTCGGCGCCGTCGCGGGCCCACCAGGTGGGGTCGTTCTCGAAGTCGTCGGGGAAGAGCACTTCCGCCGCGAACAGCATGCGGTTGGTCCACGCGTCCGTCGGACCCGCCAGCTCCCAGTGGATGACCTTGTCGACGAAGACGGCCGCCTGGGCGACATTGATCACCGGCGCTCGACCGAGGTAGACCTCGTCGGCGAAGTCGGCGTAGTCGCCTCTGTCCGTCGAACTCACGTACGGCTCGCCGAAGTAGGCATCCCCGTCGGCATTCCAGTTGCCGTCCAGGCACTGGAAGTAGAGTTCGGCCGGGATGTCCGTGTGGCCGTTCACCGGATAGAAGAAGCTGCGCACGTAGCGCGGCGGCAGCACCTCGGTATCACCCGCCAGCAGGACGTACTCCGTGCCCCAGTTCTCGTACGCGTCGCGGATGAACATCCGCACCGTCTCCTGGACGTCGACGCCGTTGCGGTAGTTGTCCTGGATGGTCTCGATGGTCGCCACCACCGCCGGCCGCCCCTGGGCGGTCCGGTGGTCGGCCAGACGCTGGAACTCGCCGGCCAGTGCAGCGCTGGTGATGATGAGATAGTTCACGGCGCTGCCGCCGAGGCTCGGCACCGCGGTGGGTGCGAAGCCCACCGGTTCCGCGACGGCGATGCCGTCCTCGCGCGCGTATCCCGAGAGCGCTCCCGGATTGGCCACGACCCGGCGCAGCTTCGCCTCGCACAGCTCTCGCTCGCCCGGGACCAGCCGGCGCCGCTGCGCGATGTCCGGCAGGGGCGCCGATCCCGATACCAGTCGCACGCGATAGCGCTCGAGGACCTCGGCCTCGGTGAAGGCGCCCGCGCCGTCCCGCACCAGCCGGATCGGATGCACCCGCACGGCGGCCAGTCGGTAGCCGCGCCAGGTGTGCTGCCCGCGGAACTCGCCCCAGACGGCCGGGAACTCGTGACCGTCGGCGGGCAACAGGTCGATGCTCACAGCGTCACCGCTGTCGGTGGTCACCGGGCCGGCCGCTGCGATGGGACCCGGCAGCTGAATGCGTCGAACGCTGACCGCCTCCACCTCGAGGCGCGCCCCGCTCTCGGCGAGGGGGATCAGGAACGTCAGGTCGCGAGCCGGCAGATCCGGGTCGCCGGTCTCGAGCAACCGCGCGGCCGCACCGGGCGCGTGCGGAACCCGCGAGCCGTCGGCGAGCGTCTCCCAGCGAAGATCGTCCGCGGCGAACCCGTCCTCGAGCAGGATGCGTCCTCCGTCGGCCGCCGCCGCACTGCCGGCAGCGAACAGGAGGAGCATGGCTGCGGGAGCGAATCCAGCCAAAATGTACCAGCGCCTCGACATCATCATGCCGTGCCTCCGGGTGATACGCCAGCGCCCCGGAAGGCGGCGCGGGCGGGCGATGTCCATCGGATTACGAGGGGTCGTCCCGGGGCTTCGCGCCCCCGGCGAGCCGTCACGTGTCGCACCTCTTCAGGACCGCATTCGCGATCTCCGCTGCATTCAACGAGTTGCCTTACCAACGGCTCTTCCAGGACCTCCCGGCGGGTCGGAGACCGGCGTGACCCCGGGGGCGGCGCGGATCACGGGTGAGAGATGGAGATTATATCACTCATCGATGGTGGCGGTCAAT
This sequence comes from Candidatus Krumholzibacteriia bacterium, assembly GCA_046484865.1. Classification (GTDB taxonomy): domain Bacteria; phylum Krumholzibacteriota; class Krumholzibacteriia; order LZORAL124-64-63; family LZORAL124-64-63; genus JAWOID01. The sequence continues at coordinate 35,887 of JAWOID010000046.1, forward strand.
GGGGTCTCGGCGCTGACGGGCCCGCGGAGGACACGGCCTCCTGCACAGACGAGTCGCGTCCGGTCCTGCCGTCCGCCGTCGTCGAGGACGCGCACCTCTCCCGCCGCCAGCAGGATCAGCCTGCCAGGGGAGCTGGCCGGCGCCCCGGGCGGTGGCGGCACCCACACCGGCTTGCGGCCGTGGCTAAGGTTGCGCACGACGGTCCGGTCGCCGCGGCGGCTCCACGACGTGCCCCGGCGGCCGGCCTGCGCCACCTCGACGCTCGTCAGGAAGAGCGGGCCGGGCTCCGCCCCGGCCAGCCGGGTGAGGACCTGCTCCAGACTCTCTCGGCCCTGGCGCGCCACCCCGGGGTCCACGTGCGCGAAATTGACCCGATGCGTCTCGATGATCGCCGGTTCGCCCCGGCGCCAGGCGCGCTGGACCTCGGCGATGCAGCGGCGCCCGGCTGCGGCCGGGTCCTCGTGCTGGGCCGTCTCGAGCCGGCAGTTGCGTTCCAGGTAACTCATTTGCTGACGGCGGACGCGATCCAGCGCCCGCCCGGCCACCTTCAGGGCTCGGTCGCCCAGCCCCCCATGCCGCTCGGGATGCCGCTGCTCCCGCTTCGCCTGCACCACCCGCAACCCGCGGTCGGACCACAGATCCTCGCAGCGACCGCTCCAGACGTAGTCGGGAGCGATGACCGCGCCGGGAGCCCTGCCGAACAGGCGGGTGAACACGGCCATGGCGCTGTCGAGGTCGGCCGCGATCTGCTCGCGCGGTCGCCACGGCCCCAGTTCCCAGGCCCTCTCGCTACCGGGAAAGAGCAGGATGCCCCGGGCAGCCGCGTCGCGCACGACCTCGCTCCCGCCGACCGCCTCGCGCCTGCGCTCGGGGTCGTAGTGGAAACGCCCGTGCAGTTCCGGATACCAGACGCCGGCGGCGATGCCCCGTCCCACAGCCGCGAAGAGGCCGGGCCGTTCGTAGACGGCAGGAAGTTCAGGCAGGTCCCGGAGCACCCAGGGATCGCCCTCCCTGGACGGCGGCTCGTAAGACAGTGAGGATACGATGTAGTTGGGCTGGAACACGGCGGGCAAGCCATCGCGGCCACGGCAACCCGACAGCACGGTACAGAGGTCCGCGACCGCGGCGCTGTCCTCGAGCGTGGAGCCCCAGTAGACGGGCGGGAATCCGCTCCGCGCCAGATCCTCCCGTCGCAGCCCGTCGAGGGAATCGGCATGAGGCACGAAGCCGCACAGACCCCAGTCGTCGCTCTCGAGCACCACCGCCCGCGCGGCGGACCAGTCCACCGCCGACCGGGCACCGCTCAGCAACCAGCCGCCCCCCAGCAGCGTCACGATCGCCGTCGTGGCCAGGAGCCAGCCCCGGCGCGCAAGCCCACCTGCGCCGTTCATCGAACCTCCGGACTCCAGCGGGCCCACCAGAAGCGCCCGTAGCTCAGACCATGACTGGCGATGGCGGTGCACAGACGCTCCGCCTCGCCCGCGGACACCGGCCCCGTCCCGCGCAACAACTGCAGCACTGCGGCAGTATCCACGGGCCAGCGATTCTCCTGGGACCCCAGCCGCCAGGTCCCCCGCCCGTCGCGGCAGGCGGCGGCGAACTCCCGCCGCGAGAGCAGCGGCCGGCGACCCGCGACCACCCGGGACAGGAAACCCTGCAAGTCGCGGTAGTTCCGGGCCGGACGGGGCCGGCTCAGCGGCTCGTCCTCGAAGACCCAGAGGCTGCCGCCCGGTGCCACGAGGTCGGCCCACGGCCGCGGCACCGGTTCGCCGGGGCGCGGGCGGTGCACGTGACGCAACAGGCTCGCTGCCAGCACCAGGTTCCAGCCGCCGGCGCGCAGCGGCGGCCGGCACGCATCGGCCACGACCTCGGCCGATGTCCCCTGCCACGGGCGGCGCCGGTCCAGCAGCAACGGCCGGACGCCTCGTTCACGCAGCAACGCCGCGAGGCGACCGTCACCACAGCCGAGTTCCGTCACGCGTCCGTGGCGGACCGCATGCAGGTCGTCAAGAAACATCCTCGGAAGAGGTGTAAACGGCATCTTCGGGGCGGCGCGAGAAGGGGGCGGCGCCGGCGCTCGATGCGGGGTGTTCCAGGACGCGCCCCGGTCCCTGGGCGACTCTTCCCTGGGCGGCGCGCCCGGGGCCCTGGACGGCCACCCGGCCGGGCACTGCCTTCCGGGGCCGCTTGGCCTGCAGGTCGATGATCTCGGCGACGTGACGATCGCTCAGGCCGGCCGTCTCCTCGAACCGGGAGTCGAATCCCAGCGCATAGCCGACCTCGGTGAACAGATCCATGCCGCGTCGCCGGTTGTTCAGGTGTCGGAGCGCACCCAGCTGGCTGGCCCACATCCAGGCGCCGAGCGCCGGCAGACCGAGCCAGGCCGCTTCCAGTACGTGACTGAGCGCGAACAGGGTGGTGCCCGCGGTGATCAGCAGCAGGCAGAGCACCGCGGCTCCGGGCGAGAAGCCCAGCCGCACCAGGCGATGGTGCAGATGGTAGTCGTCCGCCTGGAAGATCGAGGTCCGTTTCCGATAGCGCCGCACGATGGTCGTGAGCGTATCCCAGATGGGCACGATCATCGGCGCGAGCAGGACCGGCAACGGCACGTCGGTCCGCTGGCTGAAGTTCAGCGTCAGACTTCCCACCGCCAGCCCCATCCACATGCTGCCGCTATCGCCCAGGAAGATCTTGCGATCGCTGATGTTCCAGTAGAAGAAGGCGACCGTCGCGCCGCAGAGAGCGGCGGCGAAGAGGAGCGACACGGCATCCGCGACCACCATGGCGATCACCACGAGCGCCAGGGTGGCGACGGCGCTGATCCCGCTCGCCAGACCGTCCAGCCCGTCGATCAGGTTCATGGAGTTGATGAACCCGAGGTACCAGAATAGCGTCAGGGGCCAGGCCCAGGCGCCCAGATCCACGCGCCCGACCGCCGGCAGCACCACCGTATCCAGGCGGTGTCCCAGGAGCATGAGCCCCATCACGACGACCAGCTGTCCGTACAGCTTCTTCTCGGCATGGATGCCGAACCGGTCGTCCCCCACGCCCAGCGCGAGGATCGCCAGTCCGGCGCCGATCAGGACGCTGAGCCATGACCAGGGCAGCGGGGTTCCGAAGATCACGCGCTCCAGGAAGAAGAGAGCGCAGAAGAAGCTGATGAAGATGGCCATGCCGCCGGTGCGCGGCACCGGTTCGCGATGCGGTCGGCGGTGGCCGGGGTGGTCGACGATATCCGTGAGGAAACCGAGGTTCCGGAAGTGGGGCTGCACCAGCCACGACATGGCGAACGCCACCCCGAAGCTCGTGAGAGCCACCACCGCGCTGTCAGTCATGCCGTCCAAGCTCGTCTTCGCTCCCTCGAAGCCGGGCCGTCCCGCCCGCGACAGGTGTGCTGGACTCGATCCGGTGCGACCTCGTCTTTCCGCGACGCCGGCGAGGCGCGCTGCCAGGGGGTTCAACCCGCAGGCAAGGTATCCCAAGCCCGGAGACTGGGCAATGCCTAAAATTGGAGTCAGACGGTGCACATCGTCCGGCGGCGGCCGGTTCCCGATGCATCCAGCAATGCGCGTGCCCATCCGTCACGCGGCAACCTCCGGCGCAATCTCCTCGCGCAGAGCCGCCGCGAGGAGCCCCCAGGCGACCCAGACGTGCGGCAGGTTGTACTGGGAAAAGGTCAGCAGCTGGAAGGAACAGCCCGCCGCCGCCGCCGCCGCCGCCACCAGCCAGACCGCTCCCGCTCGCGGACGCGCGCGGCGGAGCAGCGTCCGCAGCGTCTGCACCGCCACGACGACCACGGCGCCCAGCCCCGCCAGACCGGTCTCGCAGAGGACCAGCAGCGGAATGCTGCCGGCGACCGGCCAGGTGAACTGGCTCTGCAATCCGAGCGGATCGACCAGCAGCGCGAAGTGGTACCCGTACTGGCCCCACCCCACCCCCACGAGGGGGCTCAGCAGGAACCCCCGCCAGGCCGCCTGCATGCTGAAGTAGCGGGTGAGATTCGACCAGTCGCGGGGGCTGAAGGTCTGCTGCAGGCGCGCCCACGGCCAAGAAAGCGCCTCCGGCCCCGCGACGACGACCACCATCGCCACGGCGACCACCACCAGGCCCAGCCCGACCCCGAACCAGCGGACCGCAGCCGAGGAACGCCGCGCGCGACCGGCGCCGACGCCGGCGCCGCCGCCCCGTGGGCGAACGCGCAGCCACAGCACGGCGCCCGTCACCACCGCCGCCCCCAGTCCGAGGTAGGCCCCCCGGGACCAGGTCGCCGCCAGCAGCAGCAGGCCCGATACGGCCAGTGCCGCCCGGTCGCGGCCCCGGAGGCCGACCAGCGCCACCGGCAGCGCCACCAGGAGATAGTTGCCCAGGTACAGCGGCTCCGCGGCCATGCCGCGCAGGCGAGGTAGACCGACCATCCGGTCGCCGAGGTGCAATTCGGTGGAGCCGGCCAGGATCGCGGGATTGGAGGTGACCGCCCGCTCGGCGATCCGGAACAGCTCGTGGGGATGATGGAAGGACCATGCCTGCCACGCTCCGTAGGCGACCTGCAGAGCGATCCCGGCGGCCAGCCAGCGAGCGGTGGACCGCCATCTCTGCTCGCCCCGGGTCCAGGCGGCGATCTCGAGGAAGAACGCGAGCATCACGGCGAGCTGGACGGTCTGCTTGGCATAGCGCCACCAGGCCTGGCCCGGCGTCGCCAGAAGCGACCGTTCCAGAGCCACGCCGAACGCCGACAGCAGCACCGCCGCCATCAGCAGCCCCGCCGCGGCCACCGCCCCGCGGGGGGGGCGCAACGCCCCGGCCGCCCGCCCGCGGCGCCACTGCGCGGCTGCACGCAATGCCAGCCCGACGCCCAGGAGCACGTAGGCGGGCTGCACGCCGGCCCCGATGTCCACCCCGAGCAGGAGGTGCACCGTCCCCACCCCGATCCACGGCAGCGACAGCAGCATCGCCCGGTGCAGGGCGTCCGCCAGGCGATCGAGGGAGGCGGCAGTCACCGGATCACCGGTGCGACGTCCGGCGGCGTGCCCGGACCAGCAGGAGGAAGGTCACCAGGATGAGGGCGGCCAGGAAGAGCAGGTCCGAGGACCGCCCTGCCTTGCGAGCCGGCCGCATGTAGGTCACGCGACCGTGCTCGACGACCAGCTCGCCTGCAGCGGCGAAGAGCTGGACGCGACTGTCGTCGAGCAGCAGCGGCGCCTCGATCTGGTACCGGCCGGGACGGAAGGCCAGGCCGCGGCTGCCGCTGAATCCCCTCAGTGCCGAACCGTACGGCACCGCGAGGTGTCCATCGGTCCCCACCGTCGGATCCATGTCCGCCGGCAGCAGCAGCGATCCCTCCGGCCAGCCGAGCAGGCGGCGGCCGCCCCCCGCTCCGGTCACCCAGCGGAAACCGGCGGCACTGTCCGCCCCCGCCGCGACGATCAGGGTGCCGGGGACGGCAGCCTGAAGGCCACTCGCATCGCCGGCATCGACCGGGGCGCCGGAGGCTCCGGCAGCCAGCGCCAGCAGCAGGAGCGCCAGAGCGGCGCCCGCGATCCGGGCGGCGGATCCCGGCGAGCGGCGGCGAGAGTACCGGAAGGAGGCAAGACGACGCCGGATCATGACCGTGCAGCCAGCCGCGCCGGAGACCCGTCGTGCGTCACACCAAGGCCGGACTCCCGGACTGTCTCCGCCGCCAGGACCGGGCGCAGGTGATGCAGCAGCAACGCACGGGCACCTGGCCGGCGGACGCCCGGCGCGTAATCCGGCAACGCAATGACGGTCACGGGGCGGCCGCACACGGCCGTGCCGATCCGTTCCCACGCGGCCGCTGCCAGCGGTGCCGCGCCCTGCACTCGCCCGGCCGACGATCCGGCCAGCACGACCACCAGGCGCTGCGGCCGGCAGATGCGCGCGAGCCGGGCCAGCCGGTAGATGCCGCGGCGCGGCGCGGGGCCCGTCGCCGCGGCGACCACGAGGAGCGTCTCCGATCCCGGCCGCGGCAGCTCTCGCCGCGATCGGGCGCCGAGCCAGCGCAGGGCCGCCAGCAGTCCGGGCCCATACGGCCCGGCGTCCAGCCAGCTCGGTCCCTGATATCCGAGGGCCTCGCAGAGGCCAGGATCCTGTTCACCCCCGGTCCAGACGACCAGCCGCACGCCTCCAGCGGAGCCATGCTCACCGGACGCGGCACGGGCCGGCACCCGCCCCCGAGCGGCGCTCCGCTCGGCCGCGGCCGTCGCCGGCCCGGTCACGTCCGCTTCCGCCGGTCCGCTCAGGAAATGGTGAGCCACCGCCGCCAGTCCGCGCGGCGATGCCGCGACCGTCCCTGCGCCGCCTCGTACCATCCGTCGGCTCCTTCCGTCGCGTCGTCGGCCCGCGTTCAGACCGGCACGTTTCCGCAGATCGAGGCTCCGAGCACCGTGAGCACGCTGTTCTCGCCACCGAACTCGTTGGCGACCACTGCTGCGTTGTGCGGATCCGCCAGCCAGACGCCGTCCACCATGTAGAGGTACTCGTGCGCTCCCGGCGGCACCGGAACGCGTCGCTCCCACAGGCCGTCGGGGCGGCGGGCCAGTTCGAGCCCGGCCGGCGACCAGCCGCAGAAGGTCCCGGTGATGCTCACGCTGCGCGCGGCTGGAAAGTCGGCCACGAAGAGCACCTCGTCGCCGGTGACCGCCGGTCCGGGCGGCAGAGCGGCCCAGCGCTCGCTCTCGTGCGCGCGCACCTCGGCGTCGCCCGCGCAAATCTCGTCGGCCAGCCGGCGGAAATCGAGAGCGGCACGGGAGGCGGGATCGTGATCGAAGATGCTGCGCCCGGCGCGGAAGGCCTCCTTCAACCGCACGGTCGGGTGGATGATGGTCTCGAGCAGAGCATCGCCGTGATGAGCCTCGAGCTCCTGCACCAGGTCATGGACGTAGCGAAGCCTCATGTCCACGTTCGAGAGCAGCAGTCGCGGCGTCACCTCGTGACGCTTCTGGTCGTGCAGCACCGTCAGCGTGTCTCGCAGGCGAGCGACCGCCTGCAGGCTCTGGTGGCTGGCGTCCACCGGCACGAGCGCCTCGTCGCAGCAGAGCAGCGCGTTGAACGTGAGCATGCCCACGCCGGGCGGACAATCCAGCAGTACCCAGTCGTAGCACCGCTTCGACCGGCGCAGGCAGCGGAGCAGCCGCTCCTCCCGGCCGGGCACTCCCGCCAGCGCCGCTTCCACGGCGCTCAGTTCCACCCCGGCGGGCACCAGGTGCAGGCGTGGAGCCACCTCCAGCGCCGCGTCCTCGACCCGGATGTCGCCGGTGAGGTAGAGGTCGTAGGTACTGAGCGCGAAGTCGCTTTCCCGGAAGCCGAAGGCGAGGCCGGCGTGGCCCTGGGGATCATTGTCGATGAGGAGGACGCGCAGATCGAGCCGGGAGAGGGCGGCGGCGAGGTTCGCGGCGACGGTGGTCTTGCCGCACCCCCCTTTCTGGTTGACGAGGGCCATGACTCTCATGCCGAATCCTTTCGTCAAGAGCCAGATCGAATTCCCTCGGTGCGGTCCCGGACACTCCTTTCTGCTCACGACTGCTCACGACTGCTCGTGACTCGATCCGGGTGAATGCTCGCGACCGCTCGCGACCGGTGCCGGAGGCGGCGGTGCGCCCGGAGACGTCCGGCCGGATCCTGGTCCGGTCGACCGGCGCGATCGTACCGGATGCCCTCCGTGTGTCAAGCGGCCGTCGGCGATCCGCGACGCCGGAATCAACCCCCGGTCGTGCGGATGACGACCTGTGCCATCAACGCTCCGAACGCGAACCCGGCCAGGACCTCCTGCCACGTGTGGCCCACCAGTTCCTTCAGGCGACGCTGGTCGGGCGAACGTCCCGCCAGGATCTCGTCCACCAGATCGTTGATCAGCTCGGCCTGCTTGCCGACCTCCTGGCGCAGCCCGGTGGCCTCGAACACCACGTAGAGGCTGAAGACGAGCACCAGGCTGAAGACCGAGGAGGCCGGCCCCTCCTGGTGGCCGACCAGGAAGCTGAGCGTGGTCACGGTGGCGGTGTGCGAACTGGGCATGCCGCCCGATGCGACGATCAGCGACGGGCGCCACTGCCGCCGCCGCACCACCTCCACCACCACCTTCGTCGCCTGGGCGGCGAGGCCGCTGGCCACCGCGATGAACCCCGCGTATTCCAATCCGGCGCTCCCGGGTCGGCGTCGCCGTGGCTCGGGCGCGGGGCCCGGCCGCCGCGGCGGCGGTCTCAAGAGGACGGCGTCAGTACGACCCCAGGTACCGGTCCAGTTCCCACTGGTGCACCTGGGCGCTGTACACTCGCCACACCTCCTCCTTGGCGTGGATGTAGTTCTCGGCGACATGGGGCCCGAGCGCCTCCAGGATCACCGGATCGCCCTTGAGCGCCTGGACGGCTTCCATGAGGCTGGCGGGGAGCTGGCGGATGTTCATCTCCAGCTTCTCGGCGTCGCTCATGTGGAAGATGTTCCGGTTCAGAGGCGGTCCCGGATCGAGCTTCCGGTCGATCCCGTCGAGCCCCGCGCGCAGCATCACCGCGAACGCCAGGTAGGGGTTGCAACTCGGGTCCGGCACACGCAACTCCACGCGAGTGCCGGTCTGCCGGCGCGCCGGCACCCGGATCAGGGGCGATCGGTTGTGATCCGACCAGGCGATGTTCACGGGCGCCTCGTAGCCGGGCACGAGCCGCTTGTAGGAGTTCACCAGCGGGTTCGTGATGGAGACCAGCGCCCGCGCGTGTTCCAGCAGACCGCCGATGTACCAGCGCGCGAGATCGCTGAGCTGCCCGTTGCCCTGCGGGTCGTGGAAGGCGTTGGTCATCTCGTCGCCCTCGCCGGTGAAGAGCGACTGATGCGTGTGCATGCCTGAGCCGTTGACCCCCGCCAGCGGCTTCGGCATGAAGGTGGCGTGCAGACCGAAGTCCAGCGCGATCTTCTTGACCACCAAGCGGAACGTCGTGACCCGGTCGGCGGTCTCCAGCGCCTCCGCGTACTTGAAGTCGATCTCGTGCTGGCCGGGCGCCACCTCGTGATGGGCGGCCTCGATCTCGAACCCCATGGCCTCCAGTGCGTTCACGATGGCGCGGCGCGCATCCTCGCCCCGGTCCACCGGTGCCAGGTCGAAGTAGCCGCCGGTGTCGTGGGTGCGGGTGGTCGGCTTCTCGTGGTCGTCGCGCAGGAAGAGGAAGAACTCCAGCTCAGGTCCGCAGACCGGCGTGAGCCCCCGTTCCCGGAAGAGCGCCAGGGTGCGCTTGAGAGTGAGCCGCGGACAGCCCTCGAAGGGCGTGCGATCCGCATTGAAGACGTCGCAGATCAGACGTGCCACCCGTCCCTTGCCCTCCCGGAAGGGGAACACGGCGTACGTGCGCAGATCGGGCACGAGGAGCATGTCCGACTCCTCGATGCGCGTGAACCCCTCGATGGACGAACCGTCGAACATGATCTCCCCGCGCAGCGCCTTGCCATACTGGCTGGCGGGAACCTCCACGTTCTTGTTCTGCCCCATGACGTCCGTGAAGATCAGGCGGAGGAAACGGACCTTGTCGTCCTCCATCCTCGCCAGCAGCGCGCGACGATCTTCCTCCGCAGCGATCACGCCCTCGGGAAAAGGCCGGTCGAAGTCGAATCCCCTGCCGTCGGTCATTCCTGGTTTCCTCCTGTGCTGCGGCTCGACGGAAGCGGCCAAGATAGGCCGGATGGAACCTCGCCGCATTCCGCGGCACCCTAGCAAAAGACCGGCCGCCCTCCCACCCCCATGGTTGTGCCAGGGATAATGTGTCCGGCTGCGGCAGAGCCTCTGACCGTGGCGTGAATTTGTGTTTATGTCACACCCGGTGCACCTGTGGTGCTCCCGACAGGCGCCGGAGGAAGGTGGACACAATTTCGCTGGCACAACCCAGGGGTCCAGGAACTCCCTTTCCCCCCGAATGTTACAGCACGACTTGAGCCGCGACGGGTTCGTGTGTTACCTTCGTCCCTCGTTCGCGGTGAAAGAATCCGTTCCCGGCGTCCGGAGCCTCCGGTGCCGGGATCCTTGTTGGGTGTTCCCGCAGGTGCTGCCGACCGGCGAGTCTCGCCGGCGGTCGCCTCGCGGGACGCCGTGCGCCCAGACCGGAGTCGAGATCGATGTTCAAGTTCCTGCGTTCGAAGGCCAAGGTCTTCTACTGGGTGATCGCGGCCAGCTTCATCCTCTTCATCTTCCTCGCCTGGGGCATGGACGTGGCGGGCAGCCGCGGCGGCAGCGGCCAGATGAGTGGTGGTACGGCCGGCACCGTCAACGGCGAGACGATCACCGTGGAGCAGTGGCAACAGATGGTGCGCCGCATGCAGGCGAACCTGCGCCGCCAGGCCAGTGACCGCGAGGTGACCTCCAACCAGCTGGAAGCCGCCGCCGAGCAGGCATGGGAACAGCTGGTCCGCGGCACGATCTTCGGACAGGAGATCGAACGGCGCGGGATCACCGTCACCGACGACGAGGTGCTGGAGGTGTTCCGCTCCAGCCCGCCCCCGGAACTGCTGATGGCATACGCCGACGAGAGCGGCGTGCCCGACCTGGACCGCTACTATGCGGATCTCGCCAATCCGGCCCGCGACTGGAGCCAGGAGGAGGCCTACATCCGGGCCATGCTCCCGTCGCTCAAGCTGCAGGAGATGCTCACCGCCGGCGTCACCGTGAGCGAGGCGGAGGTGGAACAGGCGTTCCACCGCCAGAATAGCCGCGCCGTGGCGGAGATCATGGGCGTGATCTATGCCGATCTGGAGAGCGACTGGGAGCCGAGCGACGAGCAGGTCCAGGCTCACTACGAGAGCCGCCCCGCCCTGTTCGAGCAGCCAGAGCAGATCCAGGTCGAGGTGGCCGTCTGGCCGAAGGAGGCCAGTCACCTCGATCGCACCGCCGTGGAGCAGGACGCTCGCGAACTGCGCCAGGAGATCCTGAGAGGCGAAATCGACTTCGCGGAAGCCGCCCGTCTCTACAGCCAGGATTCCGGCAGCGCCGAACGAGGCGGTGATCTGGGCACCTTCGACCGGAACCGCATGGTCCAGCCGTTCACCGAGGCGGCCTTCGACCTGGAGATCGGCGAGATCAGCGAGCCCGTCGCCACGCAGTACGGCTTCCATCTGATCGAGGTCCTCGAGCGGATCCCCGGCGAAGATGGCGAGGACGGCGAGGTCGAGCAGGTCCACGCGCGGCACATCCTCTTCAACGTGGATCCCGGCGAGGAGACCGTGACCGACCTCTATGGCGCCGCCGACAGCTTCCGGAAGAGCGGCGGGCAGGACTTCGCGGCGCGGGCCGAGGCCGACTCGATCCAGCTGCACGCGCCTCAGCCGTTCGCCCGCGGGCGCGACATCCCGGGTCTGTTCCAGAGCGCTGCCGGCGCGAGCTGGGCGTTCCGCGCCAAGCCGGGCACCGTCAGTCCGGTGTTCGAGAATGACCAGAACTTCTACGTGGTGCTGCTCCGCAACCGGCACCCCGCCGGCCCGGCTCCTCTCGACCAGGTACGCAGTCAGATCGTGGTGGAGCTGAAGCGCGATCACAAGCGCGAACTGGCCCGCGAACTGCTCTCCCCCGCCGTCGGCGAGGTGCAGATGGGCGGAGAGATGGCGCGAGTGGCGGAACAGCACGATCTCGTGCACGCCGTCACCGATACCATCACCGCGACCAGCAACATCCCGGAGACCGGTTACGCCACCGCGTTGAACGAGGTGGCGCTGGCCGTGGAACCCGGAACCCTGGTGCCGGAGGTGGAGACCCCGCGCGGACTGTTCGCCGTCAAGACGCTCTGGCGCTCCGAGCCGGACCGGGAGACGTTCGCCCAGCGCCGCGAGCAGATCCGGCAGAACCTCCTGGTGCGCAAGCAGCAGGAGGCGCTGGAGGCCTGGTTCGAGGTCCAGTTGAGCGAGGCCGACCTCGTCGACCGGCGGGCCGAATTGCAGAGCGGCGCCTGACCGCAGCCCGGTCGCCTCGTCTTCCTTCTCGGTGTCGATGTCCGCGGCCGGCGCGCCGGCCGCATCGAGCGGCCTCGACCTGCGGCTCACGACACCGAGGAGGCCGGTCGCACTCCGTCATTCGCCGAAGGGATTCCGGGGCTTCTTGCGCCGGAAGTCGTCCAGTTCCTTGCCCATCCTGTCCACCCGCTCGCCGCGACGCCGCTCGTGATCGCCGTCGGCGAAGAGCTGGGCCATACGCTCGGCTTCCTCCTGCTTGCGGCGATCGAAGTCCGCGAGATCGCTGGAGAGCTGACCCTCCGCGGCAGCCGGCAACTCGTCCACCAGCCGGTGATCCCTGACCTCCGCATGCGTGGCGAAGGCGCTCTCCACGAGGGTCACCGCGCCCAGATCCTGCAGGGAGGCGAGCTGGAGCCGGATCATGGCGTCGGGCAGTTGTAGCAGCTCGGCGATCTGTTCCGGCGCGGGCGGACGGCCCTCGCGATGCGCGAGCACCCGGATGGCGGCGAGGACGAGGTGGGCTGCGGTGCGGTCGACGGCGGACACGGTGGACCTCCCCGGCTGCGAGACGACGGCGCTCCGGTCCGAAAGCCGGGCGGCGGTCCTCCGGCGCGAGCGGCGGCGGTTGCTTCGACTATAGGGCCCGGCTCGGGCCGGGGCAACCGGGCGGCGGACCGGGCGGCGGACCGGGCGGCGGACCGGCGGCGAGCTTCGAGCGCAGCCGGTGCAGGCGCGCGGGGTCGCCCAGGGTCTCGGCCGGACCGAGGGCGAGGTCCGGGCGGCGCAAGCGGTGCTCGTAGAGGATCGCGATCTCCCGCAGCAGCCAGGGGCGCGGACCGTGGCAGGCGATTCCTCGCTCGAGGAGATCGCGCACCAGCGTCCAGCGGCGGGTGCGCTTGAGCAGCCGCACGGCGTCGGCGAAGAAGCGCTCGGCGGGCGCCACGTCCCCCTGCCGGGCGACCGGCCGCAGCACCCCGCTGCCGGCCGCGGCGCGCTCCATCCAGACGGCGGCGGCGTGATGGTGGCGGCGAGCCTCGCACACCCGCGCGCGGCACCAGGCATCCTGCCAGGGTGGCGGGTCGACGGCCGCTCCGGGCGAGGCGGGATCGAGGTGCGCGGCGGCCGCGAGCACCGCGGCCAGGATGCGGGCCATCCCCGCCAGGTCCCAGACGTTGTGCTGCAGCACGGCTGCCAGTTCGCCGCAGTGGCCGCCCTGCAGGAACCGGAAGTAGGCTTGCGGGATGAGGGCGCCGGGAATGTCGTCGCCGCGGCGATCGGACGAGCCCAGGGCCGCTTCCACCGTCGGCTGGCGCAGGTTCGGCAGCCGCCGCCCCCAGAGCCGGCGGGATGCGGTCAGCAGGTCCCAGCCGGCCAGGCGCGCCAGCGGGTCCGGGCGTCGGGCCAGCAAAGCCCGCGTGCGTAGCAGCGGCAGGTCGAAGCTGCTGCCGTTGTAGGTGACCACGGCCTGGAAGCGAGACGCGAGCCGCGCCAGCTCGCAGAGGATCGGATCCTCCTGACCCGGGGCCGGCAGGAAATACTGCCGCACCCGCAGTTCGCCGTCCGTCCACCAGGCGAGCCCCACCAGGAAGGGCAGCGATCCCGTGCCGCCGGCGAGCCCGGTGGTCTCGGTGTCCAGCAGCAGCAGGTCGCCCGGCAGACGCGCGGCCTCGGGCCGGGACAAAAGAGCCGCGAGATCCGGTGTCAGGTCGGGGGGCGGGCAGAACACGCCCGGCGTGTTGTCCCGGACCCAGGCCACGCCGGCCGGCGTGGCGCGAGGCATCAGTTCCAGCGCATCGCTCCATGACCGCGGGGCGCCAGGCGAACCCCCGTCGGCGGCACCGGCGCACGGCCCCGGCGGCAAGGTCGCCCGGTCCGGACCCGCCGCCGCGCTCCCGGACGGCGACCGCTCGTCCGCGGCGGGAGCCGTCGCGTCCGGCCGCCGCGTGAGCCGGTCGAGCTGTGCGAGGCGCTCCTTCAGATCCATGACGTCGCGCCCATGGCTCAGCCGCCTGCCGCATCGCGGCTCGACAGCGCGCTCCGGTCGCCGGCCGCGGCCCGTTCCAGCAACCAGGCGGCGCCGCGCCGGGCCGTGCCGCCGCTCTCCACCGCGGCGCCCACGCAGGACGGACAGCCCCGTTCGCAGCCGCAGGCGGCCAGGTGCTCGCGGGCGGCGGCACGGATCTCATCGAACTGCTGGTAGATGCGTCGCGCGAAGCCCACGCCGCCGGGAAAGGCATCGTAGAGGTAGAGCGTGGGCCGCTCGGTGAAGGGGGAACGCACCATGGCCTGGGCGCGCAGATCCGACACGTCCGCCATGATGAAGACCGGCGCCACGGTCCCGAGCAGGTGGGCCAGGCCCTTGAGCGCGTCGCCGAGGTCGAGCCCCGCCCGCTGCATCTCCAGGTGCAGTTCCTCGGGTAGCTCCCACCAGAAGCTCGTGGTGTGCATCTCCATCTCCGGCAGGTGCACGCGCCCGGCGCCCACGTTCTCGTGGGTGCCCAGCTTGATCTTCTTGAAGACCGTCACCTTCGACACCAGGCCGATCTCTCCCACCGCCGCCGACCCGAGCGCCTCGGGACGACGCTCCTCGGCGGTGAGGGTCTTCAACTCGCTCTTGCGCTGCGCGTCGGTGTAGTGATCGACCTTCACCGGCTGCACGTAGGCCTTGCGCCGCTCCCAGTCGAGGCGATCGACGTGGTACTGCTGGCCGCCGTGGATGTAGATGGCCTCGTCGTGAAGCATCTCCTGGGCGCTGAACAGATCCATCTCGCCGATGATGCGCCCACCGGGCACCGACGCGTCCACGATCACCACGTTGTCGGGCGCGGCGCTGCGCAGGCTCACGTCCTCCGCGGGATACGTGTCGGTCATCCAGTGGTAACGGCCGTCGCCGTGGTGCAGCACGCGCTGGTCCACCAGGTAGTCGAGGATCTCGTTCACCCGCCGGCCGCCGTAGCGCTCGTCGTCCAGGAAGGGAAGCTCGAACGCCGCGCACTTCAGGTGGCTCATCAGGATGACGAGGTTGTCCGGATCGACGGTGGCGTGCTCGGGCGAGCGCCCGAGGAAGTAGTCCGGATGATTGATGATGTACTGATCGGCCGGGCTGCTGGTGGCCACCAGGACGACGGCGCTGAGGTTCTGCCGTCTGCCGGCGCGCCCGGCCTGCTGCCAGGTGCTGGCGATCGAGCCCGCGTAGCCGGACATGATGCACACGTCGAGCCGGCCGATGTCGATGCCCAGCTCGAGCGCGTTGGTCGAGACCACCGCGCGCACGCTGCCGTCGCGCAGACCGCGCTCGATGGCGCGACGCTCGGTCGGCAGGTAGCCGCCGCGGTAGCCACGCACCTCCCCGTGCCTGATCCCCACCCGCCGGCCCGACTTCTCGAGATAGGTGAGCAGCAGTTCCACGCGCATGCGGCTGCGCGCGAAGACGATCAGCTGCGCCCGCGCCGCCAGGAAACGTTCGGCGATGGCGCGGGTCTCCTTCACGGCGGAGCGGCGGATCCCCAGTTCCCGGTTGACCACCGGCGGATTGTAGAAGATGAAGTGCTTCTCGCCGCGGGGAGCGCCGTTGTCGGCGATCTCCGCCACCGGCTCCCCCATCACCGTGCCGGCCAGTTCCGCCGGGTTGGCGATGGTGGCGGAGCACGCGATGAACTGCGGGTTCGCCCCGTAGAAGCTCGCGATGCGCCTCAGCCGCCGCAGCACGTTGGCCACGTGGCTGCCGAAGACGCCGCGGTAGTGATGAACCTCGTCCACGACCACGTAGCGCAGGTTCTCGAACAGCTTCACCCAGAGCGTGTGGTGCGGCAGGATACCCTGGTGCAGCATGTCCGGATTGGTCACCACGATGTGCCCGCTGCTGCGGATGGCGCGGCGTGCGGTCTCCGGGGTGTCACCGTCGAAGGTGTGGACCTTGATGTCGGCACCCAGCATGCCCACCAGCTCGTGCGCCTCGTGCATCTGGTCCTGGCTGAGGGCCTTGGTCGGGAAGAGATACAGCGCCCTGGCCTGCGGTTCACGCAGCAGCGTGTGCAGCACGGGCAGGTTGTAGCAGAGGGTCTTCCCCGATGCGGTCGGGGTCGGCACCACGAAGGACCGACCGGCCAGGGCGAGACGCACCGCCTCCGCCTGGTGCGTGTACAGGCGCTCGATCCCGCGCTGCGCCAGCGCCCGCCGCAGGCGATCGTCCAGACCGTCCGGGAAGTCGGCATGGCGCGCGGGCCGTGGCGGGATCACCTCCCAGCGGGTCACGTTGCGCCGGAAAGCCTCGTCGCTGCGAAGACTGTCCAGCAGCTGCGCCAGGTTCACGGGGTCACCTCCGGTGCAGGCGGCGCGGGTGCGGGAGAGCGGTGGACGGCCGGTGGACGGACTCCGGCGCCGGGCGCGCCGGGCGCGGCGGGCGTGGCGGACACAGCGGAGGATCGCCGAGATCAGGGACCCTGCGCGTCCCGACGCTCGCCGCCCTCACGCGGGCGCTCACCGGCCGCCCGGTCGTCGCCGCGGTCCGGGCGAGGTGCGGGCTCGCGGTCGCGCTCGCGCCGCCGCTCGTGCTCGTCCGTGTCCAGGTCGCGGCGGGCCTCGTCGAGTTCGCGGCGGACCTCGTCCGACGCGTCCCGGGTGGCGGAGCGGAACTTCTTGATCGACTTGCCCATCGACTCGGCGATGTCCGGCAACCGCTTGGGGCCGAACACCAGCAGGACGATGACGAGAATGATCAGGAGCTCCTGCCAGCCAACGCCCCCGATGATGGCGAGCAGCGGTGTCATGGAACCACTCCCACGGGATCAGCGATACCAGCGCAGCAACTGCGATGCCACGAAGACGCCGATCACGCTCATGAGATTGAATTTCACCTGGAATCCGAAGGTCACCTGCAGGATGACCAGGTTCCACGTGTTGACCGCCGGGCCGAACGTGACGTGCTCCACGAAGAGCTGATGCGCCACGCTCCCCTCGGCGAGGAACAGGCCGATGAGCTCGCTGAGCAGCGCTCCGATGAGAACCCCCAGAAACAGGATCAGCGTCACCGTTCCGAGCGACTTGCGCATGCCTTCCTTCCCGGCGCCCCGGTCCGCGGCGCATCGCCGCCGGACGCGCCGCCGGCGTGGGGCAATAATAGGGGCGCGGCCCCGGGGGAACCAGGGAATATTCGGGCTGGATCCGTGGCCGGTCGCCGCCTCACCGGAGGCCCGGCAGCGGGGCGGCCGCCAGCCCCGGAACGCGCTCGTGGTCAGCTCCCAGCACCAGGACCGCGTCCTCATCGGTCCGCGCATCCCACTCGCACAGCAGGGGAACCCCGCCCAGGCGCGCCGCGAGCCGCTCGGCGCGGCGCTGCGGAAGCCGGCGGTTGATCAGCAGCGTGCGCCGGTAGCGCGGATGGGGCGCGTCCCCGACCCCGTCCACCACGCACCCCAGGGCGGTCAGGGCCGCACCGGTGCGAGCCGCCAGACCGTCCTCCGGTGTCCCGTTGACGACCAGCAGGTGGATCGGCAGCGCGTCCTCCTCGGCATCGGCCGCCGGATCGACCGCACCGGGCGCCGTCCCTTCGCGCCAGGTGGCCGGCACCCCGGAGAGGGCGGCGGGCACGGGTGCGGCAGCGTCGGCGGCACCCCGGTCGAGTCCCTTCCGGCCGCACCAGATGGAGACGGCCGCGAGCACGACGGCGGCCAGCAACCAGGCGTTGCGGCCGGTCATCGGCGGTGGTCCCGATCACCCCCGGGGGCATCGGGTTCCTGCGCCATTCCGGCGAAGTGCGGCAGCAGTTGCTCGTAGGTCTCGCGCAACGTCTGGGGCATGACCCGGGTCCGGCCCACGGTGGTCATGAAGTTGGTATCGCCGCCCCAGCGCGGCAGCATGTGCACGTGCAGATGCTCGGGAATGCCTGCTCCGGCGCTGCTGCCGCCGTTGTAGCCGCAGTTGATCCCATGAGGATCCATGGCCCGGCGCAGGACACTCTCCATGATCCACAGCAGTCGCCCCATCTCCTCCAGCTCGTCCGGTTCGCAGGCGGTGAGTGCGGGTGCGTGCCGGTTGAGGACGAGCAGCAGGTGGCCGTTGTTGTAGGGGTAGAGGTTCATGATCACGTACCAGTGACATCCGCGGTGCAGGACCAGCTGTTCCTGGTCGTCCCCCTGCACCCGGTTGCAGAACACGCAACCCTCCTCGTGGATCTTTCCGGTCACGTATGGGAACCTCCACGGCGTGTAGAGCCGGTCCACGTCGCTCCTCTCCGTGCGCGCCCGCCGTCAGGCCGGCCCACGTCGGTTCAAGATGTCCTCCGCCGCCGCCAGTTCGTCCACGGTGTTGATCCCGACCGCCTCGTCGGGGTCGTCGGTCGCCACGGCGCCCACCGTCAGGCCACGCTGCACCAGATATGCCACCGTGTCGGTGAGATAGTACTCCTGCTGGTCGTTGTCGGTGGTCAGGTGCGCCAGGGCCTCCCGCAGCGCGTCGGTCCGGTAGCAGAAGACGCCGGTGTTGTACTCGCCGATGAGCAGCTCCGCGGGGGTGGCATCGCGAGCCTCGACGATGCGCTGCACGCGCCCGGCGCCGTCCTTGACGATGCGCCCGTAGCGATCGGCGTCTTCGACCACGCAGGTGAGCACCACCGCAGCATCCTGGCCGGCGACGGCGGCGTCCACCAGCCGGCGCACGGTGGCCGACCGCAGCAGCGGCACGTCGCCGGCCAGCACCAGCGTGTAGCCGCCCTCGCGCAGGTGCGGCTCCGCCTGCATCACGGCGTGCCCCGTCCCGAGTTGCGGCTCCTGGACCACGAACACCAGGTCGTCGCCCGGACAGGCGGCCTGCACCCGGTCGGCCTGGTGCCCCACCACCATCACGGTGCGATCGATCGCCGCGCTCCGCACCACGTCCAGGACGTGGTGCACGAGGGGCCGGCCCGCCAGCGGATGCAGGACCTTGGCCAGATCCGACTTCATGCGCGTGCCCTTGCCCGCAGCCAGCACCACCGCGTCCACGATCGCCGGCCTCGTCGCGTCGTGCGAGCCGTCGTTCCCGAAGTCATTCATCGCGTCGCATCTCCCAGCAGGTCGGTCTCGCGGACACCGTCGTCGCCGACCGCGAGGACGAGATTGTCGATCAGGCGCGCCTTGCCCACCCGGGCCGCCACGGCGAGCAGGAGCCGGCCCTCGGCGCGCTCCGGCTCGTTGAGATCCGGCACGCGGCGTACCTCGGCGTAGTCCACGCCGTCGGCCGCGGCCAGTTCCGCGCGCATGGTCGCCGCCACCGCGACCGGGCTCCGCTCGCCCTCGCGCAGCCGCTCCGCGCCGGCCTGCAGCGCACGCCAGAGGCAGAGAGCACGTACGCGCTCGGGAGCGCCGAGGTAGCGATTGCGCGACGACAGCGCCAGGCCGTCGTCCTCCCGCACGGTGGGATGGTCCTCGAGCGTCACGGTCATGCCGAGATCCTCCACCATCTCGGCGATCACCAGGCACTGCTGGGCGTCCTTGCGTCCGAACACCGCCACGTCGGGCCGAACCAGGTTGAAGAGCTTGGCGACGGCCGTCAGCACCCCGGCGAAGTGGCCCGGCCGGCGCGCACCGCAGAGGGGCGCCCCGCGGGGACCCGGTTCCACGCGCACGCCGCCGTCGCGTGGTGACATGTCGCGCACTCCGGGCGCGAACACCGCCGCCGTGCCGAGCGGCTCCAGGAGAGCCAGATCCCGCTCGAGGTCGCGGGGGTAGCCGGCGTAGTCCTCCCCCGGACCGAACTGCGACGGGTTGACGAAGATGGAGACCACGGCCGTCCCCAGGGCGGCCGCCCGGCGCACCAGCGCCGCGTGCCCATCGTGCAGCGCACCCATCGTGGGCACGAGCACCAGCGGCCGCTCGTCGTGCCGCCAGGGGTCGAGTCGGCGCAGGTCCGCGCGCGTGCGCAGGATCTCCACGGCCTCAGGCCTCCTCCGGCGCCGCACCCTCGCGTACCGCTCTCGCCGCCGCCGGCCCGTCCGTGTAGCAATGCTCGCCGGCGGGGAACCGGCCCTCGCGGGGACACCGATCCAGCAACAGGCCATTCCGGTTTTGCTGGCGGGACGCGACGTGCTGGGGTGCGCCCAGACGGGGACCG
>JAWOID010000079.1:0-83547 GCA_046484865.1 Candidatus Krumholzibacteriia bacterium
GGCGCGGCCGCCGCGGCCGGCGCGGTGGGGCTGGTTGGCGCGGCGGGCGCGGCCGGCGCGGTCGTTGTGGTGGGGCTGGTTGGCGCGGTCGGCGCGGCCGGCGTGGTGGGGGTGGTTGGCACGGCCGGCGCGGCGGGCTCCGCCGCCCGGGAAGCTCCAGTCTCGATCTCCAGCGACGCGAGGTCCACCAGTCGATGCGACCCTCGCACCAGGCAGAAAGCGCCGCTCTTGCCGGGGCGCCCCTCGATCGCCACGCGCAGCAGTTCGCCCCGGTCGAGCAGCTCGCCGACCACGGTGCGCCCCACGCGTCGCATGCGCTCGGGATCGCCCCCCGCCAGCGCCTGGCGGGTTGCGCGCCGCAGGGTCGGTGCGATACCCTCCAGGGCCAGGAGGCTACCGAGCAGGCGGCGGAGTTCTCGATGGGAGTCGGCGACCACGGCCACGCTTCCGTCTTCCCCCGGAGGGGGACCTCATGTTCTCCCATTTATTATGACATAGCATCAAATGAGAGGCAAGCAAGTCTCGCTTGCCCGGCGGCCCTGGACTTGCTATGTAGACCGCGGTCGGCCGGAGAGAGTTCGTCCGCGCCACCGACCTCACACCCTCGAGACGATAAAGGAGTGGATCAGGGATGACCCACCCCCGCCAGAGCAGCCCATTCTACCGCAACTTCCACCCCGCACATAACCCCTTCGCGCCGCGCGTCGCACGCCTGGGGCGCCTCGGCGGCGCCTGGCTCACCGTCGCGGCCCTCGCGTTGACCGGCTGCGCCGCCTCCGGCCCCGGCCGGGAGACGGCGCGGGAACCCGCACCGGGCGGCGTGGACAGCCTGTTCGCCCTCGATGGCGCCCCGGCTGCGGCTGCCGATTCCGTGGCCACGACCCTTCCCGACGAGCAGGTGGTGATCTTGCCGGTCGGTCCGGACGGCCGGGCTTCCCTGGCCGATCTCGAGACGCTGTACCGGCAAGCTCTCGACCACGTCGCGCAGGCCGATGACCAGCTCGCCGAGGATCTGCTCATGGTCCTGCAGGACCAGGTGCTCATGCCGGTGCCCGCCGCCGCCGACTCGACGTGGCAGGCCCACCTGAGCAGCTTCGAGCGTCGGCTCTACCTGCTGGGCGGACTCATCGCCGAGTCCCGTGCCTTCGCGGGCGCTCCCGCCGGGGCCGACTCCCTCCTCGCCGCCGGCTATCAGGCCCTCGACCGCTTCGCGATGCCCGACTCGCTCGTTCCCGCCACGGGAACCGAGTTGCCGCCGCTGGTCGCCGATCTCCTGGAGGTGGACAACAAGGCCGTTCGCAAGTGGCTGGACTACTTCACCGGCAACGGCCGCCGGCACCTGAGCGTCTGGCTCGAGCGCAAATCCGCGGTGGAACCGCTCATCACCCGTATTCTCGACGAGCACGGACTGCCCCGCGAACTCGTCTACCTCGCGATGATCGAGAGCGGACTCAGCCCCCGCGCCCACTCCAGCGCCGGCGCGGTCGGTCCGTGGCAGTTCATGCCGGGTACCGGCCGTCGCTACGGCTTGCGGCAGAACTGGTGGGTGGACGAGCGCCGGGATTTCGAGCTCTCCACGCAGGCGGCGGCCCGGTACCTGTCGGCCCTGTACGAGGAGTTCGGCAACTGGGCGCTCGTGCTCGCCGCGTACAACAGCGGCGAGAACCGGGTGGCGCGCCAGATCCGGCTGACGGGGCACGACGATTACTGGCGCCTGCGCCTGCCCCTGCAGACCACCGACTACGTGCCGAAGTTCATCGCCGCGGCACGCATCGGCGAGGACCCCGACGACTACGGATTCACGGTGGGCGAGAGCGCGCCGGTGGCGTTCGAGAGCGTGTCGGTGGCGGATGCCACCGATCTCTCCCTGATCGCCGAGTGCGCCGGCGTGGAGGCGGCCGAGGTGGCCCTGCTCAACCCTGCCCTGCTGCGGGGGGCCAGTCCGCCGGACCTCGGGGAATACGCGGTCCGCGTGCCCGTCGGAACCGGCGACCGGACGGCGGCGGAGCTGAAGAAGATTCCCGCCGACCGGCGCCTCACCTGGCGCAGCCACCGAGTCCAGCGCGGCGAGACCCTGAGCCAGATCGCGTCGCGTTACGGCACCAGCACCGCCGACATCTCGCGCCTCAACAACGTGCGCAACCCGCACCTGATCCGGCCCGGGGACCAGCTCCTCATCCCGATGCCCGCCGAGCTGGCCGCGAAGGCGACCCGGCGCGCCGGGGAGAAGGGCCACTACGTCCCGCCCGACGGCTACGAGCGCGTGAGCTACAGCGTCCGCAAGGGCGATACCCTCGGCGCCATCGCCCGGTCGCTGGGCGTGTCGGTCGTCCACCTGCGCAAGGTGAACGCCCTCCAGCGTACGCACCTGATCTATCCGGGACAGCGGATCTACGCGTACCGCCCCGCCAGCTAGGCCCGCACCAGCGAAGACACGTCCGCCCCCGTCACCAGGCGGGGGCGGACGCTCTCGAACCGACTCGGGTTTCAGACGACCGCGGATCGCCGTCAGAACATCACCGACAGGCTGATCCGATGCGTGACCTCGTCGATGTCGAGGACGTCGCCCGCGTAGGCGTAGTCGACCGTCAGCGGCGAGATGCGGAAGCCCGCGCCCGCCGTGATGTTCTCGGTCTTCCAGCCGCTGTCGAAGCCGCCCCGCAGGAACACGCGCTCGCTGAACGAGACCTCGGCGCCCACGTGGGCGTTGGCGCTGATGTCCCCCGTGGAGAACTGGTCCGCCTCGCCGCGATTCTCGAAGCGCGTCTCCACCGACGCGGCGAGCAGCAGGCCCATGTTCCACTCCGGCAACGGGAGGCGATAGGCCAGCCCCGGAACCACCGCCGGCAGGATGTACTCGGTGGTGCCGTCCTCGGTGTTCCAGGACAGGTAGGTGGTGGTGACGTCCTGCAGCTTCAGGCCGAAGTCGAGGTTGCCCCACACCTTCGGTCGGAGCAGCGCCAGGTCGGCGCCGATGCCGAAGCTCGAGTACGGTCCCACGCTCTGGCGGATGAACTTGAGCGAGGCGCCGAACAGCCATTCGCCCTTGCGCTCGCCGTACGAGAGCAGGAACGCGAACTCCTGGTCGCTCTCGTAGATGATCTGGTCCTGCAGGTCGAGGAGGCCGAGCGTCTCCTCGCGCGACACGATGCCGTCGCCGTCGGCGTCCAGCTGGTCGCGCAGGTGGTCGGTGAAGGGAATGTCGTCGATGCCCAGCCGGATCACCGTGAAGCCGATGCCCGCCGCATCGCCGCCGAGGATCCTCCAGCCCACCGGCTGCACGTAGGAGGCGAAGTCGCGGTCCACCAGGTCGCCGAACCGCTCGGCGTGCATGAGCAGGAGCTGGCGCGACCGGACGCCCGCGAGGCCGGCGGGGTTCCAGAACGTCGCCGAGGGATCGTCGGCCACGGCCGTGAACGCGCGCGCCAGGCCGAGGGCGCGGGCGCCGCCGCCGTCCTCCATGAACGCACCGGCATACTTCGTCGCCCCCACGGGCGCCGCCGTCCCCAGCAGCAGCGCGCAGGCAGCCAGGGCGGAAACGGCGGTGGCGACGAATCGTACGGACCCGAGCGGGCGGATGACCCGACCCACGAGCCGAGGGATGTGCATGCTCGTAACTCCAGCCAGGGGATGCGACCAGATCCGACATCGGCAGCCGTCGTTCCAGTATACGGCACGGCTACGCTCCTGAAAAGCTCTTGTTGCAACTGCGGGCGCATGGGGCAGGTTCCGTCGGCAGCTGCCGCCGGCATCTCCGTCCGGTCTCAGAGGCCGTACTGGCGGATCTTCCGGTAGAGCGTCCGCTCGCTGATCCCCAGCCGCTCCGCGGCCTTGCGGCGGTGCCCGCCGCTGGCGCGCAGCGCCGCTTCGATGATGGCGCGCTCCGCCGTCTGCAGTTCGCCTCCCTCGCCAGGCTGCGCCACGGGCGTGAAGTACGCATCCTCGGTGAACGCCTTCACCAGGGACGACGGCGGGATCCGGCCGCCCATCGCGCCCTCCCTGAGCAGGGCCTTGATCTCCTTCACGTCGCGGCGCAGTTCCAGCAGGGTCGAGGCCAGCACGGCCAGATCCAGGCCGCCCGCCTCCATGTCCACCGGCACCGGCAGGTACGGCGACTCCCACGCCGCCCGCTCACCCGGGACACCGTCCAGCGGCAGGTCGTCCCGCTCGATGTAGCCGCGTTGCTTGATCACGACCGCCGCGCTGATGACGTTGCGCAGTTCTCGCACGTTCCCCGGCCACGAGTGCTGCTGCAGCCGCTCCAGGGCCGGCCGGCTGAGCCCCCGCACCGCCAGGTGGTGCCGCGCGTTCTCCTGTTTCACGAAGGACTCCGCCAGGACGGGGATGTCCCCCTTGCGCTCGCGCAGCGGCGGGGTGCGGATCACCACGACGCGCAGCCGATAGTAGAGATCCTGGCGGAAGCGCCCATCCTCCACGGCCCGCGCCAGGTCGCGGTGGGTGGCGGCCACCAGCCGGATGTCGCTGTGCTCGAGCTGGCGGCCGCCGACCGGCGTGAACTCGCCCGTCTCCAGCGCGCGCAGGAAGCGGGTCTGCATGCCCAGGGGCATCTCGGCCACCTCGTCCAGAAAGAGAGTGCCGCCGTCGGCCCGCTTGAAGACCCCCTCGTGCGTGGCCACCGCACCGGTGAACGCGCCGCGCGCGTGGCCGAACAGCTCGCTCTCGAGCACTCCCTCGCTGATGGCGCCGCAGTTGAGACTGATGAACGGCCCCGTACGGCGCGGCGAGTGGGCGTGGATCGCCCGCGCCACCAGTTCCTTGCCGGTGCCGCTCTCTCCCAGCACCAGCACGTTCACGTCCAGCGGCGCCACCTGGGCGATGAGCGAGATCATCTCCCCCACGGCGGGCGAGCGCCCGGTGATGCCGCTCTCGCGGCGCACCTTGCGCAGCTGCAGCAGGCGTTCCACCACCACCCGGATCTCGTCCTCGGGGGCGTCGGCGGGCAGGAAGTTCGAGGCCACGCCACGCACCTCTTCGGCAAGGTCGGCCAGCGCCTCCTCCTCGCCGAGGATCACCAGGTCGGCGTCGCTCTTGAGCGAGACGAACTTGCGGACGACGTGGCGGGTGCGGGCGAAATCGACCGTGTCGAACAGGAAGAGAGTGGCACCCCCCCCCGCGAGCTGCGCCAGGGCCTCGGCAGGCGCGTCGTGGACGAAGACGTCCACGTCCGGAAGGTCCCAGTCGGCAACCAGCTTGTAGAGAGCGGGGCGACGGCTGAGCAGAACGAGCGGTGTGGCGGCCATCCCTCACCTCGACGATACGACTGCGGTCGGGACGGCATGATACACAGGCAACCGGCGGGCGACAAACGGGAATCAGGAGATCTCGACCAGGGCCTCCGCGTCGGCGCGGGCGGTGGCGAGGGCTTCCTGCGCCTCGTCCACCCGGTCCGGCGTCAGTCCCGCCGCCGCGCACAGCGCTTCGGCGGCCGCGTGTCGCGCATCGAAGCCCAGGTCGCTCGCCGGGGGAGATCCGGTATTGACGAGGTGGTCGGCGAGGGCCACGAGCGCGGTCTGACGGTCCATGCGGCGGCCGTCGTGATGCGTCCCGCAGCAGGCCACCAGGGCGTCGGGAAAGCACCAGTGCCTCATGTACGCTGCGCCGGCTGACGCATGGTCGGTCCCGAGGAGCTGCCGCTCGACCTCCACGAGCGGCCTTCCGCTCTCGTGCCGCAGGCGGATCACCGCGTCGTACTCGCCGGGCACCTGGATCACGAGCAGGAACTTGCCGAGGTCGTGCAGCAGACCCGCGGTGAACAGGTCCTCCAGCGCACCGTCTCCTCGCAGTCGCGCGAGCTCCCGGCTGTAGGAGGCCACGAGCACCGAGTGCATCCACAGTTCCCGGTAGTCGAGGCGGCTCCGGCGCCGCGAGCAGGCGGTCACCAGGCTCGAGGCGATCGAGACGCAGATCGCCACCTGACGCACCGTCCGGAAGCCGAGCACGCGGACGCAGCTCCGGATGTCCCGCGGCGGTTCCCCGCCATGCGGATAGAGCGGTGAACTGGCCAGCCGCAGGATCTTGGTCGTCAGCGGCGCGTCGCACTGGATCGCGTCGGCCAGCGCCTGCGCGCTGCTCACCGGGTCCTCCAGCACGCGCAAGATGCGGATGAGCGTCTCCGGGATGGACGGCAGATCCTCCACGCGGCAGAGTCGATCGAGCACGCCCGCCGCGCAGCCGTCGCCGCCTCCGTCGCCGGAGCCCGGCGCCGGGCAGGGCACGTCCGGCCGCCGGGTCACGACACCCTCCCGTCGTTCATATGAAGACCTCCATCTCGGTCTCCAGGGTGGCCTTCAGCTGCCCGGCCACGTCCTCCAGCAGTTCCGGCGAAAGTTGCAGGAACACGTTGCTCGGCAGGACCTGCAGGTCGATGGCCGGGTCGTCGACGAACCCCACCCCCAGCTTCTTGCAGAGGTGATTCGCCAGGTCCAGATACAGCAGCAACGGGTTCTCCGGCGCGAAGCGGCCGGGCTCGTGGTGATCACCGATGATCTGCTCGAGCATCGGCGGCAGCTTCCACTTGTTCACCAGCAGCGCACCCACCTGGGCGTGATCGAAGCCCAGGATCTCGCGCTCCGTGTCCGCGAAGGACCGGCTCTCGTTGTAGACGACCTGGACGACCTCGTCGAAACGTTCTGGCGCCTGGAGATTGAGCACCAGCTTGCCGATGTCGTGCAGGAGGCCCGCGAGGAAGGCCTCCTCGGTCAGCTGTGGGTAGCGGTGCTGGACCATCAGCTTGCAGGCGAAGCCGCAGCCCACGGAGTGCTCCCACAGCAGACGTTCCTTCAGGCCCAGTCGCTTGGCGCCGGTGCTGTACAGATTGCGCGCGGCGCTGGTGACGACCAGGCTGCGGATCGAGTTGAAGCCGAGCATGACGATGGCCTCGGTCAACGTCTTCACGCGGCGACTGCAGGCGTACATGGCCGAGTTCGCGATCTTCAGGATGCGGGCGGTCATGGCCTGGTCGTCGGCGATGACCTGCTGGATCTGCTGCGCGGAGGTGCTGGGATCGGAGGACAGCTCGAGCACCTTGCTGGCCACGTGGGGCATGGCGGGCAGGTCGCGCGTGGTCAGGATGATGTTCCGGAGCTGCTGCTCGCGGTCCTGCTCGGCGTCGGTGCCGGTCGCGACAGGCGGCTGTGGTGCGGTCGGCATCACGTCTCCCGGTGGCTGGACTGCCGCGCGAGCGCCGGCGCACCCGCGGGCCGGACGTCAGGCGCGAGCCCTGAAGACGTATTCGACATCCGGCGCGGACGTCTTGAGTTCCGGATCCGCCGCCTCCTCGCGCAGGGCGGCGGAGACGGCCTCGAGCCGATCGGCGGCCGCGCGCAGGCGCTGGTGCAGCAGCCGCAGTGACGGGCCGGAGGCTCCCGCGGCGTAGGCGCGCAGCAGATGGTCGGCGCCGACGGGGACCCGCGGCGGCGGCGCGGCCGGTGCCGTGTCGCGGGGGTCCGTTGCGGTGACCGCTGCGGGCGGCGCGACTGCGACCCGGCAGCACGCCCGGGCCGGGATGCGGATGCGGAGCAGGCGCCCCGCAACCCGCTCCAGCGGTGCACGGAGTTGCAGGGAGACCGCCACGACGAGGAGGGTGGCGCCGGCGGCGATCGCGCCGGCCCCCGCCCAGAACAGGACGCCCTGTCCGTGCAGCATCTGTGCGAGCGTGGTCCAGCCCATGGTACCCTTTCCGCCGCGGCGGTTCCGGCGCTTCAGACGCGCCGGTCGATGAGCCCGCCGAGCGCCGCCGGCGCGCCGTGCGTGTCGTCGGGCCCGGTCTCCGGCGCGCCGCCGTCGGCGTTACCGGTCGATCGCTTCTTCTCCCGTCGACGCTCGCGGCGGCGCTGCCGCGCGTCGGCGTCCACCCGGCCCTTCTCCGCCTTCTCCATCTGCGGCACCCGCTGCACCCGCAGCTCGTCGCGCTTGTCGGCCTGCTCGGAGAACGGCGTGACCGGCTGCTGTTGCGCCTGCTGGCCCTTGGCCTGGGCGCGGGCGACGTTGCCGAGCTGGACGATGGTGGTCTGCACCGATACGCCGTCACCCGCCATGGTCCCCCCGCTCCCGTGCCACGGGATGGGTTCAGACGCCGCCTGCCGCCACGCCGAGGACCGGCAGCAGCAGCGCCAGCATCGCCGTCACGTTCACCGGATCGAGCAGATCCGCGGCCGTGCGGGCCGGCGCCGGCGCCGATTCGTTCTGCCGGGCGGCTCGCTGTCGTTGCCGGATCTCCTGGGTGATCTGGCCGATCGACTGCTTCCCCTCGTGGCGCTCGATCTTGCCTCTGAGCCGGAGGATCGCCTTGGTGTGGATCTGGCAGACCCTGCTCTCGGTGACGTCGAGGATCTCGCCGATCTCCTTGAGCGTCAGTTCCTCGTAGTAATAGAGCACCAGGACGAGCTGCTCCTTCTCGGGCAGTTCCGAGAGCCGGCGCGCGATGAGCTGCTTCATCTCCTGCTGCGCGAGGACGTGTTCCACCTCGTCGGAACGGGGGTCGGCGAGATACTCGCCCAGCGAGGTGGACTGCTCGCTGTCCTCGGCCGACGCGTCCGCGTCGAGCGACATGATGGTGGCCACGGCCACCTCGCCCAGCAACTCGTCCAGATCTTCCACGGGGATGTCCAGTTCCCGGGCGATCTCCGCGTCGGTGGCCGGACGTCCGAGCCGGGCCTCCAGCACGCTGTAGGCCTCCTCGAGCTGCTTGGCCTTCCGTCGCAGGGAGCGCGGGAACCAGTCCTGGCTGCGCAGCTCGTCGAGGATCGACCCGCGGATGCGAGGTATGGCGTACGTCTCGAACTTGATGCCGCGCTCGTGGTCGAAGTGGTCGATAGCCTGGATCAATCCGAGCAACCCGGCGGAGATCAGGTCGTTGAACTCCACGTAGTGCGGCAGACCCACCGCCATGCGACCCGCCACGTACTTCACGATCCGGGCGTAGCGTTCGACCAGTTCCTGCCGGGCCAGCTGATCGTCGTGGTCACGGTAGCGCCGCCAGAGATCGCCGTGGGCGAGTGGAGCCTGGACGAACGTTGCCTGCTCGGTCATGGATGCGCCTTTCTGGTGGGCCTCGCGACCGGGAATGCCGCCGGGAATTTGCACGTTCTGTGCCAGAGTTCCTCGTCGTTACGCGTCACTCCGGCGCCGCCGCGGACGGCTGCGCCGCGCCGGCGCAGGCAGGCCCGGTCGAGGCACCGGGCGCGGCGCGGCGTCGCCGCGATGCCCGCCGCTTTTCGGCTGCCGGTTCGGGCGCCGGGGCGGGCTCGGCCAGACGCACCGCCAGCACCAGCGCACCCGCGAGCAGGAAGCAGCCCAGGTAGGCCGTCGCCGCGCGCACGATCGTCGTCGTCGGTCCGGCGTCCCGCCAGAGACCGACCGCCACCGCGGCCAGGGCCGCACAGAGAGCGACGGTGTGCACGATGCGCCTCATGGCGCACCCCCTCCGGCGTGATGGTCATCGGGTCTCATGCCGTCGCCGCCTCCCGTCGCACCGACGCCCGGGCGGCGTCGCCACCCAGCATGACGTCCAGCAACCGGCCGCTGGTGGCGATCTCCACCTCGCGGCGATCCCACGGGCCGCTGGCGAGCAACGAGGCCGGCAGTCCCGCGATCTCCAGCAGGTCCAGGAGCTTGCCCGGCCGACAGCTACGGTCCAGCCGCGTGAAGGCCACCCAGTCGCCATTCCACCGGCGCGCCTCGGCGCACACCTCGCCGATCTCCGCCGGGTCGCCGTCGAGCGGCAGCACCAGGTGGCGATGCATCGTGGCGTTCTGCCCGACCAGCCCTTGCAGTTCGCCCGACTCCGCCAGGGCGGGGTCGTGCAGGGGCGGAGTGTCGACGAGCACCACGTCGTAGCGCTCCAGGTGCGGCGTGCTCGCGGCCAGCTGACGCGGCTGCTTGAGGATGGCCGCGTCGTAGCCGTGCCGGCTGGCCTCTTGCTGCAAGCGCCTGACCTCGCCGCCGTGGCGCGGCAGCAGGCTGAGCACCAGCACGCTGCGCCCCAGACCTTGCAATCTGGCGGCCACGGCCAGCACCAGTTCCGTCTTGCCCGCCCCCTCGGCACCCAGGAACACATGGCTGCCGCTGATATCGTTCCAGCTGGCGCCGGAGGTCCGCAAGCCGCTCCCGAGGTGCGCCAGCAGAGCGCTGCGGTCGCCCGGATCGCCGCCGGTCTCGGCGCGGTAGCGCTCGAGCACGGCCGCGGTCACCGACGTCGACGCGCCGCCGTCGACCAGAGCCTCGACGACCGGACTGCTCGCCACCGCATCACCGGAGCCGCGGCGCCGGTGCTGGTGCGCGGCGATCTCGTCCACCAGCGCCTCGATGCGTTCCACCTCGCGCACCACGTCCCCGGGCAGGCCTGGTCGGTGCTTGGCGGCCGGAGCGTCGTCAGGCCGCCGCCCGCCGACCGGAGGCCGTCCGCCCGGGGCGGCCACCGTCACCTCCACGACCCGCTCCTCCCCCAGACCCGCCTGCCGCACCACCGTGCGGCTGCCCATCAGCCGCGCGTCCGGGCCGCAGCGCCGGCGCACCAGACGCAGGGCCTGGTCGAGGGTGGGCGCCGCGATCGTGATCGTCGCGTCGTCAGACCGCCGCGAGCTGCTGG
Source organism: Candidatus Krumholzibacteriia bacterium (assembly GCA_046484865.1). GTDB lineage: Bacteria > Krumholzibacteriota > Krumholzibacteriia > LZORAL124-64-63 > LZORAL124-64-63 > JAWOID01. Next base: position 10,610 of record JAWOID010000079.1, read on the forward strand.
CGCTGCTGCGCTGATCCCGACTGACCGGATCCATGGATCACCACCGTTCCGGCCGACTGGATCCGGGCGGCAGGCGCCACCTCGGTGTAGCCCATGACGGCCAGGTTGGGGAACGTCGGCTCGACGAGCCGCTTGACGAAGAAACGGATGGGAGTGGGCACCAGCAGGACCGGCGCCGGGCCCGCCGCGTAGGCGGCGCGCAGGGTCTGCTCCAGGGCGGCCAGGAACCCCTGCGTGAAGCGCGGATCGATCGCCACGGCGCCGGCATGCTCCGAGTCGCGCGCCGCTTCGGTCAGCGCCTGCTCGACCCGCGGATCGAGGCTCACCACGTGCACGTGGCCGTCGCTCCCACCGTACAGGGCGGAGATCGACCGGTGCAGCGACTCGCGCACCCGCGTGGTGAGGAGATCGACCGAGGCGCCGGTGCCGGCCTGGTTGGCCATGGTCTCGAGGATGGTGACGATGTCCTTGACCGGCACGCGCTCGTGCAGCAATGCGCGCAGGACGCTGTGCAGCATGCTGATCGGCACCCGGTCGGGAACCAGATCCTCCACCAGCGCCGGCGCGAACTCGCGCACCGACTCGCACATGTCCTTGACGTCCTGGCGGCTGAGCAGCTCGTCGGCGTGGCTGCGCACGATCTCGGAGAGGTGCGTGGTCAGCACGGCCGCAGGTTCCACGACGGTATAGCCCTCGGCGTCGGCGGCGGCCTTGCGGTCGCGATCGATCCAGAGCGCGGGCAGGTTGAACGCCGGCTCGGTGGTGGCGACCCCCTCCAGGTCCCCCGCGCCTGGACGCGTGCTCATGGCCAGCAGCCGGTCCGGCATCAGCTCCGCGCGGGCGATCTCCACGCCCTTGAGCTTGATCACGTAGGCGTTGGCCGGCAGTTGCAGGTTGTCGCGGACGCGGACCGGGTGCACGAACATCCCCAGTTCCGCGCCGACCTGCCGCCGGATGTTGCTGATGCGCTGCAGCAGGTCGCCGCCGCGCGTCTCGTCCACCAGCGGAATGAGCCCGTAGCCGATCTCCAGTTCCAGGCGATCGACGACGAAGAGGTCCTCGCCGCGCGGACCCGACGCGGCCTGCGGCTCGGCGCCTCCATCCTCCTCGATCTGCCGCTCGGTCGCCTCGGCGGCCTCCATGGCCACCACGCGGCGGCTGATGGCGGTACCGCCGACGCCGAGAACCACCGCCAGGAGCAGGAAGGGCACCGTGGGCAACCCGGGGATGAGTCCCAGCGTCGCCAGGGCGCCGGCCGCGATCTGCACCGCCCGCGTCTGCCGGAACACCTGCAGCGTCACCGCCTGGCCCAGGTTCAGGGCGCCGCTCGAGCGCGTCACCACCATGCCGGCGCTGGTGGAGACGAGCAGCGCCGGGATCTGGCTGACCAGGCCGTCGCCCACCGTGAGCACGGTGAAGCGGCCCAGCGCCTCGCTCGCGGACATGCCCAGCTGGAGCATGCCGATGACGAAGCCGGCCGCGATGTTCACGAGGGTGATGATGATGCCGGCGACGGCGTCACCCCGCACGAACTTGCTGGCGCCGTCCATGGCGCCGAAGAACTCGGCCTCGCTCGTGATCTTCTCGCGTCGCTCGCGGGCCTGCCGTTCGTTGATCAGGCCCGCGTTGAGATCCGCGTCGATCGCCATCTGCTTGCCGGGCATGGCGTCGAGCGTGAACCGGGCCGCCACCTCGGCGATGCGCGAGGAGCCCTTGGTGATGACCATGAAGTTCACCACCACGAGGATGGTGAAGACGATCACGCCGATGACGTAGTTGCCGCCGATCACGAAGTCGCCGAAGCTCTGGATCATCTGGCCGGCGCTGCCCTTGCCGAGAATCAGGCGCGTGGACGCGATGTTCAGCGACAGACGGAAGAGCGTCATGATCAGCAGCAGCTGCGGGAAGCTGTTGAACTGCAGCGGCTCCTTCAGGTAGAGCGCCACGAGCAGCACGACCACCGAGAAGGCGATGTTGAACGTGAGCAGCAGATCCAGCAGCGGCGACGCCACCGGAACCACCATCAGACCCACGATCACGAGCACCGCCACGGCGCTCATGAGGTTGCTGTTGGCCATGAGCAGGTCGCGTCCGATCACACGGTCGCTGTCCACGCATTCACCTCGCGGTCGTCATCGGCCGGCCGTCAAGCCTTGCGGAGCCGGTAGACGTAGGCCAGGATCTCGGCCACGGACTGGAACAGGCTCTCGGGAACCGGCTTGCCCAGCGGCACCTCGTAGAGGGCCCGGGCCACCGGTTTGTTCTCGATCACGGGCACGCGCGACTCCCGGGCGATCTTCCTGATGATCCCCGCCAGGTGGTCGGCGCCCTTGGCCACCACGACCGGCGCCGCCGCGCCGCGCTCGTACTTCAGCGCCACCGCCAGATGCGTGGGGTTGGTGACGACCACGTCGGCCTGCGGCACCGCGGTGAGCATGCGCTTGCGCGCCATCTCCATCTGCAGGCCGCGGACACGGGCCTTGATCTGCGGGTCGCCCTCCATGTCCTTGCCCTCTTGCTTGATCTCGTGCTTGGACATCTTCAGGCTGTCCTCGTGCTGGCGGCGTTGCCAGAACCAGTCGACGATCGCCAGCACGAACATCACCGCCAGCAGCCGCGCCACGAGTTGCACGAAGCCGTGCCGGCCTACCGCCAGCACGTCGGGCAGCGCCAGCAGCGGCGTCGCATTCATCTCGCCCAGCAGGGAGCGGATCGTGACGAGGGCCAGGAGGCTGAGCACCCCGATCTTCAACAGGTTCTTGACCAGCTCGAAGAAGGTCCGCTTCTGGAAGAAGCGCTTCATGCCCGTGAGCGGGTTCAGCTTCTCGGGGCGAGGCGCCATGGCGGCCGGCGTCACCTGCAGCCCCACCTGGGCGACGTTCGCCAGCAGGGCCGCGACCAGGATGGCGCCCACCAGGGGCGCCAGCGCCCACCCGAACACCTGGAGATTCCCCATCAGCAGCAGCTGCAGTCCGGCCGGATTGTCGACCTGCAGCACGTGCGCTTGACCCAGGAGATAGCTGCCGTTGCGGCCCAGCACGCGGCCGAAGTGACCACCCAGCAGCACCAGCGCGGTCAGGCCGACCGCCAGCAGCACGGCTGCGTTGACCTCGAGGCTGCGAGCCACCTGGCCGCGCTCGCGCGCCTTCTCGTGTCGCCGGGGTGTGGCTTTCTCTGTCCGCTCGCCGGACGACTCCGCCATGACTCACCTCCCTCCGGTCTCGGCCGCCGCGCTCAGCGCAGGGCCAGGATCATCCTGCCCAGCGACTCGTCGAGGCCGCCGAGCAGCGCCAGGTAGACCTCGCGGAAGAACACCAGCGACAGGCCGAACACGGCCAGGCCGGTCGCGATCTTGATGGGAAAGCCCACCACCAGCACGTTGATCTGGGGCACCGTCTTGACGATGACGCCCATCGTGGCGCTCACCAGCAGCAGCACCAGCACCACCGGCGCGGCGATGCGCAGGCCGAGCGTGAAGACGCGCCCGTAGTCCTGCACCAGCAGCCAGGCCCCCGCCGCCGGATCGAGCGGCGCGAAGAGCGGCAGGTCGGTGCCGGTGCGATAGAGGGCGGTGATCAGGACGTGATGCGCATCGACTGCGAAGAAGAGCAGCACGGCCAGCATGTAGTAGAGATGCGATAGCACCGAGATCTGGGCTCCGCTCTGGGGGTCGAAGCTGTTCACGATGGCGAAGCCGATCTGCGTACCCGCGATCTGCCCTGCGTAGCGCACGGTGGTGAAGGCGAGGTTGAGCGCGAACGCCAGCAGGACGCCGACCAGCAGCGAACGGGCGGCCTCGGCGGCGAGGCTCGCCCAGGTGATCGAGACGCCCCCCGGCGGCAGCGTGGCCGCGACGCTCGGCGCCAGTGCCGCACCCAGGACGCCGGCGAGCGCCAGTCGCCACACCGCGGGCACCGCGCGCAGATCCAGCAGCGGCAACGTGGCGATCACCACGCCGAAGCGGAGCGTCAGCGCCGCCGCCACCAGGAGCTGGGTCACATCGAGATTCACCGCCATCGTTCGCCTCCCGCGCACCGGTTCCCGGAAGCGGCGCGCCCGCGCATCGGCGGCCTCACATGGCGGCGACGCGGTCGAACATCGCCGTGGTGAACGCGGTGAGCTGGTGGATCATCCACGGCAGCGAAAGCACCATGACGACGAAGACCGTGATGATCTTCGGCACGAAGGTCATGGTCATCTCGTTGATCTGGGTGGCCGCCTGGAAGACGCTGATGACGAGCCCCACCACCATGCCCGCCAGCAGCATGGGCCCGGCCACCAGCAGCACCACCTGGATGGCCTGCTGCGCGATCTCGATGACGGTCTCGGGGGACATACCCCCTCCTTTCCGCGGGCGGGCAACTCACTGGAACGCCTGGACCAGCGAACGCACGACCAGGAACCAGCCGTCGACCAGCACGAAGAGCAGGATCTTGAACGGCAGGCTGATCAGCACCGGCGGCAGCATCATCATGCCCATGGACATGAGGACCGAGGCCACCACCATGTCGATGATCAGGAAGGGCAGGAAGAGCACGAACCCCATCTGGAAGGCCGTCTTGAGCTCGCCGATGACGAACGACGGGATGACCACCAGCATGGGCAGCTCCTCCGGCGCCGCGGGCGCCTCGGTCGCCGTGAGGTCGAGGAACAGCGCCACGTCCTTCTCGCGCACCTGGCCCAGCATGAACTCCTTCAGGGGCGCCTGCGCCCGGGTGAGGGCTTCCTGCTGGGTCAGCTCGTCGGCCAGGAAGGGCTGCAGCGCGTCCGCGTTCACCCGCTGCAGGACGGGCGACATGATCACCAGGGTCAGGAACAGCGAGAGCCCGATGATGATCTGGTTGTTCGGCGCCTGCTGCGTGCCGATCGCCTGGCGCAGGAAGCCGAGCACGATGACGATGCGGGTGAAGCTGGTCAGCAGCACCAGCAGCGCCGGCGCCACCGAGAGGACCGTCATCAGCAGGACGATCTTCAGCGCGGCGTCCACGCCTTCGGGAGTGTCGGCGCCGTCGATGCGCAGCGTCAGCGTCGGCCGCTCCGGCGGGTCGCCGGTGACCGGTGCCGTCTGCGGCGCCGCCTCCTGCGCCGCGATCCCGGGCGCCGCCAGCAGCAGGACCAGCACCGACAGCGTCGCGACCAGCGCCGCGGCCGCGGCGGTCCGGCGCCGGTAAGGCCTCGCCGTCCGCCGTTCCTCGTCTCTCACTGTCGGTCGCCCGTGCAATCCTGAAAGCCTCCCTGGCCGTGTCCATCCGGACGCGGCGCTCCACTGTCGCAAGCGGTGTACCACGGAGATCGGGGGACGGTCTCGCCGCGAGCCGACCCTCGCCGGCCGCGCCGTCCGGTTCCTCGCCAGATCCGATCGGATTCGGACCAGCCGCTGTCAGGACGTGTCGAGGCCGGCCGGAGAAGATCGGTCAGATCTGCTGAAGCGAACACCGGCCGTGGAACCAGACGCGCAGTGGGGCGAGGTGCGGTGAGACGAGGTACGCAGTGGGGTGAGGTGCGGTGAGACGAGGCGTGCGGTGAGACGAGGCGTGCGGTGGGACGAGGCGTGCGGTGGGACGGGCGCTCGCCGCGGCGACCGGCCGTTCAGACGGAGCGGCGCGGCGAAGACGCCGCAGCGGCCGCCCGGAACTCGGACGCCCGTCGCAGCCAGGATGCGAGCAGGCTCCGCGCGCCGGCCACCGGACGGCCTGTCGGTCCCGTCTCGACCGGACGGGCGGCGCGGTAGGCTTCCCACGGCTCGCGCCGCAGCAGCGCAAGGCCCTGCTCGTTGCGATAGACGTAGTGGATCTCGTCGCCCAGGCGGACCACGTGGATCTCGCGACGCGGCCCGAGGGGCCAGATCGCCTCCACCCGGGCGGCGCCCGAGCCACGGGCGCCGGGCCAGCGGCGCAATAGCCGCAGGCAGATCACCAGGAGGCCGAACACGACGGCCATGCCCGCCATGGCCCGCCACCAGCCGCCGCCGGCGGTGTCGAGCAGGGCGGCCGCCGGGTGGTCGACAGCCGCGGGCGCCGCACCGACGACCGCGAGCACGGCAGACAGCGGCCCCGGCATCTCAGAGCACCCGCTTCAACCGCTCGACACGGTTGAGCAGCTTGTTGATGCGGACGGCGAAGTGATCGTCCACCACCACCACCTCGCCGGTGGCGAGCAAGGCGCCGTTCACCAGGATGTCCACCGGCTCGCTGGTGAGCCGCGACAGCTCGATCACCGAGCCCGTGCTGAGGTTGAGCACGTCCCGGAACCGCAGCCGCGCCCGCCCCAGTTCCACGGTGATCTTCAGGTTCACGTCCAGCAGCAGGTCGAGGTTGCGTGGGTCGCCCACGCTCTCGGCCAGATCGGCGAGGATCGCCTCGGTGCAGTCCTCCGTCCGGATCGCCGTACCGCCCGGCTCGTGCTCGGGGCTGCCGCCGGAAGCGGTTGCCGTCGCGCTCGGCGTCTCGATGTCGTGCTCGCCTGCCATTCGTCACTCCTCGGGTAGCCGCTCGATGAGCTTGACCGCGCGGCTCTGTCCCACGCGGCCAGCCTCGCCCAGGTACATGTCTCGTCCCTCCACCTCCACCACCAGCGGTGCATTCACCGACTGGGGCAGATCCAGGACCTCGCCTTCCTTGAGGTCCAGCAGCCGCTCGAGCGTCAGCTCGAGCTGCCCGAGCTTGACCACGACCTCGCTGGAAGTCCCCTGCACCAGGCCGAGGATGCGGGAACGGTCCTGCCGCATCTCGCCGGGCGAGCGCATCTCCAGGCCCTGCTCGGGGTCGAAGATGTCCCGGACCGGTTCGAAGCCGGGCAGCGGGATGCCGATCTCCAGGGGTCCTTCCACGGTGTCCAGCCGCAGCAGGAAGCGCAGCACCGCCATCGTCTCGCCCGCCGGCACGCCGGTGATGTAGGACGGGTTGTTCTCCAGCGACACGAACCTCGGCTCGATCGTCACCAGGCGCGCGCAGGCCTCCTGGAAACGCTCGAGGATCCGGGCGCTGAACCGCGCGAAGATGCCGCGCTCGATCTCGGTGAACTCCCTCAGCCGCTCCTGCGGTTCGGTCTTGCCGCCCATCACCCGCTGCAGGATCACGAAGCAGACGCCGAGGTCCAGGTGGATCAGCGCGTGCCCCTTCAGCGGGGCCAGGGTGGCGGTGGCGGTGCACGAGGGGTGGGGCAGTTCTTCCAGGTAGTCGCCGACGGAGCACAGCCGCACCCCGCGGAACTCCAGTGCGACCGACGTGCGCAGCAGGTTCGTGAAGGAGATGCTCCCGATCTTGGCGAAGTTCTCGGCCACGCTGCGCAGGTTCTGCTCGAACGGACGCGAGATGGTGTGCGCCCGGTGGAAGTCGAACTTGCGGATGCCGTCGGCGGACTCGTCGGCGTCGGACGCGGCGTCGAGCATGCGCTCGAGGTCGTCCGCGCCCCGGCGGCCGGCCAGCAGCCCGGCCTCGCCGAGCGCGGCGTCGAGGTCGAGATCGTCCATCAGATCGTCCGCCGGCGCGGTCCGGAGCCCGTCTTCGACCACGTGCGCCTCTCCCTGCCAGAGCTACTGGATCACCAGGTCCGAGAAGTAGACGTTGCTCAGCGTCCCCTGCGGCAGCTTCTCCGAGAGGCGCCGGAACAGCTCGTCCCGCAGCGCCTGCTTGCCCTCGGGGGACTGGATCTCCGCCGGCGTGCGCGCCGACAGGATCATGATGGCCGTGTCGCGCAGCTGGGGCAGCCGCGTCACCGCCAGGTCAGCGACCGACTGGCTGGCGACCTCCACATTGACGTTCGCGCGGAGGTAGCGGGGCAGCTTGGTGTCGCTCTGCAGGGTGACGATGATCTCCCTGAGGTCCACGAGTACGCCCGTGGCGGCCTCCTCGCCGACGGTGGTCACCGCCGGCGCGCCCGCCGCGGCGCTCTGGATCCCCAGGCGCGGCACGATGACGAAGTGCGTCAGCGCCACCGCCAGCAGGGCCTGCACCGCCACCATGACCCCCAGCAGGATCACCTTGTTCTCCAGGAGCGCCGGCTTGCCGTGCTGCTCCTGCTCGGCGCCTTCGCCGTCCTTCTTCTCCCTGGCCATGCCGCACTCCTCGCTGCGCCCGCACCGGTCGCGGGTGCGCCTCTAGTCCACCGGCAGCCGCCCCAGCCGCTCCGTCACCGGGGTGGCCAGCGTCGGCTCCACGCGTACGGGCGCCGGCGCCCGCTCCAGTTCCACCAGGGGCAGCCCGCCGCGGGGCGCCCGCTCCGGATCGAACTCCACGAAGATCTCGACCCGGCGATTCCGCGTCCGCCCCTCGAGCGAGGCGTTGTCCGCGACCGGGCGGTGCTCCCCGTATCCGGTGGCACCCACTCGCTCCGGCGCCACCCCGCACTCCTGCAGGCGTGTGGCCACGGCCACCGCGCGGGCGGCGGAGAGGTGCCAGTTCGACGGGTACCGCGCACTGCGCATGGGCACGCTGTCGGTGTGGCCCTCCACCCGGATGGGGTGCGGGTACCCGGCCAGCAAGCCGCCGATCCGGGCGATCACCCCGCCGTCCCCCTCCTTCAGTTCCGCCGCTCCCGTCGCGAAGAGCACCGGAGCGTCCATGCGGATGGCGATGCCCATGGGGGTCACCTCCACCTGCACCTCCCCCTCCACTCCCTCGGCAAGCAGGGATCGTTCCATCTCCCGCAGCTCGTAGATGAGCTGGGCCTCCTCGTTGGGAGCGTGGCGCGGCACGATGGGGTGGTTCAGCTCGAGGACCGATTCCGGGGTCTTCAAGACGCCGAATGCCTCGCGCAGGGCCATCGCCGCCTGCTTGAATTGCACTTCCTGGATGGATGAAAAACTGACGATCAGCACGAAGAACGTGAGCAGGAGCGTCATCATGTCGCCGTAGGTCATGACCCACAGGTCGAGACCCTTCTTGACGACGACGGGGCGGGTGTTGCGGCTCACGTGGACACTCTCCCGGCGCGGCCATCCGCCCTGGCCGGCCGGCCAGGGGTCAGGCGGCCTTCTGCTTCCTGTCCTCCACACGGCGGCGCATGGTCGGCGACAGGAAGGACTTCAGCTTCTCCTCCACGATCCGGGGCGAATCGCCGCTCTGGATGGCCATGATGCCCTCGATGACCATCTCCTTGAGGAGCAACTCCTCGTTGGAGCGCAGCTCGAGCTTGCCGGCGAGCGGCAGGAAGAACGCGTTCGCGAGCAGGGCGCCGTAGAAGGTGGTGATGAGGGCGGTGGCCATGCCGGCGCCGATGGAGGTGGGATCCTCCAGCGCCGACAGCATGTTCACGAGGCCGATCAGGGTGCCGATCATGCCGAACGCCGGCGCGAAGGTCCCGCCGCACTCCAGGATCGACTTGCCCTCCTTGTGGCGGGCCTCGATCTGGCCGAGATCCGTCTCGAGGATCTTCTCCAGGAGCTGGGGGTCGGTGCCGTCCACCGCCAGGCGCAACCCCTTGCGCAGGAACTCGTCCGGCTCGTCCTCCGACTGCTCCTCCAGGGCCAGCATCCCCTCGCGACGCGCCCGCTCGGCGTACGATACGAGCTTGGCGATGATCGAGTCGGGGTCGTCCACGTGGAAGAGGACCGTCTTCTTCAGGACCTGCATCAGGCCCAGGACCTTGGCGATGGGGAAGTTGATGAGGATGGTGGCGATGGTTCCGCCCATGACGATGGCCAGGGAGGGGGCGTCCACGAACTGGTTCAGCGAACCGCCGAGGATGATGCCCCACACGACCAGCGCGAAGGCGAGTACCAGCCCGACCAGGGTGGCGATGTCCACGAGCGCCTCTCTCTCGGCTCTCTCGGCGAATCCGCCCGCGAGGGCCTAGCCCTCGAAGACCGAGCCGGTGCCGCCGGTGGGCACGGGGTAGATCCGGGCCTGCGAGCGGTAGCGGACCGCACGCCGCACGACCTCTTCGATGTCTTCCAGCACCATGATCTTGCGCCCGGTGGTGAGCGAAACCAGCGTATCCGGCGTGACCTCCACGAACTCGATGAGGTCTGCGTTCACCACCAGTTCTTTCCCGTTGAGTTTCGTGAGTTTGATCATGGACTTTAGCTCCCGCGCTCAGCCGGCCCCGCGCCCCTGCCGCGGGAGGGGGGCGACCGCGGCGTGCGGCCGCCCCCGTCGGCGGCTACCGGATCAGGTTCACCAGCTCCTGCATGACCTGGTCGCCCGTGGTGATGACGCGGCTGTTCGCCTGGAAGGCGCGCTGCGCCACCACCAGCCGCGTGAACTCCAGCGCCAGGTCCACGTTGCTCGTCTCCAGGGCGCCCGGCACGATGGTCATACCGCTGCTCTCTCCCGCGAAGGCGACCGACGCCTGGCCCGAGTTGCCGCTGATGCGGAAGGTGTTGTTCGCATCGCGCAGCAGCCCGGCGGGGTTCGTGAACTCCGCCAGCGCCACCCGGCCGATGTTGCGGATCGTGTCGTTGGAGAACTGGCCCGTGATGAGCCCGCTCTGGTCGATGTTGAAGTCGACCAGGGAACCCGCCTTGAAGCCGTCGGCCACCGACTGCAGACTGCCGGCGCCGTCGAACTGCGTGAGTCCGGACAGGCCGCCGATCGTGCCGTAGTCGATCGCCACGTCGAGGATGCCGGCCCCCTCCTCGCCGGTCGGCTGGGGCCGGATGCTGAGCGAACTGGAGCCGTCGTCGAAGCTGAAGTTGCTGATCGAGCCGTTGTCGCCGAACCGGATGCGGCCGGACCCGCCCGAGATGATCTCCTCGAGCCCGTCGCAGTTCGCCTGCCAGATCCATTCGTTGAGCCCGGGCACCTTCTCGAAGGTGAAGTTCACGACGTGCTCGCTGCCGAGCGAGTCGTACAGGGTGGTGGCCACCGAGAAGGTCTGCGCGTCGCGGGCCTGCTGGGTCTGCCGGAAGTTGAAGGCGGACTCGATCACCGTGTTGTCGCTGTCCTGTTCGCTGATGCGGATGTCGCCCAGCGCGCTGCCCGTCCCCACCTCGCCCTGCACCACGATCTGACCCAGGTCGTTCATCACCACCGGGTTCGAGTTGATCCCGTGCGCGTACTGGATGGCCTGCAACAGCTCCGCCACCGTGGTGGCGGCGGTCACGGCCAGCGTACCGGTGACCGACTCGCCGCCCACCGCCCCCTCGAGGTTCAGCACCGTGCTGCCGGTGGAGAGATCCAGGTTCAGATGCACGCCGTCGGAGTCGTAGAGCGCGGAGAGGAGGTCGCCCTCCGCGGCGTAGGCCCTCAGCTCGCCGGCCTCGCCCGAGCGCATCGAGGTGTCGGTGGTGGCGCCCGCGGCGATGCTCGGCTCGAAGAGGAAGCTGGCGTTGAAGACGTCCTTGCCGGAGCTGGAGAGCGACAGGCCCTCCACCTCGGTGCCGCCGTTCTGCGCCTGCAGGGCGCCCGACGGGAGCACGGAGAACGTGAGCCCGGGCGCGGTGGTGTTCAGCCAGTCGACCAGATCCTGGTAGGTGGACGTCGAGGTCACGGTGAACGAGGCGCCGGCCGCGATGTCGACGCCGTCGCGCCGTCCGTTCAGACTGACGGTGTCGCCGGGATTGAGGTTGAGCGATCCGTTGCGCTGGCCGCTCATGTCCACCAGGAGGTCGGCGCCCGCCGCCGCCACCAGGAAGCTGCCGCTCTCGATGATCGTCTCGGTGGCGTCGCTGTCCGCGTCCAGGTTGCCGATGAGCTCGACGGACGTGGAGGCCTCCGCCGGCACCACCAGGCCCGGGTCGATGAAGATGTCGCCGATCGGCCCGTTCGCGATGGCGCCGCTGGCATCGGCCATGACTCCCTGCACGCGCATGCCCGTGGACGGGTCCACGAAGTAGTTCATGCTGTCCAGCCCGAAGACCCCGGCCCGCGAGTAGACGCTGCTGAGGCCGTCGTTCAGGATGAAGAACCCGGCGCCCTGGATCGCGAGGTCGGTCTTCTTGCCCGTGGTCTGGAAGTTCCCCTGACCGAAGTTGGTGTCGATGCTGGACACCCGCGTGCCCAGGCCGACCTGCTGAGGATTCGTGCCGCCGAGACCGCCCGATACCGGCCGGCTGGCGGACCTCATGGTCTGCGTGAGCATCTCGCTGAACGTCGCCCGGCCCGACTTGAAGCCGATCGTGTTGCTGTTGGCGATGTTGTTGCCGATCACGTCGAGGGCGGTCAGGTTGGCCGACAGCCCGGAGACTCCGGAGTAGAGCGACTTGAACATGGAATCCTCCTCGCGGGAGCGTACTGCGCGACTGCCGGCCCCCGGCCCTCGGCCGGGACGGACGGTCGCGGATGTGACCTCAGCTCACCTTGTAGATCTCGGAGACGTAGAACTCGTCGCCGCCCACCTCCACCACGGCGATCCCGTTCTCGTAGCGCAGACCCGTGACCGCCCCGGTCATCAGGGTCACGTGCTGCACCGGGACGCCGTCCTTCTCGACGGACACCCGTAGCGTGTACTCGCCTTCGGCCGCCGGCTGTTCCTCGTCGTCCAGGTAGCCGTCCCAGGTCACGTCGTTGCGTCCCGCGACGAGGTCGCGGTGGTAGGTCTCAACGACCTTGCCGTTCGCATCGACGATTTCGATGGTGGCGCGGCCGGTGCCGGCCGCGTCCACGTACGTGCGGGACGCCCCCTCGCCGGTGAGCCAGACCTTGTCGCCCTCGACCGTGACCTTGCGCCCCACGAGGGCCAGCATGGCGGTGTTGTTGAGCGACTGGCTCACCATCAGATCGTCGTCGAGCTTCCCGCCGAGCTTCTGCAGCTCCTCCAGCATCGTGAACTGGGTGATCTGGGAGGTGAACTCGGCGTTGTCCATCGGACTGAGCGGATCCTGGTTGCGGATCTGCGCCACCAGCAGGTTGATGAAGTCGAGCTTCGAGGTCTGGCCGTAGTCGCGCGCCGGCGCGCCCAGGACCGGCCCCGTGGAATTCGAGACTCCGTTCACCGGCATCGCCTAGCTCCCTTCACGCTCGCGGCCGTCGCGGCCGCGGCCCTGCTGGTCCCGCTCCGGCTGCTCGCGCTCGCGTCGTTCGCGCTCCTCGGCCTGATCGCCGGAGCGCTCCCCGTCGCGGTTGCGCGCGCAGCGCACGTCCACCTCGGTCCAGCGGCCGCCGCGGTGCAGCAGCGCCTCCACGAGCTCGTCGGCTCCCTCCTGCAGCGCACGCTCGGCACCCGCCGAGTCGGCCCGGAAGACCACCTCCAGGCGGTCGCCGCGCACCTGCAGATCCACCTGCACCTTCCCCAGGTGCGCGGGGTCGAGGCGCAGGATCACGCGGTCCTGGCCGCCGATCTCGCGCGTCAGGAGCCGGTCGACGACCTGCGCCCGGATCGCGCGCCCCGCGGCCGGGTCGGCGGCGGCCGGAGAGCCCCCCGAGGTCGCCGGACGGCCTCCGGCGCCCGCCGGCGCGCGCCCGGGGGCGGCCACCCAGCCGGGCGCGTCGGCGTCGGCGTCGGCGCCGGCGTCCTCCGCGAGACTCGTCCCGGATGCGGACCCGTCGATCGGGGCGGGCGGCTCCTCGGTCCGGTGAACGGATCGGACGATCTCCGGCGGCGCCGGGACCGCCGCGGTCGGCTGTTCGCCCGCCCGTCCCTGGCTCGCCACGGTCTGCTCCGGTGCGGGCCCGCCCCGCGCAGACGACTCTCCGGCGGACGCCGCCGTGGCCTCGCCGTGCGCCACGTGCGCCATGGCGGTCGCCCTCGATGGGGCTGAGTCCGCGATCACGCGCTGCGGATCAGAGCCGCCGTCCGCATCGGGTTCCACGCCCGCGAGTTCGGTCACCGGCTCAGCCGCCGGCACCTCCGCCGGCACCGGCGCGGTTTCTGTCCCGTGTGCGCCGCCCGCCGCGGCCACCGTGGTGACGCCGGCCGAGGCGGCTGCCGCGGGCGCGGGCACGGCGCTCCTGCCGGCGAAGCAGCCGGCGACGACGCTTCCATTCCCGTTCGCGCCGGCGAGCAGGTTCGGCAGGCGACCGGGCGGGCCGGACCCGTCCGCCGCGCTGCCGCCATGCTTCTGCGCCGGCTCGGCGCCGGGGGCGGCGCCTCCGCCGTGGTGCCCGTCGGCGCTCCGCGGCCAGACGGCAGCAAACCCGTCCGCACTGTGGCCGGTCGACCCGCCGGCGGCGGCTGCGACGGCGGCCAGGCGCTGACCGGCAGCCGTGGCGGCGGCGGGAACCATGCCGAGGAGCGCCTTGCCGACCGTCTCCTCGCCGCCCGTGCACGCTTCCGTCTCGCCGTCGCCCGGAGCGGCCGCTCCGGCCGGCTCCGACGCCTCCGCAACCTCCGCCGGCACCGCCGCCTGCGAAGCCTGCTCGCCGGCCAGGAGCGCCGCGAACAGACCGGCCAGACCGGAGAATCCGGCTCCCGGGTCGGCGCTGCGGCCGGCAGCGGGAAGTCGGTCGAGCGGTCCGGCAACCGGTCCGGTCTCCATCAACTCGCCCCCTGCCGGCTCATGCGCGTGGAGATCTGCGCCGCCAGTCCCGCGTCCATGTAGGAGAGGATGCGAGCGGCGGGGCGCTCCTTCATGCGGCTCACCACGTCGATGATGATCTCCAGGTCGAGCGCCGCCAGGATGGGCGCGGCGCTGTCCGGCTTCATGGATTCGTACATCTTGGCGAGCTTCTGGGCCGAGAGCTCGCGCTCGGCGGCGTACTGCTGCTGGCGCGACTCGAGCCTCGCCACCACGGCTCCCAGGCTGTTGCGCGTGCGCTCGAGCGCCTCCTGCTGCACGGCCGCGCTCTGCTGCAGCCGCACCACCTGCTCACGCTCGCGCTGCAGCCGGTCGCGCTCCCGCGCGATGTCCTCGAAGAGCCGTCCCGCGGCTCCGTGGTCCTCGCTGCCCAGCTCCGGCTCGGTGCTCTGCCGCGCCGCGTGCCCCAGGTGGGCGCTCATCAGCACGACTCCGCCGAAGATGATCACGAAGGTGATCAGCGAGATGACGATGACGCTCTTCATGTCGATCTCTCCTCGAGTCCGCGGCGGCGCGGCCGATGATGAGTACGTCGGAGTCCACGCAACCGCAGTGCCAGCCGCCGCTGCCGGGTCCATCCCGGTTCTCCGGACGCCAAACAGCTCCAGCGCCGTCGGTTACCGCGGCTGGCACTCGTCTGGCGCGCCGCTTGCCCGGTCCCTGTCGGCAGGTTTGACCGGGTCCCTGGCAAGGACCGCCTGTCCCCGGCGCGCGGCGCGGATGGCCGCCACCTCGTCCAGTACCTTGCGTTCGCGACGAGCCTCCTCGAACCTCCAGGCCGCCGCCTGACGCTCGCGGAGCTGGTCCAGGACCTTCTCGTCCCGGTGGCGTCGAGCGAGGCGGTGCCGGGCCTCTGCGAGCTGCGCGGCGGCCTCGGCGCTCTCGCGCCGACGCTCGGCGCGCCGTTTCTCCAGCAGCTCCAGGTATCCGCGCCGCTGCACGAGCCCCGCCAGTCCCGCCGCCATGGTGGACCCGGCCGGTCCGCCGAGCAGCGGCAGGTCGAGCAGGTCCTCGATCTCCGCGTCCGCCTCCGCCTCGCGTCTCAGCGCACGCGCCAGCGCGTCGGCGGCGAGCTTGGCCGAGCGCGAAGCGGCTTCGGTCTGCCGTCGCCGGAGGCGCAGCACCCGCTCGAGCCGGAAGACGAAGCTCATGGTGCGACCGCCTCCCCGGCGCCGGCCAGTTCCGCCAGACGTCGCCAGGTGTCGTCCAGCGGCGCCGCTTCGTCCACGTCCTGGGCGAGGAAGGCCCGGATGGCGTCGCGCTGCGCGAGCGCCTCGTCCAGCACCGGGTCGGAACCGGCCACGTAGGCGCCGATGCTGACGAGGTCGCGATTCTCCTCCAGCGCCTTCAGCCAGCGGACGAACGTCAGCCCCGCCGCGCGGGCGGCCGGATCCACCACCTCGTTGCGCAACCGGCTCACGCTGCCGAGCACGTCGACCGCCGGGTAGTGGCCCTCCCGCGCCAGGTCGCGGCTGAGCACCAGGTGCCCGTCGAGTATGGAGCGCATCGCATCGCCCACCGGGTCGTGGATGTCGTCGCCCTCGATGAGCACCGTGAAGAAGGCCGTCATGGCATTCACCGCCGACCACCCCGCGCGCTCGCACAGGCGCGGGAGCGCCGCGAACACGGACGGCGGATAGCCCTTGGTGGTGGGCGGCTCGCCGGCGGCCAGCCCGATCTCGCGCAGCGCCATGGCGTACCGCGTGGCCGAATCCATCAGGAAGAGCACCTCGCGGTCGCTCTCGCGGAAGCTCTCGGCGATGGTCATGGCCGTCTCCGCGCCCTTGGCGCGCATGACGGCGCTCTCGTCCGACGTGACCACCACCACCACGCTGCGCGCCAGCCCCTCGGGTCCGAGATCACGCTCGAGGAACTCCTTCACCTCGCGGCCGCGCTCGCCGATGAGGGCCAGCACGTTCACGTCGACCTGGGCGCGCCGCGCCAGCATCCCCAGCAGCACCGATTTCCCCACGCCGCTGCCCGCGAAGATGCCCATCCGCTGCCCCCGGGCGGCGGTCGCCAGGGCGTCCACCGCCCGCACCCCCGTCTCCAGCACGGTCATCTCCCGCCGGCGGGACAGGGCGGCCGGCGGCCGGCCGCCGCCGAGGGGCGCCTGCGGCAGGTGGACCACCGGAGGTCCGCCGTCGATGGGGCGTCCGAGGCCGTCGAGCACGCGACCCAGCAGGCCCTCGCCCACCGGCACCGAGAGCCGGCGGCTGACGAGCACGACCGGCATCCCGGGTGCGATGCCGTCGGAACTCCCCAGCGGCATCACCAGCAGCCGTCCGTCACGGAAACCCACCGCTTCCGCCAGCACCGGGGGCGTGTGGCGTCCCGTGTCCACCCGGCAGAGAGCGCCCACGGGCGCAGCCAGCCCGGTCACCTCCACCACCATGCCCACGAGGTCGGCCACGCGCCCGACGGCGCGGATCGGATCCAGACGGCGCAGTCGCTCCCGGCAGTCAGTCCAGGCGAGATCCATGCCCCTCCCCGGTGTCCTGGTGCGGCGGCACGCCGGCGCCGTCGCTCCCGGTGCCGTCCTGCGGCTGCCGCACGGGTACGGTCAGCCACTCGTGGACCACCTCGCCGAGCGCCTGCAACTGGCTGTCCACGGTCGCGTCCCACTCGGCACCATCGCCGCCGCGCACCCGGCATCCCCCCGGGGCCACGCGCCGGTCCGCGCGCACCCTGCCGATGCGGAGGCGCTCGCACAGCTCCGGATCGGCCTCCAGACGCCGCGCGTCCTGGGGACTGGCGATGATCTCCAGCGCCGCGCCCGCCTCGACCTTGTGCAGGACGGTCTCGAGAGCTCGGACGAGCACGTCCGGATCGGCGGTCACGGCGCTCCTGATCACCTTCTCCGCCAGCGCGAGCGCGAGGTCCACCGACTCGCGCGCCAGGCGGTTCACGAGCTCGCGGCGATGGGCGTCCACGGCGGCCGCCAGCTCGTGCTGCCAGGCGGCGCAGCGGCGCTCGTGCTCCGCCACCCGCTCCTCGGCCGCGGCCCGCTCGGTCGCCTGCGCCTCGGCCAGCCGGACGTCGTAACGCTGGCGGAGTTCCGTCTCCACCAGTGCTCGAAGACCTTCCCGCTCGTCGGTCGAGAGGTGGTCGAGAACGGAGCGCGGGTCGAGGAAGCCGGACTCGCTGCGGAAGCGCGGGTCGCGGGCGGGCGTCCCGGAACCGGCTTCCGGCGCCAGCGGCACGAAGGTGCCGCCCGCGTCCACGTCCGGCACGAGGGGCTCAGGACACCATGTCCGCATCCTTGCCCCCCCGTCCGATCACGATGGTGCCCGCCTCCTCGAGACTGCGCACGACCTCCACGATCCGCTTCTGCGCCTCCTCGACCTCGCTCAGCCGCACCGGGCCCATGTACTCCATGTCCTCGCGGATCCCCAGGGCCGCGCGCTTGGACATGTTGTCGAAGATCTTCTCCTTGATCTCCTCGGTCGCGCCCTTGAGCGCGAGCGTGAGTTCCTTGCCGTCGATCTCCTTGAGGATCTCCTGGATGTACTTGTCGTTGAGGAGCACCAGGTCCTCGAACACGAACATGAGCTGGTTGACCCCGTTGGCCACCTCGTCGTCGATCTCCCGCATCTCGTCGAGGATCTCCTGCCAGGTCTCCCGGTCGATCTCGTTGAGGATCTCCGCCACCTGCTTGGGACCGCCGTACTTGCCGCGGCGCGCCGAGATCTGTCCCTGGAGCTGCCGCGCCAGGACGTCCTCGACCACCTTGATCAGCTCGGCGTTGGGCGCGTCGAGCACGGCCATGCGGTAGGCCACGTCCCCCTGCAGCTCGGCCGGCAGCAGCGAGAGGATGGGCCCGCTGTTGCGCGGATCCATGTGGGCCAGCACCACCGCCACCGTCTGCGGGTGCTCGTTCTTGAGGTAGTTCGCCACCGTGAGCGGGTCCACCGCTCGCAGGTTCTCGAAGCTCTTGATCTCGCTGTAGCTGGTCACCCGGCTCAGCAGCGAGCTGGCCTTGTGGGTGCCGAAGCCCGACTCGAGGATCTGCTTCGCCGTCTCCTCGCCGCCCACCGCCACGCCGGAAATGCTGCTCGAGATCTGCACGAACTCGCCCAGCACCTTCTTCTTGTCGGCGAACGGCACGTGGCCGACGGTCGCGATGGAATGGGTGATCTTCTCGACCAGGCTCTCGGGCAGCTTGCTGAGGACCTGGCCGGCCACCTCCGGTCCGAGGGCCATCAGGAAGACCGCTGTCTTGCGCAGGTTCTCGCTCATCACGCCGCCCCGCCCATGGATCGGGACCGCTGCTCGCGGTTCCAGTCCTCCTCGTAGATCCAGGACTGGATCACCTCGGCCACACGGTCCGGGTTCTCCGCCGCGTACTCCTGGACGTCCTCGATCATCTGGTCCGTCATGTCCGGCAGCCCCTCGAAGCGTTCGGGCGGGGCGACCGCCTCGCCGCCGCCGGCGGTCCGTCGCGCCGGAAACACCTCGGCGAGGACGCGCTCGAGGTTGCGGCGGAAGCTCAGCAGCAGTCCGACCAGCAGGGCAAGCAGGAACAGGCGACCGCCATACTGCGGCACCAGCTCCAGCCAGCGCGTGGCCGGCACGCCGCCGCTCGTCGGCGCGTCGCGCCGGTTCGAGAACGGCATGTTCACCACCTCGATCTGGTCGCCGCGCACCGAGTTCAGACCCACGGCCGTGGCGACGATGCGCCGGATCTGGTTCAGCTCGTCGTCGGGCAGGGGCCGATACACCGGTTCCCCGCCGCCCTCCGGCGCCGCCCAGACGCCGTCGACGAACACCGCCACCGACAGCGCCTTCACGCCGCCGGTCTCGCCCACGACGCGCTCGACGGTGCGGTTGATCTCGTAGTTCGTGACGCTGCTCTCGTCGTTGGCTCCGCTCTGCGTCTCGCTGGTCTCCTGCCTCTCTTCGCTGCGGACGACCGCTCCCTGGGGGTCGAAGATCTCGCGCTCGCGGTCGAGCTTCTCGAAGTTGAGCGTGGCGTCCACGCGCACGATGGCGCGGTCCGGGCCGAGCACCTCGCCCAGCATGCTCTGGGCCTTCTCGGTGAGGTGGAACTCGACCTCCTTCTTGAGAGCGAGCTGCCCCTCGCTGCGTCCGACGGAATCGTCGGCGTAGGCGGGCGACAGTTCCTTGCCGTGCTGGTCGATGACCGTCACGTGCTCCGGCGTCAGCGCCTCCACGCTTCCCGCCACCAGGCTCCGGATGCCGGCGATCTGGGACTCGCTCGGGCGAGCCATCCGCTCCAGCCTCAGCACCACCGAGGCGGTGGCGGCCGACTCCTCGCGCCGGAAGATCGACGGCTTCGGCAGGACCAGGTGGACGCGCGCCGACTCGATGCCCTGCAGCGTCTCGATCGACTTCGTCAGTTCGCCCTCGAGGGCCCGCTTGAAGTTGACGTTCTGCAGGAACTCGGTGAGTCCGTACTGCTGTCCGTCGAAGATCTCGAAACCCACCGTGCTAGCCGCCGGGATGCCCCGCGCCGCCAGGTCGACCCGCAGCCGGTGGACCCGCGATGCCGGCACCATCACCGTAGTGCCGCCGTTGGCCAGCCGGGCCGGCACGTCGAGCTTCGCGAGTTCCTCCAGGGCGGCCGATGCATCGGCCGGTCCCAGGTTCGCGAAGAGCACGGCCTGCTCCTCGCGGCCGAGCCACAGGCCGAACACGGTCATGCTGACCAGCGCCGCCACGGCCACTCCGCCCAGCACCACGCGCTGGCCGAAGGACAGCCCCTGCAGCCCCCGTCCGAACCTCGCGATCACGTCTCTGACGCCTGTCACGTCGTCTCCTCGGCTTGCCGACCCCGCCGGCGCCCCCGCTCACCAGACGCGGCGGACGCTACACCTGCATGCGCATGATCTCCTGGTACGACTCGAGCAGCTTGTTGCGCACCTCGAGCATCAGCTCGAACGCGAGCTGCGCCTCCTCGGCGGCCACCATGACGTCGTGGACCTCGGTCATTTCGCCGCGCACCATCTGCTCCACCGTATCGTCCCGGTTCACCTGCAGGCGGTTCACCTCCTGCAGTGCCGACGAGAGCTGGCTCGCGAAGCCGCCCCGCGGCGTGGCGGCGGCCTGACCGCCGTAGACCTGGCGCGGGTCGATCGATCCCAGGGAACGCACCGGTCCGACGCTCATCTGGCTCCTCCTCGGCGCCGCCTCACGACGCCCGGCTGCTTCCGCCCCCGTTCCGCCCGGGGCGGCCCGGCTAGATCTTCAGCGCGTCGTTGAACATCTCCTTGGCGGACTGCACGGCGCTCACGTTGGCCTCGTAGGCCCGGCTGGCCGTGATCATGTCCACCATCTCGGTGATCACGTTGACGTTCGGCAGCAGCACGTAGCCCTCGGCATCGGCGTCGGGATGCCCGGGGTCGAAGACGACCCGGAAGTCCGACGCGTCCGCCGCCGTCGTCACCTCGGTGCGCACGCCGCAGGTGGTGTCGTCCTGCAGGGGGCGCAGGCCGGCCATGTGGGCGCGATGCGTGAGCGCGACGCGCGTGCCGCCCTCGTCGGCGTGGCGCAGGGGCGTGCGCTCGAGTCGCCGCTGCAGCACCTCCTCGAAGACCGCCCGCTGACGCCGATAGGGCGTCCCGTCCTCGGTGCGCGTCGTCTCGGCATTGGCCAGGTTTCGCGCCACCACGTCCATCTTCACGCGCTGGCCGCGCAGCCCGGTGGCGCTGATCCGGATGGAATCGAAGAGCCCCTTGCTCACGGTCGCCCCTTCCGCTCGGCCCGCACGTCCGTGCGGCGCCCCTGAATGCCGCCCGCCGCCGCCCCCGCCTACCGCATCTGGCCGCGAACCGCGCCGCGCAACAGGCCGTACTTCATGCTCAGCAGCCGCGTGGCGAGCCGGTAGCTGAGGTCGTTCGTCGCCAGGGCCGCCATCTCAGCGTCGACGTCCACGTCGTTGACGCCGTTGTCGTAGTCGACGCCGGTCTCCTGCACCTCGCCCACGGCGTCTGCCAGGCCGCGCCGGCCCACGGGCAGGTGGTGCGCGTTCGTGCGCACGCCCTGCAACCGGCGGCTGGCGCCGTCCAGCTCCTCCTCGAAGCGGACGGCCCGCGACCGGTAGCCATCCGTCTGGACGTTGGCGATGTTCTCGGCCGTCACCTCGTGCCGACGTGCGTAGACGTCCAGCGCGACCTTCAGGTCGTCGAGGTGGCTCTTGCCGAAGATGCCGCTCGTCACCATGCCGTCACCCCGGGATCTCGACGCCGAGGTCGGTGTACAGGTGCAGCTTGTTGCGCAGCGTGCGGACGCTGATCCCCAGCTCCGCAGCCGCCCGCGTGCGATTGCCGCCCGTGCTGCGCAGCTTGCGCAGGATCAGCTGCTGCTCCATGTCCTTCAGCGTCGTCGCCTCGGAGAACTGCGGTTCGCCGCGCACCCCGTCCATCTCGTCGGCCAGACCGAGGATGCTCTCGTCCAGCGCCGTGCCGCGCGACATCACCACCGCACGCTCCACCACGTTCTGGAGCTGGCGCACGTTGCCCGGCCAGTCCAGACGGATGAGTCCGCGCATCGCGTCCTCGCCGATGGCGAGCACCGGCTTGGCGTTCTCGGCGCAGAACGTGCGGCAGAAGTGGTTGGTCAGCAGGGGGATGTCCTCCTTGCGCTGGCGCAGCGGCGGTATGGGCAGCGGGATGACGTTCAGACGGAAGTAGAGGTCCTCCCGGAATTCCCTCGCCTCGATCGCTTCCTGCAGGTTGCGGTTGGTCGTGGCGATGATGCGCACGTCCGCCCGCGTGGGCTCCTTCGCGCCCAGGCGCGTGAACTCGCGTTCCTGCAGCACCCGCAGCAGCTTGGCCTGCATCGCGTAGGCCATCTCGCTGATCTCGTCCAGCAGCAGGGTGCCGCCGTCCGCCAGTTCGAACTTGCCGGGCCGGGCCTGGATCGCGCCCGTGAAGGCGCCGCGCTCGTGCCCGAACAGCTCCGACTCCAGCAGCGGCTCGGGGATGGCGGCGCAGTTGATGCGCACGAACGGCCCGTCCCGCCGGCAGCCGGCGTTGTGAATGGCGCGGGCCGCCACCTCCTTGCCCGTTCCGCTCTCGCCCTGCAGCAGCACCGTGCCGCGACTGTCGGCGATCATCTGGATGGTCTCGCGCAGGCGCACGATGGCCGGGCTGTTGCCCAGCATGCCGTGGTGCTCGCGGGCCGAGCGCAGCGTCGAGCGCAGGCTGCGGTTCTCGTCGCGCAGCGCGCGCAGTTCGAACGCCCTGCCCAGGGCGTGCTCGAGCTGGTCGAGACCGAAGGGCTTGGGGAGGTAGTCCACCGCGCCCTCCTTGGTGGCCTGCACGGCCTCCTTGATGGTGCCGAAGGCCGTCATCATGATCACCAGCGGCGGCGGCGAGACGGCGGCCTGGATGTCGGCCAGCAGCGTCAGACCGTCGCCCCCGGGCATGCGCACGTCGCTGAGGACCACGTCGCAGGGCTCGCGCCGCAGCAACTCGATGGCCTCGCCGCCGTGACGCGCCGTTCGCACGCGATACCGCCCGGAGAGGGAGGCGCTGAGGAAGTCGCGCATGGTGGATTCGTCGTCGACCACGAGGATGCTGAGCTTGCTCGCCATGATCAGGATCCGCTCCCCTCTGCAGCCATCGGGACCGCGCCGCCGGCGCTGGTACGCGCCACGTCCAGCGAGGCCACCGTTCCCATGCCCGGCACGCTCGCCAGCGACCAGGCCAGTCCGTACATCTCCGCGATCGTGTCGACCCGCGCCAGACCCACGCCCAGGCGGCCGTCCTTGGTGGTGACGAAGGGATCGATCGCCTCCTCCGGCGCCAGGCCCGCGAGGAGTCCGCGGCCGTCGTCGCCCACGCTCAGCACCAGGCGGCCTTCGCCCCGCTCACCGGTGCGCCGGCGCACGCCCAGGCGGACGGTCACGCGCCCCGGATCGTCGCGTCCGTTCCCTTCCGCGCAGTTGGCCAGCAACTCGGCCAGGATCAGCTCCAGATCGCAGTCGGGCATCAGCAGCTCGCCCGTCCCGTCCGGCAGCGCCGCCACCACGAGGTTGCGGTGGCGTCGCGTCGCGCGTTCGGCGGCCCGCGCCAGCACACCGGTCAGGTCGCCGCCCGCCGCGGCCGGCGGTTCGGGGAAGGCCATGTCCTGGACCGACCGGTAGATGGCCTCGAGCCGCTCGACCTCGGCGATGATCTTCCGGGCCCAGCGGCCGTCGCGGTCGCCGTCGCCGGCAACGCTGCGTGCGGCGATGAGGCTGGCGTAGCCCTTGATGCCGCACAGGCTGTTGCTCGTCTTGTGCAGGTAGCCGTGCAGCAGGCGGCCCCGCCGGTCGCGCCGCCGGCGCGGCGGCCGGTCGGCCGGACCCGCGTGAGCGCCCTCGGGCAGCTTCAGCGCCGGTTCCATGCGACCTCCTCCACCCCGGCAGCCAGCGGCGCGCCTCCCCGGCACTGGCCCAGCAGTTCGCGGTCGCACATCTCCTCGCAACGGATGATGTCCTCGATCACCGTGCTCACCTCGCGCAGCGACCGGTGCAGGCGCGCCTTCGCCTCCGGGCTCCAGTGTGCACGTCCGGCCCGCCACTGTTCCTTGCTGCGGCGTTCGGTCAGCTCCAGGCGCCCGATGTCCACCAGGCACGCCTTCTTCTGCTCGAGGAGATTCCGGATCTCGGCCATGGGGGCGCCGCGACGCAGCGCCTCCAGCTCCGTCCGGCCGAACTCGCGGACGCGCCGGTAGATCGTCGCCTGTTCCCGGTAAAGGCTTTCGAGCCGCTCCACCAGCCGCGCCTCCGCGCCGCCGGCGCGAGGCGACTCAGCGGCCGTAGAAGGGTGCGGTGCCATAAGGCTCCCCCTCCTTCCGGATCCGGGCCAGTTCGCGAGCGGTGGCCGCCAGCTCGCCGCTCGCGGTGCTCCACGGCCCCTCGACCCGGACCTCGGCGAGCCGCAGCAGCCGCTCGGCGGCGCGGTCGAACCGCGCCTCGGTCAGATCGAGGCAGGCCAGGTGGAACTCGGCGTGCAATCGCGCCCGTTCGAGGCCGCAATGGGCCAGCACGCCGTAAAGCTCGCGGGCGGTGCGGTGATCTCCGAGCAGGAAGAAGAGATCGGGCATGGCGGTCAGGGCCCAGGTCCGCTGGTCCTCGGCGAGGTCGCGGGAGAGTCCACCGCCCGCCATGAGCAGCCGCAGCTGCGCCAGAGCGTCGTCCCGGCGAGCGCGCGCCGCCAGGCCGAACGCGTACCAGTACCGCAAGTGGTCTCCCAGTTCCGCGTCGTGGGCGTCGAGGTTGGCGAGCAGCCGATCCAGGAGGTGGTCGTCGCCGCTGCCGGTCGCGTGACGCACGGCGATGACGATCTCCCGCTCGCGCCCGGTCACGCCCTCGGTCGCGGCGGTGGCGGCCAGGCGGGCTGCCAGCACGACACTGTCTCCCAGCGCCACGGCGGCCGCCAGGGCCTCGCGCCGGACCTCGGCACGGAAGGCGCCGCTGGTGTCCCGTGCGGCGGCACGGTCGAACCAGACCAGCGCGCTGTCCCACTCCGCAAGGCCGAGGTAGTTGCGGGCCATGCTCAGCGCGTGGCCGGCGCCGCCACCGGAGCCGTGCCCGGAGTTCCGTTCAGCGTCCGCGACCGCGCGCGCCACGGCCAGGTGACGGTGCGGGTTCTCCTCGCCCGCGGGCAGCGGCTGCAGATCGAAGGGGTAGAGCGGCGGCGCCTCGTCAAGGCCTCGGGCCTGCCTGGCCGCCACGGTCTGCTCCAGCGAGTGGAGCCACTGCAGGTAGCCGTCGGCCTCCTCGCGCATCAGCGGCGGCGGCGCCGTCGGCGCGGCCGCCGGTGCCTCCCCGGGCCGGAGCGAGGCCAGCAGCAGCACGGCCAGAAGGCCGGCCGTGGTGCTGGTGAGTGTCGAACGGATCGATGGCAACTTCTTCCCCTTGTCGGCAGCGACATCCATAAGGACGCGCCGTCCGCAAGGGTCGTGCCCCTGCCGAGGGGCCCGAATTCACGCCCGCACGGCCGTCGCGGCGGTGTTCCGAGGCCGGGCTCTGCTCACCGATGATCAGATTACGGCCACCGGGACCGTGGCCTGCAGGGTGGGAAGAAAGCGACCGCCGACAGGCGGGGCGCCGCCGGACGCGAGGGCGGCGGCGCCTGCGGCGGCGGTCGCGGCAGCGGCCGCGGCGGCAGCTGCCGCCGGCGGTCAGGGGAGAACGGAGACGGGCCGCCGCGCGCGGCCGGATGCCCGCGCCCGACGGCCCGTCCAGTTCATCCTTCGGCTCGGCCGGCGAGCGGCTCGTCCTGGTCGCCGTCGTCCGCGCTGTTCGCCTGCTCGTAGAGGCGCAGCTTCTCGCGCAGGGTCTGCCGGCTGATCCCCAGGATGCGTGCCGCCTTCGACTTGTTGTTGTCCGTCATCTCCAGGAGATAGAGGATGTGCTGCTTCTCCACCTCGGCCAGCGGCCGGAGGCCGTGGCCCGCCGTGCCCGCCGGCATCCCCATGCCCCGCGGGTTGCGTCCTTCCCGGACGTGCGGTGGGAAATGCTGCGGCTCGAGCCGGCGCGGCTCCTCCAGGATCATGATGCGCTTGAGCATGTTCTTCAGCTCTCGCACGTTGCCGGGCCACGGGTACCGTTGCAGCACCTCCAGGAGCTGTGCGCTCACGGGTTCCGCCTCCACCCCGAGTGTTCCCTCGAACTCCCGCAGGAAGTGGTTCACCAGCACCTCGAGATCCTGCGGCCGCTCCCGCAGCGGCGGCACGTCGATCTCCACCACCTGCAGCCGGTAGTAGAGGTCGTTGCGGAAGGCGCCGGCCTCGATGGCCTCGGCCAGCCGCCGGTTCGTGGCCGCGACGATGCGGGCGTTCACCGTCAGCTCGTCCTTGCCGCCGACGCGGCGGAAGCGGCGATTCTCCAGCACCCGCAGCAGGCGGCTCTGGAGGAGGATGCCCATCTCGCCGATCTCGTCCAGGAAGATGGTCCCCTGCGCCGCCAGCTCGAAGAGCCCTTCCTTGCGGGCCTTGGCGTCGGTGAACGCGCCCTTCTCATAGCCGAACAGCTCGCTCTCGAGGAGCGTCTCGGGAACGGCGGCACAGTTGATCTCCATGAAGGGCTCGTCGCGGGTGCCGCTCACCTCGTGGACGGCGCGCGCAACGATCTCCTTGCCGGAGCCGGACTCGCCCTGGATCAGCACCGAGGTGTCGTTGCCGCTGCGGCTCTTGCCGATCTTCTCGAGGACGCGCGCCACGCCGGCCAGGCCGGGGCACGCCGCGATCATCTCCATCGAGACGCCGTCCGAAGCGGCCGCGGCGGCCGCAGCGACGGCGACGGCCGCGGCGGGACGCTCGATCGCCTCGTCGACGCTCTCCGGATCGCGCGCCGCGCGCAGGGCGGCGCGCACCTGCTTCTTCATCGTGCCGAGCTTGAACGGCTTGGGGATGAAGTCGTAGGCCCCGAAGCGCATCGCCGCCACGGCGGTGTCCACGTCGCCGTACGCCGTCATCATGATCACCGGCGTGGTCTTGCCCTGGTTGCGCAGCGCCTTCAGGATGTCCAGGCCGCTCACCCCGGGCAGGCGCAGGTCGGTGACCAGCAGGTCGAAGGCTTCGCCGTGCGCCCGCGCCAGCGCCTCCTCTCCGCTCTCGGCCGCGACCACCTCGTAGCCCTCCGCGCCGAGCGCCTCCACCAGCGACATGCGAATGGTGGCCTCGTCGTCGACGACCAGGATCTTCTTGCTCATGGGGCCTCCTGCGTCCGCATGCGTTCGGGCGCGCCGATCCGGGGCAGGAGCACCCGGAACACCGTGCGTCCGTCGTCGCGTGCGACCTCGATGTCACCGCCGTGGGCGGTCACGATCTTGTGACTGATGGCGAGCCCGAGCCCCGTGCCCGAACTCTTGGTCGAGAAGAAGGGCCGGAAGATCCTGCCGCGGTCCGCGGGCGGGACGCCCGGGCCGTCGTCGCGCACCTCCAGCGCCAGTCCGGGATGCACGCGGCTGGTGCCGAGGGCGGGGTCGGCCACCTCGACGGCCGCGCGCGCGCTCACGGTCACGTCCACCGCGCCGCCGGGCGGCGATGCGTCCACCGCGTTGATCAGCAGGTTGATGACCACCTGCTTGATCTGGGCCGGATCCAGCCGCACCGGGACCGTGGCCCCGGGGTCGGCGGTCACCCGCGCCTCCAGGCGCACGTTCCGTCGTTCCGCGCGCGGGCGCACCAGATCCAGGCATTCCGCGGCCAGGTCGGGCAGCGCCGCCTCGCTCAGGCGGGGCTCGTACGGCCGCACGAACGACAGCAACCGGGTGATGGTGCCCTCGATCCGCGCCACCTCGCCCGTGATGATGTCGATGTAGCGCTTCCGCGGGTCCTTCGGCGGCAGCTGATCGGCCAGCAGCTCCGCCTGGGCGCTCAGGCCCATCAGCGGGTTGCGGATCTCGTGCGCCAGCCCGGCCGACATCTCGACGAGCCCCTCGAGCCGGTCCGCCCTCAGCCGCTCGGCCTCGAGCTTGCGCGCCTCGCGCAGGTCGTCGGCCACGATCACGAGCCACTGCTCGCCCGCGACGCGTCCCGGCATGGTGGCCGTCTGCAGGCGCACCGGCACGGTGGCGCCGTCCTCGCGCCGCACGTTGGCCTCGCCGCGGAACCCGGCCTCGCCGCGGTTTCGCAGCCGCGCCAGCGGCGGGCCGGAGATGCCCGGCAGCCGCAGCAGTCCGTCGAGGAACAGCTCGGGCAGCGCAGTCGCCCCCCGCTCGCGCGGGGTGTCGCTCTCGCCCTGCCGCCATCGCCCCCGCCCGATGGTGAAGACGAGCTCGGTCTCGGGATCGGCGAGGTGCTTGCGGCCGGTCAGGAGCTCCCGGCCGGCCCGGTTGCAGAAGACGGTGCGACCCTCGCCGTCCAGCACCCAGATGCCGCTGCTCACCGTCTCGAGCACCCGCGCGTTGAACGAGCCGATGCTTCGCATCCGGTCGAGCATCTGGGCGGCCGCCACCTCCTCGGAGAGCACCATCTGGACGGTCTGCAGGAACGGCAGCAGGCGGCGCGGCGGCGCGTCGTCGCCACCCTCGCCGTCCTCGCCGGTGTCGGGGCCGGTGGCGCGTCGCAGCAGCAGCAGGTAGCCCAGTCGCAGCTCCTGGTGCTCGAGCGGCAGGGCGATGATGCGCCGGTCGCGTCCGGCGACCTCGCCGGCAGCGGCGGCCACGCGGAAGACCCCCGGGGCGAGCATGCTCTCGGCCACCTCGGCGTCGACCTGGCCGTGCAGGTTCAGCAGCACCTTGTCCCAGCTCGTCTCGTCCCAGCGGTACGTCTGACGCGCCGCGTAGGGTCCGCCCGGTGCCGAGCGCAGGATGAGTGCCGCGCCTGCCGCCTCCACGAACTCGGCCAGGCTGCGCAGCAGGCCCTCGAGGGTTTCGTCCCAGTTGGGAGCCGTGCTCAGCTCCCGGCCGAACCGGTAGAGGAGCGAGAGCTGCTCCATGTGGTCGCTCAACTCCCGGTTGGCGGCGGCCAGTTCGGTCTGGGTGCGCAGCAGCTCGGCCGCCGCGGCATCGGCCTCGGCACGGATCAGCTCGCGGTGCTCCTGCAGGCGGCGCTGGACGCCCCTCGCCTCGTCCTGCAGCGCTTCCGCCTCCCGTCGCGCGTGCACCTCCGCCCCGGCCCGCCCGCGCAGGCGCCGCCAGTCGTCCGCCGTCGCCGGCAACTCCTGGATCGCGAAGAGCCCGGCCACACCCAGGGCGCGGGCGATGTCGGGCGCGGGCAGCGTCTCGCCCACCAGCACGGGACAGTGGCCCGGGAGCCGGCGCCGCAGCTCCGCCACGAGGGCGACGCCTCCGTCCGGCTCGGCCGCCAGCCGCTCGGACTGCAGCAGGACCAGCGGCGGCTCAAGTGCGGGACCCGCCGCCGCCCCATGCGCCGCCGCCTCGGGCGCCGCCGCCTCGGGCGCGTCGGGCTCGGGCGCGTCGGGCTCGCTCCGGATGGCGAGATCGCGCGGCGACTCGGCCACCGGCAGCGGGCCGTCCACCGTCGCCGCGGGGGGACGCCAGCCGGCGCGACCGACCGCGAGGCTGCCGCGCGGCAGCAGGGCGGCGGACTCCGGGCCGGAGGCCCTCCGGGATGTGGCGGTCATGTGCGTCTCCTGCCGGCCGAGGCGAGGGTGGAGAAACCCCGGGCAAGCCGGAGGAACTGTAAAGATTCTTGCCACTTCTGGCCAAGAAAAAATTCAAGGGTGGCGGCGGGGATGGTTCGCGGGGAGGGGCGCCGGCGCCGCGCCCGGGGCACGAACGCCGAGAGCCCCGTCGACCGGGGCTCTCATCGTCGATCCGGAAGCTGGCGAGGGTGCTCCGCTACAGCGCGTCCATGCTGTCGACGACTCGCGCCAGCCGCGCGGCCACCTCGTCGACGACGGCGGCGGATTCATAGAAGCCCGTCGCCAGGCGCTCGCGGGCCCGTTCCACGGACTCGGTCCGGACATCCGGCAAGCGGTCCAGCGTCGCCCGGCCCGCTCGTACGGCGGCATGGAGGTCCACCATCTCGCGCGCTCCCTGGGAGATCTCGGCCGTGTCGTCGGCCTGGGTTTCCGGGCGCCGATCCGCCTGCTCCGCCGCCGGGGACCGGGTGGCCACGGCACCGGGCCTGCGCTCGAGCCTCTCCGCGCTGCGGTTCGCGTCGAGGTAGGGAGACGGGACGCCCGAGTCGATCGGTATCAACGCCATCGCGGATGTCCTTCCTGGCTCGCGGGTCGGGTCCGCCGGCGGCGGGCCCACTCCTGGATCCTAGCAAGCCCGATACCGTCCGGCAAGACGGCCGTGCCGTCGTGGCCGTCCGGGCTCGCGAGCGCCCGCGGGTCGTCCCGCGCCTGTTCCATCTTCTATCGGCCCGCCCGCCGTGACCTTGAGGGCCACGACAGCGCGGGCACGAGACCGCCCAGACGGTCGAGATCCGGGTGATCGAGGCCCGCGCCGCGGGCCGCCCGCAGTCCCCCGGAGAGCGCATCCCAGCGGCGGTGCTCGGCCAGCAGTCGCAACCACTCGAGCCGGGCGAAGAGGAAGCCGGGCTCGCCGGCGACGGCCCGCGCCAGCCACGCCTCCGCCGCCGCACCGTCGCCATCGGCCCGCGCCAGGCGTCCCAGCAGAACCCGGGCGCGGGTCACGGGCCGCGTGACGTCGGTCTGCGCCGCGGCGGCGTGCAGGAGCGGATTCGCATCCTCCCGGCGGCCCTCCTCCAGCAGAGCGCAGGCGAGCGCCACTGCCGGTCCCGGTTCGCCGGGCACGTCGGCGACCTGCCTGCTCAGCAGCCGCAGATCGCGCCGGCGCCGGGCGGTTGCGGCGGTGGCGCCCAGCAGGTGCCCGTGGTGGTGGACCACGGCCGGCAGCCGGTCGAGCGGCAGGCCGCAGGCGGCGAGCGCGGGCAGCACGGACTCGTGGACGCGCCCTGCGAACCGCACATCGTCGCGCCGCGGGAACAGCCCCACCCGCCGGGCGGCGAACCAGCCGCAGCCGCGCTCCTGGTCCGGATACTCGCCCGTCAAGGGACGCCACTCGGCGTGGCGGCGGTGCGGCAGGTAGTTGCGGGTCTCCTGCAGGTAGGCGCGGTCCGGCGGGCGGCAGGCCGCCGCACGCACTGTCGGCGCGTCGCGGGGATCGATGCGCTCGTCGGCGTCGAGGATCAGGATCCAGCGTCCGCGCGCGAGGTCGAGTCCCGCGTTGCGGGCGGCGGCGAAGTCGTCGCGCCAGACGTGCCGCCCCACCCGCGCGCCCGCGGCCGCGGCCGTGGCCGCCGACCCGTCGCTCGACCCCGTGTCCACGACCACCACCTCGTCGGCCAGGCCGCGGTGGGCTGCGAGACAGTCGGCGAGCAGCGCGCGCTGGTCCCGGACGATCATGACGAGACTGAGCCGGACGTCGGGCATGTCGATTCCCTTCCGCGAGAGCGGGGCGAGGAGGGCGGCGGGATCCTGGGCGGCGGCGGCCGGTTCCCGGTCGCTCGCGGCTTCAGACGGAGTCGAACCCCCAGACGGCCGTTCCCAGCCGGCCGAGTTCGAAGGCGCCGTCGTCCCCGACCCCGCCCAGCCAGGTTCGCGCGTCGTGGAGGTCGGCCCCCGGCGGTGGTTGCCAGCGGTGATCCACGCCCCGGCGCCGCAGCTGGTCGGGATCGAGCACGCACCAGCAGCCGCTCGGGACGGCGTACCACCCCGCACCGCGATCCACCAGGAGGTCCACCAGGTCCTCCGCGCCGCGGGGCACCAGCACGTGATGGGCCAGCGCGCGCCGCTGGACCTCGGCCAGCAGACCGAGGACCGGGGCCCGTCGCCCGCCCCACTCGAGGACGTAGCCGCGAAAGTCGGCACCCTTGCCGCAGAAGACGTACGCCTGCACCACGCCGGCGCCATCCTCGGCGACGAGACCCGTGGTGCCCGGCATGCCGTACAGGACGGCGGCATCGGCGGAACGGCGCAGGGTGCGCAGGGGATGTCCGGCAAAGACGGACGCCACGCCGGCGAGATGCCGCGGCTGGTATGGCTCGCAGCGCACCCCCGGCGGCAGCGGGTCCGCCAGCCGCGCGCGCTGGAGTCGGACGTGGAATTCCACGCCGGCCGGCCGGAACCCGCGGCCGGCATAGATTTCCGGGTGATCGGCCCAGAGGACCGCGAGGGGAACATCTTGCCGCCTCAGGAGCGCCATGGCCTCGGTCTGGAGCGCCCGGCTGACGCCACGGCCGCGATGATCGGCCCGGGTGACCACGCTGCCCACTCCCGCCACCGGCAGCTCGCCCCACGTCGTCGCAAGTGACCGCACGAGAAAGGACAAGCAGCCCGCCAGCTCGCCCGCGACCACGGCCACGAGCTGGCCGGCGGCGTTCTCCTCGCCCAGGACGACGGGGAAATCGTCCCGCGCCCGGGTCGTGGCGCCCGCTGGCCTGATCTCTGCATCGACGAGCGCGAGGAACTCGGCGCGCTCGTCGGGACGAACGGTCCTGATCTCCATGAGAAGCTCCAGCGGGGCTGCATGGCGACGGCCACCCGACGACGGACCGCCCGGGAGCGGAAGCGGCGCGCGGGCGTCGGCAGGGAAGGCCGCCGCGGCGCGACGGCCGGCGCACCCGCGGAGCATACCGGGGTCACGAGGAAACGGGCAAGCGGCATCGGCCGGGACTCCGGCCCGAGCCGGAGGACGCGGGCCGCCGCCGGCGGCAACACGTCCCGGATCCAGCAGGAGGAGACGGATCATGGGTCTGCGAGTGAACACGAACGTCAGCTCGATGAGCGCCCAGCGGCACCTCTACAACACGACCGACCGGTTCAACAAGTCGATGGAGCGGCTCAGCTCCGGCCTGCGCATCAATCGTTCGGGCGA
This sequence comes from Candidatus Krumholzibacteriia bacterium, assembly GCA_046484865.1. Lineage (GTDB taxonomy): Bacteria > Krumholzibacteriota > Krumholzibacteriia > LZORAL124-64-63 > LZORAL124-64-63 > JAWOID01. The sequence continues at coordinate 43,274 of JAWOID010000079.1, forward strand.
CGACGCGGCCGGCCTGGCCATCAGCGAGAGCCTCAAGAGCGACATCCGGGCGCTCCATCAGGCGCAGCGGAACGCCGCCGACGGCATCTCGCTGGTCCAGGTGGCCGAGGGCTCGCTCGACGAGGTGAACAACATCCTGCTGCGCCTGCGCGAGCTGTCGCAGCAGTCGGCCACGGAGACCCTCGGCGCCCAGGAGCGGCAGTACCTCGACTCCGAGTTCCAGGAGCTGCTGGCCGAGATCGATCGCATCGCGCTGACCGCCGATTTCAACGGCATCAAGCTGCTGGACGGATCGATGGGCACCCTGGACGTGCAGGTGGGCATCGGCACCGACGCGGCCACCAGCGCGGTCCCCATCGACCTCACGCAGCGCATCTTCGCCGACGACCTGGGCCTCGTCCGCGGGACCGTGAACATCCTGGGCACCGACGGCGTGAACGCGCGCTCGGTGATCGGGATCCTCGAGGGAGCCACCGGCATCGTCAGTTCCATGCGCGCCGGATTCGGCACCGCCCAGAACCGGCTGGAGACGTCGGTCCGCAGCATCGCCATGACGGCGGAGAACCTGTCGGCCGCCAACAGCCGCATCCGCGACGTGGACGTGGCGGCCGAGACCAGCAACATGACGTCGCTGCAGATCCTGCAGCAGGCGGGCGTGGCCATCCTCGCCCAGGCCAACATGACCAACTCGCTGGCCCTGCAGCTCCTGCAGGGTTAGTCGCGCTCGCGCGCCGTCCGCTCCGTCCGATGCGCGCGCGGCGCGGACCCGCATCGTGATGACCATCACCTGACGCCGGCTCGTCCCCCGGGCCGGCGTCGGCGTGTCCGCCGGCAGACGATTCCCCCTCAAGTTCGGCCCGCGACCTCCCGATATCCAGGGGCATCGATGGTGGATCGGAAGCCGCCATCGTCCGGAAGGAGGCGTACCGAACCCGACATCATCCGGCCGTCCTGCGGGACGGCACACCCGGGCAAGGACGTCTGGGACCCTGTCATGGAGGAACGATCATGGGTCTGCGCATCAACACCAACGTCAGCTCCATCAACACGCAGCGGCATCTCTACAACAGCTCCGAAGCCTTCTCCAAGTCGATGGAGAAGCTCGCCAGCGGCCTGCGCATCAACCGCGCCGCCGACGACGCCGCCGGTCTGGCCATCAGCGAGGGTCTGAAGGGCGACATTCGCGCGCTCAACCAGGCCGCCCGCAACGCCGCCGATGGCGTGTCCCTGGTGCAGACGGCGGAAGGCGCGCTGGACGAGGTGAGCAACATCCTGCTGCGGATGAAGGAGCTCTCCGAGCAGTCGCTCAACGGCACGCTCAGCAACACCGAGCGCGGCTACCTGAACTCCGAGTTCTCGGCGCTGCAGTCGGAGATCGACCGCATCGCGGGCACCACCGAGTTCAACGGCGTCAACCTGCTCAACGGATCGCTGTCCGTGAACATCCAGGTGGGCATCGGCACCACCGCCGCCGACAGCATCTCCGTGGACCAGGCGACCGCCATGACCACGGCGGGCCTGTCTCTCACCGGCACCATCGACACGACCGCCAACGCCACGACGGCCATGGGGCAGATCGACAGCGCCATGGAGGCCGTGAACTCGGCCCGTGCCGGATTCGGTGCCTTCCAGAACCGTCTGGAATCCTCGATCCGCAACATCAACAACACGTCCGAGAACCTCTCGGCCGCCAACAGCCGTATCCGCGACGTCGACATCGCCGCGGAGACGAGCCGGATGACCAGTTACCAGATCCTGCAGCAGGCGGGCGTCTCGGTGCTGGCCCAGGCCAACATGAAGAGCGGCCTGGCGATGGCTCTGCTCGGCTAACCGGGCGCAAGCGGAGCGGGCCCCGCCCCGGCGGGGCCCGCCCGCCAGCAGTGAGGCAAGAACATGGACGCGATTCGCAGGCTCGACCACCCCCCGGTCGCGCCGCTCGCGGATCCGGTCTCGCCGGACACCCCGCGCGCAGGCGCTCCGTCCCCTCGTCCCTCTCCTCCCCACCCATCGCCGACCTCCGCGCCGCCCTCCCCGGCCGCGGCCGCTCCGACCCCGCGGCCACCGCTGTCCGACGCCGAGGAGGTGACCGAGTTCGTGGCCCGGCTCGAGGAGGCCCTGGTCCGGGCGACGCCCGAGCCGCGGCAGGTGCGCATCCGGCAGCTCGAGCAGGTGTCGGAGTTCGTGGTCGAGGTGCTCAACCGGGAGACGGGCGAGCTCATCACGCAGTTCCCACCCGAGAAAGTCCTCAACCTGCGCGAGCGGCTGGACGATCTGGTGGGCATGGTGATCGACCGGACGATCTGATCCGGTCGCCGATCTGCCGCAATCGCGCCGGGAGGAACCCGTCATGAGCGCTGTCTCGTTCACCGGACTGGCCACGGGGCTGGACACCGCGACCATCGTGGAGCAGCTCATGGCCATCAAGCGTCAGCCGATCGTGCGCCTGGAGCGGCGGCGCACGACGTACCAGACGCAGAAGAAGGCGCTCGACCAGCTCAAGTCGAAGCTGCTCGATCTGCAGGAGGCCGCGCGCAAGCTCGACACCGCCAGCGAATTCGGTTCCCTGAAGGCCTCCTCGAGCCATGAGGACCTGCTCACGGTCAGGACCGGCGAGGGTGGGGCGCCGGGCAGCTACGACATCGCGGTGCAGAGCCTGGCGGTGGCGCAGAAGGAGATGTCGCAGGGCTACGACTCCCGGCTGGACGCGGTGGGCAGCGGCACCATCAGCTTCACCGTGGACGGCGAGGTCACGGAGCTGGAGCTGGTCGGCTACACCAGCCTCGAGGGGCTGAAGAACCTGATCAACGACAACGTCGCGGGCGTGAGCGCGTCGATCATCTGGGACGGCTCCGAGACCGGCGGTCACCGGCTCATGCTCACCGGCGCCGACGCCGGCACCAGCGGCTCCTTCGCCTGCGATCCGAGCGGACTCGCGGGCGGCGTCACGCCGGCCTTCACCACCCATCAGACCGCGGCCGACGCCTCCCTGCTCATCGACGGACTGCCGGTCACCGCCACCGGCAACTCGATCACCGACGCCATCAGCGGTTTGACCCTCGATCTCCGGAACGCCGACGCGGGCACGACCATCCACGTCGACGTGGCGCTGGACACCGACGGCGTCTACGACAACGTGAAGACCTTCGTCGACCGGTACAACGACGTGATGGCCTACATCCGGCAGCAGGGCAACCCCGAGGGCGACCTGCGCGGAAACGCCACCCTGCGCACGGTGCTCAGCAGCGTGGAGTCGATCTTCACCACCAGCCACTCCGGCAGCGGCGCCATCAGCATGTTCGCCCAGCTCGGCATCACGCGCGGCGACGAGCGCCAGTACGAGCTGTCCAAGGACAAGTTCCTCGAGGTCCTCTCCTCCAGCTTCGGTGGAGCGCGCGACTTCTTCATCCAGCGCGACGGCAACACGGGCAAGGCGTTCCTGATGGACGAGGCCATCGAGAGCCTGACCGACCGGATCGACGGCGCCTTCAAGACCGGTCAGAAGGCGCTCGACACGCGGATCGACAGCACGGACGACTCGATCGAGCGCTACGAGCGCAGCCTGGAATCGTACCGCGTCACTCTCGAGCGCAAGTTCCTGGCGATGGAGAGCATGGTGGCCCAGCTCCAGGCCCAGGGCAACTATCTGTCGAGCATGATCTTCTGACCGATCCGAAACCGTCGCACCGCAACCCGAGGACAGGCTGCATGTACGATCCGCGGAGCATCCGCCGCTACCAGGAGGCCGACGTCGGCTCCATGAGTCGCGAGAAGATGATCACGCTGCTCTACGAGAAGATGATCGGCTGCTTCCAGCAGGCGGACGCCGCGCTCGGCCGGGACGACCGCATCACCATGGTCCAGCGGGTCAACCTGGCCCTGCGCATCGTCACGGAGCTGCGCAACGCGCTCGACCACGCCGTGGGCGGCGAGATCTCCCGCAACCTGGAGTCGCTGTACGACTTCGTCTTCCACCAGAGCCTGCAGGTCCTGGTGGACCGCGATCCCGCGCACCTGCGGAATTGCGTCCGCGTGCTCTCGCCGCTGCTCGAGGCGTGGCGACAGATCCCGCCGGGAACGGCCGACCGGACCGCCCGGGAGACCGTGTCGCGCAGCCCTGGCGCGGATCCTGCTCCCGCACGCGCCGGCGATGCCCGCGAATCCGTCCGTGCCGACGATGCCGGGCGGCCCGGCGGGCCGGACGGCGACCACCGCCGCCTCGAGGCCGGTCTGCTGTCGGTCTCGGCGTGACCGGACCGGCCCCGCAGCCACCCATGCGCCCGCGAGGAGGAATCTCCGTGTACCTGGCCGCCGCCATCCAGCGGGCCGCCGCCGCCGGCGACGCGCTGGCCGCCGCCATCGCGGCGGGCGACCCGACCGCCGCCGCTCCCCTGATCGAGGAGCGCCAGAAGGCGCTGAACGCGCTGCGCGAGGCGCTGGACGGCGCGGATGCCGCCGAGCGGAGCACCTGCCGGGCGGCCTGGGACGTCCTGGTGGCGGCCGACCGGCGCCTGCAGGCGACCGCCGCGACGGCGCGCGACGTCCTCGGCGACGCCGTCGCCGCCCGGCCGGCACACGCGGGCGCCGGGAATCCCTACTGCAGCCCCGCTCCCACCTGCTACGACCGCCAGGCTTGACGGCGAACAACCTCGCACGTCACGCGAAGCCTCGAGGGCAATCTCCTCGGGCCGCGTCAGTTATCGGATCATGGTTCGGGATGCGAGATCGGCCCGTACGACGCCGGGCCCGCGGTTGCCCCCGCCAGGCGGCGGGTCGCGGCTCACTCGTCGGGCTTCTCGTCCTTCTCGTCGGGCGGCTCCTTGCGGGACCGCTTGCGGAGGGCGCCGAGATCGACCTCGTCCGACCGCGAGGCCTTCAGCGTGGCGCTCTTGATCTCCTCGTAGATCTCGTGGCGATGGACGGGAATGGAGCGGGGTGCGTCGATACCGATCTGGACCTGGTCGCCACGGATGTCGACGATCATGATCGAGATGTCGTCCCCGATCATGATCTTCTCGTTGCGTTTCCGGCTGAGTATGAGCACGGGACCTCCCTGTCCGCGCCTGGTCCTGGCATCGTTCAGACCACGGCGTCGACGGCCTCCGCCTCGCGCCGGGTCTCGTCCCTGCCGCCGTCGCCGCAGGCTCCGGCGCCAGCCGGGAGCTCATTGTCCGACGACTCCGATTTGACGGCAAGGCCAAATTTGAAGTAGTCCATCTCCTCGCGCACGGTGTAGAGATCGTCGTCCCGCGCCACCTGGGCGCCCAGGCGGGTCTCGGTGTCGAGCACCAGCGGGGCCATCAGGTTGCCGGTGACCCGGCTACCGCCCTCGTGCACGGTCGTGATCACCAGGACCGCCAGATTCTCCAGCTCGCGGTTCTCCAGCCGCAGCTTCACGCTCCGGGGGATCTGCACCTCGTAGTCGTCCCGGAACAGCTCCGGCTGAGTGACCGGGAAGCCGAAATCGCCCCGTTCCACCGACTGGAGCCACTTCATGGGCAGATCGTCGCCCATGTCCAGGATCAGCCAGCGCCGCAGCTGCGGCATCCCGATCAGGCCCTCGGGCAACCGGACCAGGTCCTCCTCACGGTACTCCAGCTCTCCGAAGCGCACCGACGTGAACTTGGGCATCTCCGTCTCCTCGCCACCGGCGGCCGACCGCCGTTACCGCAGGTACATCATGAGGTTCTGATCGAACAGCTTGCTGGTCACCAGCAGGCTCGCCTGGTAGATCGTCTCGGCGCGGCTCAGGTCGGTCGTCACCCGGGCCATGTCCGCGTCCCGCTCGAGGGAGAGATTCGTGCGCAGCCGTTCGTCCCGCTGACGCAGGACCCCGTCGATCCAGTCGAGGTCGTTCTGCCGGCCGCCGGTGCGGATGATCTCCCCCTGGACGACCTGCTCCAGGGCCGCCAGCTCGGTGAGTGCGCCGCGGATGCGGGCGGGGTCGCCGTCCAGCAGGTCCGCCTTGAGATCCTCGAGCAGGCCGAAGAGGCGCACGGGCGTGCCCGTCCCCCCCAGGCCCAGCACGGCGGCCGTGTCGCCGCCGGCGCTCACGACGGTGAACATCTCGGGAGCACCGTAGACCAGGTCGAGACTCGACGCCTGCAGGCGCAGTTCCATGCCCGGTACCGCCGCCGAGATCAGCGCCTGCAGGTCGGCGACGGTCGTCGCCGAGGAGAGGTCCACGGTGGTGGTGGTCCCCGCCACGGTGATCTCGATCGAACCCAGGGGCAGGCGGCCGGCCAGGCTCTCGATGGAGGCGAGCGGCGTGGCGGGCGCCACCGCCGGCCGCACGTCGCGCCCGGTGAGCGTGCCCGATGCGGAGGTACCGCGCAGGCCCAGGCTGGTCGCGGTCTGCCCGTCGCCCGACTCGGCGACCGTCAGCGGGCCGTTGCCCGTCAGCTGGAGGGCCGAGCCGTCGGCGCTCACGTCCAGGGTCACCGCGCCGCCGGTCGCGGCCGCCACGGCGGCCATGGCGTCGCCCACCGTGTTCGCCCCCGACAGGTCCACGGTCCAGCTGGCGCCGGTGCCGTCCTCGATCCGGATGCTGCCGGCCGTCCAGCCCTGGCCGAGGTTCAGGTCGCTCAGGGCGGTGGCGGCGTCGAGGCGCGGCGCCATGTCCGCACCGCCCGGCAGCACGCTGCTGCGAGCCCCCATGAACCGCTCGCCGGCGATGTTGATGGTCAGGTCGGTACCGGGACCGGTCGGCGTGACGATGTCGCCGCCGTCGCCCTGGTAGATCACCGCATCCCCGGTGCGCACGAAGGGGGGCGCGTCCGTGCGGTGGCCGCCGAAGATGTAGTTCCCCTCCACGGCCGTGTTCAGGGTGCTGATCAGGCGATCCATCAGGTTGTCCACGGCGATCGTCGCGTTCCGGCGCGACTCGGCCGTGGCCACGGCCGACGACTCCCGCAGCACCAGCTCGCGCACCTCGGCGAGGGTGGCGCTCATGTCCTGCAGCGCCGAGTCGGTGGAGTCGACCAGAGTGCGCGCGCGGCTCACGTTACGCAGGTACTGGTCGTTGCCGGCCACCAGGCTCGAGTACCGCTGGATCGCGGCCACCGCCCGCGGATCGTCCGCGAACGAGAGGATCCTGCGCATGCTGCCGGCCTGCCGCTGCTTCTGCAGCAGGCGCCCCAGGGCGCTGTTGAGGTCGTTCACCATCAGCTTCGACATGTAGCTGTCGGAGATGCGGATCGTCATGGCCGCCCCTCCTAGACCATGTTCAGGAGCGTGTCGTACAGCTCCTGCACGGTGGAGATCACCTTGGCCGCGGCGCCGTAGGTCTGCTGGTAGCGCACCATGTTCGCGCCCTCCTCGTCCATGCTCACGCCGCTCACCCTGGCGATCCGCGCCTCGATGCTGCCGACCAGGTTCTGCTGGTTGTCCACCAGGAACTCGAAGCTCGAGCGCTGCGACGCGAGATCGATCAGCAGGGATCGGTAGCGGTCGCCCACGCCCTGCCCGCCGGCCTCCCCGCCGCCGTTGGCCAGCTCGGCGATGGCGCGCGCGATGTCGTTGTCGCCGGGAGCGCCGCTGCGGGAGGTCGCCACCAGGGACGGATCGTCCTGGATCGCCGCGATCACGTCGATGGTGTGGATGGAGTCGCCTGTGAAGAACGGCAGACCCGAGGCCAGGCCGCTGTTGCCCTCGCTGTGCAGCGCGTTGACGCTCTCGATGAGCGCGCGCGCCACCTCGTCGAGCTTCTCGCGGACGGACGTCACGTGGACGTCGCGGGACGTCAGCAGTCCCTCGAGCCGCCCCTCGGAGAGCTTGACGTCGCGCAGGTTGTCCTGCGTGACCACGGTCATCTTGTAACCGTCGCCGTCCTGCACGTAGCGTGACGTGAAGCGCTGGAACGAGCCGCGTGTGACCATGGTCCGGCCGGCCAGGATCACGTCCTTGCTGCCGTCGTCGCGCTCGATCACCGACACTTCCGCGATGCGCGACACCTCGGTGATCAGGCGATCGCGCGCGTCGCGCAGGTCGTTCGCCGCCTCGCCGCCCACCTCCGCCGCCATGATATGCTCGTTGAGTCCGGCCACCTGAGCGAGCAGATCGTTCAGCTGGACGATCTCCTGCTGCACCGCCTGCTCGATGTTGCGTTCCATGTCGTCGAGGCCGTTGCTGAGCGCATGGAAGTCGGCCACCAGACTCTGCGCGGAGCTCACGACCGACTGCTTCAGACCCGGGTTCGCGGGCGGCGTGGCGAGATCGCTCCAGGCATTGAAGAAGTCGGTGAGGGCGTCGCCGAGATGGTCGTTGTCCACCGAGCCGAGAATCGCTTCCAGGTCGTACAGCGTGGCGTCCGCCGTGGCGTAGCTCTCGTACTTGGCCGCCTGCTTGCGCAGGTTCGCCAGCAGGAACTCGTCCTGCATCCGCCGGATGCCCGCGATGTCCACGCCCCGGCCGATCGCGCCGAAGGTGAGCATCAGGGGCCGGCGCGCGGCGAACACCGTCTGCTGGCGGCTGTAGCCGGGCGTGCCGGCGTTGGCGATGTTGTGGCTGACCGTCGCCAGACCCGCCTGCGCGGCGAACATCGCCGAGAGGCTCGTGTCCATCACGTGGCCCAGACCGCCCATGGCTCTCTCCTCTTTCCGCGGCGGCCGTCAGGCCTGCCGCACCAGGACGCCGCCGGGACCCGCGGTGGTGCGCCGGGCGTCGCCGCCGTAGCGGCCGGCCGGATCCTGCAGGACGCCGTTGCGGAAGATCTCCGTCTCCTCCTGGAGCAGATCCAGGCAGTAGCGGGTCAGATGACGGTTCAGCTCGTTGCGACGGGCCAGCTCGGTGGTGACCGCCAGCAGACCGCTGACGCGGCTGCGCACCGCGGTCTTCACGTCCATCGGAGCGTAGTCCAGCAGCGCGGTCGGCGACGGCGGCGGGGCGGTGAAGCCCAGGCGCCGGGCGCAGTCGGCCACGTACGACTCCCGGGCGCGCCGGGCAGCGGTCGCCAGCGGCAGATACTTCCCCCACTCCGCCGCATTGCTCTCCAGTCGCCCGAGGTCGTGGCAGCCGAGGTACCGGTTCTGGCGCCGGGTCAGCCGGACCAGTCGCCGGTAGGCGCGTTCCTCCGCCTCGAGCAGCGAGCAGATCTCGCGGGCCTCCTGCGCGGTCAGGATCGATTCACGGGTGGAACTGCTCATGACTCCTCCGCTGCCGGCGGCTCGGGTTCGAGGACGGTCGGGGCGGGAACCCCGCCAGAACCGTGCCACTCGGCGCCAGCGCGGCCAGATCCACGCGGTGGCGGCGCGAGCTTCCCGTAGAGGTCGAGGACCTTCTCGACGTAGCGCCGGGTTTCGGGGTAGTCCGGCACCGCGCGACCGGCGCGGTCCACGCTGCCGGGACCGGCGTTGTAGGCCGCCAGGGCGAGGTCCAGCCGACCCGCATAACGCTCCAGGAGGCCGCCCAGGTAGCGCGCGCCGCCCAGCACGTTCTCCTCCGGGCGGTCCGGGTCCACGCCCACCTCGCGCGCCGTGCCCGGCATCAACTGCATCAGTCCGCGCGCCCCGCGCGGCGAGACGGCGTCGGCCCGGCCCGCCGATTCCGCCTGCATCACTGCCAGCACCAGGGCCGGATCCACGTCGGTCTCGTCGCTGGCACGCGCGATGGCGCCGCCCCAGGTGCGCAGGGTGTCGGCCGCCGCCGGCGCCGCCCCGGGGGCGAGCGTCGCCAGCTCGCGCACCCGCTCCAGCGCCGTGGGCGCCCGCGAGCCGGTCTCGGTGCGATAGGCGGCGAGTCCCCTGCGCACCGCCGGTGCGGCCGGGGGTGCGGGGGGTGCCGGCGGCGTCGGCGGCGTCGGCGCGTCCGGCTCGTCGGTGGCCGCATTCAACTGCTTGATCACCATCTCGGCGATACCAACGCCCGAATGCCCGCCCGCGAGGTGGCGGGCCAGCTCCGCATCGTGCAGGTCCCGGTAGATGGCGCCGGCGCCGCCTTGCGAGAATAGGCCGCCCTCGGGGACGGTCGCCCGCATGGCGCGCATCAGGACGCCCAGGAACACGGCCTCGAACTCCCGCGCCGCCCCCTCGAGCGCGGCGCGCTCGCGGTCCGGCGCGGCCGGCTTTCCCGCGTCCGGCGCGGTGTCGATGCCTGCGGGGGCGACGGCGCCCGCGCCGGCCGTCGGCGGGTTGCCGGCGCCGGCGATCCGCGGCGTGGCGGCACCGGCGATCGGCGTGGGCGGACCGTGCACCTCGATGCTCACGTCACAGCACCACCAGTTCCGCCTGGAGCGCGCCGGCCTGCTTGAGGGCCTCGAGGATGGCGATGATGTCCCGAGGACTCGCGCCGATGTCGTTGAGCACTCCGACCACGTCGGCCACGGTGCTCGTCTCGGGAATGCGCAGGACCTGGGCCTCGCGGTCGTCCACCTGGGTCTGGACGTCCGGCGTCACCACCGTGCGGCCGGCCGGCGAGAAGGGCGCGGGCTGGGAGACGTCGTACCAGGTCTTGATCGTCACCTTGAGGGTGCCGTGGGCCACGGCCGCCTCCTTGAGGACCACGTTGGCGCCCACGATGATGGTGCCGGTGCGCTCGTTGATCACCACCCGGGCCGCCGCGTCGCTGCGGGTGCGCAGCTCGCTCATGGCGGCGATGAAGGCCACCGGTTCGTCGAGGTGCGCCGGCGGCAAGGTCACCTCGATCCGCTGCGCGGTGGAAGCCCTGGCCACCGACTCCCCGTAGATGGCGTTGATGGAGTTCGCCACGTTCGCGGCCGTGCTGAAATCGGGATGGTGCAGCAGCCAGGCCACCCGCCCGCCGGAGATGTACTGCGATGGCAGCAGCCGCTTCACCGTGCCGCCGCCGGGCACGAGCCCGACGGTGGCGTGATTCTTCCGGAAGCTGTTGTTGGCCCCGCTCTTGATGTTGAAGCCGCCGATGGAGACGCTCCCCTGCGCCACGACGACCACGGTGCCGTCGAGCGCCAGCAGCGGCGTCATCACCAACTGCCCGCCCTCCAGGCTCGACGCATCTCCGATCGACGAGACCGTCACGTTCACGCGGCTACCCACCGCCACGCCGGGATCGAGCTGCGCCGTCACCAGGACGGCCGCCACGTTCTTCATCTTGAGCTGCTCCGGGTCCACGGTCAGCCCCAGCCGCTCGAGCATGGCGCTCAGCGAGTTCAAGGTGGACTCCGAGCCCTGGCCGTCGCCGGTGCCGCCGAGCCCGACCACGATGCCGTAGCCCACCAGCGGCTCGCTGGACGTCCCCTCCAGCCGCGCCAGATCCTTGATGCGCGACTCGGCCTCCGCCTTCGCGCTGCCGGCGAGAAGGGTGGCGACCGCCAGGATGACGATGGTCACGACGATGGTGGCGCGGCGCATGGGGTGCCCTCCTAGAAGAGCCAGTGGACGATCTTGGTGACGATGCCGGGCTCGCCGGCGGAGTGGACCGTGCCCGCGCCGGTGTACGCGATCTGGGCGTCGGAGATGAAGGTGCTGAGAATCGTGTTGTCGGCGCGGATGTCCCGGGGACGGCAGATGCCGGTGATCTCGATCAGCTGGCTCTCGCCGTTGATCTTCACCATCCGGCTGCCCTCCAGCCGGTAGTCGCCGTTGTGCAGGACCTCCACCACGCGGGCGGAGATCTCCGCGCGCAGGTCGCCGCTGCGCTGCGTCTTGCCGTCGCCCTTGTACTTGGACTCGCTCTCGAAGCCCCAGGAGGGGATGAAATCGAGGAAGCCCAGCCCCGGTCCGCCCGAGACCTCGCTCTTCTCGTTCCCGTCGGTCTTGCTGGTCGTGCTGGCGCTGGTGCGCTCCACGATCAGGATGGTCACCACGTCGCCGAGCACCCGCGCCTTCTGGTTGGTGACCAGCGAGGCGCCGGAATCCAGGTCGATGAGCGGTTCCGCGGCGCGCGCAGGCGCGGCCGCGCCCACGAGGAGCGCGCACAGGGCGATCGCCAGCATGAGAGGCATCAGTTCCTCCAGTCCACCTGACCGGGGCCGGTCACCCGGGCGGTGATCACGCGACCCGTCAGTTCGTTGCGCACGGGAATGGTCTCGCCGAGGGCGCCGTCGCGCCGGGCCGTGGCGCGAACCGCGACGACCACCGTGCCGCGCCGCACGCGCAGGTCCACGGGCTCGCCGCTGCGCACGATGGCGGTGGGCCGGAGGTCGGCGCTGCGGATGGGTTGCCCCGGAGCCAGGTCGCGGCCGGCGCTCATCCCCCGCAGGGCCGTACGGCCGGTGGCCACCCCGTGCCGGACCGCGGCGAGGTCGACCCACTCCCAGGCGCAGTCGTCGTCGTCGAGCCGCGTGCCCGCGGCCAGGGCCCGCCGCGGCACCGGCAGCTCGCCGTATGCGTGCAGCACCGCCTCCACCGTCAGGCGCTGGACGCGGCCGCCGCTCCGCACCTCGACGGGCAGCAGGTTGCGCCCCGGCGAGAGCGGCCGGGTCTCGCTGGTGCGCACGGACCACGCGCGCGCCACGGGAATGCTGCGATCCGGCACCGTCACCTCGAGTCGGCTGGGCGGCGCGCCGGGCGCGGCGGCCGGGATCAGCGGGGCGGCGGCAGCTTGCACGGCCTGCACCAGTTCCGGGGGCGTCAGCTCGGCGCCCGCGAGCAGGACGCGACACGCGGAGGCGCCGGTGAGGCGCACGTCCGCGGCCAGTCCCAGCGCCACCAGGCGCCGCAGGATCGCGCGCGCCTCGAGCGTGACCCACCGGCCCGGCGTGCCGCCCGCATGGAGCACCACCTCCGCCGCCGGGTCCGGAACGCTTCCGAGAGCGACGTCCGCGAGGCGCACCTCGGTGCCGCCCACGCGGCACGAGTCGGCGAGGTCCAGGGTCCATGCGGCCGCCGGCGCGGCGGTCTGGGCGGTGGCCGCCGCCAGCAGTGCCAGCAGCACCGGCAGCAGTGCCGGGCGCCGTCGCGCGCGCGCAGCGACAGCGGATGCGATGAGACCCACCACGATCACCTCTTCAGCCGGTTCACGGTCTGGTACATCTCGTCCGCCATGGTGATCGACTTCGAGTTCAGCTCGTACGCCCGCTGCGCCGAGATCATGCTCACCAGCTGGTCCACCGCCTCGACGTTGCTGCTCTCGAGGAACCCGGAGGTGGTCTCGCCCAGCCCCTCGAGGCCGGGCTGGGCCAGGATCGGCGCGCCCGAATTGGGGGTCTCGAGCAACAGGTTGCCGCCGCGTGCCGCCAGCCCGCCCGAGTTCGGAAACCGCGCCAGTTCGAGCCGGCCGATCTCCTGGATCGAGGCGGCGTCGCCCTGCAGCCGCACGCCCACCACGCCGTCGCGGCCCACGGCGATCTCCACCGCGTCGGCGGGAACCTGCATCTCCGGCTCCAGGCGATACCCCGCGGAGGTGACCAGGTTGCGGTCGGCGTCCAGCTTGAAGCTGCCGTCACGGGTGTAGGCGACGCTGCCGTCCGGCAGGCGCACCTGGAAGAACCCGTCGCCCTCGATCATCACGTCGAGGGGGTTGCCGGTCTGGATCACCATGCCCTGGCCGAGATTCTTGCGCGTGGCCACGAGCCGGACCCCGTGCCCCACCTCGATCCGGTTGGGCGCGGCGCGGCCGTCCACCCCGAGCGTGCCGCCCGGCGCCACCTGCTCGTACAGCAGGTCCTGGAACTCGGGACGGCTCTCCTTGTAGCCGGTGGTGTTCACGTTCGCGAGGTTGTTGGCGATCGTGTCGATGTTCAGCTGCTGGGCCTTCATGCCCGAGGCGGCGGTGCTCATCGCTCGCAGCATGCGTTCTCCTCCGTCATGCGGGACTGCCGGGCCGGCGGTTCCTCACCGCCCGCGCTAGCGCGACCGCGGGAGCTGGTTGACGCTCTTCTCGAGCAGGTCGTCGTTCGACTGCACCACGCGGCTGGCCACCTCGAACGCGCGCTGGGCCGCGATCATGTCCACCAGGGTATCGATGGGGTCCACGTTGCTGGACTCGAGTTGCCCCTGCATCATCCGCACCGACGCGCGCTCTACGGGCTCGGCGGCCAGGTCGGCGGGCGCGGAGAGCAGGCCGTGGCTGCGGTGCTCCAGGCGCATGGGCTCGGCGAAGTCGACCACGCGCAAGCGGCTCACGACGGTGCCGTCCACCTGGACCGACCCGTCCTCCCCCACGGTGAAGTCGCGTCCACCCTCGATCCGGATGGGTCCGCCCTCGCCGAGCACCGGCTCGCCGGAAGCGGTGACCAGGCGGCTCTGGGCGTCGAGCCGGAAGGCCCCCGACCGCGTGAACCGCTCGCCCTCCGCGGTCTCCACGGCGAAGTAGCCGGGACCGAGCAGCGCCAGGTCCGTGCTGCGGCCGGTGGCTCGCAGCACCCCGGGCCGAGGATCGAGGATCTGCCGCACCTGCAGCGCCGCCTGGTCCGGCCACGGCCCGGGCAGCGCCGGCGACCCGCCTGGTTCCCCCGCTCGGTTCCGCGCCGGTCTGGCGAGCCCCAGCGGAACGCCGTCTTCTCCGGTCTCGCCGGGTTCGGCCGCGAGGCTGCCGGAGCGACCGTCGAGCCCGCCGGCGGCCGCGTCCTGCACCGTCATGAGCACCTGCCGGAAGCCGTCGGTGTCGACGTTGGCGAGGTTGTTGGCGAGGGTGTCGACCCTCAGCTGCTCGATGTGCATGGCGGCCTCGGCCGTTCGCAAGCTACGCAGCACGTGGTTGCCTCCTTCACGCGCGCAGGGTTCACGGCGCCGTCGCCGAGGCCGCAATCGGCATGCCACCCCCGGGCGCCGTCGCACGGGCGGACGCGGCGTCTGGACCGGCCGCCCGCGACCGGCGCCGGCGGGCAGATGTTGCCGGCCGGCGCGGCAGCGCCGGGTATGGGTCGGGGGTGTGCGGCGGCAGAATGGAGGCAGGGCGGCAGGATCTGCCGGTCGGTGCTCGTGCGGACCGCCCACCGGACCGGCAAGGCCTGGCGCGCAGCGGACCACGCCGGGCCGCCGGCACCGGCGCGTCAGGAAGGGGACCAGCGGTGGTCGATTACCGGACGGCGGCGCGCGGATCCGGGGTGGTCCTGGGTCCGGTCTTCCCGGTCGCGCTCGCGGCCGGGCCGGAGCCGGCCAGGTCGCCGGGCGACGGCTCGCCTGCGGCGGCCAGCGGCACGGTGAGGGTGAAGACGCTGCCGGCGCCTGGCCGGCTGGTGACCTGCACCGTGCCGCCGTGCGCCTCGACGAGCTTCTTGACGATCACCAGCCCGAGCCCCACGCCCTTGATGTGTCGCGCCTGGCGCGCTCGCTGGTAGGGGTGGAAGAGCTCGGCGAGATCCTCCGGCGGGATGCCGATGCCGCCGTCGGCGACGGTGATCACGGCCACGTCGCGCGCATCCGCCAGCGATCTCGGCGACTCGGTTTGCGAGGTCGCGGCGGACGGCTCCGCGGGCCCGGCGGGACCCGGCGTCCGGACAGGCCGGCACTCGGCGGCGATGCGGATCCAGCCTCCCTCCTCGTTGTACTTGATCGCGTTGCTCAGGAGGTTGGTGAGGATCTGCTTCAGTCGCAGCGGGTCGGCGTCCACACGCACGCCGGCCATCGCGTCCACCTCGATGCCGATGGCGCGATCGGCCGCCAGGAACCCGAGATCGGCCACCACCGACCGCACGAGATCGGCCAGTTCCACCTCGTCGCGCTTGAGGTTCACGAAACCGGCGTCGAGCTTGCTGACGTCCAGGAAGTCGTTGAGAAGCTCCGTGAGCTCCCCCACCTTGCCCTGCACGCTGGTCAGGAAATCCTGCTGCACGCCGTTGACGGGACCGGCCTTGCCCGTCGCCAGGAGCGAGACGTAGCCATGGATCACCGACAGCGGCGACCGCAGATCGTGGGCGATCATGGAGTGGAAGTCGGCCCGCATGCGCTCGTCGGCCACCTTCTCGGTGATGTCCTGGAAGATGTAGGCCATCGCCTCGTCGTCCCGGGCGAGCATGATGGGAGCCGAGCGGGCAGTGAGGATCACCGGCTCCTCGTCGAGCGCCACCGCCAGCCGGACCTCCTCGCGGGTTCCTGCCCGCAGCTGCGTGACCAGCGGCTCCGGCACGCCCACGGCGGCGAGGATCGCGCTGAACGACTGGAAGTGCATCACCTCGCGCGGCAGCCGGAAGAGGCTCATGAACACCTGGCTGGCCAGCACCAGGCGGTCCTCGCGATCACAGATGGCCACCGGCTCGTGCAGGAAACGGAAGATCTGCTCGAGCTTGTCGCGCTCCGTGCGCAGCGCGTCCTGCAGTTCCTTGATGCGCAGGAAGGCGCGGATCTTCGAGTCCAGTTCCCCGGCGGCGATCCCCTTGGGGATGAAGTCGTCGGCGCCCATGTCCAGGCCGCGGATCCGCTCCTGCACCGCCGACTCGGAGCTGATCATGAGGATGGGGATGTAGCTGGTGTCATGGTAGCGGCGCAGGATCCGGCTGACGTCGAAGCCGTGCATCCCCGGCAGTTCCTTGTCCAGCAGGATCAGGTCGGGAAGCAACTCCATGGCCAGCCGGGCGCCGGTCTCGCCGTCGTGGGCGAGGAGCACCCGGTAACCCTTGCGTTCGAGCAACCGCTGCAGGTACAGGCACGTGGGCGGCGAATCGTCGATGACCAGGATGGTGCGGGGCGCGCTGTCGTTCATGCCGGCTTCGCCTCGGGCAACTCGCCAGGGATCATGATCGGGACGGTGTCTGTGGTTGGATGATCGGTCCCGGCCGCGCCGGTCTGTAGCGAAAAGGCGGGATGCGCCCGGACGCCGGCCCGGAGCCGCGCTCGAGGGGCGTCCACGGCCGCTGCGAGCCGGCGACCGCGGGCGAGTCGGAGCGGGCTAGATGGTCTCGAGCAGGAGAGCGATGTGCTGCTCGAGTGCGGCGAGGCCCTCGGGCTCGATCGCCGTGAAGAAGACCGCGACATCGTACTGGCCCACGGCGGGGTCGTCGTGTTCGGGCTCGACCCGCACCACCAGGCCCTCGCACTCGATGCTGGCGAGACGCGGTCCCGAGTCGCCGTCGAGACCGGGCACGGTCACCTGCATGGCCATGGCCAGCTTCGTCATCGGCTCGATGAAGTGATCGGAACGGAAGTAGCAGCCCGAGGTGCTGATGTTGAGCGTCTGCAGGGCGGACGTCGCCACCGTGCCGTCCTCGCCCGACAGGCGAACCTCCAGGCGCAGGCTGGCATCCACTCGCTTCGACTTGCGGCGTTCGGTATCCTGGTACGCCACGGCGCTCCCCTCCCCGGGGCTGGGGTGGACGTCGTCGTCGCCCGTGTCCGCGCTCCGGGGCGCCCCCGGACGGGCGCGCCCCGCCACGGCCACCGCCGACGATGACGACGGCTACTTCTTCTTGTGACGGTTCTTCCGCAGCCGCTTCTTGCGCTTGTGCGTGGCGATCTTCTTGCGCTTGCGCTTGCGTCCGTTGGGCATCGTCTCACCTCCCTCGCCTGGGTTGCGCGAGGTCGTCGCTCAGGCGCCACCGACACGCGGCGACGCCTGCGGTCATGGTCGTGACCAGCCGGGTTCGTATCGTTGAACGGCCGCGGCCGTCAAAGCCGCGCCAAGATAGGAAAATCGCGCGCGGGATACAACCTCGACGATGGCGCACCGCCATCTGCACGTTCCGCCGCGCTCATGCGCCGGCGCGCGATCCTGGCCCGGATCATTCACGAGCGACCCGCCGCGGCCGGTCACTCCATATCCTCCACCACTCCAGTTCCTCTAGGCCTGCACCTCTTCATGATCCGTGTTCAGCCGGGACTTCAGCTCGTTGGAAGCCTTGAAGTACGGCACCTTCTTCTCGGGGACCGCCACCGACTCGCCCGTGCGCGGATTGCGCGCCTGGCGCGAACGCCGGTTCTTCACCTTGAAGCTCCCGAAACCGCGCAGTTCCACCTTGTCCTCGGTGAGGAGCGCGCGTCCGATGTTCTCCAGGATCAGGTTCACGATCACGCCCGTGTCCTTCTTGCTGATACCCGTTTCCTGCGCAATGATTTCCACCAGTTCGGCCTTGGTCATCCCTTCCCCCTCGAGGTGGGCGTCGCGAAGATCTCGTCCGGCGACCAGTTCACTCGCTGCCGGATGATGCAATGCAGGCGTCCGGGTCCCGGTCGCTCTGCGCATTCCCGGTACGTCGGTCCGGGGCGCCCCCCGCGCGCCGCGGTGCATCGGGGCGCCGGCCGGAAGGCCGGTGGCTCGCTGAGGCACACTAGCATCACCCCTGGGATCTGTCAACTCGCCTCTGGACAAAGAGTTGCGCCGCGCGGGAGCCCTGCTCCGAGGCGCGGCGCACTGGACGGTCTTCCGCATCGTGCCGCGTGACCTCACGGAAGAGCTTACGGACGTGTCGTAGGCCTGCCGGAGCTCAAGCGCAAGCAGCGCAGGAACCGTGCGCCTGCCGTAACAAGCTGCGTGCCACGCGCCGGCCGTATCACGGCGACCCGTACCTGGGTTCGACAACGTGATACCGGGGAGCGAGTTACCGGAGTAAGCCTGAAGAACCGTGCACCGCGCCGGGGCATCGCGCGACATCGTCGCCCCCGGTCGGGATTGCAGAATGGCGGCTCCGCGGCGGACGAGAGAGCATCGTGCCTGCTGCGGCGTCCTCCCCGGCTCCCGTGCCGCGGCCGGAGTTCGGGTCGCCGATGCCGCCGGTCAGCCGCGCGCCAGGGCGCCGAAGAGCTGCTCGTGCGCCGCCGTGAACCGGCAGCCCCGCCGCGCCATGACCGTCCGGGCGGTGGCCGCGGCGCGAGCGGCATCGTACGGTGGACCGGCGGGATCGTCGCCCCAGGTGAAGTTCGGCAGGAACTTGGGCGGGAATCCCCTTGCGAAGACGTTGCTTGCGAACCCGACACAGGATCCAGTGTTGAGCATGGTGCCGATCGCCGTCTTCGCGTGTTCCCCCAGGAGCAGGCCCACGAAACGCTGGCCGGTGTCCACCTCGCCGGCGCCCTGATCGACCCGGACCGTTCCGTAGTTGTTCTTGAGATCGCTGCAGGTCGTGCCCGCACCGAGGTTCACCCAGCCGCCCAGGTAGGCATGGCCGATGAAACCGTCGTGCTGCTTGTTGCCGAGGTCCAGGAAGGTGCTCTCGGCCACCTCGCCGGCCAGCTTGCAGCCGGCCCCCACGGAGGTCTCGCCGTAGATACGCGCCCCGGCCTTGATTCTCGCCCCGGGCCCCACGTACAGCGGCCCTGCCAGGTAGCAAAGACCCTCCACCACCACGCCGCGATCCAGGACGATCGGCCCATGGTCGGCGGCGAGCACCGTCTGGGGCCCTAGATCCACGTCCGCGCCCAGCCACACGCCGGCGTCGCCGTGGACCGCGGCGGGTCCCGGGGTCAAGGCACCGGCCTCGGTCAGACGTCCGGGGAGGCTCCAGACGGGAGGCGAACCGGCGGCCGCGATCGCACCGAAGATCCACCGTCCCTCGATGCGACCACCCGCGAGGAAGTCGCGCAGGTCGCCTGCGATGGCGGCCGCGGTGGCCGGCACCAGGTCCCAGAGATGTCCGAATGCCGCCGGGCTCCCCTCGCCGGCGTTCCCGCACGCGGCGAGGACAGCGTCGGCCGCGCCGCCGGCGGGCGCGTCCGCCAGCCGGCAGACCGGAGCTCCACCGGCGTCGCTCCCCGCCTGCTGGGCCGACCCGCCGGTCGCACCGGACGCACCGGACGCACCGGTCGCGCCGCCGGCCCTGGCGGCGGTCCCGGAGCCGTCGCGCGGGGCCCCGTCGGCGGCGCCGAGCTCGAGCGGTGCCACGTCCCGGGACGCGTCGCGCCAGCAGCCTTCCCGCGCACGCGCGGCGTCCCAGACGGCCCACGCAGCCACCGCGGCCCGGGCAGCGCCCGGACCCAGCGCCGATGCCAGCACCCCCCACCTGTCGCGCAGGTACCAGCCCTCGGCCTGCCGTGCCAGGTCGAGCAGAGCCGAGAGCAACCGGTGCGACGGGCCCAACCTGGCATTCAGCAGGAGCACCCGGTCGGCTCGCGCGCAGGCTGCCGCCACCGGCTCGGCACCGACGGCGACGCCGTCGGGCCCCCCGAACGCCGCCAGCGGAGCGTGCGGCAGGAGTCCCAGTTCGTCGCCGGCCTGGTCGTCGCGCAGCAGTTCGCACCGCTCGCGCAGGTTCAGGATGCCGCAGCGCAACTCGTACACCGGCCGGCTCCAGCTCAGCGGCCGGAAGCCGGTCAGGGTCTCGTCCTCCTGGATCACCGTCAGCAGACGCAAGCTGTCCTCCCCCGCAGATCGGCTCCGGAACGCGCCCCGCCGCCGCATCCGATGCGCAGCCTGGCGATCGGCGCCGAGACGACGCGCGACCGCAGTCGGACGAATGTACCGGCACGCGGCCGGCGGCGACAAGAGGCGACTGAGCCCGGTGGCGGAATCGCGAACGTAGCATGTTTGTCACACGCCATTCGATTGCAAGAAGCCGAGAGTCGCTCCCACATCCGAATTCAACCTTCCGCACGCTGGGACGAAAACACCGGGGGGGCCGTTTCCCCCCGCCGGCGAGGGTCGCCGACGGGGCCGCGGCCATCGGCCCGAGGTGGACCATGGCGAGCCAGAGACCCCGGTTCCTGAAGGAAGAGATGTACCAGCTGCTGAGGGTGGACAACGTCAAGGCCTTCAACATCCGGAAGCAGAACGGCCAGACCTGCGAGCTGTGCGGGACCGATCTGCGCGGCCTCGATCTGCGCGGCCTGGATGCCGACGGGCTCGACTTCTCCGGCTGCTACTTCCGCGACACGGACCTGCGCGGGGTCGATCTGTCCCGGGCCCGGCTGGAGGGCGCGTCGTTCTTCGGCTGCAAGATCTCGGGCGCCTACTTCCCTCCGGAGCTGAGCTCCGACGAGATCCGCCTGTCGCTGGAGCACGGCACGCGGGTGCGTTACCGGACGTAGGCCAGCCGGGCCGGTCACTCGCCGCGACGACGCACGACGTAGTCCGGCTCCGGCACGTCGATCCCGATCTCCGCGAGACGACGGCGGGCGATGTCGTAGAACTTGCGGCCGGGAAAGCGCGCGTAACCCAGCTCGATGTCGTAGATCGGCTCGCCCTGCGTGAATCGCCAGTGGTTCAGGAGCGTGGGGATGCGGGCGCCCGGCTCGTACTGGATGAAGCGCCGGTGCGACGAGCTGAGTGGCGCCGGCGGCGCGTTCATCTTCGCGGCGAAGTGGATGAGTTCGAGCACCGCCTCGCCGGCAACCACCGGCTCGTCGCGACGGTCCTGCCAGCCCGACTGGATGTCGCGGGCGAGACGCGTGTCCAGGTTCTCGCCGGTGAACTCCCAGATGAACTTGTCGTAGGTGTCGATGCCGTCCATCACGAAGGCACCGAGCATGGCGTCGAACCCGAAGCGAGCCGCGGCGAAGATCAGCGCCAGGTCGTCGCAGACGCCCTCCCCGCGCTTGCGGCGGAAATAGACCTGGTCCACGTCGCCGAAGGTGTAGGTGACGTTCGTACCGCTCGGCAGGATGACGTCGAGCATGCGCAGGTGCTCGATGTCGCGCTCGCTGAATTCCGCCGACCCCGGGTCGAGGATCCCGAGCTGGGCCAGCCGTTGCGGCCGCGCCACGTGGATCTCGCCGCCTCCCAGCTCCAGCGGCTCGCCGGCATGGGTGAGCGGCTGGTAGCTGACGGCCATCTCCCGGTGGTGGAAGTCGTCCATGAAACCCGCGAGGACCATGCCGGTGAGGAAGGCACGCGTGTCCGCCAGGTGGCCGGCCAGGAAGTCGACGCCGAGCAGCGGCCGCCCGCCGACCTGCAGCGGCATCTGTTCGCGCCCGAGATGATCGAGGACGTGGTCGCGGATCGTGGTCAGGCGCGCTCCCCGCTCCTGGCGGACGGCCCGACTCTCCATGCCCGGGTCGAGACGTTCCAGCACGCCGAGGATGCGATCGAAGGTGGCCTCCGGAAACGTGAGCGGCGTGCGGTCGGCGTCGCGGAACCACCCGTGGCCGTTCTGGGCCCGGCCCAGCACCGACTGGGGCAGCAGGACGCGCAGGGTCGCCGTGTCTGCCGCGAACGGGCGCGACAGCAGATACTCGAAGTCGAGCGCGACCAGCCTCTCGAACAGTTCGCGGTTGCCCCGGATGGAGAGCACCCGTGCGGGGGGTGGTCGCTCCTCGCTGCGCCGGTCGAGGGCGTCGCCCGTCCGGGCGCGGTTCCCGTGCAGCAGCGCGTCGATGCGCTCCAGCAGCCCGCGACGCTTCTCGACCCGCTTGCGTCGCAGACTCTGCCCGCCGCGACTGCCGGCGCGCCGGTTGCCGCCCGGCGCCGCCCGCGCCGGCCCCTTGCGTCCGCCCCGGGATCCAGCGCTCCGTGGCCGGTTCCCCTTCTTCTTCCTGCCGCCGGCCAAGTTCTACCCATGCTCGTAGATGTTGAGGCCCTTGATGTTGCAGAACTCCCGCAGGCCGAACCAGGAGAGCTCCCGGCCGATGCCGCTCTGCTTGATGCCGCCGAAGGGCATCCGGGGATCGCTCTTGGTGATCGAGTTCACGAAGACGGTCCCGGAGGCCAGTCGCCGCGCCACGCGCTCGCCTCGCTCGAGGTCGCGGGTCCAGACGCTGCCGCCGAGACCGAAGGGCGAGTCGTTGGCCACGCGCACGGCCTCGTCCTCGTCCTCGACCACGATCACCGGCGCCACCGGCCCGAAGACCTCCTCCCGGATCACGCGCATGTCCTGGGCCACGCCGGACAGCACCGTCGGCTCGAGGAAGATCCCGGCACGATCCGCGCGCTGACCGCCCGCCAGGACGTGCGCGCCGCGGTGAACGGCGTCGTCGATCTGCTCGATCAGCTCGTCGAGGGCGCCCTCGTTGACGATCGCACCCACCTCCGTCGCCTCGTCCAGCGGATCGCCGAGTTTCAGCCCGGCCATCAGGGCCGCGAAGCGCGCGACGAACACGTCGGCCTGGCGCCGCACCACGATGAAGCGCTTGGCCGCGATGCAGCTCTGCCCCGTGCAGAGCATCCGGCCCTTCACCGCATTGCGCGCCGCCACCTCGATGTCGGCATCCTCGAGGACGATGAACGGATCGGAGCCGCCCAGTTCCAGCACCACCTTCTTGAGGTGGCGCCCGGCCGCCTCGGCGATCCGCTCCCCCGCCTCCGTGGACCCGGTGAGAGATACGCCGCGCACGCGGGAGTCGGCGATCAGCTCGCCCACCGTGGCGTGGTCGGCCAGAACGCTGCGGAACAGATCGTCCGGAAATCCCGCGTCGCGGAACAGCTGCTCGATGGCCAGGCTGCAGCCGGTCACGTTGCTGGCGTGCTTCAGGATGCCGGCGTTGCCGGCGCAGAGCGTCGGCACGGCGAACCGCAGGGCCTGCCAGTACGGGTAGTTCCACGGCATGATCGAGAGCACCACTCCGAGCGGCTCGTAGATCACCCGGTGCTTCAGCCCGTCCGCCTCGACCGCCTCTTCCGCGAGCCAGCGCTCGGCGTGGTCGGCGTACACCTCGCATAGCCAGGCGCACTTCTCGACCTCGCCCCGCGCCTCGGTGATCGGCTTGCCCATCTCCCTGGACATGAGTTCCGCGTGGTCCTGTTGCTGGCGGCGGAGCACGGCGGCGAGTTCGTGGAACAGACCGGCACGGTCCCGCACCGGCGACTCCGCCCAAGCTCGCTGCGCCTCGGCGACGGCGCCGAGAATCGCCAGCACCTGGGTCCGGGGCATGTGCTCGTAGGTGGCGAGCGTCTCGCCGGTGGCGGGATTGATGGTCGTGATGGCCAAGATCGTCCTCCGGGACCAGGGGCTGGGACGCCGGCTCGCCGGACCGACACACCTGCCCGAGACGGTGTGAGCAAGCTGTAATCAACGATGTTAACGCCGGTTACGCGCAGCGGCAACCGATCTCTGCTCCGGCGCCCGAGATGCCCGCGGCCGGCTCCCCCGGCCGTTCCGACCGCGGTCCCCGGGGGTGGCGGACCCGGCCCCGATTGCGGAATGCGTAAGTCCGGTTTAGATTGCGCGCCCACGCGCATGGCTGACGGCGGCTGTTCGCCGGTCCTCGGCGATCGACCGGCCCGTCCTGGCCGGCGTCGATCCGACGTCGTCTCGATCCCGCGGGCCCCGGTCGCCCGCTCCTGGAGGTCAACATGAAGACGAACTTGTCAATGCTGTCCACCGTCCTGCTGGTCGTCGCGGCGCTCACCTCCCTGGCGAGCGCCCGTCCCGCGTTGCCGGAGTTCCCGGGGCAGGGCTCCTTCGCGGATCTCCTGCAGGACGACATCGTCGTGCCGCCCGAGTGGGCCGGGATCTTCGACGTGGACCTGGCGCTGTACGACTGCGCCACCGATATCCTGCTCTTCGCCGCATCGCAGCAGGACACCATCTGCACGGGCGATTCGGCCACCGACCCCGGCGACGACACCGAACTCACCTTCACCTGCTCCGGAGGATTCGACGGCAACACGTTCAGTGCCGTCTGCGACGGATCGGCCGAGATCGAGCCCGGTTGCACCCAGACGCTCGTGGCCACCTACACCGGCTCGCTCTCCGGCGACACGGTGACCGTGGTCGCCGTCGCCGACATCACGTACAGCGGCGCGACCTGCGTCGATGTCGAGGACTCGTGCATCCGCATCGAGACGACGTCCGTGCGGGTGGGACCGGAACCCCCGAGCTGCGGTCAGACGCCGGCGGAATCCGGCACCTGGAGCGCCGTGAAGGACATCTATCGCTGATATGGCAGGCCGCGCCTCCGAGCGTGTCGAGAGAGGAGGATGATCGTGCGCAAGAAGATCAGCCGCGCGTCGCCCCAGGATGCCGGCGCGCGCGAAGGCTGGCTCGACGTCGAGCGGACGGCGACCGTCGAGATCACGTCCGAGGACCCGGATCATCCGGTCGAAGCAGCTCTGTTGCCCGAGGCGGACAGCGGCCGGACGCCCATGGCCGGCTGGCGGGCCGCCGGTCCCGGCGAGCAGCGGATACGCCTGACGTTCGACGGGCCGCAGCACCTGCGCCGGATCCGTCTCGAGTTCGTCGAGGACGAGCACGAGCGCACCCAGCAGTTCGTCCTGCGCTGCTCGCGTGCAGGTGGGCACCCGGACGAGGAGATCCTCCGGCAGCAGTGGAACTTCAGCCCCCGGGGCGCCACCCGGGAAACCGAGGACCTGTCGGTCGATCTGCCCGGCGTGACCTCGCTCGAACTCGTGATCATGCCCGACATCGGCGGCGGGGAGGCGAGGGCTTCGCTCTCATCGCTGCGGGTCGGTTGAGGCGTCTTCGCGTGAGGCCTTGCAACGCCCGCGCGAGGGGCATGGTCCCCTCGCGCGTCAGTACGTGACGCTGGCGAACGTCCCCGTCGCCAGGTAGTAGAGCCCCCCCGGCAGGATCCCCAGGAAGATCACCAGCACCGCCAGGACGCCGGCCGTGAAGGCAGATTCCCAGTTCCGCCCGTCGTAGCTCTCTTCCTCGGTCGGTTTCATGTACATGACCACGACGACGCGCAGGTAGTAGTAGACCGAGATGAGCGAATTCACCACGCCCCAGATGGCCAGCGGCACCAGGCCGGCACGGACGACCGCCTCGAAGATGTAGAACTTGCCCATGAACCCCACGGTGGGCGGTATGCCGGCCAGGGAGAACATCGCCACGGCGATCGCGGCGGCGGCGACCGGCTGCCGCCGCGCCAGCCCCGCGTACAGGTTGATGTCGTCGGCCTCGTGGTTCTGGTCACGGCCGAGCACGTTGATGATCCCGAATACCGCCAGGTTCATCAGGGAGTAGCCGATGAGGTAGAAGAGCACGCCACCGCCGGCGGCGGCGGCGATCTCCTGCGCGCGCAGGGCCAGGGAGGCCTCCCCCCGGCCGGGCGCCATCAGCGCCAGGACGCCCAGCAGCATGTAGCCCGCGTGCGCGATGCTCGAGTAGGCGAGCATGCGCTTGATGTTGCTCTGCGCCAGCGCGATGAGGTTGCCCACGGTCATGGTGAGCACGGCCAGCACCGCCAGCAGCGAGAACCAGACCAGCGCGCCGGCGGGCTGCATGAGGACCACCCAGCGCACGAGCGCCGCGAATGCCGCCGCTTTCACCGCCGTGGCCATGAAGCCGGTGATGTAGGCGGGCGCCCCGTCGTACACGTCGGGGGTCCACATGTGGAACGGTACCGCCGCCACCTTGAAGGAGAATCCCACGAGCATCAGACCGCTCGCCGCCGCGACCAGCATCGTGCTGCCGGCGCCGCCGTGCAGGGCCGAGCGCACGTCGGCGTAGGCCGTGCCCCCGGCGTACCCGTACATCAGGGCGATGCCCATCAGCAGGATGGCGGAGGCGAAGCCCCCCAGCAGCAGGTACTTCATGCCGGCCTCGCTGGACCGCAGCGATCCCTTGCGGCCTCCCACCAGCACGTACACCGCCAGGCTCATCGTCTCCAGGCCGAGGTAGAGCGTCATCAGGTCGCTGGCCGAAGCCAGGACCATCATGCCGAGGATGGCGAACAGCAGCAGGGGATAGAACTCGGGCCGGTAGTCACCGTCGCGGTCGAACGTGGCCGTGGCGTACGTCACCGTCACCAGCCCCACGCCCAGGAAGATGAAGTTGAAGAACTGGGCGTAGCCCTCGTGTCGGATCATCCCGCCGAGCAGGTCGTCGTCCACGGCCGGCGTGAAGTAGAGCGCCAGGCCGGCGACGATCAGGACCGCCTGGCTGAAGAAGGCCAGATGTCCCTTCTTGATGGTCTGCACGAAGGCGTCCACCAGCATCACGGCGAGGCCGCCGCCGGCCACCACCAGGTATGGCAGCAGCGCGCGCAGCTGGATGGAGAGCGCCGCGGGCACCTGCGGCTCCAGAACGATGGGCTGCATCTACTTCTCCTCCACGAGGCTCACGCGGTCCAGGTCGTCTGCCGGCGCGAAGGCGGCGTGAATGCCCGCTGGCGGCCCCGGTAGCCGCATCTGCTCGGTCACGGGCCCCATCACCTGCTCGATGCTGGCCTCCACCTTGTCGAGGACCAGCCCCGGCCGCACGCCGAGCCAGAAGATGAAGACGACCATGGGGGTCAGGACCACCAGCTCGCGCGGGGTGAGGTCGGTCAGGTTCCGGTTCGCCTCGTTCGTGAGCTTGCCGAAGAACACGCGCTGGTACATCCAGAGCATGTAGATGGCGCCGAGGACCACGCCGCTGGTGGCCAGGACGGCGAAGAGCCGCGCGTTCGGCAGCAGGTCGCTACCGAACGTCCCGAACAGGATCATGAACTCGCCCACGAAGCCCGAGAGGCCGGGCAGGCCGACGCTGGCCAGCGTGGCGATCATGAAGAACACCGCGAACACCGGCATCTGGTGCGCCAGGCCGCCGAACTCCGAGATCTCGCGGGTGTGCCGCCGCTCGTAGATGACCCCCACCAGGAGGAAGAGCATGCCCGTCGACAGGCCGTGCGCCAGCATCTGGAAGACGCCTCCGGCCACGCCGACGTCGTCCAGGCTGAACAGCCCCAGCACCACGAAACCCAGGTGGCTGACCGAGGAGTAGGCCACCAGCTTCTTCACGTCCGGCTGCACCATGGCCACCAGGGCGCCGTAGATGATCCCGATCACCGCCAGCACGCTGATCCAGGGCGCGAAGATGGTCACCGCGGCCGGGAAGAGCGGGATCGCGAACCGCAGCAGGCCGTACGTCCCCATCTTCAGGAGCACGCCCGCCAGCACCACCGAGCCGGCGGTCGGCGCCTCCACGTGCGCGTCCGGCAGCCAGGTGTGCAGCGGCCACAGGGGAACCTTGATGGCGAACGCGAGGGTGAACGCGAGGAATAACCAGACCTGCTCACGCGTGTCCAGCGGCAGCGCCAGGAACGCCGCCAGGTCCATGCTGCCGGCCTTGAAGAAGCAGTAGAGGATGGCGACCAGCATGAGCAGCGATCCCACCATGGTGAAGATGAAGAACTTCACCGTCGCGTAGATGCGCCGCTCGCCGCCCCAGATCCCGATGATGAAGTACATCGGGATGAGCATGGACTCCCAGAAGACGTAGAACAGCAGCATGTCCCGGGCGAGGAAAGTGCCCAGCATGGCGGTCTGCAGCATGAGGAGGAAGCCCATGAACTCGGCCACGCGCTCCTTCACGGCCGCCCACGCGCTGAGCACGATGATGGGGCCGAGGAAGGTGGTGAGCATGACCAGCACCAGGCTGATCCCGTCCATGCCGAGGGCATACTGCACCTTGCCGCCGAAGAGCCAGTCGGCGCGCTCGACGAACTGGTCGGTGCCGCGTCCCGCGTCGAACTGGAACCAGAGGTACAGGGACAGCGCGAAGTCGGCGAGGGTGAACACCAGCGCCGTGACCCGGGCGACGTTATCCCGGCGCAGCGCCAGGAAGATCAGCACGGTCCCCACCAGCGGCAGGAACGTCATCCAGGTGAGCAAGTGATCCGTGATCCAGGACAATCCAGCGCCCTCCTAGACCGAGAAGGTGAGGTAGAGCACGAAAACCGTCAGCCCGAGGGCGAAGGTGTACGCGTAGAACCTGACCAGCCCGTTCTGCATCAGCCGCAGCACCGAGCCGGTGATGGCGACGAAGAACGCCGAGCCGTTCACGAGCAGGCCATCGATGAATCCGGCATCGATCCACTTCCAGAGCACCGTCCGCGACAGCCGGAAACCCGGCTGCACGACGGCGGCCTCGTAGGCCTCGTCGACGTAGTACTTGTTCAGCAGCACGCGGTGGACGTTGCCGCCGGCCAGGCCCCGCAACCGCTCGGCGAGGTCGACACGGTTCCGGTAGATCCAGTAGCCCAGCGTCAACCCGAGCAGGCCCCAGAGCAACGACGCGCCGGCCAGGATCCATTCCCAGGTGGCCGGCCCGTGCTCGGCGTGAGCGACGGTGGCCGGGCCGTGGGCGGCATCCGGCACGGCATGTGCGCCTCCGGCCGCGCCGTGCGCCAGGTCCGCGGGAGAGGTGCCCACGTCGGCCGAGAGGACCGCGCTGCCGTGGAACACCGGCTCCAGCCAGCGCTCGAACTCGTTGGTGCCGCCCAGGAAGTGGGGCCAGCCGATCCAGCCGCCCACCAGAGCGAGCACCGCCAGGATCACCAGCGGCACGGTCATGGTCGCCGGCGACTCGTGGATGTGATGGCGCACCTCCGCGCTGGCCCGGTTCTCGCCCAGGAACGTGAGCACCAGCAACCGCATCATGTAGAAGGCCGTGAGACCCGCGGCCAGGAACCCCACCCCCCACAGCCAGGGGTTGCCCTGCGAGAACGCGAACCAGAGGATCTCGTCCTTGCTGAAGAAACCGGCCAGCGGGAAGACGCCGGCAATGGCCAGCGTCCCCACCAGGAAGGTCCAGAACGTGATCGGCAGCTTGTTCTTGAGCCCGCCCATCCGCCGCATGTCCTGTTCGTTGCTCATGGCGTGGATCACCGAGCCCGAGCCGAGGAAGAGCAGGGCCTTGAAGAACGCGTGGGTCATGACGTGGAAGATGCCGGCGGTGAAGGCGCCCACGCCGCAGGCCAGCATCATGTAGCCGAGCTGGCTCACCGTGGAGTACGCCAGCACCTTCTTGATGTCGTTCTGCGCGATGGCGATGGTGGCGGCGAAGATCGCGGTCGCGGCGCCCACCACGGCCACCGTCAGCATGGCCGCCTCGCTCTGCACGTAGAGGAAGTTCATGCGCGCCACCATGTACACTCCCGCGGTCACCATCGTGGCGGCGTGGATGAGCGCGCTGACCGGCGTGGGCCCGGCCATGGCGTCGGGCAACCAGACGAAGAGCGGGATCTGGGCCGACTTGCCGGTGGCGCCGAGGAAGAGCAGCAGGGCCGCGGCGGTGGCCACCGGGCCGAGCAGCGGCGCATGGGCCGCCATGGTGCGGAAGCTCAGCACGCCCTCGCCCTGGTGCAGGTGCGGCAGCAGGGTGACGCCGATCAGGAACATGCCGATCAGGAAGCCGAAGTCGCCCACCCGGTTGAAGATGAACGCCTTCTTGCCCGCAGCGGCGTTGGCCTCGTCGCTCCACCAGAAGCTGATGAGGAGGTAGGAGCAGAGCCCGACGCCCTCCCAGCCCACGAACAGCACCAGCAGGTTCTCCCCCATCACCAGCGTCATCATCGCGAAGATGAACAGGTTCAGGTAGCTGAAGAAGCGCTGGAATCCCGGATCGTGAGCCATGTAGCCCAGCGAGTAGACGTGGATGAGGAAGCCCACGCCCGTGACGACCAGCGCCATCACCACGCTCAGCGGGTCGAGCGTGAAGCCCAGGTCCACGCGGAGTTCGCCGAACCCGATCCAGGTGTAGACGATGTCGGTGAGAAGGCGTTCGCCCGCGGGCATCCCCGCCAGCCGCAGGAACGCCACCACCGACAGGGTGAACGAGACCCCGACGGCCCCGCACGCCACCAGCCCGGCCACCACGCGGGGCAGGCGACGGTTGAGGAGGCCGTTGATCGCGGCACCCGCCAGGGGCACCAGCACGATCCAGCGGAGCAACGGTTCCAGCGCGGTCGTCTCCACGGCACTACTCCATCAGTACGGTGAGTTCGTCGACGTCCACGGTCCGGCGGCGGCGGAAGATCTCCACCAGGATCGCCAGCCCGATGGCCGCCTCGGTGGCCGCCACGGCGAAGTTCATCAGCACGAACACGTGCCCCGCGCCGTCGCCGTGCAGGCGGCTGAACGCCGCGAACACGATGTTGCACGAGGCCAGCATCAACTCGATGCACATCAGCATGACGATGGCATTGCGGCGCACGATGAACCCGGTCATGCCGGTGAGGAAGAGCGCCGCCGCCAGCACCAGGTAATGCGTCAGGGTTATCTCCACGGCAGCTTCCTCTCCACCTTGCCGAGCGCCAGCGCTCCGATCATGCCCACCAGCAGGAGGATCGAGATGAGCTCGAACGCCAGCAGGTAGCGGCTCAGGAGCAGGTGCGCCACCCAGGCAGGCTCGCCGAACCCCTCCGGCACCGGACCGCTCAGGTCCACGGCCGGGACCCGGCGCACGAACGCCGCCGTCGCCAGGGCGATGGCCAGCACCGGCAGCCCGACGAACGGCCAGATCCACGGCTTCAGCGGCCGGCGCTCATGCTCGAGCACCGGTCCCTGCAGCATCATGACCACGAACAGGAAGAGGACCATGATGGCCCCCGCGTACACCAGGACCTGCAGCACGGCCAGGAACGGCGCCGAGAGCGCCGCGAAGATCCCGGCCGCGTTCAGGAAGGCGAAGATCAGCCAGCAGACCCCCACGACGGTGTCGCGCGTGATCACCATCGCGAGGCCCGACAGCACCATCAACGCCCCGCAGAAGTAGAACAGGAACGCCTCCATGAAATGCGCGCCTCTCCCCGTGACGAAGCCGTTACTCGCGAGTCCCGTCCGTCAGGTTGTTCAGGAGGAACTCCTTGCCCACGATGAACTTCTCCCGGCTGTCGGCCGCGATCTCGTAGATGCCCGTGTCCATGCGGATGGCGTCGCACGGGCAGGCCTCCTCGCACAAGCCGCAGTAGACGCAGCGCAGGAGGTCGATCTCGAAGACGTCCGGGTACTTCTCTATGGTCGGGTCCGGGTGTTCCGCCGCCACGATGTGGATGCAGTCGGCGGGACACACGGTGCTGCACATCATGCACGCCACGCAGCGCGGCGAGCCGTCGTCCCGTTTCATCAGCCGGTGCCGTCCCCGGAAACGGTCGCTGTAGACCCGCTTCTCGTCGGGGTACTGCATCGTGGGCATCTCGGAGGTGCGGAACACGTTGCGCACGAGATGCCGCATGGTGATGCCGAGACCGCGCGCGATCTCCCACAGGTACAGCGAGTCGCGGAAGCTCCGCCGCTGTCGTCCCGTGGCCTCGGGTAGTCCCTTCAAGCTCATTTCCGTTCCTCTTCCTGAGCGAATCGCGGGGAGCGGCGCGTCAGCGCACCGCCGCCACCACGAGCGCCGTCACCACCAGGTTCACCAGCCCCAGGGGCAGCATGATCTTCCAGCCGAGGGACATGAGCTGGTCGTAGCGGAAGCGCGGCAGCGTCCAGCGCACCCAGATGAAGAACCAGCTGAAGAAGACCACCTTGCCCAGGAAGGCTCCCACCTGGGCCACCGTGGCGTACAGGGACGATCCGGCGGCGGTGAGGCTCCACGGCTGCATCAGCAGGGCCAGCACCGCGATGACGGCCACCCCGGCGGCCACCACGCCCAGGACCGCCGGCTCACGGTCACGGGCGTCGCGGAACTTGCCGCGCTCGCGCTGGGCCCGGCGGAAGTAAGCCGCGGCCGCCCAGGCGCCGAACGCCGCCACCGCGACGAGGGTGAGCGTGAGCAACGGGCCCGCGTTGGCTTCCAGCACCGGACGCGGCAGCCACGGGATCTGGTAACCGCCGAAGAAGAGCGTGGCGATGATGGCCGCGGCCACGATCATGTGGGCGTACTCCGCCATGAAGAACAGCGCGAACTTCAGACTGCTGTACTCCAGGTGGAAGCCCGCGACGATCTCCGACTCGCCTTCCGGCAGGTCGAAGGGATTGCGGTTGGTCTCGGCGAACACCGACGTGAGGAAGAGGATGAACCCCAGCGGCTGCAGCACCACGCCCCACATGGGGAGGAAGCCGAAGAGGAGCTGTCCCTGGCCGGCGGCGATCTCCGTCAGGCGCAGCGTGCCGAAGATCAGCAGCAGCCCCATCACGGCCAGCCCCATGGTGATCTCGTAGCTGATCATCTGCGCCGAGGCGCGCACGCCGCCGAGGAAGGTGAACTTGTTGTTGGACGCCCAGCCGCCCATCACCACGCCGTAGGTGGCCAGGCTGGCGATCGCCAGGATGTAGAGGATGCCCACGCTGAGGTCGGCCACCACCAGCGGCACCGGTCGTCCGTTCACCAGCAGGTAGTCGCCGAAGGGGATCACGGCGTAGGTGCTGAGCGCCACCGCCATCACCACGAACGGAGCGAGCGCGTAGAGGACCCGGTGCCGGTTGCGCGGCTTGATGTCCTCCTTGAAGACGAGCTTGAACACGTCGGCGATGGGGTGGACGAGCCCGGCCAGCCGGATGCCCAGGATGGACGCGCGGTTCGGCCCGGTCCGGTCCTGGATGAAGGCCGCTCCCTTGCGCTCGGCCCAGATCAGCGGCGGCAGCAGCCCCATGATCACCAGGAACATGAACAGGATCTTCAGGAGCGTCTCGACGACCAGTTCCATCAGCTCTCCCCTCCCGCGGGAGCGGCGGCGAACCGGTCGGGCACCAGGCCCTGGTCCGGCAGCAGGTTCAGGTCCACGGCGTTCCCCAGCTCAAGCTCCTCGCCGACGAGGCGCCTCACCGCCGGCAGTCCGGCGGGAACCTCGGCTTCGCCGGCGGCCGCGAGCAGGTCGACCAGGACGCGCCAGTCCTCGCGGGCGCTCCCCGGCCGGGCGATGGCGCGCTGAGCGCGCTGGATGCGGCCCTGCTTGTTCACCCAGAGCCCGTCCTTCTCCGCCCACATGCTCAGCGGCAGCACCACGTGGGCCAGCCGCGAGGTGGCGCCCGCGAGCACGCCCCAGTACACGACGGTCGCGGCATCCCGCAGCGCGCCCGCCACCGCCTCGTGCGCCGCCGGGTCGCCGCCGTACACCAGCACGGTACGACCGGCCGCGGCAGCGACACGCGACGCCAGTTCCTCGGCCCCGACCTCCTCCAGCCCCAGCCAGCGCAGCGCCATCCGGTTGGGAGTGCGATCGCCGTCCAGCAGCAGGTCGTCGCCGGACGAGCGGTCTTCGTCCGCCGCTGCGCTCACCACGGGCACGTCCCCCAGCCGGCGCGCCAGGAGCCTGGCCAGCGTCAGCTCCTCCAGGGTCTGGTGGGGGTTCACGACCACCAGGCCGACTCCACCGGGGACGACGTGCCGCCGGGTCTCGTCCCAGCCCGCACGCCAGGTCACGACGCGCTGCTCGTCTCCTTCGCCGCGCAGCAGGGGCTCGGTGATGCGGCGCTCGTCGTGCAGGGCCTTGTAGGTCATGCGTCCGATGTCGCAGGTCCAGGGACCGTTCACCGCGTCGTTGCGGCGCGGCTTCAGCCGGTAGACCCGTCCGCCTTCGTGATCGATGCGGATGTTGCACCCGGTCGCACAGCCCGGACAGACCCCGGGGGTGCTCCTCAGCAGCCACACGCGCCGCCGGAACCGGAAGTCGCGGCTCGTGAGCGCCCCCACCGGGCAGATGTCCACCGTGTTGAGACTGTAGTTGTTGTCCAGTTGCACGCCTGGCGCCACGTCCAGCTCGGCGCGGTCGCCGCGGTTGAAGATGCCCAGCTCGCCGGTGCCGGTGACCTCGTCGCAGAACCGCACGCAACGGCTGCAGAGGACGCAGCGCTCCTGGTCGAGGATCACGTGCGGTCCGATGACCTTGGCCTTGCGCTTGAGGACCTTCTCCTTCTTGGCCACCTCGGACTCGTAGAGACCGTAGTCCATGTACTGGTCCTGCAGCCCGCACTCGCCCGCCTGGTCGCAGATGGGACAGTCGACCGGATGGTTGATCAGGTGCATCTCCAGCACCTGCTTCACCGCCTGGTTCACCCGCTTGCTCTTCGTCTGCACCACCATCCCGTCGCGCACCATGGTGTTGCAGGCGATGGTGAGCTTGGGCATCCCCTCCACGTCCACCTGGCACAGCCGGCAGGCGCCCGCGATGCTCAGATCGGGGTGGTAGCAGAAGTGCGGCAGCGGCTCGCCCCGGGCGAGCGTGCAGGCCTCGAAGAGGCGCGTCCCCTCGACGACCTCGATCTCCTGCCCGTCGATGGTCAGCTTGGTCATCTCCACCTCTCCTCGGCGCCCGGCGGCAGCGGTCGCGACACGCTGTCCCGTTCGCCGCGCGGCCAGCGGCTGCGCGGCAGTTGGAACGCGGGCTCGTGGATGAGGGCCTCGAACTCCGGCCGGAACTTCTCCAGAAAACTGCGCATGGGCATCACGGCGGCGTCGGCCAGGGGACAGATGGTCAGTCCGGCCATGCCGTCGCAGATGCCGGCGAGCAGGTCGAGATCCTCGAGGGTGCCCTCGCCCTTGCGCAGGCGTTTCACCACGCGGTGCAGCCAGCCGGTGCCCTCCCGGCAAGGCGTGCACTGGCCGCACGACTCGTCGTAGTAGAAGTGCATCAGCACCTGCATCAACTCGACCATGTCCGAGCGCGCCGGGATGATGATCATGCCCCCGGAACCGAGCATCGTGCCCGCATCCTGGAGCGACTCGTAGTCGAGGTTGCAGGCCATCGCCTCGTCGGCGCGCAGGACCGGGACCGAGGAGCCGCCCACGATGACGGCCTTCAGTTCCTCGCCCTCCTGCATGCCGCCGAGGTGGTCGTCGAAGAACTCCCGGAACGGCATGCCCAGCGGCACCTCGAACACGCCCTGGTTCTTCACCGGACCGCTCACCGACCAGAGCTTGGTACCCGCCGACTTCTCGGTGCCGAACCTCCGGTACGCCTCCACTCCCTCGTTGATGATGTACGGCACCGACGCCACCGTCTCCACGTTGTTGACGATGGTCGGCTTGCCGAGGAAGCCGCTCACGGCCGGGAACGGCGGCTTGATGCTGGGCTGGCCCTTGCGCCCGCTCACGGAGTTGATCAGCCCCGTCTCCTCGCCGCAGATATACGCGCCGGCGCCCTTGTGGACGATCATCTCCAGGTCGTAGCCGCTGCCCAGGATGTCCTTGCCCAGGTAGCCGGCGGCATAGGCCTCGTCCACGGCCTCCTGCACCCGGTCCACGAGCCAGCCGAACTCGCCGCGGATGTAGACGAAGCACATGCTCGCCTGCACGGCGAAGCAGCTGATGATCGAGCCCTCGATCATCAGGTGCGGGTCGTAGTCCATCAGGTAGCGGTCCTTGAACGTGCCCGGCTCCGACTCGTCGGCGTTCACGAAGAAGTAGACCGGCTTCTTGTCCTTGGGCACGAAGCCCCACTTCACGCCGGTGGGGAAGCCGGCGCCGCCGCGCCCGCGCAGGCCCGACGCCTTGACGGTCTCGATCACCTGCTCCGGACTCAGGTCGGCCAGCGTCCGGCGCAGCGCCGCGTAGCCGCCCTCGGCCTCGTAGACCGCCCGACGATGGCCGTCGGATCGGCCGAAGCGGGCGGAGAGGATGCGGTCGTCCTCCCGGCTCATGCTCCCTCCTCCAGCGCGCGGTCGGTGTCGGCCGGCGGCACCACGCCCTTGCGCAGGCTCTCCAGCAACGCGTCCACCTTCTCCGGGGTCAGGTGCTCGTAGAAGTGCTTGCCGAGCTGCAGCACCGGCCCCAGACCGCAGGCGCCCAGGCATTCCACGCCCTCGAGCTGGAAGACCCCGTCCGGGGTGCGCTCACCGAGCCGGATACCCAGCCGCTTCTCCAGGTGGGCAATGATGCTGCGGGCGCCGAGGATGTGGCAGCTGATGTTGTGGCAGACCTGCAGCACGTACTTGGCCTGCGGCTCGGTCCGGAACATGGTGTAGAACGTGAGCACCTCGTGGACGCGCGCGCGCGTCACTCCGAGCGCCTCCACCAGGTAGTCCACGCCCTCGTCCGGCACGTACCCGAACTCGTCCTGGATCACCCAGATGCACGGCATCAGGGCGCTGTCCACGGTCGGATACCGCTCCTCGAGCGCGGCGATCCGCTGGCGGCTCTCCTGCGACAGCGTGAACCCGCTGTCCGCTTCGCTGGTCTTGCTCATGGACCGGACGTCCTCCCGCACCGGCTCAGTGATCCAGTTCCCCGGCGATGATGTTCAGGCTGCCGAGGGTGGCGATGGCGTCGGGGATCATACCCCCGGTGATCAGCTGCTCGAACGCGTTGAAGATGTAGAAGCACGGCGGCCGCACCCGCAGACGGTAGGGGCGTCCGCTGCCGTCCGAGACGCACAGGAAGCCGAGCTCGCCGTTGGCCGCCTCGCCGAACCCGTACGACTCGCCCTGCGGCACCTGGATCCCCTCGTAGACCAGCTTGAAGTGGTTCATCACGCCTTCGATCGTGTTGTACACCCGCTCCTTGGGCGGCAGGATCACGCGCGGGTCGTCCACGTTCATGGGCCCGCCCGGCAGGCGGTCGAGCGCCTGCTCCACGATGCGCCGGCTCTGCTCGATCTCGGCGAACCGCAGCATGAGGCGGCCGTGGGTGTCGCCGGTGTCCACCGTGGGGATCTCGAAGTCGTAGTCCTCGTAGCCGTGGTACGGCGCCTGCTTGCGCAGGTCGTAGTCCACCCCGCAGGCGCGCAGCGTGGGCCCGGTGAACCCGTAGTCCATGGCGTCCTCGCGGCTGATGGCGCCCACGCCCACGGTGCGGTCCAGGAAGATGCGGTTGCGCGCGATCAGCCCCATCACGTCCTTGACGCCGGCCTGGAGCTGCTTCAGATGATGGCGGACCTCGTCCTCGAACCCCTCGTAGAGGTCGTGGCTCATGCCGCCGATGCGCGCGTAGTTGGTGGTGAGCCGGCTGCCGCAGAGCTTCTCGATGATCTGGTAGATGCCCTCGCGGACGTTGTACAGGTACCAGTAGTTGGTCAGTGCACCGATGTCCACCAGGTTGGCCGAGTTGCACACCAGATGGTCGATGATCCGCGACAGCTCGCTCACGATGACCCGCGTCACCTGGCAGCGCTCCGTCACCCGCACCCCCATCATCTTCTCCACGGCCAGCGCGTAGATCACGTTGTTGAGCATGGCCGAGCAGTAGTTCAGGCGATCCGTGTATGGCATCACCTGGGCCCAGGTGTGGTCCTCCGACTCCTTCTCGAAGCAGCGGTGCAGGTAGCCGATCTCGGTGCGGGCGTCCACGATCGTCTCGCCGTCCAGCAGCACCTCGGCACGCAGGGTGCCGTGGGTGGCCGGATGACTCGGGCCGATGTTCACCGGCAGCAGGTCCGAGGGGTGCAGCTCGTCGCCCCCGGTCGCCCGGGCGAAGGCGCTGGCCCGGCGGGCGGCCACGGCGATGGCGTGGTCGTCGAAGAGCTTCTCGGGAACGGTACACTCCTGCCCTTGCTCGACGGGATAGTCCTTGCGCAGGGCGTGTCCCTCGAACTCGTGGTGGCAGAGGATGCGGCGCAGGTTCGGGTGATTCCGGAACGGAATCCCGAACATGTCCCACGACTCGCGCTCGGCCCAGTTCGCCGAACGGTACAGGCCGCTGGCCGAATCGAGCGCCGCGCCCTCCTCCACGTCCACCTTCACGCGGATGCGGTCGTTGTGGGAGAGCGAGCGCAGGAGGTAGTTCACCTCGAAACGCTGGCTGCGGTCGGGGTAGTCCACCGGGGCGATGTCGGAGAGTTGCTCGCAGGCGAGCCGGTGCTTCAGGTGGCCGAGCACGGGCAGGATCTTCTCCGGCGTCACCCAGACGCACTCGTCGCCGTGGAAGGAGGCCGCCCGCAGGATATCGGGTCCGAACTCCTTCTGCAGGCCTTCGACCAGTCTTCGACTCATGCTCGCATCGTCCCTCTTGGCGCGGGGCCCTTGGCGTCAGGCATCCGGTGGGAGTCCATCCGGACGCGGTTCATCCGGGCTCACTGGCCGGCCGCCATGGTGCGGATGCCGGCGGACCGGCCGCTCAGCCGGCGGCCCGTTCGGCGTGACGGACGTGGGACGGTCGCAGCCCCTCGCGCTCGACCTGTTCCTGGACCTGCACCAGTCCGTACATGAGGTTCTCGGGCGTCGGCGGACAACCGGCCACGTAGACGTCCACCGGCATGATCTTGTCGATTCCTTGCAACGTGTGATAATTCTTGTAGAATCCGCCGCTGCACGCACAGACGCCCATGGAGATCACCCACTTGGGCTCCGCCATCTGGCTGTACACGGTCTTGAGGATGGGCGCCATCTTGTAGCTGACCGTGCCGGCGATGATGATCAGATCCGACTGGCGGGGCGAGAACCGCACCAGTTCGGCCCCGAAGCGGCTGATGTCGTTGTACGACGACACCGTGCTCATGAACTCGATGGCGCAGCACGCCGTGCCGAACGGCAAGGGCCAGAGGCTGTACTTGCGCCCCCAGTTCACCGCCTGGCGCAGGCGCGTGGTCAGGAAGTTGCTGGGCTTCTCCAGGTCTACTGCCATTCCAGGCCGCCTTTCTTCCACTCGTAGACGAGCCCCACGACGAGCACGAGCAGGAAGACTCCCGCCGTACCCAGCGCGTACGCGGCATGGCCGGCGTC
This sequence comes from Candidatus Krumholzibacteriia bacterium, assembly GCA_046484865.1. Lineage (GTDB taxonomy): Bacteria > Krumholzibacteriota > Krumholzibacteriia > LZORAL124-64-63 > LZORAL124-64-63 > JAWOID01. The sequence continues at coordinate 82,247 of JAWOID010000079.1, forward strand.
CACGAAGCTGTTGTAGACGATCACCCACGGGTAGAGGAAGACCGCCTCCAGGTCGAACAGCAGGAAGAGGAGGGCCACCAGGAAGAAGCGCACGAAGAACCGGATCTGGATGGTGCCACGAGGCGGGATCCCGCACTCGTAAGTGGTCTCCTTGAGCGCCTGGGGCCGGTTCGGGCCCAGCCAGTAGCTCAGGCCGATGAAGAGCCCCGAGAAGGCCGTGGCGGCGGCCAGCACCATCAGGACCGGCAGGTAGGCTTCCATCATCGCTGTGTCTCCTCGTCCCCGGGCGATCGCTCTCGGCCCGGACGCGGCGCGGAGGGTGTCGGTTCGCTAACAGCCCGGCGGAACATAAACCGGCACCGGCCTGCTGCCAAGGATTTTAGGTCGCGGCCCGGCGGTCCGCCGCCATTACCGTACTGTTTTCATCGACTTTCGGAGTCTGTTGCCGGCCAGCCGTTCCGGGCGGTCCGGGTTCACTGGCCCCGCCCAGCGGTCGCCCCGGCACCCCCGTCCCGGGAGGCTGCCGCAGACCGGACGATCGTCCGCCACTCGACCGTCCGGCTCCCTGCCAGCGGTGGCCGGAGAACATCCGCTCGGCGCCTCCGGGAATCGAGGCCGCCCCGGGGCTGCGGCGGCCAATAGCCTGCGTCCACGGCCGGCAGGTCGTCTGGTACGGGGGTTGCGTCGACAGGGGCGGCGACGTCCATGCGGGTCGTCGCCCAACCGAGGAGACGTCATGTCGCATCCCGCTGGAGCCGAGACCGCGGCCACCGTGCCGGCGGAGTTCCCCGATGACCTGCCCCGGGCGGTCGAGGAGGGCAAGCAGGCCCTGGCCGCCGGCGATCTCGCCGGCGCGCTGGACGCCTTCGCACTCGTCGTCGAGCGCTTTCCCGCGCAGCCCGAGGGTCACAACAACCTGGGCGCCCTGTATACCGCCGTGGGCCAGCACGCGCGGGCCGAGGAGTGCTTCTGCCGGGTGCTGGAACTGCTGCCGGACCAGCCCAACGTGCTGTACAACCGGGGCATCGTCCGCTCCCGCCGCCAGGATCACGAGGGCGCCGCGGCCGATTTCGCACAGGTGGCGGCCATCGTCCCCGACGACGCCGACGCCTGGAACAACCTCGGAGTCTCCCTCTACATGCTCGATCGCTTCGAGGAGGCTCGCGACCGGTTCCGTGACGCGCTGCAGCGGCGTCCGGACAGCGTGAACGCCGCGCTCAATCTGTGCGACGCGCATCTCGCCCTGGGGCAGGTGGCCACCGCCGCGGCCGACCTGCGGTCCTTCCTGGTGCTGCGCGACG